>CAVPSE010000003.1:0-93361 GCA_963708255.1 uncultured Thermoplasmata archaeon
GGGAAGGTCGTGTTCGGCGGGGGCTCCAACCTCTGCCCGCGGTGCCCGGTCGTCCCCCGGGCGAGCGCGGCCCTCAACCCCGCCGAGGCCGAGTTCGTGTTCTTCTTCAACCTCTCGAACACCGGCGGCACCGCCCAGAACGTGACGTCGTTCGGGATCGCGGTCTCGGGAGGTTCCGGCACCGACCCGTTCTCGCTCTACAGCGTCCTATGCTGCTCGCCCGGGTTCGGCGAGGACACGGAGAGCCTGTTCATGACGCCGGGACAGACCGTAGGATTCGAGGCGATCGTCACGGCCGCCGCGATCCCCGCGGCCGCGGGGACAGGGTATGACATCGTGTTCGACGCCACATATTCGTCGGTCTGAGCGGCACGTCGGCCCCTTGCCCGGGGTGGCTCGAGCGTGGGGACGGGCGGCCGGAGCAGGTCCCAGAGCCTGCGGGGGCGAGAAATGGTTGCCGGACGGCCGGGTTACATCGGGGGGAAGTTCTGCCAGAGGCCGAGCAGGTTCCCCTCGGAGTCCTTGAAGAAGGCGCCCGCCCCGAACGATTCGAAGGCGATGGGTCCCTCGATGCGGCTCTCCGCGCCCATCTTCTGCGCGCGGTCGAACTTGACCCCCTTGGCCTGGAGCAGCTTGACCTCGGACCGGATGTTCTTCACCAGGAACATGGTGTACGCGAGGGTCCGCTTCTCCCGCTTGCTCGGGGTGATCAGCCAGATCTCCTGACCCCCGATCTTCACGGAGGCGAAGCCGTCCTTCATGTCCCCGGCTCCGCGGTAGAGCAGCTTCGCCCCGAGGGACTTCGTGTAGAACCGGACCGCCCGGTTCATGTCGCGGATCGGCATCATGGTCGTCAAGCGCGCTTTCGACAGCATTCCATCCACCTGTTGCTTCCCCGCCGGCCGGGCCGAGAGCAACGTCGCCAGGAAGGCCTCGACCATAAGCCTGCGCTGCGGGAGCTGTTGCCTCCCGGACGCTTGCGCTGACGGCGTCCGGGAGGACCCGGGCTGGCCGGTCGAGCCCGTGCCCGTAGGATCGGTCCCCTCCAGGGCCGCTAGGGGGTTCCGTCGCCCTGTCTCCGTGGTGGCCCTCCGAGCGCAGGCTTCACCGTTCGAAGCAGTGCGAACGAACCTGCCCTCCCCTGTCGTGGCCCAGACCCCGTGGGCGACGATGGTCCGTGACCAAGTTCGGAAGGTTCCTCGACCGGGTGGACTGACGACGCCCGTGTCGCGGCCGATTCTGTCGAAGCGCCGCCGTGGCGACCGGGCCGTTCGCCGGTCAAAGGACCCTGCGCGGCCTCGACCCCCCACCTGGGGCTCCGAGGTTGAGAGGTTCCTAGCCGACAAGCAGCGAGATGGGCCGGTCGGGCTCGCGTCGGTCCGCCGGATGCGCTGGGAGCTGATTCGGTTCCCGATGTTGGCCGTCCCGGAGCGGCCGGCCGTCGCTCCCTTAGCCCGACTGGGGTGACGGAGGACCATATCGCTGAGCTCCGAAGGGGCCGGTCCTGGGAGAGGGCCACATTCGCGGTCCACTTCGCCGCTCTCCGTCAGTTCCTCGCATGGGCCGCGAACCCGCTCGCGGGTGCGAAGGCCCTCTGGCGGCTCCCCTCGGGGGAGCCGGGGCACCGTCGGTGGCTCTCGAAGGCCCAACTGCTCCTCCTCGCTGACCTGCCTCCGGGAAAGGAGCGCGCGCTCGTACTCCTCGAAGGGTTCAACGGACTCCGGCGGGTCGAAGTGCTCCGCCTCCGTACGAAGGACGTTCTGTTCGGCGAGGGGTCGCTACGGGTCCTCGGAAAAGGCCGGGGCGGCGGCAAGTGGCGCACCATCCCGATGCACCCCGCGGTCCGGGACGAACTGGAGAGGCTCACCCGGGGGCTCCCACCGGAGGCGAGGGTCTTCGAGATGTCCCGCTCCGGCGCGGACCGGCTCCTCCAGCGGGCCGCGGAATCGTCGGGCCTGTGTCGCGCGGGATTCCGGGTGTCCCATCATGATCTTCGACGGACGTTCGGCCGTCTTGCGCACGCCACGGGGATGGACCTGGTCCAGCTGAAGAACCTCCTCGGCCACGCTTCCGTGGACATGACGGCCCACTATGTGGGGCTCGATTCGGATGCGATGCGGGCCGGCCTGCAGCGATTCGTGGAGGGAGTGGATCCACGGGGACGACGCTCGGCGGAGATCGCCGCTTCCCCACCGACCCGCCGGTCGCCCCGTCGGGGCGTTCGGGGGGCCTAGCCGACCTCAGGTCGGTCCGGCCGCCGGGCGGTCGGGGACATGGGGCGGGACGGCGAGGGCGGGACCGGCCCCTGAAGCTCGGCCGGCTCGTCGTCCAGGGGGAGCCCGGAGGCCGCCGTGAGAAGCCTCAGCATCGGACCGAAGAGGGAGCGGCGGGCGCGATCGGGGTCCAGGGTGAACGCCCGGTCGTACGCGGCGATGGCTTCCTCCTCTTCCCCGAGGCTGAGGAGGGAGAGTGCGAGGTCGATCCAGCTCTGGGCCTCCCGGATGCCTTCGAGTTCGCCCGTCTCGGTGAGATGGGCGTCGGCTGGGCCCTTGGGGGCCATCTCTTCGAGCGGGGTCGTAGTGGTCTCGCGGGACAGGACCAGGGCGCGCTCGAAGGCGGTCGACGCTCCGGGAGAGTCCCCGCTCTCGGCCAGGGCCACCCCCAGGCGGTGCCAGGCGACCATGTCCTCCGGCATCAGAGCGACGGCATGCCGGTAGGCCGACACCGCTTCCGGCCATTCGGCCCGCAGGGAGCGGGCGACCCCCAGGTGGAACCACGCCTCGCCGTTCTGGGGGCCGAGCTCGAGGGCGCGGGAAAGGCAGCGCTCCGCCTCGGGTCCGCGGCCGAGGTGCGAGAGAGAGATCCCCTGGTAGGACCACGCCCGTGCGTTGAGCGGATCGTCGAGGAGCACGTCCTGGAATGCCCGTGCGGCCCTATCGGTACTCCCCCCGGAGGAAGTAGTGGACCCCGATGTCGAACCGTTGGCTCACGTTCCCGGACCCGGCGGCGCCGAGACCTCAGTCTCCAACATTAACCTGTTGGGCGGGCGGAAACCGCCCCCGGTCGCGCTCCGTGCGACACTCCGGCGCGCATGACGAGGAATTATATACCTCGCCCAAGTCCCCGAAATTGGCAGAGTCCGTTAGCCCCGCCCGATTAGGCGCCCCCGCCAGACCTTGTTTTGGTGAGTCCGCTCGATGGGGCAGGCTATAGGACGAACGCCAACGCAAGACGCGAGAAGGAGACCTGAGATGGAGAAGCCCCTGACGAAAGTGCGCGACCTGACCCCGAGCTCGAAGCAAGTGAACGTCCACGCGAAAGTTGTCAACGTGGGCGAGGCGAAGGAGGTCATGGGAAAGTATGGCGACCCGCGAAAGGTCGCCGAGGCGGTCATCGGTGACGAGACCGCGACGATCATTCTGTCCCTCTGGAACGAGCAGATCGGCTCGATCGCCAAGGACGACATCATCGTGGTCGACAACGGCTACGTGTCCCTCGTCCGCGGCCACATGCGGCTGAACGTCGGCCGGTACGGGAACCTCACCAAGTCGACGGACCCGATCGCCGAGGTCAACCAGACCCTCGACATGAGCCAGCAGGAGTTCGAATCCGAGCGGCGCTCCTTCGGGGGCGGCGGCGGCGGCGGATACCGTGACCGCGGCGGCGGCGGTGGCGGTGGCGGCAGCTACGGCGGCGGGCGCAGCTACGGCGGCGGTGGCGGCGGCGGCGGCGGTGGCGGCGGGGGCGGCCGAGACCGCTCCGAGACGTACAAGCGCTACTAGCGCTCCGTCAGGACCAACCCGGGCGGCCCCTTCGGGGGCCGCCCTTTCATTCCCTTTTTTGAGGCTCGTTTAAATAACAGTCCGGGCCTCCTCGCCCGATCATGCCTGAGCCAAAGTCCCGGGAGCTCACCCTCTATGTACAGAGCCGCAAGGTCGTCACGAACTTCTACCGCCCGGCCGTGACGGCGAGCAGTTCCTCATCCAGCGAGGAGGCCCTCGCCCGGGACATGGCCGCGCCGCCCTCCTTCCATCCGGACGACAGACCGGGCGTCCGAGGAGGCGTTCTTCCTCTCGGACGACCAGGCTCGATGCGTCGCCCTGGCCGAGGAGATCGCCGCCAAGCGCGGCTACACGGTCAAGGTCGTCGATGTGGCCAAGGTGGGCCGGTTCGAGCGGATGGTGACGGAGCGGCTCCGGGGTGTCCAGAACTTCCCGGTGATGACCGGCCCCGGCGACCTCCGACTGGAAGGGGTCAAGGAGTTCACGGAAGAGCACCTGTGCGGTCTCATGCCGGCCGAACTGTCGACCGTCCGGGCGTTCACCTATCTCAAGGTCCGGGGGGGCGACCTCGACCGGATCCGAGAGCTTCTCCTCACCCTCCCGGAGATCCGGGAGATGCACTTCCTGACTGGCGACTGGGACGTCTTTGTGGTCCTGGAGTTCGGCGAGGGGCGATCGAACAAGCGCCAGGTCCTCGACTTCGTTACGGATAGGATTCGCGGGATCCCCGAGGTCCTGGACACGAGCACGCTGGTGCCCGAGTACTCGGTCTCAAAGTTCCCGTTCTAGGGGCCTCTCCTTCCCGTCCGGGAACGCACCCTTGGCGACGGGAGCGTTCGTTTCTGGGTGGAACCGCAGACGGTCGTGGCCGCCGAGATGCGGCGCGTATCAGCGTGGAGCCGGGGGGGAACTTCGCCGGGCCGTCCGGGGCCCGACCGATGCCCCGGCCGGATTGCGGTACGGGGCGCCGATGGGGGGTCGAGAGAGCCGGGTATTATCTACGCGGCCCCCATGGTCGCGCACCATGCCGCTGTACATGGATACCCACCGGAAAGTGAAGGGCGTAACCGCCGCGGCCGTCGCCGATGCCCATGCGAAGGACCTGAAGGTCCAGGGTAAGCACGGCGTGAATTACAAGAGCTACTGGGTCGACGAGAAGGCGGAGATGGTCTTCTGCCTCGTAGAGGCCCCCAACCCGGAGGCGGCCGCCCGGGTCCACAAGGAAGCCCACGGCCTGGTCGCGGACGAGATCCACGAGGTCCACCAGGGCTAGCGTCCCTCTCGCGGTGGCAGCGCCGGGGTCCACCGGCGGACGTGGGGCCGGGGACGCGGTTCACGCCAGGGGTGGTAGGAGCTCCGTGTCGTACTTCGCGAACAGCCGCCGGAGCGCGGCGACATCGGGAGGTCCTGCCGCAGGGATCAGCGAGCCCAGTTCCTCGACCAGCCCGACGTACCCGACCGGGGGAGAGATCCCCACCCACCGCGCGGGGCGGGCACCTTCGACCTGGAACGTGTGGGGAACCCCCCTGGGCACGTAGAGGTAGGTCCCCTTCCCCGCAACGATCCGCCGGCTCGCGGAGGTGAACCGGACCTTCCCTTCGAGGATGAACCACGCCTCCTCGCAGGCCCGATGGACGTGCGGCGGCGGCCCGCTGATACGAGGGGCGCCCTCGTACTCGATGACCGAGAAGGCGAGGGGTCGCTGGGAGGAGTTCCCCTTGGTAACGAACCGGTCAAGGCCAATGTGGTGCTCCGTTCCCTGCCCCGGCCCAAGCGCCAGGACCTTTCCGACCCCGGTCATCCGAGCCTCCCCTCGTAGGCGACCGACCCGGAACAGATAGGTTCCCGCTCGGCACCAATGCCAGGAACCAGGTTTCACCCCCGGGGGGCGGGTCTCCCCGGCAGGGGGAGGATCGGACGGACCTGGACCCCCCCGGGTCCGGACCGCCGGTTTCGGCATCCTCGCCGTCACCTGGGACCCGACCGGCACGCGGACTCGGTTCCGGTATCGTCGCGGCCGCGGCGTCCAGCCTTTCGCGCCTCGGGTTGGACATACTCTAAATGGGGATGGCAGGGGAACGACACCCGGACATGGCCGCTACCGGACGTCGGGGGGAAGGTGGCTCGCCCCCCGCCGGCGGGCAGGACCAATCGCGCGGAAGGCCGGCCCGGGATTCCGAACACCGTGGGCCGCCGTCCTCCTCGGGCCTCACGAACCAGACCCATCCGGGTTTGAGAACGGAACGGGAGGTGAATACAAATGGAAACTAAGCTTTGGATCGTGCTCGCCGCGATCGTCACCGTGGGGTGCGTCGCCGTCGCCGGAGGCGTGTACCATCTTCAGGCGACCCACCAAATGGGGCAGCTGGACGTCGCCGTCCATGACGCACCCTGCTCGGACTGCACCCACGTCTGGGTGACGTTCCAGTCCGTGGCCGTGCACGAATCGAACGCCTCGGGCAGCGGATGGACGACGCTCAACGTCTCCGGGACGACCGTTGACCTCCTCGCCTTGAACGGGACGGCCATGGCGAAGATCATCGGCGTCGCCTCGCTCCCCGCCGGGCACTACGAGCAGGTCCGCCTCGCGGTCACGAACGTGACCGTGATGCTCGGGAACGGGACGACCGTCGCGGCCTCGATCCCCCAGGCGTCGAGCGCGGACGCGAACGGTGCCTTCGACCTATCGAACGGCGCGACGACGACGATCTCGCTCGACGTCGACCTCGCCACGTGCCTGCACGTCGTGACCGCAGGACCGATCGTCACCGCGATGTTCACGCCGAACATCGGCTCGATCGTGGTCACCTAGGGCAGCACCCTTGGGGCGAACCCCGAGGAGATCGAACCCATTCCCGCCTCCGGCACCACCCGCGGATTGCCGCTCCTCGTCCGGCGGTCCTCTGGTGAAACTTTCATGCGCTCCGACCGGGTGGGTCCTCCCGGGGTGGCGGATGAAGTGGGTGACGCGGGAGAAAGCGCGGGTCGACCGCATCGCGTGCCCCTGGTTGATCCGCAAATTCGTCGATCCGGAAGCGGAGTTCCTCTACGTCCCCGCGGAGGACGTGCTGACGGTGGCCTCCCGGGACGGGGCGATCCCGTTCGACGTACCCGGGGCCGAACTCCATCACTTCGACGAGTCGGGAGAAGAACAGGTGAGCTTCGACGCATTCATCCGGAAGTACAAGCTGGCCGACCCAGCGCTTCTCGAGCTGGCCAAGATCGTGCGGGTCGCGGATGGCGGTTCCGGGCGTGAGAGCGAGGCCGCGGGGCTTGAGGCCGCCGCGACCGGGTTCCGGCTCATCGCCCAGGACGATCATGAGAACCAGCGCCTCCAGTTCCCCCTATACGACGCCCTCTACGCGTACTGCCAGTGGAAGGTCCAGCAGGGAGGCCGGCTGGAGCCCTCGGGGGGCGGGGGCCGGTAGTGCGTCCCTCGGACCCGATCGGTGGCCGCCGTATCCGGCCCCGTCCCGGACCCTCTCACCGGTAGGGCGGGAGCGTCGACGGGCGTGATCGGCGACCCCGGCCCGGATCGCTCCGCCCGGATCCGGGACCGCCTACTGTTGATGGCCGCCCGGACCGGGCGTGGGTTCGGGGCGGGGGCTCTTTCGATCGTTATCGCGCTCGATCTTTCGGCGGTGGGCTACTCCGCGTTGGCCATCGGCGTCCTTCTCGGCCTGGCCCTTGGCGGCGCGGCGGGCTGGGCCCTCGCGGTCCCGCGGATCGAGCTCCGCTGGCGGCGCCGGTCCGTGTTCGTGCTCTCGGCGGGCGCGCTGGCCCTCGGGGGCGGTCTGCTGTGGGTCGACATCTCGGATCCGGCGGTCCTGCTTGGATCCTTGCTGCTCGGGGGCATCGTTGCCGGGGGCGCCGACGTCAGCCCCCTCGGAGCCCTCGAGCAGGCGTCCCTCTCCGCGACCACGGAGGATTCTCGGAGGACCGGGGCCTACGCGGTCTACAATCTGCTCGGGTACGTCGGGATCGCGATCGGGGCTCTCGCGGCGGGACCGATCTACGCGTGGGGTGGGCTGACGCTCCCGGGGTTTCCGCCGGGGCCCCACGACGTGACCCTCCTGCTCTACGGGCTGCTCGGCCTCGCCCTCGTCCCGGTCTACCTGAGCCTCTCGAGCGAGGTCGATCGAGGCACCGACCACGGAGGGCCGGCGCCGTTATCACCGGCGGGCCGACCTATCGTCTACTCTCTGTCGGCGCTCTTCTCGATCGACGCGTTCGCCGGCGGGCTCATCGTCAACAGTCTGGTGGTGTACTACTTCTCGACCCGCTTCGCCGCGGGGGTCGATGCGCTCGGGGCCGTGTTCTTCGTGAGCAACCTCGCCGCCGGGATCTCGCTCGTCCTGGCGGCCCCGTTGGCCCGCCGCTTCGGGCTCGTGAACACGATGGTCTTCAGCCACATCCCATCGAACGTGTTCCTGATCCTGGTGGTCGTCGCGCCATCCTTCGCGGTCGCCGCCCTGCTCTGGGTGGCCCGCGCCACCCTCTCCCAGATGGATGTCCCCACGAGACAATGGTACACCCAGGCGGTCGTGCCTGCGGAGGACCGATCCGCGGCGGCCGGGTATACCACCGCGGCCCGGAGCGTCCAGGCGTTGGGGGCGCCGGTCACGGGGTCCTTTCTGGCGCTCGGAGGCCCGTGGACGGCCGCCCCCTTTGCGCTCGCCGGGACCGTGAAGATCGCCTACGACCTCGCGGTCTACGCTCGCTTTCGAACGCTGCGGCCGCCCGAGGAGCTCCCCCGGGATCCGGCACCGGGCGGAGGTCCCGTCGACCGGACACCCGATCGGTAGGCCCCTCGATCGAGGAACGGCTCCTCGCTCCCCACGGCCCGCGTGGGCCCGCCCGCGGATCAGCGGCGTCGTCGGGGCGGTCGCGCAGGGATCGGAACTCCCCGGGGGGAGGGGGCCCGACCGGGTCGCTCCCCCGGCTCGGGGGAGCCGTACTGCGCGTCGACCGTCAGCGGGTGCTCGCGCAGCCACGCGAGCCCTTCGATGTAGGCGGTGAACGCCTCACCGCTCGTGAACAGGGGGATTCCGAGCTCCACCGCGCGCCGCCGGAGGACGTACTCGTCCTCGAGCATCCGCTCCAGCTTCTCCTGGGTCAGCGACGAGGGTACGTTGAGCATCAGGTCCACATCGCCCCGGTCGAGGGCTTCAAGGACGTTGGGATGCCGGTCGGGCTCGCTCACCTTGTGGAGGACCCGGACCCCGCGGAGGCCCCGGGCGACAAGGAACGCGGCCGTGTCCTCCGTGGCCGAGATGTGGAACCCGAGCCGCTCCAGCTCCCGCGCGGTGGGCAGGATCGCCTCCTTGTGGGCCGGGCCGCCGACCGAGAGGAAGGCAGTGCCGCCCTCCGGTGCCAATCGGACCCCGGTCGCCACCAGGGCCTTGACGAGGGCATCCGCGAACGTCGGGCCGAAGCACGCGACCTCGCCGGTGGACTGCATCTCCACGCCGAGGACCGGGTCGGAGCCGGTGAGCTGCAGGAACGAGAACTGGGGGACCTTGACGCCCCACCGCCCCGGGGGGAGCGGCGCGATCCCTTCCTGCGTGAGCGGCCGCCCGAGGATCGCCCGGGCCGCCTCCCGGAGGAGGGGCACCCCCGTCGCCTTGGTGAGGAACGGGAGCGAGCGACTGGCCCTCAGGTTGAGCTCGATGATCTGGTAGGCTCCGTCCTTCACCAGGAACTGAACGTTGAACGGGCCCCGGATCTGGAGGGCGCGGGCGAGCCGGACCGCCGCGTCCTGGAGCTGGGCCTGGACCGATGCCGCCGTGTGCCGGGGCGGCAGGCAGAAGATCGCATCGCCGGAGTGGACCCCCGCCCGCTCCACGTGCTCGAGGATGCCCGCCACCAGCACCCGCTTCCCGTCGGAGATGGCGTCCAGCTCCACCTCGTCGGCCCCTTCGATGAACTTCGTGATGACGACGGGGTACTCCGGCGACAACGCCGCGGCCTCGCCGAGGAACCGCGCGAGGTCGTGCCGGCCATGGATGACCCGCATCGCCTGGCCGCTGAGCACGTACGAAGGGCGGACGAGGACGGGGTAACCCACCTCGTCCGCGAACGCCGCCGCTTCGTCCAGGGTCGTGAACGCTCGCCAGGCGGGCTGGGGGATCCCGAGGGTCTCCAGGAGGCGGGAGAACCGGGCGCGGTCCTCGGCGGTGTCGATCGAGTCCGCGCTGGTCCCGAGCACCGGGATCCCGCACATCTTCAGGAGCGGCGTCAGGTTCTGCGCGAGCTGGCTGCCGACGCAGGTGACCACGCCCCGGAACCCCTCGAACTCGTACAGGTCCCGGACCCGTTCCAGCGTGATCTCCTCGAAGTAGAGCCGGTCCGACCGATCGTAGTCCGTGGAGACCGTCTCGGGGTTGGAGTTGAGGAGCGCCACGCACGGGATCCCTTCGGCCTTGAGCCCGGCCACGAGGTTCATGGTGGACCAGTCGAACTCCACCGACGAGCCGATCCGGTACGGACCCGCGCCGATGACCAGCACGCTGCCCTTCTCCGTGGGCTTGACGTCGTCGGCGTCGGCCCGGTACGTGGTGTAGAGGTAGTTGGTGGTCGACGGCCATTCGCCGGCCAGGGTGTCAATCATCCGAAGGCGGGGGCGGATCCCGGCCGCGAGACGCTGGCGACGCACGTCCTCCTCGTCCAGTCGGGCGGCCCGGGCGATCGCCCGGTCGGAGAGGCCGAGCTCCTTCGCGCGACGAAGGAGGGGATCCGGGAGGTGGCGGCCATCGCCCGCGCCGAGGGCCCGGTGGGTCTCCTCCACCTCGGCGAGCGCATTCAGGAACCATCGGTCGATGTAGGTGCGGCGCTCCACCTCCGCGAGGTCGGCGCCCGAGCGGATCGCCTCCAGCACACGGAAGAGGACCGTCGGCTCGGGGGCATCCAGCTCCGGCCAGATCTGCTCCAGGGGCCGGGACTCGGCCGGCGGGACCATCTCGGCCCGCGGGTCGCTCATCCGGACCGCCTTCAGGAGCGCCTCCGGGAACGAGGCCCCGATCCCCATGACCTCCCCGACCGACTTCATCGAGGGGCCGAGCTTCCGGTTCGCCCGGGTGAACTTGTCGAGGTCCCAGCGCGGAAGCTTGACCACCACATAGTCAAGGGCCGGCTCGAAGCAGGCCGTCGTGACCCCGGTGACGCGGTTCTTCAGCTCGGGAAGGGTGTACCCAAGCCCCAACTTCGCCGCGACGTAGGCGAGGGGGTACCCTGTCGCCTTGCTCGCGAGGGCGCTCGAGCGGGAAAGCCGGGCGTTGATCTCGATCGCGTAGTACTCGTCGCTGGCCGGGTCGAGACAGAACTGGATGTTGCACTCGCCAACGATCCCGCACTCCTCCACCGCCCGCAGGGCGGCCTGGCGGAGCATCTGGTACTCCGCATCGTCGAGGGTCTGGGACGGGGCGATGACGATGTTGTCACCGGTGTGGACCCGCATGGAGAGGACGTTCTCCATGTTGCAGACGGTGAGCGAGTTCCCGAGGCGGTCGCGCACCACCTCGTACTCGAGCTGCTTCCATCGACCCACGTACCGCTCCAGCAGGATCTGGCCGACGGGGCTCGCCCGGAGGCCCCGGGCGGCCGCCTCGCGAAGCTCGGCCCGGTCCCGGGCCATCCCGCCGCCCTTCCCGCCGAGGGTGAACGCGACGCGGATCATCACAGGATACCCGAGCGTCTCGGCGGCGGCCTCGGCCTCCTCGATCGTGTAGACGGCGTGGCTCGGGAGCGTCGGGACCTTCGCTTTCCGCATGGCCGTGACGAACTTCGCCCGGTCCTCCGTCGCCCGGATCCCCCGCAGGGGCGTACCGAGCACCTCGGCCCCGTACCGCTTGAAGGCGCCGCGGTCGGCGAGGGCGATCCCGCAGTTCAGGGCCGTCTGGCCACCGAAGCTCAGCATCACGCCCTCCGGACGCTCGGCCTCGAGGATCGGCTCCACGAAGTCGGCCGTCAGGGGCTGGAAGTAGACCCGGCCCCGGGTGGGCGGGTCGGTCTGCAGGGTGGCGATGTTCGGGTTGACGACGACGGTGAAGATACCCTCCTCCTCGAGGGCTTTGAGGCACTGGCTCCCGGAGTAGTCGAACTCCCCCGCCTCGCCGATCTTGAGCGCCCCCGAGCCGAGGAGGAGGACCTTGGACGGGATGGGATGGGGTCACGTCCCCCCCTTTCGGACCTGCCCGGTTGAACAGATCGAAGACGAACCCCGCTTCCTGGGGGCCGGGGTGGCCCTCCGGATGCCCCTGGAGGGCGAGGACCCTTCCCCGGGTGTCCCTGAGGCCCTCCAGGGTGTCATCGTCCGGGTTGGTGGCCCAGGCCGAGAGCCCCGTGCCCTTGAGCGATCGCGGGGCCACGGCATAGCCGTGGTTCTCACTGACGATGAGGGCCCGCCCGTCCGGGAAGCAGACCGTCTTGTTCTGGCCCCGGTGTCCGTACTTGAGCTTGAACGTCTCGCCGCCTCTCGAGAGGGCGAGGAGCTGGTGACCGAGGCAGATCCCCAGCGTCGGGAGGTGGCGGTTCGACGGCCGCCCGAGCTCCTCGATGGTGGCCGTGAGCGTCGCGGGGTCGCCCGGTCCGTTGCCGATCAGGATCCCCCGGACCTTCCGCCCCTCCCACCGGGCCGGCACCTCGTGGTCGTGGGGAAGGCGGAGGACGGACAGCTTCCGGTCGAGGAGCGCCCGCAGGATGCTCGCCTTGACGCCTCCATCGATCACCGCCACTGAGAGGGCCGGAGGCGTCGTACAGGACCGGTTTCTCGACAGAAACCTCCTGGACGAGCGGCTCCTGCGCGTACGCCGGGGATTTCCGGAGCGCCGAGGAGAGGCTCGCCGTGGAGGGTCGGTGGTCGACCGGCCCCACATCGAGGACGCCGCGCATCACGCCAACGGTCCTAAGGTGCTCCGTGAGGCGGCGGGTGTCGACGCCTGAGATCCCTGGGATCCCCTCCGAGGCCAGCCACTCCTCGAGGCGGCGGCCGGAAGACCAGTGATTGGGCCGGGTGAGTCCCCGCACCACCATCCCCCGGACCTGGAGGCTCCCCGACTCCACCCGGGCAGGCAGACCGAACCGGTCCCGTTCCCGGGTGGACGGGACCCCGTAGTTCCCGAGGAGGGGGAAGGTGAACGTGAGGATCTGCCCTCGGAACGACGGGTCGGTGAGCGACTCCGGGTACCCCACCATCCCGGTCGTGAAGACGACCTCGCCGAACTTCCGGGTCGCCGCTCCGAAACCGACCCCGTCGAACCGGGTGCCGTCCTCGAGCAACAACGTCCCCCCGAGCTCGGACGGAGCCGGGTGGGACGACACGGCGCTGGTAACCCAACAGTTCCGAGGAGGCCTGCGCCTCTTAACTTTGGCGTCGCGCCAGCGGCCACGGCAGGTCGTCGCGCCCACCGGAGCCGTTAATCGGGCCCGGGACCCATGACGCCCTCGTGCCCGGGATGCCCCGGCTGAAGCCGTCGTACGATGTGGTGGTCCTGGGCGGGGGCCACGCAGGGCTCGCGGCCGGCCTCAAGGCCGCGCTCCTCCACCACACGGCGGCGATCGTCGACCGGGGCCCGAAGTACTCCCGCTCGTTCTACGCGCCGGCGCTCGACAACATCCCCGGGTTCCCAGACGGGATCTCCGGCCACAAGCTGCTGGACGCCCAGATCGCCGCGGTCCGCAAGCAAGAGGCCACCGTCGGATACTTCACGCCGGCGACCGCGGTCTCTGCGCGCCGGGTCGACGGGGGGTTCGAGGCGACGTTCGAGTGGCTGAAAGCCACCCACGTCGTGCGGGGGAAGGCGCTCGTCCTGGCGCTCGGCGTGGTGGACCGGATGCCGGAGGTCGATGGAAAGATCGACCCG
Source organism: uncultured Thermoplasmata archaeon (assembly GCA_963708255.1). Lineage (GTDB taxonomy): Archaea > Thermoplasmatota > Thermoplasmata > Lutacidiplasmatales > UBA184 > Lutacidiplasma. The sequence continues at coordinate 13,643 of CAVPSE010000003.1, forward strand.
ATCTTCCCATGGGCGAACTTCGGGATCGTCGACTTCTGCATCTTCTGCGACGGACACACCATGCCCGGGAAGCGGGTGGGGGTGCTCGGCCACGACGCGTACGCCGTTCGCAACGCCCTCGACCTCTGGCACTTCGAGCCCGCGTCGGTCGAGCTATTGACCATGGGTCGGCCGCTCCTGGAGGGCAGCGACGAGGCGGAGAGGGCGGCCCTCTCGGCCGAGCTCAGCCGGACGGGGACCCCGGTCGTCGAGACCTCGATCGCCGGGTTCGACGGGATCCGGGAGAAGCAGTTCCATGTCCGATTCACCGACGGCTCCGTCCGGCAGTACCGACAAGGGGTTCTCCGCCCTCGGGTTCTACGACCTTCACCGCCCCATCCCCGAGTCCCTCGGGGCCCAGTTCGACCGGGAAGGGTACGTGGTGACGGACGAGGATTGCCGGGTGCTCGATGGGACCGGGACGCCGATCCCCGGCCTTTACTGCGTCGGCGACCTCCGGAACGGGTGGAACCAGATCCCGGAGGCCTGGGCGACCGCCGAGCGGGCGATGATCCACGCCTACGGATACTACCTGTAGCGCTAGCGGCCCGCGGCGATCCCCGGGGCCTCAAAAACACCGAGATGGCGGGCCAGGTCCGGAAGGTCCTTGGCGACGGCCGACGCGCCCACGGCCCGGAACCGATCCACCGTCATGGAATCCTCGACGGGTCGGTCCGGGAGCAGGCCGTAGAATCGGACCCTCGCCCGGGTGGCGCATTCCGCGTCCAGGGCGTGGTCCCCGACGAAGAGGGCCCGTTCCTTCGGGACGCCCATCTCCTCGAGGAGGAGCAGGAGCGCCTCGGGAGAGGGTTTCGACGGGCCGGTTGCGCTGCGGCTCCGAAGGTAGGGAAAATACTCCGCGAGGCCCGTCTGCCGGAGGGCACCGCGGCAGAACTCCTCGCAGCTCCGGGTGAGCACCGCGAGCCGGAAGCCGCGAGCGGTGAGATCCTTCAGGAGCTCGGGGGCGCCGGCCCGCACCTCGGTACGGGGGAGCGCCTCCAGCTCGATGGAGTCGATGAGGGCGTGGACCTCATGTTCGAACCGGAAGACCGTCCCGTCCGGGACCCGGGCCGCCTGGAGCTCTTGCGTCGCGGTGTCCATGATCCGGGCCACCGGCTGGTCCGGTTTGAGGAGGCCCGGCCGGACCCCGAACTTCTGGGCGACCAGGATGGTCTGCTGACGCATCCGATGGAAGTCGTGGGAACTCTCCACGAGCGTTCCATCCAGATCGAAGACGATGCCGAGGAGCGGTTCGAGGTATCGGGGTGACCCATCGTCCAACGGCATCCTGCCCCCGTCGGCAACGACGCCGGGGCCCTTAGGTAAGGATTTGCGTCGACTGGAACCCAGCGGGAACGCTCACGGTCCGGCTCCCGGAGGTCACGGGAACAAATACTCGGACCCCGTGGGGGAGGCTGTGAGCCCCAGGGCCCACCCACGGCGCCGTCGGGATCCGCCCACGATCGCCCCACGATACCGAGGGGTCAGCTACGGAGGGTGGAGCTTCCGGGAGCGCACCGCGGAGCTCCGCGCCCTCCGGAGCCAACGCATCGACCAGCACGCCGTCCCCCCAGGTACCGTCCGTCTGGGCGGTACGGCTGGACATCCATCCGCTCGATCTGGCCGGCCAGGATCCACCCGTGACGTCGGCCCCCCGAGCCCCGCGGGCCCTGCGGATCGCCCTCGCGGGCGTGCGGGAGCTTCGCGCGGAGGTCCGGGGTGGCTCATGGCGCCTCTACCGGGACGGGGTCGCCATCGGCCGGGTGAGCCGTCCGGTCCCTGTGGCGCTGCACCGGCTCGTACCTCCGACCCGGAGCGCCCGGTCCGGACGGGCGGGATACGCGCCCCCGCCGCTCCCACGGGCCTCGACCGGCGTGGGCTCAGCCGGTCGGATCTTCCTCGGTCGAGGCCGGGACCCGCCGGCCTGGTCAGAACCCGCCGGCGTGAAGCGCGTAGCCGATCAGGAACCCCGCGAAGCCGCCGGCGAGGCCGATCACCATCATCTGGGCGCCGTTCCGCCACCAGACCCCCACGGTGATCTTCGACTCGTACCAGCCGATGCAGAACAGGGCGATCCCGCTGAGGATCACCGCGAGGAGCGACCCGGAGAAGACATCGGTGAGAACGAAGAACGGGATCAGCGGGACCAGGTGTCCGATCACCGTCGCCGAGCCGACCACGAACGCGCTGGCGCGGGGAGCCCCCTCTTCGACCGGGGAGAGCTTGAGCTCGAAGGCCATCATGAACTCGAGCATCGCCTTCGGGTTCCGGCAGATCCGGTCGAGCATGTCCTCGAGGTCCGCTCCCTGGTACCCCCAGTCCACGAGGACGTCCCGGACCTCCTGCCTCTCGACCTCCGGCACATCGTGCATCTCCTGGAGTTCGCGGCGGGTCTCGGCGATGTAGAGGCGACGGCGCGAGAGCGTCGAGGAGTACGCGACCGCCCCCATGGCGATCGACTCGGCGGCGAGGGCGGCCAGCGTCGCGATGATGATGATGTCGCGCGGGGCGTGGGCCGCGGCGAGGCCGAGCACGATGCCCAGGACGTTGACGATCCCGTCCTGGCTCCCGAGGATGAAGTCCGATAGGAGCGTCGGGTGGGGGTGCCCCTCATGAGCCTTCGGCGGGCTGGCGGGCCCGGTCCCCTCCGTTCCCGCTCCTGTCAATCCCGGTTCCCCGCCCGGCTCGATGGGCGTCGGGGCCACTCGTAGGGGCCCATAAGGGCTTTCGAGCCGGAGCCGGGACGCGACGGGGAGGAGCCCCCCTGCGGGAGACGCGCCAAGGCGCCTGCGCCGCCCCCGGCCTCGGGCCGGGTCAACGTGGATTCGCCTTGACTTTCGGACCAAATAGTCGGCGCCGGACATGGGGCGCCAAGGCGACCAGCATGGCAGAGAGCACACAGAACAACACCGCGACGAAGACCTGGTGGGTCCGCAACGCCCACCCCTTGAAGACCCTGTTCCGGGTGATTCTCGGAGTTGTCTGGCTGATCAACGGAGTGTTGAAGTTCACGTCAGGGTACACCGACGGGTTCCTGGGGGACGTGCAAACATCCCAGGCGAACGCCCCCAGCTGGCTCTCCGGATGGTATGCGTTCTGGACGGTCCAGGCGACCAACAATCCGACGCTCATCGTCTACACGGTCGGAGTCCTCGAGGTGGCCCTCGGACTGGCGCTCATTTTCGGGTTCATCCGAAAGTTCGCGTACCTCGGTGGCGCGGTCCTCAGCCTGCTGATCTGGGCGGTCCCTGAGGGATTCGGCGGCCCCTACCAGAGCGGCTCCGGCGGCACGGACGTCGGTACCGGGCTGATTTACGCCGTGGCGTTCCTCGGGCTCATTCTCGTGAACGCGACCTACGGACCCAGCCGCTACAGCCTCGACTACTTCATCGAGCGGCATTTCAAGAGCTGGACGAAGATCGCGGAGTTCGGCGGCGCCCCCGAGACAGATGGCGGGTCGGCGCCCCGGCGGGCCAGGGAGCCCCCGCGGCCTGATCGGACGGCCACGCGGGCGGAGACCCGCTCGGAGCTCCAACCCTTTCTCACCCTTCCCATCCGTTTCGGACCGGACCCTCTTGGGAGTTCGGGGTCGCGGTCCACCACGTTCATGGGGCGTCGGAGGATTCGGTGAGAGTGCCCGGGAACCGGCCCGCTGGACCGACGGCGGTCGAGGAGTATCTCGCACTGCTGCCGGAGCCTACGCGCAGCGCCCTCTGCGCCCTCCGCAAGACGATCCGGGGCGCGGCTCCGGCCGCCATCGAGGGAATCACCTACAAGATGCCGTACTACCACCAGGCCGGCCCCTTGGTGGGATTCGCGGCCCGGGGGGACCACTGCACATTGTACATCGGGGGAACGAAGGACCTCCTCATCCACTCGAAGGAGCTGGAGGGGTGGGATGTGGGAAGGGGGTGCATCCGGTTCTCCTCTCGCCGCCCCCCGCCGACGACGCTGGTGACGAGCCTCGTGCAGTCCCGCGTCGCTGAGAACGAGGCGGCAACGAAGGGAGAGCGGCAGGGCCATGAGGCCCCTCGTCGCTCGGGTAAATCATGACGTCCTCCGCTTCGGGTCGCCCTTCGGCGACCCGCGGACTGCCCGCGGCCGCGTCCGCTCCCTCCACCGCAAGCCCGAGACCCCTGGGGAACACGGTCTACCCAAGCCCGCGACCGGCGAGATCCTCGTGAGTGCTTCCGGGGTCCAGGACGACTTCAACCGGTACCGGCACGAGGATCTGAAAGATGCCTCGGACCAGGCAGTGCTGCTGATGCCCGTAGAGATGATCCAGACGCTGAACCGGGAGGGTTGGCCGGTCCAGGAGGGGGACATCGGCGAGAACATCACGACCGAGGGGGTCCCGTACAACGAGATCCACCCCGGGGATCGGCTCCGGATCGGCGGCGCGCTCCTCCGAGTGACGAAACCCTGCACCCCCTGCACCAACCTCCACCTGCTGCCCTACATCGGTCCGGAGCACGGCGCTCGCTTCGTGAAGGCGATGGTCGGCCGTCGTGGCTGGTACGCGGCGGTGATCGAGCCGGGCCGTATCCGCACCGGCGACACCATCGAACGGACCTAGCCCACGGCGCCGGCGCTCGCAGTGGCCCCCGTTGTGGAGGGGTCCCGCCCCGAACCCGCCTGAGCGCGCTCGCGGCTCGCCGGTCGGCGGCTCAGGATTCTCAGCGGGCCCGCCGCCGGGGCGGGGGTGCCCTGGAGCGCAAGGCCGGGTCCCCTTCAGGATCTACCGGCTCGGACCTTCGGCGCCTTCGATGCGAAGACCCGGTTCCCGCTTCCCTTGACCGAGTCGAGGTGGTCGATCTCCTCGAGGATCCGGGTGGCGCCTCGGCCCCGGGGCGTGAGACGATACCGCTCGCGCGCCAGGTGGGTGACGAGCCCGCTCTCGGTGAGCTTGCGCAGGTGGAACGCGATCTTGGAGGTGTCGTCCAGATGGGCCGCCTCCATCGCCTGCATGAAGCTGCAGGGGCCGTCCACGAGCCGCAGGAGGACGAGCCGCCGGATCGGGTTGTCCAGCGACTCCAGGGTCGTGCTGGCGTCGGCCGACATGATCGACGAACGCACGGCCAGGGCCCCGGTCGCGGTGATCTTGTCCGGATCATACCCGACGGCGAGAGGACCCTTTCCCTGAAGGACCATGCGGATCTGATCGAGGAGCGTTGTGACCTCCTCGGCGCGATGGCGTGCCAACAGCTCCTCGATCGCGGCCAGGACCACGGCGGCGCGCTCCTTCGGAGCGACGAACTCCCGGACCGCGTCCCCGATCCGGAACGGGTTCTCGGGGTCGAGCGGAATGTAGCTGACCTTTTCCGCTGGCCGAGGCACCGGCGGCGGCGAGATGAGCAGCACCTCGTACCCACCCTCCGCGGCGAGGGTACGGGCGTACCGGCCCGCATCCATCGGTTTCGCCCCGACCCGGATGAGGGCCAGCTGCTGGCCGACGAGCTCCAGGACGCGTTGGACCTGGTGGGGCTGAACCGGTTTGCGGAGGTAGTCGAACGCTCCCAGATGCAGGGCCTGGACCGCGGTCTCGACCGTCGCCTTGCTCGTCAGCATGACCACCAGGAGCCGGGGCCACCTCTCCCGGGCCTGGGTCAGGAGTTCCATGCCGCTTTGCCGCCCCATCCGAAGGTCCGTGAACATGACATCGAACTCTCCGTGCTCGAGGGCCTCGACGGCCCGGACCGCCGAGGGAGCCTCGGTCGCGGTGTGCCCACCGTCGACCAGCAGGGCGCTCAGATCGCGACGGAACTCTCCGTCGTCATCCACGATCAGCACACGCAACGGTTGACCCCTCCGAATCGCCGCGCCGGGCGTGCCCGGGTGAGGAGCGGGCCATATTTGGATTAGGCCCGCCACGCATTCGTGCGTCGGGGGGCGCCTCTGTCCCCAACGCCACCATGCCGGGGGCGGCTCCCCTGGGACCTCGCGTGGTGGCTCCGGGGGACGGGGTCCGCCGGCCCTCCGGCGGCCGCCGAACGCCGGGCGGGGTCGCTTGGACCTCAAGCCGGCCCAAGGTCAGCTATAACCCCCGGGACCGGGGTGGGACAGTCCAAGTGGATCGAGGTTCATCAAATGGAGAGTGCAACCGTAGAGCAGAACCCCGCACCTACCCCGAAGATCCCCCAGGTCCCCGCCGAGAGTGGCACGGGGGTCGTGGACGGCAGCAAGGCCTTCGTCAAGGATTCGGGGCAGGTGTTGGCCGATGCCGCCACCGCGGTCCTGGACGCGAGCCGCACGGCCGTCCGGGAGATCGCCGAGGCGAGCGGGAAGCTGGCCCGAGATGTCAGGCTCTCCGTGCCACCGGCTACCGTCGTAGAGACCCCGCCCCCGGCCCCCGCCGACCTCGTCACCTGAGAGGGGGGACCATGCTTGGAGGGATCGAGCCGCGAGTCGTGATGGCGGTCGTGGAGCTGTACCTCGGCCACCTGACCCTGTAGGCCCATGGGGGGCTCATGTCGATGACAAAGCGGACACCGGCCCGAGCGATGCCTCGTCGCCGGGCCGGAGCGCCGGCCCGACCGTCGCGCGGCTCCCGTCGAGCACCCCGCTCCGTTACCGGGCCCGGTCGCAAGGTCCCCGGGCGGACCCGTCGGAGGAGACCGGCCGCCCCCGATGACGAAAGCTATCTCGTGGTCGCGTGCTTGGCTTCCTCTCTGACCGAGCCGGTGATCCGGGTATCCTCCCGGTCCGACCGTCCGGTTCCGTGCCCCCCTAGGAGGGAGCCATGACCCAGGTCCCGGCGAGTGAGCCTGTCGACGAACAGAAGGGCCTCCGACGGCTCCGGGCAGGCGCCGCCGTGGGCCTCGTCGGCGGGATGATCGGCCTCGTCCTCCCCGTTTCCCTGAACCTGATCGCGCTCTACCGGTTGTTCGGGCTCGTCGCGATCAGCAGTACCCTTGTCCAGTTCACGGCCGTGTTCGTCCTCGTCGGTGCGATCGTTTTCGCGGTCTCCCTGATGATCTACCGGTTCGGCTTTACGGCACTGCGGAAGCTCGACCGATGGTTCTTCGTGGCCTCGGCCCTTGCCATCGTGGGCTCGGTGGGCCTCGTCCTCCTGGCCGTCTCCACGCTCAGCGCACTGTATTCCACGCCCTCCATCGTCCAGTGCATCCAAGCGGCCCCGAGCAGTGCGCTCTCGTGCCTGCGGGCGGCGCAACCGCTGACCGCCTACTCGGCGGCCCTGGGGCTGTGGCTCGCCTGGCTGGGAGGCCTCGGCATCGTGGTCGGCCTCTCCCTCGCCGGTCGGCGCTATCTCGACGGGTGGCTTCTCGGGGGTGGGGTCGTCTATGCGCTCCTCCTCCTGGTCCTCATCGCTCCGCTGGTCTCGATCCTGTTCCCCCTCGGAGGCTGGCAGTACCCGTTGTTGACGGTCCCGGTCCTGGCGCTTCTCGCGCCGGCGCTCGTCTACCGGGGCAGTCGGGGCGCCGGGGCGGAACCCGCGCCGTCCTTCACAGCGCACCTGAGAACAGACGGCAGACGGACTCCTTGATCCGGACGGCGAGGCCCCGGGCCGCGTAGGACTCCCGGGTGATCTCGGTGGACCGGGTCATGTCGTCCTCGAAGATCCGTCGATACTTCTCGCCGAGGGCGGCGTCGAAGATCACCGCGTTGGTCTCAAAGTTCCACTTGAAGCTCCGAAGGTCCCAGTTCGCGGTCCCCACCGAGGTCACGCTGTCGTCGATCGTGGCGGTCTTCGCATGGAGGAACCCTGCCGTGTACGCGAAGACCCTCGCTCCGGCGTCCAGGAGCTCGGCGGCGAACGAGAGCGAGGCCCAGTGGACGAGGGGCTGGTCGGCCTTGCTCGGGATCATGATCCGGACGTCGACGCCGCTGAGGGCCGCGATCCGAAGCGCCACCATGATGCTCGGGTCCGGGATGAAGTAGGGGGTCTGCAGGTAGCATGTCCGCTTCGCGGAGCCGACCATCTTCACATACTGTTCCCTCGGGGGGTTCCAGGTCGTGTCGGGCCCGCCGCTGACGATCTGGATCGACGCCGACCCCTCCCGGGGGGACGCCGAGAAGTACGCGCCCCCGAGCGAGAGGCCTTCGTTGGTGGCGTAGTTCCAGTCGAGGATGAAACGCAGCTGGAGGGCCTGGACCCCCCCGCCCCGGATCCGTACGGCGGTGTCCCGCCAGGCACCGAGCGGCCCATGGCCCAGGTACTCCTCCCCGATGTTGAAACCGCCGATGAACCCGACCGCACCGTCGATCACGGCGATCTTCCGGTGGTTCCGATAGTTCAGGCGGAATCCCACTGACGGGACGAGGGCCCGGTAGAACCCCGAGACCCGCCCCCCGGGCTTGCGTCAGGGTCCGGTACCGAAGTCGCGGGATCTTGTTACCGAGATCGTCGTAGAGGAGGCGGACCTGCACACCTTCGCGGGCCTTGGCCTCCAGAAGGGTGAGCAACCGTTCGCCGAGCGCATCGTCGCGCAGGATGTAGTACTCCAGATGGATGTGGTGCTTCGCCCCCCGGATCGCCTCGAACAGGGCGTCGAACTTGGTCGGTCCATCGGTGTAGACATCTACCTGGTTGCCGGTCGTGAGGAACGCGGCGCTGTCGGCCACCAGGAGCCGGGCGAGCTCAGGGTAGGGGACCAGGTCGGCGAGGTGGTCCTCCCGCTCACCGACGATGCCGGGCTCCTTGCCTCCCCGGACCCGGGCGAGGATCACCTGATCGCCCGTCGATTTCTCCCCGAAGGCGCGGGTCTTGAAGTACTTGAACCCGAAGATCAGGTACAGGACGAATCCGGCGATTGGCAGAGTCAGGACCGTGAACATCCACGCGAGGACGCTCTCCGGGTCCCGTCGCTCGAAGAAGACGAGGGTGAGCACCGCGACCACGTCAATGGTCACCAGCAGACCCACGACAAGCAGCAGGAGGTCACTCCACATTCGCGGCCTCCCGTGAAGAGGGGAACTCGGCGGTCGCCGCCGTCTCGCCGCCGGGTGCCTGCCGGGGCGGCGACTGACCGAAGGGAGCTCCGTCAGGGGTCCGCAGCCGTTCTCCCTCCGATAGCACGGTGACCTGGTCGATGATCCCGAGCCGGGCGGCTTCGGCGAGGAGGTGCTGGCGGGGCGGTGCGCCGGTTCGAAGGAGGCGGGAAACGTTTCGAAATGGATCGGGAGCATCCGGCTCGCCCGGAGGATCCGGAACGCCTCCAGGGCCTCAACGGCGTTCATGTGGTTCCGGCGATACCACGGTGCCACCGCGCCGGCGATCGGAAGCACCGCCAGGTCGAGGCGAAAACGACGGGCGATCTCAACGAACATCGCCGCGTCGAAACCAGTGTCCCCGGCGAAGTAGATCGTCGCCGGCCCGGAGACCACATACCCCTGGTAGCCGGAGGTGTGGACCAACGGTAGGCGCCCGCCGAAGTGGCGCGCCGGCACCGCTACGATCCGCCAGGACCCCAGGTCGGTCGACTCCCAATGTCGGAGGGTCCGGACGTCGGCGTGTCCATGCAACCGGAGGTGGGGGGCGAGGCCCCAGGGTGTCACGACGGGGGCGGTTCGACCCAGACGCTTGAGGGACCGGGTAGTCCAGGTGGTCGTGGTGGCCGTGCGAGATCAGGATCCCTACGATCCCGCGAACTTCCTCGGGCCGGACCGTCGAGGCGGCCATTCGCTTGGTGAATACCCGCCCGATGCGATCGGAGAATATCGGATCCGTGACGAGGCACTCTCCTCCGCTTTCGATGATCAGGCCGGCGTGGCCGAGGTACGTGACCGTGGCCCCCCGCACCGCCGGACCGTGCTCCGCGGAGACAGGGGGAGGGGTGCTCTCGATCCCAGGTTCGGTCGTCGTGTCACTCCCCGGAGCGGGACACACACAGGATGGGGTAAGCCCCGGCTTGAGTCCAATCAAGCGACGGGTTATGCGCGAGGCCCCTGATGAGCGTCCTGATGATGACGAAGCGGAAAGGCAAAGTCTCCTTCCTCGAGGGGAAGACGATGCCGCGCCGGACCCGCGGGAAGCTCACGGAAGCGGAGCCGAAGGGGCGCAAGCGGCGCACCTTCCTAGAAGGCTCGAAGGTCCCTCGGCGCCGGCGTAACCGGTTCCTCGCCCATCGCACCACTACCTCCGACGGCCGCTGAGCTGGGAGGCGCACCACCATGGTTTACCTGTGGCTCCCGGGTCGTATCCTATCCCTGCCGCCCCCTGCCTGGAGCGCCCCGCTCGGGCCGGCTCTCAGGGTCAAGGTCCGACGGATAGCGGCGGGTCCGTCCGAGCGAGGCGGATGACCATGACCGCGTCCGAAGGCGGGCTTCCTGTCACCGCGAGATCCCAGCGGCTCGAGGACGCGAACTTCGAGCGCGCCGAGGCCGCGGTTCGGATGGAGGATAGTGAGAACCGGGCGGCCGAGACGGGGCTCGTCTCGGACCTTCGGAAAGCGGGCGAGAGCGATCGCCGCCTTGCCGAGGCGGATCTGAAGATCCGTCGCATCGAGGCCGAACCCTGAGCGGGCCTGCGGTCGGTAGTCTCGGACCGCGCGCGGGTTGGTGCCCTTTGACGGGTCACCGGCGGCACCGGACCAGAAGCGATCCTCCTCATCCGACGTCGTTCGACCTCTATGAGGGGGCCAGGAGGGGTCCCGTCGACCAGACCCCAGATCACGGGGCCTGGTCGCCTACACCGTGACGACGACACGTCCTCGGGCGGCTCCGGTTTCGAAGTATCGGTGTGCGGCGGGCATTTGGTCGAGGGGATACCGACGGTCGATGACCGCGCGGATTGACCCGGCCTCAAGGAGATGGCCGAGGAACACCAAGTCCTCGGACCGTTGGGCGGCGGCGCGGAACTCAACCTTCTTGCGGTGTCTCAGAGGGGCCAAGATCCCCCGGACCATCGTCGACACCTTCGGGTTGGCGACGAGGTAGTGACCCCCTTCGGCCAGGGTGGCGAGGCTCGCGGCGAAACGGGTCGACCCCACGACATCGAGGATCACGTCGAAGCGCTCTCCCAATGCCGTGAAATCCTGGCGGGCGTGATCGATCGCGCGATCGGCGCCGACAGATCGAAGGAGCTCGAGCTTCCCCTCGACATCCACCGCCGTCACCTCGGCTCCGAAGTGCTTGGCCAGCTGGACAGCGAACAGCCCGATCCCCCCGGCCGCCCCCACGATGCAGACCCGTCGTCCGCGCAGGTCACCGGCCCTCCTCAGAAAATGGAGCGCTTCGAGCGCCCCGGTCGGGACGGCCGCGGCCTCCTCGTAACCAAGGTGGGCGGGTTTGATCGCCAGGGCGGCTCCGCGGGGATCCTCCGGGAGACAGATGTCCTCGGCGTACGCCCCGAAGCCGAATCCGGTCGTGCCGAACACCGCGTCGCCCGGGCGGAACCGGTGGACGTCCTTCCCGACCGCTTCCACGTCCCCCGCCAGCTCCTGACCCAGCACCTTGGGCCGAGGCCTCGTCGGGCCCATGAGGGCCCGCACGAGGAGGCGGAACCCCAGTGAGAGTCGGAGGGCCCGCAGTTCGCAGTCGCCCGCGGTCACGGTCGTCGCTCGCACCCGGATCAGGAGCTCGTGCGCCCTCGGCGCCGGTCGAGGTACCATGGCCAACACCAGGCCTCCAGGCGGGCCGTATTCCGTCCAGAGGATCGCTCTCATGGCCGGTCGTTCTGGGGTCCGAGGAGGGGGTTCCCGCACCGCCCCGGTGGATCCGAGCCCCTCCGGGCGGGGGGCGCCTGAAACCCCGGACGTCGCCGGAGGGGGCCGGGGATGGCGGCGTCAGGGCCCCGCTCGCCGTGGCGCGCCCGGCAGATGCTCGCTGAGACCGCGGCCGGGGCGGTCGCCGACGGAGCGCCGGAGAGGCGGAAGGTCTTCCAACCGAACAGGAGAGGGAACACAGCGAAGGTCAGCAGGGCGAACGGGGAGAACGCCGCGGAGTCCACCGCGAACGCGGTCAAGGCAAGAAGCCCGGCCACACCGAACGCGATGCTAACGGCGGCGAGCAGTCGGCCGAACGGCACGGCCCGGAGCATCGCCACGCCGAGGATGATGAAACCCGCTGAGAGGAAGATGTACGCACACGTGTCGAACTGGTTGAACATCGCTTGGGTCGCTTGCCAGAGCTGGACCGCGGTGGCCTGCTGGGCGGCGGTCGCTCCCACGGCGTGGTACTGGGCGGAGATCTGGGCCATGGCGACGTTCGGTTCGCTCTCGACGGCGAGCACCGCCAGACCAAGGAAGCTCAGGAGCCCCCCGAAGAGGGCCGGGGCGAGGCTCGAGCTCCGGAGGACGCGGTACAGGGCGATGAACAGGGGCACGAACAGGAGGACGCCGAGCAGGAACAGAGTCTGCCCGACGACGATCTGGGTCTGAACGCCGGGGAACCGCATCACGGGTCCGGCGCCGGGGGCCGTGGTCTGGGTCCCGACGAACACGACCTGGTAGACGATACTGATCAGGAAGACGATCGCGCCGAGGATGCCCGAGAGGCCCCCCCATCGGAGCACGCTCCGCTCCTGGGTCAGCCGCGCGGCGCGCTCGACGGTCGCGAGCCGAGCGTCGTCCGCAAAGATCACGGCCGGGACCGATAGGGCATCCTGGATCGCCATCTATCTCGCCTCTGGAGCGCCCGGGACGCGGCGATAACATAGCCGACTCCTTAATTCGAATCAAGGAGAGGGGCTGGGCCGGGACGGATTCGAACCGTCGATCCCCGCGTTGTAAGCGCGATGTCCTAACCGCTAGACCACCGGCCCTACCCAGCCGAGGATGGATACCTCGTCATGTGCCTGTCGGTCCGTCGGGCCGCTTCACCCGGTGGCGGACCGAGACGGCGAGCCCCCGGGGAAGTTCGGTCATCAGGCGACCGGGTAATCGTGCCTCGCCGACGGCGACTGCCTCCCCGCTGCGGGTCAGGACCACCGCATCCCCCACCCGGATCAGTGGGTCCGCCGACCGGACCCCGGGGGTGAACAGGTCACCGTGCAGATCGATCCCCTCCGCCACCTCGACCCATAGGACACGGCTCGGCGCGATGCGGGTCCCCCCGGCGGCCGTGAGATGGAAGAGCCCCCGCGTCTCCTGCCAGGTCGCGAGGTCCACCCCGGTGCCGTCGGTGATCCGTTGCGCCCACGGCCGTCCGTGCAGGCGAACAGGGGGAGCGAACAGCCGGTCGGCCGCGGCTCGTCCGAACTGGACCGCCGCGATCTCTTGCAGCTCCTCCCGGACGACGGCGAGCGGACCCCCGGGCGGCGAGCGGAGGTCGCGCAGGGCCTCCCCCACCCCGTCGCGGAGGGTAGTGAGCGCACCGGGCGCGGTGGACCGATGGTCGGAGAGGGTCCAGCGAACGTTCGGTGCCCCGGAAAGGACGGGAGTGAGGAAACGGTACTCCTCGGGATCGAGGTGGGCGATCACGCTCTTGTACCGCCCGTGGGCGAGAAGGTGGCGCACCGCGAGGACCACCCACTCACGCTCGGCCTCGTTCCAGTCGCCCGTGACGGGGATATCGGTACTGGCGGGCCGGGGGGACGTCCTCGAGCTCCCGCGGGACGACCCCCAGGGGGGACGTCACCGAGACAGTGTGGACCCGGACGAGGGCGGGGAGCTCCTCGAGCGCCCGGGAGAACCGTCGATGGGAGTGCGAGTTCCGGTACGGTTTCGTCCGCGAGCATGGGACGAGGAGCAGAACTTCCTTGGACGACGGCGGCCGGTATCGTTACTGGAGCCGGGCGCGGAAGCGCACGACCTCAGGGCGTCGGAGCGCCTCGGCCGTTACATACGTGCGAGTGGGTCCGCCGAGAACCGGCGCCCGCTCGTCGAGAAGATCGCCGGCGCCTGCGTCCATGTACCGCAGGAGTTCGGCGAGGAGCGGCTCCGCAGTGAGGCGAGCCTCGACCAGCTCCCGGAGTCGACCCGCCCGGAGGCACGCCCGCACCAGGGCGAGCTCCTGGGACAGCACCGCCAGGGCCTGCGTCCCGCGTTCGAGGGCCCCGACCGCCTCGGGAGGACTGATCTCCGGCCCCCCGGCGAGCCCTTCCTTCTCGGCCGATGCCGCATCGAGGGTGCCGATCGCCGGCTCGAACCGGTCCGCGCCGGCGGTCAGGAGGGTCTCCGTAGCGTCGAGAAGGTCGATGCCCGCGTAGACGAGGAACGCCACCCGGTGGGGGAGGGTCACTCGCGGGGCCCAGAGCAACGCGCCGGCGCCCGCCCCGATCCGAAGCGCGCGGACCGCCTGGACGAACGAGCGTCCCTCGGAGAGAAGCGTGCGGGCATTCCCAAGCACTACGAGGTCGGGGTGGGCCACGCGGAGCGTACGGAGCTCCTCCTCCGAGAGGGGCCAGTGGACCACCGCCACACCGGGGGCGGCCGCCTCCCAGCCCCCGGGGACCCCGGATACCTCTGGGGTCGGCACGGGGAACTCGATCTCCAGCCTCGCCCCCGAGCGCTGGAGCACGAGTCGCCGCCTCCCAGGGGCGGCCCCGAGCGGAGATGACAGGATCGAACCGGTCGGCGGCGGAGGTCGCCCGGTCTCCGTCCGGCACCGCGAGGCCCGGGACCGGGAGGGTGAGGTCGCCGATCCGGCCGACCCCCAGGAGGGCCAGACCCTCCGACGCCTCGACGCTCCGAACCATGCCTTCCCTCCCCGCGCCCAGCGGGGAGGGGAGAAACCTGTTGCGGCCGGCTACCCGGAGCTGTCGCCCTTCGCCTTTCGGCCCCGGGACTTCCCGGGAGCGTTGCCGGGGAAGTACGCTTCCCAGGCGGCCACCAGTGCCTCGCGTCGATCGGCGCCCGCCTCCGAGCGGCCGCGCTTGCCGACCATCGGGTCGTGGGTATCCCGCACCTGCCGAAGGAACTCGCCGGGGTTCTCGCTCGCCTTCTCGAACCCGTACAGGATCAGCTGACGGAGGAAGCTGGAGCGTCCGCGCCATCCGATTCGGCGTCGAACGAGCGGATTCAGGTGGCGCTTCGCCATCCGCCATACCTCGTTGGTGGTCCGG
The DNA here is from genome assembly GCA_963708255.1 of uncultured Thermoplasmata archaeon. Taxonomy (GTDB): domain Archaea; phylum Thermoplasmatota; class Thermoplasmata; order Lutacidiplasmatales; family UBA184; genus Lutacidiplasma. Next base: position 28,644 of record CAVPSE010000003.1, read on the forward strand.
TAGTCCCGCGCTGAGAGCCCGATCATCACTTGCGGCATCGTTCGCCTCGGAATTCCCACCCCATCCGGGTTTATCTAATCTACCTACAATTCCGATAACGGTCCGAATATTCCGGTAAATGGGGAGCCTTCCCGCGCGGCGCGGCTTCGTTCAGAGGGGAACGAACAGGGCGACCACGGTCCCGGCCAGGTACAGTGCGCTGAGGACGAAATCCCGGCGGAACGCGGTGCGCGCGTCCCTCGGATGCCGGAACACTTCGCGGTCGGTGAGCGCGACCACCACCGCCATCGCGCTAAGGCCGACAAAGTACAGGGCGGAAAGCCCCAGCGCCCACCCGAACACTCCGAGCAGGATCAGCGCGGTCGCGTGGAAGGCCGGGATCAACCGCAGGGCCCACGGCTCGCCGAGGAGTCGGGGGAGGCTCGGGAGCCCGAGCGCCGCGTCGGTCTCCAGGTCCCCGAGGCTGTGGATCGTCTCGAACGCCGTGCCCCAGGCGAAGATGCCTCCCACCGCCAGCAGCGCAGGGGGCGGAAGCGTGCCGGTCACTCCGATGTAGGCCGCGGCCGGCGTCACACACTCCACCAGTCCCAGGAACAGCGTCGTGAGCGAGGTACGGCGTTTGGTCACGCTGTACCCGAGGACCAGCGCGAGGGCGACGGGTGAGAGGAGGAGCGCGAGCGGGTTGAGAAGGGCCGCTGCGATCACGACGATGGCCGCGCTGATGACGGTCAACGCCAGCACGGCCCGAGGAGAGGCCCGCCCGGTCACCAGGGCCCGACCCTGGGTCCGTGGGTTCCGGGCGTCCAGGTCCCGGTCCGCGTACCGGTTGAAGCTGTGCCCCGCGTTGCGCGCGGCGACGAACGCCACGACGAGCAGGACCGTGGTCCACAGGCTCGGAAGTCCGTGGGCGGCCAGGAGGAGGAACGCCACGGCGAACGGCAGGTTGAGCCCCAGGTTCTGGATCTCCAGAAGGCGGCCGAGCTCGGCGAGCCGGCCCGGCCCGGACGGGCCCTCGGTCACGGAGGGGCCGCGCCGCGGAGCCGTTCGAGCGTGGGCTCCTTGGCGATGAGGTCGTTCACGCGCCGCACCACCTCCGGGTCCATCCGGATCTCGTCGGGCCACGGGCGGGGGAATCCGTCCTCCGGACCCTTCTTCGTGGCGTCGATACCGACCTTGGCGCCGAAGTTGGGCACCGGGTTCGAGATCGAGAGCTGGTCGACGGGGCCGTGGACCAGTTCGAGGTCGCGCTCCGGATCGGCCTGGAGGGCCACCCGGTAGAGGACCTCCCGGAGGTCGTGGACGTCGACGTCATGGTCGACGACGATCAGGTACCGGGTGAACATCATCTGGCCGACCCCCCAGAGGGCGTGCATCACCTTGCGGGGGTGGCCGGGGTAGCCCTTGCGGATGGCGACAATGGCGACGTTGATGAAGATCCCCTCCATCGGGAGGTTCAGGTCGACCAGTTCGGGGAGGAGGAGCCGGACCACCGGCCGGAACACGCGCCCCACCGCCTGCCCCATGATCGCATCCTCCGTCGGTGGGCGTCCGGTGACGGTACTGAGGTAGACGGGCTTTTCGCGATGGGTCACGTGGGTGACGTGGAACACCGGGAACGGCTCGGCCGCGGAGTAGTAACCGGTGTGGTCACCGAACGGCCCCTCCACCTGGCGCTCCGTGGGGTCCACGTACCCCTCGAGGACCAGCTCGGCCTGGGCCGGCACCTCGAGGTCGACCGTCTTCGCGTGAACGAGCTCCACGGGCTCTTTCCGGAGGAACCCCGCGAAGACGAAGTTCGAGACCCCTTCGGGGACCGGCGAGAGCCCGGCGAACACGGTGGCCGGATCGATGCCGATCACCGCCGCCACCGGCATCCGCTCGCCCCGGGCCGCCCACTTCCGGTAGTTCCCGGCGCCGATGCGGTGGATCTGGAAGTGCATGCCCAAGGTGGTGGGAGAGTACCTGCTGGAGGCGATAGACCCCCGTGTGGGGCTCGCCCGAATCGGGGTCCTTCGTGATCACGACGGGGAACGTGATGGTCCGACCCCCATCGCCCGGCCAGCATCTCAGGATGGGGATCCGGTCGAGGTTCACGTCGGCCTCCTCGACCTCCTGGCACGGACCCGAGCGGACCCGCTTGGGGGCGAGGGATCGGAGGGTCTCGAGGGTCTCGATCGTGCCTCCCAGGTCACGGATGGCGCCGAGGACGCCGGCGGGAGGGCGCATCCGTACGAGCTGGGTGATCCGCTCGGCCACGTCCTCGAGCTTCTCCGCCCCGAGCGCGAAGGCGATCCGGCGGGGAGACCCGAGAACGTTCATCGCGACCGGCCATGCGCTCCCCGAGACGTTCTCGAACAGGAGCGCCGGGCCATCGCGCCGGACCGCCCGTTGGGTGATCTCGGTGATCTCCAGGTCCCGGCTGACCGGGGTCCGTATCCTCAGGAGTTCCCCGCGTTCTTCCAGCGCGGCCAGGAACTCTCCGAGAGAGCGGAACGCCATTGTCGGGCGTGAGCCCCGACCGGCACTTAACGGTCGGCGGGAGGCCGCGCCCCCGAGCAAGGTTCATAGGAGAACTCCGGCATCGCGCGCGGATGCCCACGGTCACCCTCGAGCTCCGGACCGAGGACCTGGAGCTCCTGGGCGTGATCCCCCCGAAGTTCTTCGCCCGGTACGAGGAGGTGGAACTCCTGGAGACCCTGCGTCTCGAGCACGGGTGGCGGCTCCAGCTGCTCCGGATCCGACGTCGGGGAGCCCTCCGAGAGGCCGACGAGCTGGAGCGTGAGTCGCGGCGGATCCGACGCCTGTACGGCCTCCAGTCGTTCGAACTGGTCGAGCGCCGGCCCCGGACCCGCGACTACATCGTGCTCGTCCGTCAGCGCAATCCCCCGACGCTCCGGAAGTGGCTCACGCTTGCCGGGGGGCAGATCACCCTGACCGCCCCGTTCCGGATGGACGCGGAGCGGGTGGTCGCCACCTTCCACGGACCCGAGCCCGTGGTCCGTCGCATCCTCGCGCGCCTCGCCCGGGAGGAGATCCCCCATCGGGTCCTGCGGGCTGGCGCGCACCCGTTGGTGGGAGACCCGGCCGCCGCATCCCTGACGGAGAAACAACGCGCGGCGCTCGCCCGGGCCTGGGCGCTGGGGTACTGCGCCGTACCCCGACGGATCACCCTCACGAGGCTCTCCCGGACGACCGGGACGAGCCCGCCCGCCCTGGGGAAGATGCTCCGCCGGGCGGAAGGCCGGCTCGTGGCCCGGTTCCTGGCGGCGGCCCTCGGGACCGAGCCGGGCCCGGAATCCCCCGGCCCCGCGTAGGACCGCCGGTAACCTACAAGCCGAGAGGTCGTTCCCCCTCGCATGCCGACCCGGGCGCGTCGGATTGTCGTAGAGCGGGTCGCCGGGCTCCCGGAGCTGCCCCTCCCGGCCCGGGCGACCGAGGGGTCCGCCTGCTTCGATCTTCGCGCCGCCGAGCCGGCCGACCTCCGCAAGGGGGTCGTAACACTCGTCCGGACCGGGTTGCGCATGACCTCGCCGCCGGGGACGTTCCTGGAGGTCCGCCCTCGCAGCGGTCTCAGTACCAAGGGGGTGGTGATGGCGAACGCGCCCGGGACCATCGACCGGGACTACGACGGCGAGGTGAAGGTCCCCCTCACGTACCTTGGCGCGGGCCGATACCGGATCGAGCGGGGCGACCGGATCGGTCAGATCCGCCTCGTCGACGACCTACCGGCGCGGTTCATCCTCGGTGAGGTGCGCAGGTCCGGCTCCCGGCAGGGCGGCTTCGGCAGCACCGGACGGTCAGCCGGTCCCCGGCTCAGGGGAACTCCGTGAGGGTCCTCTGGTATGCCGGCGGGGGAGGCGGCGGGGGGAGGCGGCCTTTCCGGGCCTCGGACTGGATCTCCTCGAGGAGGTCGTGCATCCTCCGCTCCTTCCCGCGCGCCGACCGCTCCAGGCCCACGTCCCGGGTCCCTTCGGCGACGAGCACGACGACCCGCCCGGCTCGGGCGCGCCCGGTGCGGCCGCGACGCTGGATGGTCCGGATCATCGATGGGATCGGCTCGTAGAAGATGACCAGGTCGGTCGACGGGATGTCGAGGCCCTCTTCCGCCACGGACGTCGCGACCAGGACGTTGATCTCCCCCGTTCGGAACCGGTCCAGCACGGCGCCCTGCTCCTTCTGGGAGAGGCCCTCGTCGATACCGTGGGAGGCCTGGCCCACGAACCGGGCCGGGCGGATGGCGGGCTCGCCGAGGCGGGTGAGCCCCTCCACCAGGACGCGTCCGGTCTCGCGATACTGGGCGAAGAGGATCACCCGGGAATGGGGCGCCCGGGTCAGTTGGTCCTTGACGATCCCGATGGCGGTGGCGATCTTCGGGTGCTCGATCGTGAGGCGGCGAAGCTCCTCGCGGGCCCGGACGACGTCCGGGTCGGTCAGGAACTCCCGCTGGGACGGGGTCATCCTGGCACCGCCGACCCCCTCCTGTTTCTCGAGGAACTCCCGCAGGGCCTCAACGCCCTGGGACTCGATGAGCTCCAACGCGTGCAGACCCTTCATTGCGGCCGCCTGAGCCGTGACCGCCGCCCACGTGCCGGCGGCCGGAGAATCGCCGCGTTGCCGAGAGGACTCGATCTCTCGGCGGAGGCGGACGCCGAGCTCGAGGAGATCCCGACGGGGGGCGCCGGTCTCGTTCATCCGGCGACCTCGGACCAGGCCATCGACCTGCCGCTGGACCGCGGTCCGGAGAAGGATCGCGATGTACCGGACGTCGGGGGGAACCGGCACGACGACGGTCTCGACCCCGATGCCGTGCAAGTACGGCTGGACGTCGGGGTCCTGGGTGGTCCGGTATTCGAACTGCTCGATGGCGAGGTTCTGCCACACCTCCTGGATCGAGGGCTTCCGGGCGCCGGGCGAGGCGGTCATCGCCAGGACCCGGGCGCGCGGCCCGGCCTGGTTGAGGCGTCCGATCCGTACATACGGGTAGTCGCCCACGGCTCGATGGGCCTCGTCGAAGACGATGAGCGAGAACCGGTCGAGCTGAAGCCCCCCCGTCTCGAGGTCGTTGGCGATCACCTGGGGCGTCGCCACGACCACCTGCCCCGGCGTAAGGAGCGCCGCTCGCTTGGCCGGGGGGATGCTTCCGGTCAGCACGACCGGCGGGGGGACGTCGAGGGAGCGGGCGACGCTGTGGCCATGCTGGATCACGAGGGGCCGGGTCGGAGCCAGGAACAGCACGGACCGGGCGGGTTCCCGGTGGAGAGCGTCGGCGATGACCCGCAGCGCGATCGCGGTCTTTCCGAGTCCCGTGGGGAGGACCACCAGGGTGTTGTGATGGGTGGCGACCTCCGCGATCCGGCTCTGGTAGACCCGATCCTCCAGGAGGCCGGGCCGGATGCGGGGGTGGGTGACGCTCTCCATCGAGGGGCGGCCCGGCGACGGGACGGGACTTAATACGGAACGCGCTCGCCCCCGACGATGGTCCCGCTGGACGTCGTCCTCGTCGTGCTCGTGGCGGGGTTGGCGACCCTGATCTACCACGGCATCACCGTCGTGCTGGCGTACCAGGTCCCCCGGCTCGACCCGGCGCCGCCCTCGCCCCCGCGCGATCGGTGGCCCCGGGTGACCGCGGTGATCGCGGCCCGGGACGAGGAGACCGACATCGGGGCCTGCCTCGACTCCCTCCTCGCCCAGGACTACCCCGACCTGGAGGTGATCGTGGTGGACGGGGGTTCGTCGGACCGGACCCGGGAGATCGCCCGTGGCCGTGGAGCCCGTGTGCAGCTCCTCGAGGAACCGCCCCTCCCGGCGGGGTGGGTCGGCAAGAACTGGGCCTGCGCGATGGGCGCGAAGGCGGCGACGGGGGAGTTCCTCCTGTTCACCGACGCCGACGTCCGATACCACCCCGCGACGGTCCGGACGACCGTGGAGTACGGGATCCGCGAGGGCGCGGACCTGGTGACCCTCGGCGGGCGGCTCGAGATGGTCGGCTGGTGGGAGCGGGTCGTCCTGCCGTTCATGATCCAGCTGGTGCTGACCTACTTCCGTACGCCTCGGGTGAACGAGCCTCTCTCGCGGGCGGCGATGGCGAACGGGCAGTATACGCTGGTGCGGCGTTCGGCCTACGACGAGGTCGGCGGCCATGCGGCGGTGCGCGGGGCCGTCCTCGAGGACGTCCGGGCTGGCCCAGGAGTTCCGAAAGGCCGGCAAGGTGCTTCGGATCGCCTTCGCCCCGACCCTGATCACCACTCGGATGTACCGTGACCGTTCGGAGATGTTCGAAGGGCTTCTGAAGAACGTCCACGGCCCCCGGTTCTCCGCGGTCCGGCAGTTCGTGTTCCTGGTCGGTCTCGTAGGGCTGTTCTGGCTGCCCCTCCTGGTGCTCCCGCTCGCGGTGGTGGCGGGCAGCTTGCCGCTCGTCATCGTCGGGGCCCTGCTATGGGTGGCCCTCCTCGCGAAGCACATGGGGTTCTCGCGGGTGGTCGGTGGCCGCACGATCGACGGGGCGTGGTTCCCGGTCGCGGTCGGGTTCTATGTCGTCCTGATCGGGGTCTCGCTCGTGCGGGGGCTCCAGCGCCGTCCGATCACCTGGAAGGGCCGGAGCTACCCGCTCGACACCTGACGGCCGGACCGCGGGAAGGTTAAGGGACCGGTTCCTTTCCGGACCGCACATGTCCGGCGTCGTCGACCCCCACTTCGACCTGTTCATCGCGGGCGAGAGCGTTCCAGCCTCCCGAGGCGAACCTCGCGTACTGCTCAACCCGGCCGACAACCGGCCGCTCACCTCGGTCGCCGCCGGTACGGCCGACGACGCGAAGCGCGCGATGGAGGCGGCCGAGAAGGCGTTCCGTGAATCCGGATGGGCCGGCGACGATGGGGCCCGGCGGGGCCGAACGCTCTGGAAGCTGGCGAGGCTGCTCGAGGATCAGTCGGACGCGTTCGCGCTTCTCGAGACCCTCAACATGGGCAAGACCCTGAAGGAGTCCCGGTTCGACGTCGGCTACGTCGTCCGTACCCTCGAGTACTTCGCCGGCCTCGCCGACAAGGTCCACGGCGAGACGATCCCCGTCCCCGGCCCCGGCTTGACTACACCGTCCGCGAGCCCCTGGGCGTCACGGTGCACATCGCGCCGTGGAACTATCCGCTCCTTTTGGCGGTGCGATCCGTGGCCCCGGCGCTCGCGGCCGGGAACGCCGTGGTCCTCAAGCCGGCCAGCCTGACCCCCCTCACCGCCCTTCGGTTCGCCCGCGTCGCGAAGGAGGCCGGGGTCCCCGATGGGATCCTCAACGTTGTGACGGGAGCGGGGGCGGAGATCGGGGAGGCCCTGGTCCGGGATCCCCGTTGCGCCTCGGTGACGTTCACGGGGAGCGGGGAGGTGGGCCGCCGGATCGCCGAGCTCGCTGCGGCCCGGTTCGTTCCGACCACCCTGGAGCTCGGGGGCAAGAGCCCCGCCGTGGTCTTCCCCGATGCGGACCTCGACCGGGCTGCGAAAGGGGTCGCCACGGGCATCTTCAGCAATGCCGGCCAGATGTGCTGGGCCGGGTCGCGGCTCGTTGTCCACGAGTCGATCAAGGACGAGCTGGTCCGCAAGGTCGGGGAGATCGCCACCGCGTACCGGCTCGGGCCGGGCGCCGAGCCCGCGACCGACATGGGGCCGCTGGTGTCGCGGGAGCAGCAGACGCGCGTCACCGAGTTCATCGAGGAGGCCCGCGCCTCCGGCGGCCGGATCGCGACGGGCGGCGATGCGCAGAACGAGCCGAGCCTCTCCGCGGGCAATTTCGTCCGTCCCACGGTGGTGGTGGATGTCGACCCCGGGCATCGGATCGTCCGGGACGAAGTGTTCGGCCCGGTCCTCTCGGTCCTTTCGTTCCGCACGACGGAGGAGGCGGTGCGGATCGCCAACGAGACCCGGTACGGGCTGTTCGCGATGATCTGGACGAAGGAGCTCTCCACGGCCCACATGGTCGCCCGGCAGCTGGAGGCGGGCGTGGTGATGGTGAACGAGTCCCCGAACACCTACCCACAGACCCCGTTCGCCGGATTCAAGGAGAGCGGCCTCGGATTCGAGCAGGGGATGGACGCGGTCAGCGCGTTCACCCGCCGCAAGAACGTGATGCTCAACCTTGGGCAGGGCCGACCGAAACGCGCCTGACGGACTCCCTTCCCCGTGTCCCGGTGCCACGTTCATACGAAAGGGGAAAAGCCACCCCCCGGGGTCCCACGGTCGGGGCGCACGCCGTGACCGGGCCGAACGAGTGGGGCACCTGCCGGCACTGCGGGCGCGCCGTGCCGTTCTCCGTCGGGGTGTGCCCATCGTGCGGGATGTCGGATGTCGTCACCGACCAGCAGATCCCGAACCTCCCGAAGCGCCAGCGGCAGCGGGTCCGTCTCGCCCAGTTCCTCCGGGCGTTCATCATCGTGGGGGTCTGTGCCGGACTCGCCTTCGCTCTGCTGGATGCGGTCTATACCGGTCCGACAACGTTCGCGGACCCCCTGACGACCCAGGGGACCTACACCGTGGCCCCCGGGAACTACACCGTCTTGAGCGGGTGGATCACCGGCGAGGACTACATCGACGGGAACTACACGGTGGTGAGCCCGGTCGGCACGGTCGTGGTCCTCGAGGTGTTCAACTCGTCGAGCTTCGAGCAGTTCCTGCAGGGGCAGCCGGCGAACCCCCAGTGGATCACGACGAACGACTCCGCCTCCCCGATCATCTTCGCGGCGCCGTACACGGACATGTTCTACTTTGTCTTCGAGAACCCGTACAACGTGGGATCCGGCATCACCCAGACGGTCTACATCTCCACCCAGTACCAGTCGAACGTCGTCATCGGCTGAGGGTCCGCCTCAGCCGGGCTCCTCCGGGCGGCGGACCCGCTCATGTACCCGTGAGGGCTCTCGTGAGAGGGGCCTCCGATGCGGATCCGCCGGCAGGGAGCCCATCCGTGGGTGGGCGGGGCCCTGCTCGCCGTGGCCGTCGCGGTGGTCGTGAGCTCGGGATCGTTCCCCGGGTACAGCCGCGGGAGCCAGGGTGGGAACCCCGGCGCCTCCGCCCCAGGCTCGGGGGGGGGACCGACGGCCTCGCCAGACTGCGCGAAGCTCCACCCCGCGGACCTGATCCCCGGGCGGGCGGCGGAGCGGGACTGGAACTTCTACTGCTCCTCCCAATTCCGCCCGCCCGGCGCCGGCGGGGCCGGCCCGTTCGGGCCGGACGGGTTCGGGATCTACAACCTCGCCATGACGTACGACTCGTACGACGGGTATTCCCTGCTCCTCGGCGCGACGGGGAACGGGACGAACAACGGGACCCAGACCTGGAGCTACGTCAACGATACCTGGACCCGGCTTGCCCCGGCGAGCTCCCCCGAGAGCTGTGCGGGTTCGAGCCTCACGTACGACGACACGGATCAGTACGTCGTCTACCTGGGTGGCGCCAACGTGAGCCCCGGGTCCAACTGCACCTCCGCCGGCCAGACCTGGACCTATCGCGGGGGAGCGTGGACGGAGCTCTCCCCCACCGTCTCTCCTCCGGCGCGCCTGGGCGCCGCCCTGACCAACGACTCGGGCGATGGGTACGTGCTTCTGTTCGGGGGCCTCAACGCCACGGGGGTCCCGCTCAACGACACCTGGAGCTTCTCCGGCGGGGTCTGGACACAGGTGTTCCCCTCCGTCGCCCCCTCGGCCCGGTCGGGGGAGGGGATGGCCTACGACGCCTTCGACAGCTACGTGCTCCTTTTCGGAGGAAGCAGCTTCCGAACCTGCACCGACCAGCAGCAGGACGATCTCTTCTGCATGGACCGGGACACGTGGACATTCCACGCCGGCACGTGGACCCAGCTATCCCCGGTCGGGGCCGTGCCGCCGGAGCCGTACGACGATGGCCTGGTCTATGACGCGGCCGCCCACGATGTCCTGTACACGGTCACCGACGACAACTTCTCGAGCGACCCGGAGATATGGTGGACGTTCCAGGGCGGGAACTGGACCGACCCGTACGGGAACGCCGGTACGTTCGGGGCGAACCAGTCCCTGCCGGCCAACCGGTTCGGGGAGGCCCTCGCGTACGACTATCGCGACGGCTACGACCTGATGTACGGGGGGACCGGCATCTCCTGGGCCTGGCTGAACGATACCTGGGACTACGCGAACGGCGCCTGGACGGAGCTGAGCCCCGGCTCCCAGGGGGGGCTCCCCGTCTACGCTGTGACATTCACCGCCAGCGGACTTCCGGCCTCCACGCCGTGGTCGATCCGGTTCAACGGGACGACCGCCACCGGGAACGTGAGCACGCTCCAGTTCTCGGTGCCCAACGGAACCTACAACTTCTCTGCGTTGCCCGTCGCAGGGTTCGAGCAGGTCCCTGCCAACGGGCAGGTCACGGTGGCCGGCGATCCTATCAGCGTTGGTATCACGTTCACGCCCACCGTCCCCACCCGGGACTACAACGTCACCTTCGTGGAGCGAGGCCTCCCGGACGGGACCGTCTGGACCGTCCTGTTCGCCGGGGGATCGTACCATGGCTACTCCGTGATCACCATCGCCGAGCCGAACGGGAGCTATCCGTGGAGCATCGTCCCGATCTCCGGTCAGACAGCGACCCTCACGCCGCAGCCGATCGTCGTGGCGGGCGCACCCGTCACGGCGTACCTCAACTTCACCCGGAGCTCCGGCCCGCCGACGTACCTGGTGGCCTTCCTGGAGTACGGACTCCCGCTGGGGGCGACCTGGTTCGTCCAGCTGGACAGTTCCATCGCCTCCTCCTCGGGGACCACTGTCCAGTTCAGCGTGCCCGTCGGGAACCACACGTTCGAGGTCACGGCTCCGTCCGGGTACCAGGCCTCACCGGCGACCGGGCAGGTGGACGTCCTCGGAGCGGTCGAGGTGGACGTCGCGTTCTCCCGGGCGCCCGCCTCCCCGGTCTATACGCTCAACGTCAGTGAGCAGGGTCTGCCCGCCGGAACGTACTGGTCGATCTCGATCAGCAGCGTCGGGTACTCCGCGCTGGAGGCATGGATCACCACCAATCTCTCCAACGGGAGCTATCAATACCAGCCCGGGACGCTCGACGGGTACGCCGCCTCCCCCTCTGACGGCGAGATCACCATCGCCGGGGCTCCCGCGGTCCTCGAGATCACCTACAGCGCCATCGCGTTCTGCTGCCCGCCGATACCGCCGCCCCAGAACGGGAACCTGTCGTTCTACGAGGGGCTTGGCCTCGGCATCGTCGGCGGGATCCTGCTCGGGGTCGGGATCCTGGGCGCCGCGGTGTGGATCGGACGGCGCGTGACGCCGCCCTCGATGGGCCGTTAGTCGGAGGATCCGTCCGGGGACTCGCCGGTCGGGCCGGCGCGCTCGCCCTCCGCCGGAAGGTTCTCGATCCTCCGCAGGTAGGTCGCCGGGACCGCGTCGGTGAGAAAGACGGTCTTCCCCGCCTGCATGATCACGAGCCCGTCGACGCGGGCGCGCTTGGCGTCGATCTCGAGGATCACGGGCTCCGGTGTCCGGACCGAACCGGCCGCCTTCGCGTCCCCGGCGGTCCGGGAGAGATGCACCTTGCGCCGGTCGGACGGCTTGAGGCCGACCTCCAGCACGACGGACGACTCCTCGGGGGTCACGGGGAAATAGAGGGAATCCGGGATGTTCTCCGTCGGGAGGTCGAGCTCGACCTCCACGGTGTGGCCGTACGTCGCGCGGATCCGGTCCTCCTTGACCTCGTAGCGCCCCTTCGGATCGCTCTCCGCGATGGCGACCAGGTGGTGGACCCGAAGCCAGTGGTACCCCCGGTGGCGCCCGTTGATCGCCTGGACGAGCTTCGGCAGCTCGATCCATCCGTGGGCGTCGACCGCGAGACCGTACTTCTCCGGGAAATGCCGGAGGATCCCGGTCATGACCCGGCCGAGATGGTCCAGCTCCCGGTCGTTCATGAGGAATCGGCCGCCCTGTCCGCAGACGGGGCACGCCTCCTCCCGGAAGTATCCGTGCTGGGGGCACTCCTTGAGCATCGCAGACCGCCCGTGGGGGCTCTACGCCTTGACCTTGTCGGCCTTCTTCTCGAAGTCCTGCAGGGCGTCGCCGTACAGGTCCGCCAGGTCCTTGAGGACCCGCTTCAGCACCTGCTGGGGCTTCTCGCCCTTGGTCTTCAGGAAGAGGGAGGGACGGTCCAGGAACGGGTGCCCGATGTAATACCGGGCCTCCACGACCTTCTCTTCGGCCTGGAGCGCCTCGACGAGCGGAACGAGGATCGTTTCCTCGCCCCTCGGGAGCTCGATCCGGAGCGTGTCGTGCTCCTTCTCGGTGACCTGGATCTCCATAGCCGGGTGCGGGCGCCCACGAGCGTGGGCTTCTTAACGGTGGCGCCGCGGGATCGCGCGGCTCGGGGGATCTCGACCTCCCCGGGGGCTACGGTTATAGGGCTCGCCCCGAGTGCCGGGCCTCCCATGCGGGTCCTGGTGGTCGGCGGGGGAGCGCGCGAACACGCGATCGCCGCCGCCCTGGTCACGGCCGGCGCCGAGGTGCGGGTCGCGTCGAGCTGGGTGAACCCGGGCCTCGCCCGGCTCTCGAACTCCGTGAAGATCCTCGACCCCACCCAGCCGGCCGCGGTGGTGTCGTACGCCCAGAGCGAGCGCGTCCAGTACGCGGTCATCGGGCCGGAAGCGCCGCTCGCGGCGGGGGTCGGGGATGCGCTCCGCGACGCCGAGATCGCGGTGGTCGGCCCCTCGCGGGACGGCGCCCGGATCGAATCCTCCAAACGGTACCTGTCGGGACCTCCTGGCCCGACACCAGATCCCCGGGGCTCCCAAGGTGGCGGTGGCGGCGACGGCCGACGAGGTGGCGGCCCGCATCGCCGAGCTGGGCGTTCCGTTCGTGGTGAAGCCCGTCGGGCTCACCTCTGGCAAGGGCGTCGCGGTTCAGGGCCGGGACTTCCAGACCGCCGAGGAGGGGGCGGCCTACGCCCGCCAGGTCCTCGCCGAACCGGCCGGCCGCAACGGCGTTCTTCTCGAGGAACGCGTCGACGGCGAGGAGTTCAGCCTCATGGCGTTCGTCACGGATTCCGGGGTCTACCCGATGCCGCTGGTCCAGGACTACAAGCGCGCGGGAGAGGGGGACACCGGCCCGAACACGGGTGGGATGGGAGCCTACTCTCAGCGGGACCACCTCCTCCCGTTCGTGCCCCGCTCGGCGTACGAGGAGGCGCTCTCGATCGTCCAGAGGACGGTCGAGGCGTTGCGCTCGGAGGGGGTGGCCTACCGAGGGGTCCTCTACGGCGGGTTCATGATGACCGCCCGGGGCCCCGTGCTCCTCGAGTACAACGCCCGGTTCGGGGACCCGGAGTCGATCAACGCGCTCGCCCTCTACGAGCCCGGCGACTTCGCGCTGCTCCTCGATGGCGTCGCCCACGGCCGGATGCCGTCGGACGTCGTCCGCTTCCGGCAACGGGCGACGGTCACCCGCTACCTGGTCCCGCCCGGGTACCCGACCGCCCCCACGGCGGGGGGCCTCCTTCAGTTCGACGAATCCGAGATCGAGAAGCTCGGCGTCCACGTCCGGTACGGGGCCGTCGAACCGGCCGGGCCCGGCCAGGTCCGGATGCTCACCAGCCGCGCGGTCGCTCTCGTGGGAGAGGCGAGCGCGGTCCACGAGGCCGCCACCCGCGTCGAGGCGGCCCTCGCGTTCGTCCGGGGGACGTTCCTCGTGCGCCACGACATCGGCACGAAGGAGGACCTCGCGAAGAGGACCGAGCACGTCCGCAACCTGCTCTCCCCCGGCACCAAGCCCTCTCCGTTGCCCCTGAGCGTGGCCCCGGCCGCGGCGGCGCCCTCGAGCGCCGCCTCGCCGGAGATGCTGCTGTCGACGTAGGGCGGCCGCCGCCCCAACCGTAAAATACGCTCCCACGGCTGGCACGGGTCCCATGTTCTGCCCCAAGTGTAAGCGGCTCATGCGCCCGGACAAGGTCGCCGGTGTCTGGAAGTGCGGGAGCTGCGGCACCAAGGTCCCGCTCGGCAAACCCCAGGAGGTCGGCAAGTCGGTGGCCGTCGGCCGCGAGATGACGGTCATCGAGGAGAAGACCGTCACCCTCCCGATCGCCCAGGAGGAGTGCCCCAAGTGCCAGAACCCCACCGCGTACTGGGTCCTCCGGCAGACCCGGGGCGCCGACGAACCGGAGACCCGGATCTTCGAGTGCACGAAGTGCGGGCACAAATGGCGGGAGTACCGGTAGCGCCGGCGGCGCCGTACGACACCGTCGCCTCGGTCTTCGCGCCGGACGCTCTCGGGCGCCGGGTGCGCCTCCACGGCTGGGTCTTCCGGGCCCGCTCCTCGGGGGGGCTCTTGTTCCTCCGTCTGCGGGACCGAACGGGGACCGTGCAGGCGACCGTTCGGCGCGACCAGTTGGGAGACGCCGCCTTCGACGCGGCCGAACATCTCCAGATCGAGGGGTCGCTCCAGCTCGCCGGGACGGTGGCGGAGGACCGTCGAGCCCCCGGAGGCCGGGAGGTCCGGGTCGAGGAGATCCAGGTGATCCACGCCGGGGAGCCGTTCCCCGTGATGGCGGACCAGACCGAGGAGTTCCGTCTCGACAAGCGCCACCTCGTGATCCGCTCCCAGGACCACGTGGCGACGTTCCGGATCAAGGCGGAGCTCCTCCGGCAACTCCGAGAGTTCCTCCAGACGGAGGAGGTCCTCGAGGTCACCCCTCCGATCCTCTCGGGGAACGCCGCCGAAGGCGGGGCGGAGGCGTTCACGTTCGACTACTTCGGCCGGCCCGGCTACCTGTCCCAGACCGCGCAGCTGTACCTGGAGGCGATGCTGGCCCCCCACGAGAGAGTCTACGCGATCACCCCGTCGTTCCGGGCGGAGAAGTCCCGGACGCCCCGGCACCTGACCGAGTTCCAGCATCTCGAGGTGGAGCTCGCGTGGTGCGACCTCGACCAGCTTCTCACGTTCATCGAGCGGATGTTCACCCAGGTGGTCCACGAGGTCGCGAGGCGCCGGGCCTCTGAGCTCACGCAGCTGGGCCGTCCGCCCGAGGAGCTCCTCGCCATCGAGCCACCGTTCCCCCGGCTCGCCTACCGGGCCGCGATCGATCGTCTGAGGTCCCAGGGGTTCCCGGTCGAGTTCGGGAGCGACCTCGGCACCGCCGAGGAGCGCGCCCTCACACTGGAGTCCCCGAACCCGCTCTTCGTCACCCACTTCCCCCGGCGACTGAAGGCGTTCTACATGCGGTGGTCGCCGGACGATCCGGAGACCGTGGAGGCGGCGGACCTGCTCGGTCCCGAAGGGTACGGGGAGCTGGTGGGGGCGAGCGCCCGGGAGAACGACATCGAGCGGCTCGTCACGCGCCTTCACGAGATCGGCGCGGACCCCTCGGAATACGAGTGGTACCTCGACCTGCGACGGCACGGGAGCGTTCCCCACGCCGGGTTCGGGATCGGCATCGAACGGCTGATGCGCTGGATGCTCCGGCGCGAGCACATCCGGGAGACGACGCCGTTCCCCCGGACACCGTCCCGCCACACCCCGTGAGGCGAAGAGCGGGGGCAAGAATCCATAAAGCACCGCGTGCTGAGCGCGTTGCTC
This sequence comes from uncultured Thermoplasmata archaeon, assembly GCA_963708255.1. Lineage (GTDB taxonomy): Archaea > Thermoplasmatota > Thermoplasmata > Lutacidiplasmatales > UBA184 > Lutacidiplasma. Next base: position 44,220 of record CAVPSE010000003.1, read on the forward strand.
CGCACCGCGGAGATTGACGATCGTGGCAGGCGAAGGGAGCTCGGAGCGGGAGCCGCGGGGGACCGCCGGGGCCGAGAAGGCGCGCGCGCCGACGAAGCCGATCGTCATCGAGCGGCTGACCCACCAGGACATCAACGACATCTGCGCGCTCTACAAGCGCGTCTGGGACGCGTTCAAGGGCGACCTGGCCCCTGAGCTCGTGAAGGCGTGGCAGCCGACCCCGCTCGAGTTCACCAGCTGGATGGAGGGCGTCACCTACTTCGCCGCCCGACGGGACGGGCGGATGATCGGCGCCATCGGGTGCGAGATCTCCGACGGCACGTGCCGGCTCATGCACCTCGCGGTGGACCCGGAGGCGCGACGCCAGGGGGTCGCCACGGCCTTGACCCACGCGGCGATCGAGTGGGCGCGCCACAGCCAGAGCCGCTCGGTCTGGGCCGACGCCCTTGCCCGGTTCACCGAGGCCACCGGCGTGTTCAGGTCCGCCGGCTTCGTCGAGTGCGGCGTCCTCCACCGGCACTACTGGAACGAGGACGTCAGGCTCTTCGAGCTGCTTCTGTAGGCGTCTCAGGTCTCGGCCCGGGGCCGGGCCGGCCGCCTGCCCGACCCCGGAGCCGTGCACTTGGGCGAGGACCCTCAATCTCCGGACGGCTTCCTCGGGGTGGCCCTGCGAGAACTCACGGGCCGCGCGCGCGAGCTCGGCGGCCTCCATCTCCACCGCGGTCCCGTCGTTCCGTTCGTCCACGAGCCGGCGGCCGTACCGGGTGACGTACTCCGGCACTCCGACTCGGAGCCGGGTCAGGGTCTGCATCCTCAGGGTCCGAAGCTGCTGCTTGAGGCCGGCGAGCCGGCCCGAGCGGAGCTCGCGTTCGAGCTCTTCAGAGACGGTGGTGGCGTCGAGGGACTGGGGGAGGCCGAGGGCCTGCATGTCGCGGAGCAGCGAGACCAGCCGCTCGAGCTCCTCTCGGGCCTGGTTGAGGTGACGCTCCTTCAGCGTCACGACCCGGTCGACCTGGTGGAACGTCTGGAGGGCGGGGGTGATGTCGCCGGCCCGGGCCGCGTGGAGGACGTCCTCCATCTGGTCCCGCTCCAGCCGGCTGTCCACCGAGTACGCCTCGAGCCGGGCAAGGCGCTGGCGCGTGGTCCGTTCCCACTCCTCGAGCGCGCCGACGATCTTCCGCTGGGCGAGCCGTTCGACGCCCCTCAGCACCTCCAGCCAGGGCTCGGGGGTCGAACTGTTCCGGGCGGCCTCCTCGGCCCACGAGGGGAGCATCGGAAGGGTGACGTCAAGGGCCTCGGCCGCCTCGGACCACTGCTGGAGCCGGGCCACGCGCCGGGTGATGTCCGTCCCCAGGGACCGGGGATCCGGCGGGGGCGGGGTCGCGCGGGTCGGAGCGGTCACCAGCGGACCCAGTTCCGCGCCACAGACCGGGCACTCGGCGGCGCCGGCGGGGACCGGGGAACCGCACTGCGGGCAGGTCAACGGATCACCGGCCATCGATCCCTCCCCCGGGCGAGACCAGGATGCAGGGGGTGAGATTTGAACTCACGAACTCCTACGAGACCAGGACCTCAACCTGGCGCCTTTGACCAAGCTGGGCCACCCCTGCAAAACCGGCGGGTCGTACGGATGCATTCGCATAACCTTTCCTGACCCGAGTGCAGAGCTCGCTCCGTCCGTGAAGATGGCAGGGTCCGAGGAAAAGGGTTTGGGCGGTCCTCCCGGGGCCGGCCCCGCCCGTCCGGCGGATCGCGGGAGGCCCCGGTCGGTCGCAGCACGGGCGTGCGTAGGCCCCGCCGGGGACCTTCGGTCCGGAGCCGCCGGAGGCGTGCGACCCTGGGCGCCCCGGGCCCAGAAACCACTTGTAGGGCCCTCGCCCCTCGTCGAAGCATGTCGCCGGGAGCCCCGATGGCGATGTCGACCGTCTTCATCGGGCTCAAGCCGACCATGACCTACGTCTTCCAGGTGGTCGCCCAGCTCAACAGCGGCACCGGGCCCGTCGTCGTCAAGGCCCGGGGGAACGCCATCGCGAAGGCGGTGGACGTGGCCGAGGTGGTCCGCCGGCGGTTCCTGGTCGGTCAGGTCGACGTCGGCCCGATCCTGATCGACACCGAGCGGCTCACGAACAAGGACGGTCGCGAGACCAACGTCTCGTCGATCTCCATCTCGCTCACCCGGATCGGGCCGGTACCTCCGCCACCGCCCGCCCCGACCTCGGCCCCTAGCCCGCCTCGTTGACGACCCAGGTCCCGGCGAACCAGTCGCCGATCCGCTGACGCTCGGGCGACGAGGTGATCGCGGCGAGGCTCACGAGACCCGGGATCCCCACGCCGGCGGCCGCGATGACCAGGTAGACCCCGGTCGCGAGGTCGACGTTCAGGAATCCGCTCGTCCCGCCCGGGAGCCCCCGGGCCAGGAGCGCCATGACCGCGATCCCGCCGATGCCCAGGGTGGTCAGGGGGATCAGCTTGGGAAGGTTACGGAGGAGGGAGGCGATGCCGTCCGGGAGGCCGAGGGCCCGGTCCCGGACCGATAGGCCGAGGACCCATTTCCCGAACGTGGTCCCGGCGGCCGCCTCGGCGATCACGAAGTACAGGAACGCGCCGGCCGCGTAGAGGTAGACGGCCGCGTTGACGACGGGAGCGGCCAGGACATGGGCGGCGTCGCCGGGGCTCGCGGAGACCGCGGCGTACCAGAGCAGGACGCCCGGGACCGTCACGAGAACCAGGTCGATGAGGAAGGCGCCGCCCCGGCGCCCGAACGTGCCGAACCGCCGGGCCGAGGCCGCGGCGAGGAACTGCACCAGCCACCGGGCGGTGAGCCACCCCCTCGTGGAGTCCCTCGGGGCCGGCGATCCGGACGCCGCGAGCGCCGAAAGGTTCCGACGGTCCGCGACCATCCACGGGGGAGCGGGCAAACCTCCGAGGGCCGGGGGGCCCGTGGGCGTCGGGATCTGGAGCAGCCGCCGCGCCTGTCCCTCGGCCACTTCGACCGCCTCCTCGGCCAGGACGAGCGACCGCTTCGGCGCCCCGGCGACCGCGAGCTGGAGACTCTGCCGGAGGATCGGGCCGGGGCGGGGGGGTTCCGGTCGCACGTAGGAAGGGTCCCACCCGTCGGTCATCTCCGGACGCTGACGGGCGATCCGGAGGGTCAGGAGGCCCGCGGCGGCAGCCAGGAGCCCGCTCAGGAACACCAGGTCGTTGGTCCCCGCCCCCCCGATCGATAGGAGCTCCCCCGGCGCTCCGTAGAGCGGGGGCTCGCGGAGGAGGTCGGCGCCGATGAGGACCCCGAACGTGGCGGCGGCGTAGCCGATCCCGAGGCCGGCGTACGGCGGGATCCTGAAGATCGGTCGGGCGAACCCCGCGGCCACGGAGCCCACGACGATCGGGACCGCGAGGAACCACGGGAACACCGAGACGATCCCATACCCCGGGAGCGACTGCGTGGAGAGGAACGTGGCCACGAGCGCCGCGTCGCAGAGCCCGAGCAGCGCGGCGACCCGTCGGGCCGTCGCGCGATCCTCGGGCCTTGCCCGGCCCGCGAGGGCGGCCATCACCGCGACCGTGGCGGCGCAGGAGACTCCCAGGAACAGGTCGTACGGGGTCCCGCTGCCCACGCTGAACTCCCCGACGTAGATCAACGCCCCCTGGGCCCCGAACGCCCCGAAGAACGTCGCCCAGAGACGCGCCCGGTCGCCGAAGGCGCGGGCGATCAGCCAGGTGCTCACCACCAACGGGAGCACCGCACCGCCGATGTCGATCGCGAGCACGTCCCCGTTCCAGAAGACCAGCGGAAGGTTCCCGAACGTCCCGACGATCGCTCCGGGGAGCAGCAGCCAGAAGATCGGCCGGGTGAAGCCGGAGGTCCGGCCCAGCGCCGGGTCGGTCCATCCGAGGCGCATCAGGAGGAGCCAGAGGAGCGGGGGGAGCACCAGGAAGATGACCGTCTGGAGGACGTCGTCCGCGATCCCGAGCGCGTCGACCACGTGGTCCCCGCCCCGCCCGGGCGATGGCCCCGGCGCCGGCAGCCTCCCACGGCGGCGCGCCACCTAAAGTCTTATCGCACGGGCACGGCTCGTCGGCCCCCGATGGCGCGCTCTCGGGTCGAAGAGGATTCCCTCGGAAAGCGCGACGTGCCGGAGGACGCCTACTACGGTATCCAGACGCTCCGGGCCGTGGAGAACTTCCCGGTCAGCGGGCTAAGGGCGTCACCCCTGCTGATCCGGTCGGTACGCCCTCCTCAAGCTCTCGTGCGCCCGGGCGAACCGGGAGCTCGGGGGCGTCGACGAGAAACTCGCCCGGGCGATCGAATCGGCGGCCCAGGAGATCGCCGACGGGAAGTTCGACGCGCAGTTCCCGGTCGATGTCTTCCAGGCCGGCGCTGGCACGTCGTTCCACATGAACGTCAACGAGGTGATCGCGAACCGGGGCCTCGAGCTCATGGGGCTCCTGAAGGGCCAGTACTCCGATCTGAGCCCCAATGACCACGTCAACCGGGGCCAGTCGACCAACGATACGTTCCCCTCGGCGGCGCAGGTCGCCGCCCTCCTCGCCCTGCGAGGGCTTCGGCCCGCCCTCACCACGCTTTCGGAAAGCCTCCATGCGAAAGGACGGGAGTTCTCCCGGCTCCCGAAAGCCGGTCGGACCCACCTCAAGGACGCCATGCCGGTGACGCTGGGGGCCGAGTTCCACGCGTGGGCGACGTCGCTCGAGCGGGTGCTCGAGGCGCTCCCGCCGGTCGAGACGGCCCTCGCCGAGATCCCCCTCGGCGGGAGCGCGGTCGGGAGCGGGGTCAACTCCCGGCCCGGCTTCCGCGGCCGGTCGGTGGAGGAGTACGCGAAGCTCACCGGGCTCCCGCTTCGGGTCGCCCGGGACCCGTTCGAGACGATGCAGAGCCGCTGGCCGCTCGCCGCGGCCTCGGGGTGGCTTCGCAATCTCGCCGGCGAGCTCGTCCGGATCGCCAACGACCTCCGGCTCCTCTCCAGTGGACCCGCGACGGGCCTCGACGAGATCCGGCTCCCGGAGATCCAACCCGGGTCGTCGATCATGCCGGGAAAGGTGAACCCCTCCGCGGCCGAGTGCCTCGACCAGGTGGCATTCCACGTGATCGGGGCGGACCTGGCCACCTCGCTGGCGGTCCAGGCGGGCCAGCTCGAGATCAACGTCATGATGCCGCTCGCGGCGTACGAGGTCGTGTTCTCCTGCGAGATCCTGACCCGCTACCTCCCGGTGTTCGCCCGGAGCTGCATCGACGGGATCGAGCCCAACGCGGCCGCCCTGGAGCGCTACCTGTTGGGGTCCACGGCCCTCGCGACCGTCCTGACCCCGCGGTTCGGCTACCTCAAGGTCGCCGAACTGATCCACGAGTCGGGCCGCACCGGCCGCCCGGTCAAGGAGCTCCTGGTCTCCCACGGTCTGCTGACGGCGGCCGAGGTGGAGACCATGCTCGGGGCCCCCGCTCTGCTGAAGCTCGCCGAGCCGGTTCCCTAGGCGTCGCGAGCAAGGTTAAATCACCCCCCGGCGTGTAAACTCCTCGTGTCCACCATCGAGGAAGTGGCCGCCTCCCTTGGCAACGACATCACCGAGGAGTACCACCGTGCGGTGGAGGTCCTGGGGAAGGTCGGTCTCACCCTCTACGAGGCGAAGGCGTACATCGCCCTGGTCGCCCGGGGGCTCGGGGACGCGGCCACCCTCGCCGAGGCCGCCGGGATCCCGAGGACCTCGGCCTACAAGGTCTTGGAATCCCTCGTCAGCAAGGGGTATGCGAGCCCGGCCGGCGGCAAGCCGATACTCTTCCGCCCCACACCCCCGCTCGAGGTCGCGGACACCCTCAAGACCGCGATCCAGGACGTCTTCGAGAAGCTCGCGGCCCTGCACCGACTCGTGGCGGACCACGGGGAACCGCAGCTGGTCTACCTGCTCAACGGCCGGGAGAAGGTGCTCGCGAAGATCGGGGAGCTCCTTGATCGGTCGACCCAGGGGTTCATCCTGACGACGCCGGAGCTCGCGGAGCTCCGGGACGAGCTCGGCAAGAAGGTCGCCCACGCGGTCAAGCGGGGCGTCCGGGTCACGTTCATCACGCCTCCCCACCAGCGGATCCCCGAGGGCGTCGAGCACCTGCCCCGGCAGGGGCTCCTGGCGACCGAGGTGCTCGCCGACGGGGCCCACGCGCTCCTGGCCGCGCCGGGACTCGAGGCGTGCGGGTTCACGGACAACCCGATCCTCACCTCCCACCTGAAGCAGTTCCTCGACGTGATCCTCGAGAAGGGCGGCGCCGCGCCGTCGCCGTGACGCCGCGGCCGGCCCCTGTCGCGCGGGTGCGCCGCTCCGTCTCGTCGTCCGTGGGACCGGAGGTCGCCGCCGCGCTCCCGGATGGGTTCCAGCGGCTCGGCTCCGTTGTGATCGTCCGGCTCCCGGACTCTTTGCGCCCCCAGTTCGCAGCGATCGGGGGAGCCTATCTGGAGGAGCTCGGGGCCCGGACGGTGCTTCGGCGCCGGGGCGGCAGCGTGGGCGACTTCCGATTGCCCGAGGTGGAACCGATCGCCGGCGCGGGGACCGAGACCGTGGTCGTTGAGCACGGGATCCGGTACCGGTTCGACGCCGCCCGCGTGATGTTCGCGGCGGGGAACCATGCGGAGCGGGGACGGGCGGGCCGGTTGGTCCGGCCCGGCGAAACGGTCGTCGACCTGTTCGCCGGCATCGGCTACTTCACCTTGCCGGCCGCCGTGGTGGGACGGGCGGCGCGGGTCCACGCCTGCGAGGCGAACCCGGTCGCGTACCAGTACCTGGTGGAGAACGCCCGCCGCAACCACGTCGCCGACCGGGTGACCGCCCACCGCGGGGACAACCGCGACGCGCCGATCCCCCGCGGCTGCGCCGACCGGGTGTTCCTCGGTCTGCTTCCGGAGTCCCTCCCGTGGGTCCCCCGGGCCCTGGACCTCCTGTCGCCGAAGGGGGGCGCGCTCCACGTCCACCGTCTCCAGGAGACGCGCGCGGGGACCGAGGCAGTGGCCGGTCCGGTCCGGGAGCTCGTCGAACGGGGGGGGCGACGGGTCCTCGAGGCGTCGGTGCACGTCGTGAAGCCGTACGGTCCCGGACGCCGCCACGTGGTCGTGGATGTCGCGGTCGAGGGCCGGGACGTCGCCCCGACCCGGCGTTCGCCGGAGTGATATCCCGGCGAGCCCCGAGGGGGGCCGTGGACATCGAGGTCTGGTCGGACATCGTCTGCCCATGGTGCTACGTCGGGCAGCGACGGCTCCGCTCGGTGCTCGTCCAGGAAGAACGGCGGGATGTGACGCTGGTCGGTCGGAGCTTCGAGCTCGACCCCCGCGCTCCCACTGCGGCCGGCCCGACTCTCCCGGAGATCCTCGTGGCGAAGTACGGTATGACCGCCGCGGAGGCCGTGGCGGCGAACGCCTACGTGACCGCGATCGCTGCCACCGAAGGGCTCGACTACCGACTGGACCGGGCCCGGCCCGGCAACACGTTCGACGCCCACCGATTGCTCCAGCTGGCGTCCCGGCAGGGCCGGCGGGAACCGGTCGAGGAACGGTTCATGCGGGCTTACTTCACGGAAGGGGAACCGATCGGGGACCCCGCCACGGTCCGGCGCCTCGCCATCGAGGCGGGCCTGGCCGAGAACGACGTCGCCCGGGTCCTGGACGGCTCCGAGTTCTCGGAGGAGGTTCGCCACGACGAACAGCGGGCCCGGGCCCTCGGTGCCCGGGGCGTTCCGTTCTTCCTTTTTCCGGACGGCGAGGCGATCTCCGGCGCCCAGCCGCCCGACCTGTTCCGGGCCGGCCTCCGGCGGAACCCTCCGACGTCGCCGTCCCGCCCCTAGGGTTCATATCCCCCCTCCTCGCAACTCTACGCCGTGGCGCCGTCCCGACGTCCTTCTCCCCGCGACCGCAGCCTCGAGCAGGCCGCGGAGGCGCTCCCCAGCCGTCGGATGATCGGCGGAGGACGACGACGGCAGATCCTCGCCATCCTGCTCGTCGCCCTCGTCGTGACCGGGGCCGGGACGTGCACGCGGTCTTGGGCCGCCCAGACTCCTCCTCGGGGGGCGGTGGACCCACCTCCGTCTCCGTCGCCCTCGGGCCGCCGGTCGGAGGCCACGTGACGTGCGGCGACGGGCACAACATGGTCACCGAGCGGGTCGGCTGGGTCAGCTCCAGCTCCCCCGTCACCACCGCTCAGTTCCGGCTCGAGGTTCAGGAGATCGGGGATGGCGATGTCATCGGCGCCGACAACGGCCCCGGGATCGTCTCGACGACGAACCTCTGCGTCGGCAGCTCGCAGTCGTACGTGTACGATTCGGTACGGGGTCCTTCAGTCCCCCAACGGCACGAACGAGGCGACGTACACCTACGCCGACGGCTGGCAGGGCGTGGGCTCGACCACGATACCGATCGCGGTCATCGACAACTCCACGCTCGTGGTGGTCTCGGTGGGTTCGTTCCTCGGCCTCGGGTACGCCCTCGAGGTGCTCCCCTATGGCAGCGGGGCGCCCGTGAACGGCTTCACGTCCCTGTAGGGGAGCGCCCCTCCGCGCCCCGGGAACGGACGGTCTCGACCGCCGCCGGGAACGCCCGGGCGAACCGTTCGATGTCCCCCGGCGGGTTGGAGAACGAGACCCGCACGAACCGGTCCCCGAACTTGGGCGACAGGTAGTTCCCGGCCCGGACGAACACCCCGTGGTGCTCGAGGAGCTCGCGCTGGAGCGACTCCGGCTTGAGGCCCGCGCCGGAGACGTCGATGACGAACATGTTCGCCTGGGACGGGAACACCGGGAGGCGGAGGCCCGGGATCGCCTCGATGACGGAGCGGATCCGTGCCTGGTTCGCCCGGGTCTGTCGGAGGACCTCCGGAAACCAGCGGGCCTTCGTGCGGAGCCCGGCGAGGGCGGCGACCTGGGCGAGGATGTTGACCCCGAGGTCGTTGGTGTTGTACCGGTGGATCCGGGAGATGAGCTCGGTCGGTCCGGCCACGCCCCCGATCCGAAGGCCCGCGAGGCCGCAGTTCTTCGAGACGGACCAGACCGTCACGGTCTCCTCGGGGGCGAAGGTGGCCGCGTTGGCGGGCGCGTCCGTGAAGTCCCGGTAGGTGACGTCGTTCAGCAGCAGGAGGTGATGGTCGTGGGCGATCTCGGCGATCGCCCGGACCTCCTCCATCGGGTAGCCGGATCCCAGGGGGTTGAGCGGATCGATGAGCAGGATCATCCGGGTCTTCGGGGTGATGGCCGCTTGCACCCGGTCGGCCGTCAGGCGGTACGGGGGAGCGTAGATCTCCACGTTGTGGGTCTTGGCCCCGGCGAGCTCCACGAACTTGTGGATGATCAGGTAGCTCGGGTCCGAGGCGACGACCTCGTCGGACGGTCCGAGGAGCGCTCGGGTGAGCGCGTACAGCGACTCGGTGCCCCCGGCCGTCACGAGGCAGCCGGTCGATGGATCGAACCCCAGGTCCGAGAGGACGAGCTGCTTGAGCTCGGGGTCGCCGGGGGCGAACGGGTACCCCTCGTACCCGGCGTTCCCGGATCGCCTCCTCGAGGGGCCCCCGGAACACCTCGGGCGGGACGAGATGGTTCGTGTTCTGGCTCAGCCAGGCGACCTCGGTCCGATGGGCGTGGGCATACCGGAACGCGTCGAACGGGGTCTCGGGCATCTCCAGGACCGCCGGGGAGCCGGCGGGCTTAACCTGAGCGGACCGGGACCCGGGCGAGGTACGTCGTCACGATCCCTCCGGACTGGGTGACCGCACGGACGGGGTCGAACCCGGCGGAACGGAGGAGCTCGACCATCCCGGTCCGACTGGGCAGCGAGCGGAGCGAATCGGGGAGGTACCGGTACGGGCCCGCGCTATGGGCGAGACCGCCGAGGAAGGGGACCACCGCATCGAAATAGGCGTGGAAGACGCGTCGGACCACCGGCGAGTCGGGTTCGGCGACCTCGAGGGTCATGAGCGTGCCGCCGGGGACGATGACCCGGCGGAGCTCCCGGAACGCGTCGGGAAGCCGAGGGAGGTTCCGGACCACGAACGCGGAGAGGCCCAGGTCGAAGGTGCCTGACGGGAACGGAAGGGCGAGAACGGTGGCCCGGCCGTAGTCGAGCCGGGGGGCGAGACCCGGGGGTCTTCGCGTCGACCGGGCCTGCGCGACCATCGGCCCGGGTGAAGTCGGCGCCGACCACGCTCGCCTCGCGGTAATGTCGCGCCGCGAGGTGGGCGAGCTCGCCGGTCCCGCAGCCGATGTCGAGGATCCGCCGGACCGGCCCCGGGTCCGGAACCGGTCGACGTCCCAGAGCGCCCGGGGCCTCCAGACGAAATCCTGCCCCAGGGTCGCCACATGGTTGAACAGCTCGTAACGTCCCGCGATGTGGGTGAACATCGTGCGGACATCGCGCTCGAAGGTCGGCGACCCACGCACGGGGTACGGCGACCCGTCGGCGACCCGCGGAGCCTCGGGACTCACGGCTCCGTCGGGCACGGCGCGCGAGCGGGCCGGGTCGTTTAACCCTAGGGGAGCGCGCCCGCAGGGCGCTCGAGCCGTTCGGCGAGGCGTTGGGCCTTCGGCGCCAGGTCGGAGCGCAGTGTTTCGAGGCCGTTCTGCCGGGCCGTCGACAGCTGGCGGGCCGAAGCGACCGGGTTCCCCTGGCGGAACGAAAGTTCGGCGAGTCGGTAGAGCACCTCGACCCGCTCGGCGGTGAGCGAGAGGCTCTCGGCCAGCAGGAGCGACTCCTGGTACCTCTCCTCGGCGACGGCGAGATCGCCGAGCCCCTCCGCGATCATCCCCCGGATCATGAGGATCTGCTGGTCGGCCAGGTGGTCCCCGAGCGTTCCTAGGAGCCCGCCGGCCCGTTCGATCGCTTCGGCCGCCTCGCCGGGGCGGTCGAGCTCCACGAGGAGCTGGGCGAGGTTGATGCAGCAGTACCCCGTCCAGATCGGGGATCGGGAGAGCTCGGCGGCGGCGAGGGCCTCTCGGACCACGTCGACGGCCCGCTCCAGCTCCCCGGCGTAATGGTAGAGAAGGGCACGGTTCATGAGGACCCGGGCCCGGGCGGCCGGGTCCTTCGTCTCGGCGAAGATCTTCGCCGCCTCCTCGTACAGGACGGCGGCCTCGGCGTTACGGCCCGGTCCCATCAACGTGTAGGTGTTGGCGAGATCGATGCGAGCGTGGCCCCGCTCCGTCGGCGACCCGACCGATTCCGCCAGGTCGAGGGCCGCCCGAAGGTGGTCGACCGCCCCCGTCAGGTCCCCGAGCCGCCAGCACGAGATGCCGAGGGCGCGATGGGCGGCGAGCAGGCCCCGGGGCTGGCCCCGCCGGACCATGATCTCGAACGCCTCGTGGCCGAGCTCCCGCGAGCCTGCGAAGTTCCCGAGGTCGTACTCCGTCTGGGCGAGGCCGAGCAGGGCGAGGGCGAGCTCGGTGTCGAGCTCGGGGCGCGCCCGGGCGCGGGCCATGGCGTCCAACAGCGTCTCCTTGGAGCGCCGCAGGTCCCCGAGCTCGTCCTGGAACCGTCCGAGCTCGATCGACAGGCGGATCTCCCCGGGAACATCCCGGGGGGTGAGCCGCCGATGGCACTCCAACGCGCGCTCCAGATGGAGCGCCGCGGTCTCGAACGCGAAGGTCCGGGCCGCTTCCTCGGCAGCCCGGCGGTTGAGCTCGACGGCCATCGCGTCGTCCCGGCCCAGGTAGCACTGGCGCGCCAGCTCGAACAGGTTCGCCTCCGTGACCCCGTCGCGGCCCCGGAGCGCCTGGCCCACCCGTCGGTGCAGGAGGCGGCGCCGCGTCTCGGTGAGCTGGCTGTACACGTCGACGCGGGCCCGCTCGCTGACCCAGTCGTACACTTCGCCGCCCTTCTCACGGAGGAGCCCCTGGTGGACCAGCAGTTCCACCTGTTCGCTGAGCCGCTCCTCCTCCTGACCCACCGCGGCGTCGAGGCTGGCAAAATCGAACTCCTTCCCGAGGACCGCCGCATAGACGAGGATCCGGTGCGTGGCGGGGGCGAGGGCCTGGATCCGGGTCCGCAGGAGCTCGTCGAGATCGGCGCTCGCGCCCCCGCTGGCGGGTGTGGCGCCGAACCCGGTCGAGGTCCGCACAAGGTACTCCGTGAAGAGGGGGTTCCCTTCCGTCTGGGTGAACCAGCGCATCACGGCGTCCCGCCCGGGGTCGCGTCCATGGAGGATCCACCGGACATACTCGCCGAGCTCGTTCTCGTTCATTGGGCGGATCTCGTAGCGCGCCACGCCGGCGGTCGCCGAGAGCCGTTCGACCGACGCCACGGTCCGGGCCGGGAGCTCCTCCGGAGGGGAGCAGGTCGCGATCACGACCAGGGGCGCGCGGTCGAGGGTCGCGGGGAGCCGGCAGAAGAAATCCAGGGAGGAGTCATCGGCGAGGTGGAGGTCGTCGAGCGCGAGGAGCAGGGGCCGGTTCGCGGTGAGCTGGAGGAAGAACTGGGTCAGCTGGGCATAGAACGTCGAGCGGTCCGCGTCGATCCGTTCCGTAGGACTGGCGAGGAGCCGCAGGAGCCGGTTGGCCTCCTCCGTGTCGTGTCCCGTTTCCCCGGGCGCATCGCCGGGGCCGTTGTCCTCCCGGTCGTAGGCGGCCGCGAACAGCGGGACCCCCGGGCCGAGCGGAGGGGCGGAGTTTCGCTCCCGCCGGTCGCGCTGCGCCGACCTCAGGAGGTCCTGGACCAGCGCGAACGGTCGAGGGACGTCGGTGGGGAGGGAACGGGCGCGGAGTACCGAGGTAGCCGAGCCCTTCGGCGGCCCCGGAAAGCGTACGCAGGACCGTGGTCTTGCCGACGCCGCCCGTACCAACGAGGAGCAGGATGCGCCCGGATCCGCCATCGGCCGTGGCGTGGAGGCCCTTCAGGACCAGGTCGGAGGTCTCGTGCCGGCCGAAAAGCGGGATCGATGGTTCGGCCCCGATCGGGGGCGCGGCGCCCAGCACATGGTCAAGGAGGCCGGCTCGGAGTAGAAATAGCTGCCTTCGACGAGGTTAGTCCGTCGGCGGTGGGGAGGCGCCCTCGGCGCGGCTGCTGCCTTCCCGCTCCGCCGCCTCCAGCTGCCGACCGAGATCCGCGAACGGGCCGGCCGACGGGGGGTTTAGTGCCGCCAGGTCGGCGTCGGCGGCGCGCTGATACGCGGCCCGGGCCCCCGGTAGGTCCCGGGTCTTGAACAGGAGGCGCGCCAGATAGAACTCGGATTGGGCGGACTCCGCGCGGAGCCCCGCCCGATCGGCAAGCTCGATGGAGGCCCGGTAGGACGCTTCCGCATCCTCCCACTGTCCCCGCCGTTCGGCGATGAGGCCGGCGTTGGTCTGTACCTGCTGGAGCCCCAACGTGTCGGTGGCGCGCTCCAGGAGCCGCCGGGCCGCCTGGTTGTCGCGTTCCGCCTCCTCCACCTGCCCGAGGTGTAGCCGCATCTCGACGCCCATGGCGAGGCCCCACCCGGCCCACCGCGGTTCGTGGGCGCGGTCCGCGAACTCCCGTCCTTTCTCGAGGCTCTCGAGCCCATCGATCGGGCGGGTCTGCCCGACAAGCGTGGCGAGGTTCAGGTAGGCCCGGGCGACCTCGGACCAGTCCTCGGCCTCGGTCAGGCGCACGATCGCCCGCTGATACCACTCGGCCGCATCGTCCCGGACCTCCGGGCCGAGCATGCTGAAGGCGTTGCCGAGATCGATCGACAGCCGGCCGAGGGTCCGACGGTCCGAGTGCCGTTCCAGGAGGTCGAGGGCCTGGAGAGCCTCGTCGAGCGCGACCCGGTAGTCCCCCCGGTGGAACGCCATCCGACCGAGCACCCGGTGGACAGCGGCGAGCCCGACGCCGTCGCCGGCCTCCTCGAAAAGCGCCTCCGCGGACCGGGCCGCGGTCTCTCCCGCTGCGCCATCCAGGTCGTCCCGCGCCACCTCGGCCCGGGCGAGGAACAGCCGGGCCCGCCGCGCCGTGTCCTTGGCCTTCGCCAGCCCCTCCTGGAACATCCGGTCGGCGGCCCGGACGTCCCCCAGCGAGTAGTAGAGCGTACCCAGCTCCTCCGCGAGCTCGGACTCGTCGTCGGGCCTCTCCCCGGGGAGGGCCCGGAGGTCGATCCACGCGCGCTCCAGGTGGTGGGCCGCCTCTTCGGGGGCATCGGCCTGGCGGGCCACCTCCGCGGCACGCCGGTTGTACTGGTAGGACTTCTCCGGGACCTTCCCGAGGAAGAAGTGGCGGCCCAGTTCGGGAAGGATCTCGGGCGGGGGCTCCGGGAACAGGCGCTCCATCGCTTCGCCGATCTTCCGGTGGATCACCCGAAGCCGGCTGGCGGTGAGTCCCTGGTAGACGCGCGCCCGTACCTCGTCTTGGACGAATGCGAAACGGTCGCCCCCGGGGCGCTCCCGCAGTACCCCCTGGTGGGTCATCCGCTCCAGCTGTTCGGCCAGGGTCTCGTCGTGGGCGTCCATGGCGGCCGCCAGGAGAAGGAAGTCGAACTCGCGTCCGATGGCGCTGGCGTAGGCCAGGATCCGCAGTTCGTCGGCCGATAGCGGCGGCAGGATGGGCCGCTCCACCCCGGCCGCGGAGGCGTCCCCGGAGTCTCCCACGGTATTCGCTACAGGGGGGGGTGCGCCTCTTTAATCCGGCGGCCGGCCGCACTCCCAGGACGTCGCTCCCCGGTACGGGACGGAGGGGGTGGACGCCACCTCACCCGCGTTGGGGCAAGGGTTATTTGGGGGGGACGGGTCGGACCGCCTCGTGACCGAGGAGGACGGCGCGCCGCTGGCCCGATCCGTGGGCGACCTGCCCCTCCATCGGCAGATCCTCTTCGTGGCCGCCGGGGTCCTGGTCCTCCTTGGGGTCCTGTTCGTCCTCTGGTGGGGGCTTTCCTTCGGGGTCTGGATCGACAACGGCGTCTATGCCGTCGCGGTCACGCTCATCCTGTTCGGGCTCGCCGGGATGTGGCTGATCATGCCCAATCCCCCGGTGCCGCTCGCCGACACCGCGAAGCCGTAGGCCCTCAAAGGGGCTGGGCGGCCAGCGCCCAGACCGTCGTCCCGTGGGATTCGCACACGATACACGGGCCGGCCGCTCCGGGGTCCACGGGAAGCGGACCCTCGGGGGTCCCCAACAGGCCCCCATCGACGGCCTCCTCGATCTTGTGCCCGCACTCCTCGGATCCGCACCATGAGAGGACGCGCACGGAACGGGCGGCCCGAAGCTCCTCCATCGTCCGCACGACGGTGAAGGCGGCGGCGAACTGGGCCGCGGCCCGGGCGGACAGGGCCTTGTCGAAGGCGGTCAGGGCGCCGGCGACGGCCGCTTCGAGATCCCCGGGGCCGAGCAGCTGGCGGGTCCCGAGACGGTCGACCGCCGTGGCGGTCCCGGCCGCCGCTTCCCGGCCCCCGAGCTCGATCCGCAGCGGGGCGCCGAGCATCTCCCAGTGGTAGTACTTCGCGCCGGGTCGCTCCTCGGAGTCGTCGACATGGACCCGGATCCCGCGAGCCTTCAGTCGCGCGGCGAGCTCCTTGGCGGCCGCCCGGGGGTCCGCCCCGGTCGACTTCGCGCCCACGATCGGGACGATCACGACCTGGTACGGGGCGATCGAGGTAGGGAAGACGACCCCTTTCCCGTCGCCGTGGACGGCCACAACGGCCCCGACCAGCCGCTCGGACAGGCCGAACGTGGTCTGATGGACGAACTTCCGGGACCCGTCGGGGGCCTCGTAGGAGATCCCGTACGGCCGGGAGAAGTTCTCCCGGTAGTGGTGGACCGAGCCGATCTGGAGGGTCCGGCCCTGGCCGACCGGGATATCGAACGCGATGGAGTAGTAGGCCCCCGCGAACTTGTCCCACTCCGGTCGCCGGACCGGGATGTAGGGGAGGCCCAGGGCCGCCGCGATCTCCCGGAAGGCCGCGAGGTTCGCCTGCACCCGGGCGGTCGCGGTGGGCTCGTCGATCTGGCAGGTGTGCTCCTCGAAGAAATGGATCTCACGGACCCGGAGGAACGGACGGGTCGTCTTCGTCTCGTACCGGAACGTGTTCACGATCTGGTAGAGGTTGAGGGGGAGGTCCCGGTGGGAGCGCACCCACAGGGCGAAGACCGGGTACATCGCGGTCTCGCTGGTCGGGCGGAGCACGAGAGGGATGTCGAGCTCCGCGGCCCCGCCGCGGGTGACCCAGTAGACCTGGGCGTCGAACCCCTTGATGTGGTCCTTCTCCTTCTGGAACTCTGTCTGGGGGATCAGGGCGGGGAACTCGACCGGCGATGCACCGCTCGCCTCGGCCTCCCGGATCAGCACGGCGTCCAGATTGCGCCGGGCGAGGAATCCGTACGGGGTCCAGACGTTCATCCCCTTCACGGGGTAGCGCTTGTCGGTGAGGCCGGCCCGCTCCACCACCTCCAGGTACCAGTCGATGAACTGCCCGGACTTGTCGGGGAGGTCGGCCATCGGGAGCCGAGGAGGGGAGCGGCTCTCGTATAATCCTTCGCGTGCCGGCGCCCCCGACGGATGCCCCTGTTAGCAAGGGGTTATCGTGCCGCCCGCGCATGACACTTGGCCATGCGCCTCGTGGTCTGCGTCGACCGAGATGACGACCTCGGCCGCAAGGCCGGTGTGGCCGGCCCCGTGGTGGGCCGGGCCCAGGTCATCGACGCGGCGATGAAGCTCGCGACGGTGGATCCCGAGGACGCGGACACCAACGCCATGTTCGCCGCGGTGCGGCTCCTCGACGAGATCCGGGAAGCCGGCGACGAGGCGGAGGTGGTCGTCCTCACCGGTTCCGGCAAGGTCGGCGTGGTCTCCGACCGGAAGGTCGCCGGCCAGTTCGACATCGTCCTCGGCGCGCATCGCGCCGAGTCCGCATTCCTCGTCTCCGACGGAGCGGAGGACGAGTACCTGTTCCCGATCATCTCCTCGAGGATCAAGGTCGATGGGGTCCGGAGGGTCTTCATCCGCCAGGCCGCGAGCCTGGAGTCGACGTACTACACGGTCCTCAAGGCCCTGAAGGACCCGAAGCTCCGGCAGAAGACCGTGTTGCCGCTCGCGATGGTGTTCCTCGTCCTGGGCATCGCGGCCGCGGGCGGCGTCATCCAGTGGGGGTTCATCGGCCTCGCGATCCTGCTCGGCGTCTACCTGATCTTCTGGACGTTCGACATTGACGAGGCGCTGATCGACTCCATGCGGTCCGCGTCGAGCGACATCCGTCAGGGCGCCGTGGCGTTCGGGTTCGGCCTGTTCGCGATCGCGCTCATCGGCGTGGGGTTCCTGACGGGGTACAACGTCTATCTCGCCAACCTCTCGGTCGAGCCGCTCGAGCGGGTGGTCCTGTTCCTCCAGGTGGCGGTGTTCGTCTGGCTGTTCGCGGCCCTCGTCTGGGAGAGCGGTCGGGCGCTTCGTCACTATTTCCGGCGGGCGCGGCTGCCGCGGTCGTACCCCGTGGCCACCCTCTCGATCGTGGGGATCGGCTTCGTCAGCTACGGGATCCTCTACCTCGTCCAGTACCTCGAGTCCTACATCACCGGCGCCGAGATCCCCCAGCTCGTTGCGGCCCTCGCCATCGGGTTCGCGCTCGTGATCGGAGCGGCGGTCCTTTCGCAGTACCCTGAAGGCGCGCTCCCGGGTCAGCGACGCCGGCGGCTCGGCCCCCGGGTGATCCGGGCTGTAGGGCTACATCGCCGGGGGGATTCCCCGGTTCATCGACGGGCCCGGACCGTGCGCGCCGCCTTCGCCGAGGGTCGCCGACGCGGGCGGCGGACGACCGCGGCATGGGTCCGTGGACGGGCGAGGGCGGCCACCTGCCTCGGGGTTCCCGTGAAAAGGGTGCGGGCGTCCACGAAGCAGAGCGGGTTACCGGACGGGTCGATGACGTAGAAGGACCGCTCGCCCCACGGTCGGACGACGATGGCTCCGGCGGGGCTGCGCGGGTCGCCATGGATGAGCTCCTTCGACAGGCACCCGAGGGTCCTCGCGCGGCGGTGGACCCCTTCCAGGTCGTCGGTGGAGAAGTAGAGCGCCTCCGTGGGGCTCGTCGGTTCCCCCGCCTCGGGGGACGAATAGTCGAGCACCCCGAGGATCACGGGGCCGCAGTCGAAGTAGACCCGTCCCCGGGCGACCGAACGCCCCTTGGCCCCGAGCAGGGACTCGTAGAACTTCCGGGACCGCTCAAGGTTCCTCGCCGGAAGCAGGAGGCGGAACAGCCGGGGAGCGGACCTGACCTTCATGGGATACCCCGCTAGGGCGTCGGCCCGAATAAGGCGGACTCCGGCTCCCGGGGAGGGGGCCCGGCCGCGAGGCGAGCGCTGGGCTCGGGACCAGGGCAGGAGGGGCGCCGTGGTGCCGGACGACCGGCCAGAGACCGACGCGGCGGAGTCGGTCGGATACGCCGCGTACATCGCCACCGGCGAGGCGGCGAGGGGGGAGATCCCCCCGACCAGCGCATCGAAAACTTCCGGCTCCTGGTCCCGGAGATCGAGCTCGTTGTCCAGGGACAGGTGGGAGAGGGCCATCCCGACCTGCGTCAGATACAGGAGCGTCGCGGAGCCGGTCAGGTAGACCGCGGCGGACAGCACGTCCTGCTGGGCGTCCGAAAGGAACCCGAAGTTCTGGCTGATCAGAACGAACCCGAGCGTGACGAACATCGCGCTGAGGGCGCCCAGGCACCAGAGGATCGCGCTCCGGGTCCGACCATCCACGACGGCGCGCGCCAGGAGCCGGCCGAGGTCACCGGAGCGCCGGATCCTGGCCACCAGCACCATGCCGTACAGCACGACGGTGGTGCCGGCAGCGGTCATCGCGATGGTGGCCACGGTCGACGCGTCCAGGTTCATGGGATAGCCCCACTCTCCTTTCGGAGGCGGGCTTCATCTACTCAGCGTCAACCGAGGTTAACTCGTGGCCGCGGCCCGGCTCCCCCGTTCGACGTGAACGAGGAAGGCACGCACCGGCTCGTCGAGTCTGAGACGCGGATCGCGAGCTCGGGGGGGGCGGTCAGAGGGCCAGGGCCGCTCGAACATCAGCCTCGGGGATCGATAGCCCGCTCTGTTCCTGCAAGATCTTGGCGATCCCTGCGGCGGTCGGGTCCTCGACCGCGGCCCGTTTGGCGAGCGTCGCCAGATCCTCCCAGTAGTTCCAGGGGAACACGATCCAGACCCACGAGTCGCGGTGGATCTCCTCGGCGAAGTATGTGGGAACTAACTTCGAATGGGTGATGTGGAGGCAGGTCGCGCTCTCGACCCGCCGCGCGCCATGGGACCTCACCGTCTCCACGGCCAGGGCGAGGCTCTCCCCTGTGTCGGTGATGTCATCGACCACCAGCACATCCTCGCCGTCGACCGGCCCGCTCAGTCCTTCGGTCACCTCGGCCTTTCCCGACGGGACGGCGGTGACGCCCCAGTGCTGGAGCCTAAGGCTGACGAGCCGTTTGACGCCCAGCCGGTCGGCGAGCAGCCGGGACGGGACCCACCCGCCTCGGGTGAGCCCCACGATCGTGGTGGGAGCGTGGCCGGCGGCCCGCACCTGGGCGGCGAGGCCGTCGGCCCACCGGTCGGCGTCCGACCAGTGGGTCCGGCGGCACTTCGGGTAGTCGGCCATCGGCGGGAAGGGGTTCCGCTGGGATCCTACGGGTAGATGCCGCGGATCTTGATCGCGTCGACGACCCGGCGGATCGCGAGGACGTACGCGGCCGTCCGGTTGTGGACGTGGAACGACTCGGCGGTCTTGTGGACCTCCGAGTACGACTGCGTCATCACGCGCTCGAGCCGGCGGTTGACGTCGGCGAGCTCCCAGAAGTAGCCCTGGATGTCCTGGGCCCATTCGAAGTAGCTCACGGTGACGCCGCCGGCGTTCGCGAGGATGTCCGGCAGGACGGTGATCTTCTTCTGGTAGAGGATGTCGTCCGCTTCCGGAAGGGTCGGTCCGTTGGCCGCCTCGGCCACCATCTTCGCCTGGATCTTGTCGGCGTTCTTCTTGGTGATCTGGTTCTCCAGCGCCGCCGGGACCAGGATGTCGACCTTCGACTCCAGCAGCTCCTCGTTGGAGATGTCCTTGGAGCCGGGGAAGCCGACCACCGAGCCGGTCTTCTTCTTGTGGGCCTCGATCGCCTTCACGTTCATCCCGTCGGCCTTCCAGATGCCGCCCTTGGAGTCGGAGACGGCCACGATCTTGGCGCCCTGCTCATCCTGGAGGATCGAAGCGGCGACGCTGCCCGCGTTCCCGAACCCCTGGACCGCCACCGTCCCGCCGTGGACCTTGAGCCCTGCGTAGGGCGCGGCCTCCCGGATGACGTAGGCGCAGCCGCGTCCCGTCGCCTCGCCACGGCCCTCGGAGCCGCCGAGGGAGATCGGCTTCCCCGTGACCACGCCGGGGACGCTGTAGCCCTTCTGCATGGAGTACGTGTCCATGATCCAGGCCATGGTCTGGGAGTCGGTGTAGACGTCGGGCGCCGGGATGTCCATCTCCGGCCCAATGATCGGGGAGATCTCGCTGGCGTACCGCCGGGTCAGCCGCTCGAGCTCGCCCATGCTCATGTGCTTGGGGTCGCAGATGATCCCGCCCTTCCCGCCGCCGTACGGCAGGTTGACGACCGCGCACTTCCAGGTCATCCAGGCCGCGAGGGCACGGACCTCATCGAGGCTCACGTTCGGGTGGTACCGGATACCGCCCTTGGTAGGCCCGCGGGCCATGTTGTACTGGACGCGGTAGCCGGTGAATACGTGGTACTCCCCGTTGTCCATCCGGACCGGGAAGTTGACCGTCAGCTCCCGCTTCGGGTGCTTCAGGATCTCCCGGGTGCCGTTGTCGATCTTCAGGAGGTCAGCAACGATGTCGATCTGACGCTTGGCTGTCTCGAACGGGTTGGCGGCCGCTTCGGGTTGCGCTTGCTTCGGCATTAGGAAGGCCCCAGCGGTCGGCCACGGGCCCGCAGGCTACTTGATAGTAACGTGGGCATGCGAGGGAGCCGCACGGAGCCGGGCCCGGGACGTTGGGCTCCCGGCTATTCTCGCCACCGCGCCAGGAACGCCGCGGCCACCGAGAAGAGGACCGTCACCAGGACGAGGATCGCGAAGTCGACGGCCGGTGCGCCGAGCCAGTCGGGCGACACCGCGCCGCGGTTCAACCCCACGGCCCACTCCGCCAGCTGGCCGGAGTAGGTCGACGGCGAGAGGAACGCCACCCACCGGTAGGCCGCCGGGATCTCGGCAATGGGGTAGAACAGCGGCGGGATGATCGAGAGGACCGAGAAGATCAGGGTGGCGATCGCCCAGATCTCCCGTTGCTGGCGGAAGAAGGTGGAGATGAGGAACCCCAGCGTCGTGGCCATGAGCCAGGTGAGGAGAAGGATCGCGACCAGGAGCCCGAGGGCAGCCACGCCGTACGGGTGGACCAGGTCGAGGATGCCGAGGAACAGCACCGTGGCCGGGATGGCGAAGGCGAGCTCGCTCAGCGCCATCCCGAGGACGTACGTGAAGGAGCGGACCGGGCTCGCCACGAACACCTGCTGAAGCTGGCGTTCGAGGCGGAGATAGGCGCAGTCGTTCAGCATCCCGTTCCCTGTGAAGAGGATCGTGAAGAGCACGCCGCCGACGACGCCGGTCGCCAGGAGGTCGTTCCCCGCGCTCCGCTCGATCACGAAGAGGAAGAACAGGAAGCTGAACGGCGTCAGGAAGACGGCCATCACGAGGATGGGCGAGCGCCAGAGAGGGAGCAGCCCGTTGAAGTAGCAGATCCGCGCCGCGGCCCGTACCTGGGTGTAGGCCGTCATGCCTCCTCCTCCTCGATGCTCCGTCCCACGAGCTCGAGGAACGCCTCCTCGAGCGTGACCGGTCCGATGGTCATCTCGGCCCCCCGGGCGAGCGCGAGCTGGGTGAGCTCCGCGACGACCGCCCGGCCGGTGAGGAGCGTGAGCCGTCCCCGGTCGGAGGACACCTTGCCGTACCCGGCCAGCTCGGCCGCGGTGAACCCTCCCGAGAACTGCAGCCGGACCTCGCGGCCGACGCGGGAACGCAGCGCGTCCGGGCTCCCCCGGTAGAGGATCTTCCCCGCCTCGATGACGGCGAGCTCCTCCGAGAGCTGTTCGGCCTCGTCGAGGTAATGGGTGGTGAGCAGCACCGTCGATCCCTTCCGGACGGCCGTGCGGATCACTTCCCACACCTGGCGGCGGGCGAACGGGTCCATCCCGAGCGTCGGTTCGTCCAGGAACAGGAACGGGGCCTCGGTGGCGAGGATCATGGCGACCAGCGTCCGTTGCTGCTGACCGCCACTGAGCCGGTAGGACGGCTCCCGAGAGAATGGCCCCAGGGCCATCGCCTCCACCATCTCGTCGGCGCGCGCCTTCGCCGTCTCCGAGCTCACCCCGCGGACGCAGAGGTACTCGTAGATGTGCTCCCGCGGGGTGAGGTGGTACCACGGCCGCCCCTCCTGGGGGACCATGGCGATCCGTTCGCGCGCCTTGCGGGGCTCCCGGATCACATCCTCGCCGAAGAGGAAGATCTCCCCGGCCGTGGGCCTCAGGAGCGTCGCCGCGATCTTGATGAACGTGGTCTTGCCGGCCCCGTTCCGGCCGAGGAACGCGAACAGGCGGCCCTTGGCGACCGTGAGGTCGACCCCGTCCAGGGCCCGAACCTCCCGGTCGTGCCCCGGGTAGACCTTCGTAAGGCCGCGGGCCTCGAGGGCGTCCACGCGGGGGCCAGTCGAGGCGAAAGATAGCCGTTCCGGCGGAGCAGTTACGCGGCGACCTCGAACGGCTGCCATCCGCCGGGCGGCATCGGGACACGGCGCCCCTCGGTACGCAGCCAGGCGCCATGGCCCCGGCCGACCTGGCCGACCACGGTCAGAGGGCACCCGAGGCTCCGCAGGCTTCGCCGGGCCGGGGCGAGCCGGGTGCGGGGCAGGGCCGCCACCAGCTCGTAATCCCCGCCATAGAGGGCGGCCGCGAGACGCTCGGTCTCGGAGGTGATCCGCCGGACCGACAACGGCAGGGGAAGGCGCGCCACGTCCACGGTCACCTCGACGTGGCTGGCGGCCGCGAGCAGACGGGCCGACTCGGCGAGCCCGTCCGAGCTGTCGAGCATCGCGTGAGCCCAACGGGCCAACCGCGGCCCCTCCGACGAACGGGGGGTGATCTCGAGCATCGCTCGGAGGTCGCCGGCCGACGGCCGGGCGCCGGCCCGGACCCGCCGTGCGGCCCAGCCGCCGCGGCCCACCTCCCCCGTAACCACGAGGAGATCGCCCGGTCGGGCCCCCGACCGGGGCGAGAGCCGGTCGGCGCGGCCGATCCCCAGGATCGTCCCCACGACCGCGCGGTGGGCCGATGGCTTCGTGTCGCCGCCGACGAGCGCCGCGCCGTGGGCCTCGGCCTCGCCGGCGGCACCGCGAACGACGGCCCGGGCCCACCCCTCGGGGGTGCCCGGAGGGAGCAGCAGGTCGAGCAGGAGCGCGATCGGACGGCCCCCCTTGGCCGCAATGTCGCTCAGGCTCGCCGCCGCCGTCGCCCGACCGATGGCGTCGGGCGGCGACGCCCGGAGAAAGTGGGTCCCCTCGCTCAGCGCGTCCGTGGTCAGCAGCGCCACCCGGCCCCCGCCGAGGGGGGTCGCGGATGTGTCGTCCCCGAGAGGCAGCACGCTCCGCGGGGAGACCCCGAAGGATCTGGCAAGCCACCCGTGGAACCGGCGTTCGGAGATCGAGGGCCGCGCTCGGGCCATGGGCTCACTTGTACGGGAGGAACTCCTTCCCGAGGAGCTCCCGGCCGAGGATGATGCGCATGATGTTGAGGCCGCCTTCGGCCCCGACCATGTAGCTCATGACGCCCCGGAGCCCGAGCTCGAGCCCCACGTCCTTCGTGTAGCCGGCGGCGCCGAACCACATCATCACGCGCTTCACCGCCTCGAAGGCGATCGGCGGGGCCGTGAGCTTCACCGACGCGACGGCCTTGTCGACCTCGGAGCGATGGGAGTGGTCGCCCTTCAACGTGTACTGGTCGAGGAGCCATGCGGCTCGACGACACTGCCACTTGACGGCCTCGACCTGGGCCCATAGGTCCACGAGCTCGAACTGGATCCCCTCGAACTTCCCGAGCGGCTGGCCGAACGCCGTCCGCTCGCGGATGTACGCCATTCCTGTCTCGAGGGCCCGTTCGGCGGCCCCGATGCACGCGGCCGAGACGAACGTCCGGGCGACGGTGAACCCTTCCATCGCATAGTGGAACCCGTGGCCGGGTTCGCCCAGCAGATACGACTCCGGCACCCGGGCGTCGGCGTACGTGAGGGCCCCGGTCGAGATCCCCATGCGACCCATGTTCTCGAACTTCTGAGTTGTGATCCCGGGGGTCCGGGTGGGGACGTACAGGAGATTGAACCCGTCCCCGTCGCTGGCTTTGGTGAGGGTGAGGTGGCCGCCTCCCAGCCGCTTCGCCTCCTCGACGCCCGAAACGAACGACTTCTCGCCCTTCACGACGTAGCTCGCCCCGTCCTTCCGGGAGGTGGTACGCATCCCCGCGAGGTCGCTCCCGCCGGTCGGCTCCGTGGTGGCCACGCCGAGGAAGGCGCGGCCGGCGCAGGCGTCCGGGAGGACTGCGCGCTTCGCCTCCTCGGTGCCGTGCCGGCTCAGGATGTGGCCCCAGCCGGCCTCCAGGAGGAAGAACACGGCCGTCGCCATAGAGAAGTCGCCCCGGCCGATCTCCTCCGCCGCGAGCTCGGTCAGGACGGCGCCGGCCCCCATCCCACCATACTCCGCGGGCACCGGCATTGCGAGGAGGCCGAGGTTCGCCATCTCGGAGAGGACGGTGTCCGGGATCCGGCCCTCGCGGTCGATCTGGCGCTCGTGGGCCCGCAGCACCTTGTCCCCGAACTTGCGGACCGCCGACTGGAACGCCTGCTCCTCGTCGCTCAGCTGGAAATCCATGGGCCCGGCCGCTCGACCTCCCCTGGGGCTAAAACCTTGGGGGCGAGCCTTCTCGACGCCAACGTCGGGTCGCCCTGAGCCGCCCCCGGTTCGAGGAGACGCCCGGAAACCCCTTAATGGCGGGGCCATCTCGCCGGCCGTGGTCGGGTCGCGGGGGAAGGTCCGGGTCGCGGTCAACGGGTTCGGTACGATCGGCAAGCGCGTCGCCGATGCCGTCGCCAAGCAGCCCGACATGGTCCTGGTCGGGGTCACGAAGACCCGGCCGAGCTTCGAGGCCCGCCGGGCGAAGGAGAAGGGGTATGCGCTCTATCTCGCCGGCACGGGGTCCCGGGATGAGTTCGACAAGGCGGGTCTCCCGATCGCCGGCACGGTCGCCGACCTCCTCTCGCAGGTCGATGTCGTGGTCGATGCCGCGCCGGACAAGGTGGGCCGGGAGAACGCCAAGATGTACAAGGACGCCGGCCTGCGCGCCATCTTCCAGGGCGGCGAGAAGGCGGAGGTCGCCGAGGCGTCGTTCAACGCCCTCGGCAACTTCGACGCGTGCCGCGGGAAACGGACCCTCCGGGTGGTCTCCTGCAACACGACCGGACTCGCCCGAGCGGCCTCGGTCATCGTGCCCCGCTGGGGCGTCGACCACTGGGAGGTGACGCTCGTCCGGCGGGCGTCGGACCCGGCGGAGACAAAGAAAGGCCCGATCAACGGCATCCTTCCGACGTTCCATCTCCCCTCGCACCACGGCCCCGACGTCCGCACGATCTTTCCCGACCTCTCGATCGCCACGACCGCGCTGGTGGTGCCGACGACGCTCATGCACGTCCACGTCAACCACGTTCGGCTGCGCCGTCCCCCGGCCGGCGGCAAGGAGATGCTCGACGCCTTCCGGGCGACGCCTCGCTTCCACCTGTTCGCCCCGTGGGAGCACGCGGAGGGAACCCCCCAGGTGATGGAGTATGCGCGGGACCGGGGCATCGGGTTCAACGACATGATGGAGAATGTCCTCTGGGAGGAGGGGCTGCGGGTCGAGGGCTCCGACGCGTACCTCTTCCAGGCAATCCACCAGGAGTCGATCGTCGTGCCCGAGAACATCGATGCCATCCGGGCCATGTTCGATCTCTCGGACGGACCAACGTCGATCCGGACCACCGACCGTTCGCTCGGCCTCGGGGCGTAGGCACCCCGCCCCATCCCGGCTAGGGGTCGGCCGCGGCCAGCCGGAAGCCGGCCAGCTTCAGCACCTCGTCGTGCGACCGGGTGAACGCGCTCCGTGGGGTCCGGGCGGGGTCCAGGAATCGAAGTTCTCGCCAGGCCGGGTGCGTCGGGGCCGCCCCGCCGGGCCAGGTCCCCCGGTACAGGAACCCGATGTCCCAGTGGGACCCTAAGTGGGGATGGCGGCGGGGGGGACCCGTATCCGAGAAGACCGTGGGGGGGCCGAGGGAGAGCTCCGTGATGCCGAGCTGTTCCGTCAGGATCCGCCGGGCGGCGTCGTCGGGGGGTTCGTAGTAGAGGAGGTGACAGGAGGGCAGCATCCAGCCACCGGTGTTGTTCCGGATCCGGTCCGGGTCGAGGGCACCGATCCGGTCCCACGGGGCCGCGGGATCGATCCGCCCCGCGAGGATCTCCCCCGGTCGTCCCGCCGGGGAGAGGAGGAGAAAGGAGGAGAGGCAGAGCCCGTTCGGCGGGAGCGGCCACACGCCCGGCGTAGGTGGCCCCGCCGTCAGACGCGTGAACTGCCGGGACCCGTCCGCCTCCGGTCCCATGGGTGGTGGATCCAGGGTGTCCTCGGCCGCCATCGGGCCCGTCCGGGGCCGCCGACCGCTCCCGTCGGTATCAATGTTCTGGGCTCCGAGGCCCCCGGCCGGCGTCGCCCGACCGGCCCCCGCCGGGGGCCCCAGGGGGCTCCGGGGCGCCTGCGGGAAAGTATGATATAATGAGCCCCGCTCGCGCGCGAGGCATGTATTATCTCGACCATCGGCGGGACGTCGTCCGCATCCCGCCGGAACGTCTCGGGCCCAGCCTGGAGACGGTCCTGACCGAGCTCGCCCAGCAACAGTTCGAGGGGAAGCTCGTGGACGGTCAGAACCTCACGGTCACGATCCAGGACGTCCGGCCCGTCGGCGAGGGCCACATCATCCACGGCGACGGCGGCGTCTACCAGGAGGTGGAGTACCAGGCCCTCCTATTCCGCCCCGAGATCCAGGAGGTCGTGGAGGGCACCGTGGTCGAGATCCGGAAGTTCGGCGCGTTCGTCCGGTTCGGACCGTTGGACGGCCTGCTCCACGTCTCCCAGATCATGGACGACCGGGTGAACATCGACGAGCACAACCAGCGGCTCGTCGGCGTCGAGACCAAGCGCGACCTGAAGGTCGGCTACAAGGTCCGGGCCCGGGTCGTATCGCTCTCCCTCTCGGAGATCTCCCCCCGGGACAGCCGCATCGGCCTCACGATGCGCCAACCGGGCCTCGGCCGGCTGGAGTGGATCCAGGAAGCCCACAAGAAGGTCGAGGAGAAGGGCGGCAAGAAGCCCGCGAAGAAGGAGGCCCCCATCAACAGGCCCGCCGCCGCCCCCGCGGCCGCCCCCAAGGCGGCGGAGAAGACCGCCCCATGATGAGCCAGAAGGCGTGCAAGAACTGCAGCTCCATCACCGACCAGAACAAGTGCCCCCGCTGCGGCGGCGAGGTCTCCAAGGAGTGGCAGGGGTATCTCCTGGTGCTGGACCCGGAGAAGTCGGAGATCGCGCGCAAGATGGGGATCCATGCCAGCGGGCGGTACGCCCTCCGTGTCAAGTGAGACCGCCTGGGTCCTTCCCGAGGCGCTCCGGTCCACCTTCTCGATGCGGTATGGCCCGGTGCTGGCCGGCCCCGAGGCCGACGACCGGGTCCGATCCTTGGGTGTGTTCGCGACCTGTGGGGACATGGTGACCCGGCAGGCGATCGACCTCGGGCGCGTCCCGCTCGTGGGGATCGTCGATTACAAGACGCGGCGGAGCGAACCCGTGGACCCCGAGGCGTTCCGGCCCCTCGCCGCCCGCCGCCTCGTGCGGGTCCGCAATCCCGCGGGGATGCTGACCCAGGGCCTTCGGACCGCCGTCCATGAGATCATTTCCGCCGGCGGCGGCCTCGTGGTGGTCGATGGCGAGGAGGACCTGGGAGCGCTCTCGCTCGTCGAGGAGATGCCCACCGGGGCCACCGTTATATACGGCATCCCGGGTGCGGGGGTCTCGTTCGTCACCGTCGACGGGACGACGAAACAACGCGTGAGGGAACTGATCGGACGCTTAGAGCGCCGGAGCGTGGACCTTGGAGCTTAGGATCATCGAAGAGCGGCCGAACCCGCTCATGAAACGCACCGAGTACCGCTTCGAGGTCGCCCACACCACGGAGGCGACCCCGAGCCGGGACGCGGTCCGGGCCGAGTTCGCCAAGGCCGTGAAGGTCCCCAAGGACCGGGTCATCATCGAGCGGATGAACGCGAAGTTCGGCACTTCCAAGACCCTCGGCGACGCCATGGCCTATCAGACGAAGGAGGCCGCGGAGCGGACCGTCCGAGAGCATATCCTGGTCCGCAACGGCCTGAAGGAGAAGGCCGTCAAGGCCGCCCCCGGCACGGAGGCCGCGGCGCCTACGCCCCGGCCGCTCCGGCGGCCGAGAAGAAGGGAGCCTGATCATGGCGAAGGCGCGGGTGGGCCTGTACAATACGAAGGGCGACGCCCTCGTGCGCACCCACAAGAGCTGCCCGAAGTGTGGCCCTGGGACTTTCCTCGCCGAGCACCCGAACCGACGCTCGTGCGGTAAATGCGGCTACTCGGAGTCGAAGGCTCCGTCCGCGCCCTCCCCCGTCCCCGCGGCGGCCGCCCCCAAGGGAAAGGGCCAGGCCCCGAAGCCGAAGGCCGCTCCCCCCGCCGCCCCGAAGGCGGCGTAGTCGGCCGGCCGATTACGGCTGGAACCCGTCGAGGAATCCCCACCAGGCGTCCAACGCCCGGCGGGCCCCAGCCTGGGCGGCCCTTGACGCCGACGGAGATCCGCTCAGCGCGGCGGAAAGGAGCTTCCTCTCGGCCGCCGAATGGGCCTTGTCGGCCTCCTCGTGGACCTTGAAGAACTGGAGCGCGGACGCGGACCGCACCCCGTAGTGCTCCTTCAGGCCCCGCGCCTTCTCGTGGGCGACCTCGGGGAAGATCGACTCGTACGCGT
Organism: uncultured Thermoplasmata archaeon; assembly: GCA_963708255.1. Taxonomy (GTDB): domain Archaea; phylum Thermoplasmatota; class Thermoplasmata; order Lutacidiplasmatales; family UBA184; genus Lutacidiplasma. The sequence goes on from CAVPSE010000003.1 coordinate 73,271, forward strand.
ACAACGCGCCGAGGCCGCCGGCCAGGCCGCCATCGACGGTCAGACGGTCGTAGGTGTTGCAGAGGGCCCGGGTCCCCGGGGACATCCGGTGGGGCTCGTTCGCCGGGTCGGGGGCCCCGATCGCGGTCGCGAAGTTGCGCCACATCTCCGGGTGCGTCGGCGAGCGTCCCTCCTCATCGATCAGGTTCTCCAGAAGGATCCTGCGACGGCTCGGCTCGGTCTCCTTGGCGTAGACCCCCGCGACGTACCGGGGGAAGTTGGACTCGAAGTGGTAGTACCTGACCGGCGTAGCGCTGGAGGGTCTCGAGCTCCACATCTCCCTTCGACCACGCCTGGTAGAACGGGTGCTTCAGCAGGTGCCGGCGTTCGATGATCGCGTCGAGCTGGGCCACGGACGACATCGGAGCCGGAACCCGATGCCCCCTTCTATAGGCTTTCGGCGCCGCCGCGCAACCAAGTTGCATCCTGCTCACGCCGTCCGCGCCCCGGTCGGCCGGGGCGCCCTCCTGACGTTGCGGAGGTGCCCGGCATCACGAAAGGTCAAGAACGTGAGGTGTCTCGGCGGCCTTCAGTCCCTGCGGGCCCGTAGTATAGCTTGGACATCACAGAGGCCTCCGGAGCCTCGAACCTGGGTTCGAATCCCAGCGGGCCCGTCCCCTTATGCGTTTATTAGCATGGGGCCCCTTGCTTTACATGTGGTCCACGCCGCCGAGGGCTTCCGGGAGCCGAAGGGTCGCCTCGACCACCGGCCTCTCCTCAAGGACCCCGCCGTCCGGAAATGGTTCGAGGCCCATGCACTCCGCTCCTCCCTCTCTGCCGAGGTCAACCTCCGCAAGCTCGGGCTGTTCCTCTACCGGACCCGCCTGACGCCCCGTCGTCTGGTCGACCTCGGCAAGGAGCGGCCCGACGAACTTCGAGACCTCCTCATCGGCTACGCGACCCACCTCCACGGCCTGAAGAAGCTCGACTCGTACATCGCCAAGACCCAGAAGGGAGTCCGGGACTGGCTCCTCTTCAACGGCGTCGACTTCCGCCGGTTTCCCAAGCTGCGGCGGGCCTACCAAGCCGAGTCGCTTTCCCGAGAGCGCATCCCAACCCCGGAGCAGCTCCGACTCATCCTCGGGGCGCTCCCGGCCCGAGGGCGGGTCTGTGCACTCCTCATGGCACATAGCGGACTCCGCCCCGGGACGCTGGGGAGTGACCGAGGGAACGACGGGCTCACCCTGGGGGACCTCCCTGAACTGCGAAGCGAGCGGAAGCACCCCCGCTTCGAACTACCAGCGGGGCGACGGGCGTTCCTAGTCCGGTACCCTCCCGGCTCTCGAAGAACTCTTTCGGCTACCTCACGTTCGGGACCCCCGAGGCGGCCGACGCGATCCTTTCCTACCTCGGCGAGCGGCTGGCGGCCGGAGAAGCACTGGCCGCGACCTCCCCCCTGATAGCCTTGACCGCACTCGGGGCGCGGAACGCGGAGGGGAAGGACACCGGGTCTTTTGTCACCACGAAGTCGGTCGTGATTTCGATCCGGAAAGCGATCCGGTCGGTCCGTCCGGATAACGTGACGTGGCGACCCTACGTGCTGCGGAGCTACTGCTCGACCCAACTGCTCGTGGGGCGCATGGACCACGATACCCGGGAGGCGATCCTCGGCCACGACCTTGGAGTGGCCGGGCGCTACAACCTACGGAAGCAGCTACCCGATCACGTCATCGAGGCGATGCGGGAGGAGTACGAACGGGCAATGGACGCGCTGCTGACCGCCCGCGGCGCCGAGGAGGGCCGGGCCACCGAGGGGTTTGTTCGGCTCTTGCTACGAAGCCTGGGGCTTCCGGAAGAGACCGATGTCTCCCAGATGTCGGAGAAGGAGCGGGCTGAACTCGCCGATCAGCTTTCGAAGCGCCTCATCCCGGGAGTCGACCGGGTCGGCGGGGCCCTGGGCAACGGGAGACCAAACCCTCCCCCCCACCAGTCACACGGGTCTCGGGTCCAACGGATCGTCCCGCTCGTGGAGGTCCCGGGATTGCTCGAGCAGGGGTGGTTGGCGGTCATGGCGCTAGACGCGGGGCGCTTCATTCTCCAGGCGCCCGTGATCGGACAGGCTGCCCCCGGGAACCGCGATGATTGTTACGCCTCGGGGTAGCGCTTGAGTTGAGATATTAGGCCGGAGATCGGAGCCACTGCTGCTGCTTCCCATCTCCAGAGCGCTTGAGCTGAGCTTACTCGCGCTAGGCTTCCATAGGTAGGCTCGGCTCCTCCCGGCGGGGGACCATGCCTCGCAGCTTCCGGGGTCGACTCTGAGCATAATCGACCGAATGACATCACGCCGATCGACTCGCCCCGCGAACCCGGATCCGACATAAGTCGTCGGTCGGAAAAGGCCCGGGGAGGACCAAACTGGACGGCGCTCTTAGTGAGCTCAGCTCAAGCGCGAAGGGGTGGCACCGGTGCCACTTCCGCCGACCGGGGGTGGCACCGCGGTGCCAGGCGGAGCCATCGAGCGGCCTCGGGGCCCACCGGGCCTGGCCGGATGACGATGTCGCCGAGACTGCCCGCGGACTCCGCGATACTACTACCGGCCTTGCTAGCGCTTGAGCTCAGCTCAAGAATCGACAGCGAGGTCCTTCCTGCATACGAAGATTCTAGGGCTCGGCTGTGGCTCGTGGACCCTCTAATCGGGGCCGGGACCGAACCTACAGGGTTCGCCGGTACAACGAATCGTGGGAGCGCGGCGTCCCTTTCCCCGGGTCAAGGAGTTAGCGGGGGTAGGCTCGGACACCCCCGAGCTCGAAGGCCGGAAGGCATTACGACCTCGGCTGCGACCCGGCCCCTAGGAGAGATAGTCCCTCCCCCCCCCGAGTAGCGCTTGAGTTCAGCTTATCTGGAAAGTCATCCGGAATCGGTTTCGGCCGGCCTGGCCCCGCCAGAGTCGGTCGGACTTTGGCCACCACAACAACAACTGGGGTAGCGCTTGAGCTCAGCTTACAAGGACGATCACGATGAACTCGGTCCCGACTTCGAGATTGGGGCGGGACGGGCGGAGAACTTCTCCAGCTTCCCGGGACGGCCGAGCGAAATTTGGGGACGCCCCTAGAAGTCCCTTACCCAGCCTGTGGTGAATCGAACCCAGTCTCCCTCGGCGGCTCAGTCGACCACTTCGCCCACATGACGTGCAGGATCTCGCCCCAGCCATCCTCATGACGGTCATTCTGGACCATCTACTCGGGCCCGTCTCGCCGGGGGATCTCCCGGGGGGGTTCTCCCTGGATCACCGTCATCCCCACGGTGGCGAGCCGGGTCGGTCGCAGGTGAACGTTTTGGGTGGGTGCGTGCGGGCGCGTCGGCTGGAGGGCACGTCGGAGTGGTTAACCTGCGGCACCGGCCGACGTCAAGGGCGGGTTAGGACGGCTCGAGCGCGCCGCCACGCAACTGGGTTGCACCCGTTCGCGGGCAGACGTTCGCTCGAATGGGTCCGGACGGCTTCGCTCCTTCGCACATGGGGGTCCGACCAGAATGTCGCCAGTTGGGCGGTCATGGACCCGCTGAACCATCTCGGGGTAAGGGAATCCGGTCACGCCGTCGGCGCCCGGCCAGTCGACGACGGCCCAAATCGAAATCGACGCCGGCGCGCGTGGCGTGGTCCGTGGGCTCGAAGGAGTACGAGCCTGCGGACATGCGTGGTTCGTCGGCCGATCTGGTCCCCAACCCGGGAACAGCGACCCAGCATGAGTTGCTGGATGAGGAATCGGGCTGAGAGTTGGGTGCGATGGCGTCTCTTTATCTAGTATCCCGTGTTACAGGGTGACATGGGCAGGGGGCGAACCACGAGGCACTCCGGGTTCCTTTGGTCGCGTTTCCCGTCCGCCTTGGGGCGAGATCGATGCGGCGGGAGAACCCGGAACGTGGAACGCAGAGCCGGGTAGAACTCGGATCGAGACCGCCTCGCGCCCAGTGGACGCGTTGGGCGGGCGTCGGATCGGTGGCGATTGTTGCATTCATGCTTTTGGGTGGCCTCAATTTTCCGGGTAGAGCTACCCCGAACGTTCCAACCTCGCCTGAGGCGAGAGTGGCTGAAGTCGCGCCTGACTCGGGCGCGACGATGCTCGCCGCTGCGGAAGCGTCTCTCGCGCACGGAAGTGGCCCAGCGGGTGGGGCACCGATGGAGTGCGCCACGTCGGGAGGCGGGGCCAGCTGTTCCACAGCAGCGGCTCTTCCGACGAACTCCTCGCCTCTCTCGCCTTATCCCCCTTCCCCGAGCTTCCCCCACACGGCGACCCCTTCCGCCCGGTACGGGGCATCGATCTCACTGTTCCTCAACAACTCCTCCCTCACCTTCAATTGGGACATCGTCCTGTTCGGCGGGGCTAACTCTTCCGGCTACGTCTTCAACGACACGTGGCAATTCAACGCTCGTGCCCTTACCTGGTGGAATGTTACGCCCTACCTGAGATGTACCTCGACGACCTGTCCAGGTCCACGGCACGACGCGTTGGCGACGTGGGATTACCAGGACACCTACGCGGTGCTCTTCGGGGGATGTAGCATCGCATCTCCTGTCTGGACGCAGAGCGTGCCAGGCTGCGACTCGAGCTCTAGCCATATCCTCTCGGACACTTGGACATTCACGGACACGCTCGGCGGGGTCGGCAAGTGGACCAAGCTTTCTCCTCACACCGTCCCCACAGGTCGGTACGCGGAGGGCTTGGCGGATGACCGCACCGATGGCTACGTCGTCATGTTCGGCGGATGCGGAACGACCTGCCCGCTCGGGGACACGTGGAGCTTCCTCGCTGGCGCGTGGACCAACCTGGGTTTGACCACGCATCCATCGAATCGGTATGGACTCGCGATGTCCCTGGCCCAAGGCAACGCGAGCACCGCCGCCTACCTGGTCACGGCTTTCGGCGGCTGCACTTCGAACGCCGGCGGGTGTGCCGGAAGTACCGCTGCGATCAACGACACCTGGCTCTTCTACACGGGCGCCTGGCACAGGGTAATCGCGCCCACCGCCTGCTCGGCCACGCTGGTATGCCCGACACCCCGGTTCTACATGGGCCAGACGGCCTACCAGGGTCCAGGGCCTCCATGGTGGCTCCTCATCTATGGTGGAGCCGGGCCGGGCGGTATCGTGCTCGGAAACGCGACCGACAAGAACGGCGGTTGGTGGACGTTCGAATCGACCGCCAACCCGGCAGTCTGGACCCAGTGGCCCTCCATCCCTGGTTACTTCTCCGGCAGCACTCTGAACACGACCCTCCCGGGATGGTATGGACCATATCCTCTAGGCCCGCCCGTGCCGCGGTACGACCCGATGCTCATCGGAAACTGGTACGATGGCGGGTTGCTCTTTGGAGGGTCAGGCTCGTCAGGATCTTCCATCGGGGACACCTGGTGGTCAGGGAACTACCCAGCTGTCCACAGCGGTCTGCTCTGGCCTCCCCCGGTCCCCTCGGCCCAATATGGTGGGTCTATGGTCTACGATTCGCAGGACCAGTACGATGTCCTCTTCGGCGGGTGCGGACCGCACTGCGGGAACGGGACCACTTGGAGTTACACCGCCAACACGTGGATGCCGTGGCAGTCGTTCTGGCCGAAGGTGAACGCCTCCAACTCGCCCAACGGACGCTTCAACGCGAGCATCGTTTACTTCAATGATACGGCCGCGTTGGAACAGGCCGTGGTCCTGTTCGGCGGGATCACCTCAAGCGGCACCCTCCTAAACGACACCTGGGTATTCCAGGCAGGCGCTTGGACCAAGGCGCCGCTCGCGCTCGGCAACTTCCCGCCCTCGCCGCGTCAATCGGCGGCCTTCGCGTACAACGGGTCGACGGCCGCCACTCCTCCTTACGCCGTCCTCTTCGGAGGATGCGGGAACACTTGTCCACTTTCTGATACCTGGACCTTGACGTTCGCCGTTGGAGTGTTCACGTGGACACTCCGGTCGCCAACAACCTCGCCGTCGGGTCGTTACGGAGCGGCCATGACCTACGACGTCCAAGACGGCGAGATTCTACTGTTCGGTGGATGCGGGGCGACATGCCCAGTGGGAGAGACTTGGGCGTACGCTAACGCCCCATCCAACTGGGTCAAGTGTGTGGCCGCTACGTGTACCGGCACGAACGCCCCCTCCGCCCGGTGGGGCGCGGCGATGACCTACGATTCGGCCGCCCTCTTCATCGTCCTCTTCGGTGGCTGCGGGACAACCTGTCCCCTCGGTGACACCTGGACGTTCGTGGGCGGCTCCTGGTCGAAGCTCCTCACCTCCAATTCTCCACCCGCCCGGTACGATGCCGCCGTCTCAAACGACACACGGGGCGGCTACGTCCTCTTGGTGGGGGGTGTCGGTGCCAATGCGAAGGTGCTCGGAGAACTTGGCTGGGTCTTCCAGGGCAATACTTGGAAGTCGGTCACGATCGCGAACCAGCTACCCCGCACGCCAGTTCCCGCACCTCGGTACGGCGCGAGCCTTGCGTTCAACTCCACTGGGCAGTACGTCTTGCTCTTCGGCGGCTGCCAAGACTCAACCATTGCCCCCTGCGGACCACTCGCGAGCCAGGCGGACACATGGGAGTACGTCAACGGCGGCTGGAAGTGGATCTGCACGAACTGCGGGCCCTCGCCCCGCTGGGATGCGGCCCTCGCCTTCGACGCCACCGACAACTACTTCCTGATGGTCGGAGGGTGCCAGGCCGGGTCGGTCATCTGCACCGCCGGGTACCGTCATCAACGACCAGTGGAAGTTCGGCAAGGGTGCATGGTTCCCGTTGCCAGCTCCCCCGTTCGCCGCGCGGGGCGATGCGAGCATGGCGTGGGACGGGAGAGACAACGTCGTGATCCTGTTCGGCGGTCTCGGCTGCACCACGGTCTGCGGAGACAGCTGGAGGTACTCCGCGGGGACATGGACCGCCGTCACGGTACCGGGAGGCCTCTTCGCCCGCTTCGGGGCCCCTATCGGGTACGACGCGAATCCGGCGGATCGGTACGTCGTGCTCACGGAAGGCGAGGGAGCGGGCGGGGCGGTGTTCACGGATACGTGGCAATACACTCTCGGTGGTGGCTGGGGCCAGCTCCTGATCGTCGGTCCGGGGCCGATGAGGTACGACGGGGCGATGACCTACGACGCTGCTGACGGATACCTGATGCTGGTAGGCGGGGCTGCACCCGGCGGAAGCCCTCTACCGGATGCCTGGCAGTTCCGTTCTGCGGTCTGGACGCCGATTGCTCTGGCAACGACCGAGGGCCCGCGATGGGGAATGGGTCTGGTGTTCGATCCGAGCGCGGGACCGGACGGATTCACCCTCCTCTTCGGAGGGTCGAACGCGACAGGGTTCTCGCTCACCGGGTTGCCCGTTGCCGGCGGAACCTCCCCGGCACAGGGGGAAACGTGGGAGTTCCTTGGGAACCCGCTGCCCCCGGGAAGGGCGTCGTGGATTGAGATCGGCATGTATGGGTAGAGAGGCGAGGTGGCGGACCAGCGCGGACGAGAGGGATTCACCAACCGTGAGGATCCCCGACGAACGATTGCGACTCGGGCAGCGACAGGGGGCTTCATCCCAGGGTACTGAAGCCGGGCCGGGATCCACTCCGACCCCGGTTCGCGAGGTCTGTCGTTCTGGGGCGGGCAAGGGCTTCGCGTGCCGCTGGCACGGCAGTGGCCAGGCTCCCATGCTCGTCGTTTCCGTACTTGGGCTGGTGGTGCTACTAGCGGTTGTCCCTTCCTCCCCAACAGTTGTGGAGCCAGCCGAGAGATCCGCAGGGGCGATTCCTGTGGTTGTCAATTCCGGAACCGCTGTTACCGGCACTCATGCTCACCTCACGACTCCCGTCGGGTCACTTCCAGCCACGACGGGCTCGAGCGGATTGCGTGCTATGCCGGACGCGAGTTCCGGCGATTCTCCAACTTGGACACGAATCTTCCCGAGCAGCCAGCCCAGCCCGCGATTTGGTTCGGGCATGGCATACGATCCGGTGGACGGGTATGTCGTGCTGTTCGGTGGATTTGCCGGCTACTACAAAGTCGGCATCTACCAACACCTTCGGTGCATGAACGACACTTGGGTCTTCTCTCGGGGCGTTTGGACGAACCTGTCGATTCTTGGACCTCCGGCGACGTGCGACCTCGCCATGGCGTTCGACGCAGTGGACGGCTACGTCGTCGCATACTTGGCGCAAGGGGACGGCGCCTTCTGGAATGAAACCTGGACCTTCCTCCATGGGAAATGGACCCAAACAAACACGTTCGAGCCCGGATTGATCGAGCCTTCGGGGATGGCCTATGACGCCGCCCCCGGCCAGATTCTGATGTTCGGTCTGACGGCCGGCTATGATGCCTCCGTTCAAGAAACTTGGGCGTACGCTGGCGGGACCTGGGAAAAGCGGGCGACCGTACATACTCCAGGTTCCCCGGGGGGCCTCGAGTCGGGCAATCTTGCCTACGACGCCGCCGATGGATACGTGGTGACCATGGCCCCGCCCGAGACCAACGGCTCGAGCGGTTCGGACGGTGGAACCTGGGCACTCGTCAATGGTGACTGGAAGCTGATGGCTATCTTGTCGTATTCCTACGCCGGGGCTGGAACTCTCGCGTTCGACCCGAAGGAGGGCTACCTGATCCTATTCGGGCCTACCCTCAAGAACAGCAACGAGACTCTACTGTACTCCGCGGGAGCTTGGGCGAACGCCTCGGTCCCCGGCCCCCCGGCGGACGGTCTTCCATCGATGGTGTTCGACCCAGCCGACGGATATGTGGTCTTGTTTGGCGGGGAGCACGTTACGGTTACCGGAGGAGTCGCTAACGGCTCTCTCATGGATCAGACCTGGATCTACTCTACACCCTCAGTGGCTCTCCATGTGTCGATATCGGACTCCCCCTCGGAGATCTGTAGCGTCCGCTCCGAGAGTTGCGGAGCGGCGACCGACGAGAGCCGCGTCTCCGTCGGAATCATCGCAAGGCCCGTCTCTGGCAACGAATCGTGGGGTCTCGACTCGGGACGAGGGACGGTTGACTATGGCCCCTACTACTGGGCCGACTCCCCGGAAGTCTCCTTTGTCGGCTGGCACAACCTTACCCCGGCCCCCGACCTCAATCCGGCCGTTATTTGCACCCTTGGCACCGGCGGATCCCCCTCCTGCGGACTTCGCCCCGTGATCACCTACCTACCTTCGGGCGCCGAGGAACTCACATGGAACTGGAGCGGAGCCGGGAGTGCCGCTGCCCTGAGGCTGGGGGACACATGGAACCTCTCCTTCGAGGTCCAGGCTCTTGGCCCGCCGTACGGACCGGTACCGGTCGATAGCTGCATCACCGGGGTCTGCGCGGTGGCCAAGGACGGGCCCGTTGACGGGTCGTTCGCTTCATTGACCTTGAGCCCGTCGGGAAACAACACTCGGCTCGCGGATTCCATTCCCCTGGGATGGGTCACCGTGCTTCCGCCCCTGACCCAGAACAATCCCCCGCCGAGCCCTACGCCCCCTCCCCCACCACCGGCCGTCGGCGCCCCGTTGCCCGTGGCGACCCCGGTCGCACCAACTCCCGTGGCAACGCCGGCCCCGGCCCTTCCGCTGGCGGCGGCGATCGGGCCCAGCCTCTCCTTGTCGGCTGTGGCCGCCGCAGTGATCGGGGCCGGAGCCACCCGGGTGATCCTTGCCCGACCTGCCCAGGGGATGCGGATGGCCATGCGCGTGGCAGTTCCCCCCGGAAAGCGGCGACCGTCCCGAGGCGCGGATTGAGCCGTAATGGTGGAATCAGGAACACAGCTTTTAGCGATACGGGGCAGTTCGGCATCGCAGAGGAGGTTCGAAGAACGTTGACTCAAGGCGCGGGTTTGGGACTCGGGCGCGGTCGGTTTGGGTCCGTCGTTCGCCCGGGTCCCCGGCTGAAAGTCTTGCCAGCCGGGCTAGTTTCCGTCGTTGGCGCCCTCTTACTGCTTTCGATCCCCGGGCTGCTCCCCGCATCGTCGCCTGTCTCCCCACGAGCTCCGTTGTCTCACGCCTTGAGCGCCGTTACCGAGGGGCCTGACCCGCTTGCTCTCGTCCCTCCCCCCGCAGAGGCGACCCCGGGCGCCATCGCGAGTTCCCCGAGCCACGGATGGACGCTCTGGACTAACTCGACGAATCCCCCGGCTCGCGAGTGGGCTGCACTCTCAGATGATCCCGCCGAGGGCGGGGTCGTTCTATTCGGAGGACTGGGCGCCCCCAACGGCATCTGGAACGACACTTGGCTCTTCCGCGGCGGTCAGTGGACCGAGCTCTGTTCCGGGAGCCTTCAGCCTCCTACCTGCCCGTCATCTCCCCCTGCGCGATACCTCGCGTCGATGACCTATTCGAGCCACGACGGCGAGCTTGTCCTATTCGGCGGGGACACCAGCTCGAGTTCCCTCACTGACACTTGGCTCTTCCGTAACGGAAGCTGGATCAACGACTCCTCAGCCGGCACGCCGGTGGGCGGGGCGATGTCAGACGATCCGGCGGACGGTTATGTCGTCCTGTTCGCGTCGAACGGCGGGACTTGGTCGTTCGAGAACGGGACTTGGGCGCGCCTCAACCCGTCGGTCTCGCCGTCGGCGCGAGGGGGCGAGGCCCTCTTCTACGACTCCATCGCCCGCGGCGTCATCCTCTGGGGCGGGAGCAATGCGCAGACGTGGAAGTACGCTGCCGGTGACTGGACCCAGCTGACTTCGCCAACCTCGCCGCCCGCTGGGGGCCCCGTTGGGTTCGGATACGATTCAGCATTTGGCTACGGCATCGTGTTCGGCCCCACCGGTCCGCCGGACAATTCAACGTGGACCTATGCCGACGGAAACTGGACCAACATGACCTCCGTCCTAGGCCCAGCACCCCCCGCCGCGACGTATCTTTCGTTCGCGTACGACTCGACCGACGGGTATGCAGTCGCGCTCGACGAGGTAGCGTACAAAGGGATCCCGAACGAGACCTGGATCCTCCGGGACCCCCTCACGCTGAACGCCTCCGCGTCCGCGACCGTTCGGGACGTCGGCCAGAACCTCACCTACGATGTCACCGTTCAGGGCGGAATCCGACCGTACCTAGTCGGGTTCCCGTCGGCTCCCCCCGGGTGCGCTCAGCCGTCGAACGTGACCAACGCCACATCGTTCGGCTGCACCCTGAACCGCTCGGGGTCGTATGCGCTCAACGTGAGTGTGACGGACACGGTCGGAGCGTCTGTTTACCTCGTCCTTCCGCTGGCGGTCAACCCGGACCCGTCAGCCAGTATCGTGGCCTACCCGAACCCGACCACCGCAGGGATTCCGGTGGGTCTCGACGCCGTCGTGAACGGGGGTACGCCGCCGTCGTCGGGCCACTGGACCCTCTCGGATGGAACGGTTGCAAATGGCAGCGTGCTGAACCACACGTTCGCGGCACCAGGAGCATTCCGCGCCACCTTCTCCGGCTCGGATGCGGCGGGGTTCGAGTTTGCTACCAACGTCTCCATCGTGGTGAACGCCGGGCTCGGCGTTACAGCGACCGCCTCCGGGAACGTCACCGACGTGGGGATCCCGATCCAACTGAACGCGTCGGCGACCGGAGGGACCACCCCGCTGGTCTATGCGTGGAACTTCGGCGACGGGGCTTCGGCCGCCGTGAAGGCGACCACGCACGCCTACGCCGTCGCCGGAAACTTCGACCCGCGGGTCTGGGTTAACGACTCGGTCGGGGCGGTCATGTCCGCCGCGGTACCCGTCCGCGTGAACCCCGCGTTGGTGGTGAACGCTACGGCCAACGCGACGAGCCCTGCCCTGGGTTCCGCGGTCCAGTTCACGGCGTTACTCGCGGGCGGGACAGGCCCTTACACCTACCAGTGGAACTTCGGCGACGGCGGGACGAACCGTACCGCATCGGCTTCCCACGTCTTCGGATCCCTCGGAGTACACACCGCGATCGTCGAGGTAAACGACTCGGTTGGCGGAAGCCGGTCCCTCCGGATCGCGGTCAACGTGGTCGCGGCGGAAAACAATACGGTCCTCCCACCCCCCACGACTGGAGGGGGGGTTCCGTGGGTGACCATTGTGGTCGTCGGGGCCGTCGGAGTGCTCGTGGGGGTTGGCATCGGGGCCGCAGTCTTTGCCAGGCGCCCGCCCCGTGAGGAGGGGAGAGCCGCCGCCACCAGCGACGGCTCCGGGGCACCCGAAGGAGCGGACCCGACCGCATCCGGCGAGAACGCGGAAGCGACTTCCGCCGGATGAGATAGCCTGGGAACTGAACCGGGGTGCTCGCCGACCGTGCTCGAACCGCCCCCCTCGAAACGTCGCAGCACGGTCGACTGAACCCGTGGGGTGTGACCAATTGGCTGGGATGTGACCCGCGCCGACCGCGCTATGGGCGTGGGTTTAGTTGGAGGTGGGCTCCTCACCAAGGGGAGCGTTCCGAGAGCGGATGACGACCTTGGTCCGGGGTATGCCCAGTCCCTTCTCAAGCCACATCGGGTATCGTGCGAAGGTGGCTTTCGAGTGCGGGTTGTTGAGGATCGCCTTGGCTTGTTCGTAGTCGACCACCATGACCGAAGCAGCCTGACCTTCCGGCCAAAGGTGCAGGGTGCGGGAGAACTTTCCACCGGCCCCTGGAATGTCAAGCCGAACGTCCTCCCACGAGATCCAGGCAATTCGGCGCAATGCTCCCCCGAAGAACTTTCGCTGGCATACGGCGACTCCCTTGGTTCCGACCTGAATCATTGCCGCGTTTCCTAGGGCCACCAACATCCAGCCCATCCCCACGAAGAGCGGTACACCCACGAGGAGGGCGATCGGTCCGAAGATGATGGCCGAAGGGTTCCTCGCCGCATGCAGGTAATAATCGAAACCGCCGAAGAAGAGGAACCCGGGCACGCCGACCCAGAGGACCATTTGACCAATGGCTCTACCATAATGGCCCCAGATGGGTGGGCCGAGTTCCCATTCCTGGACCGACTCGAGGTCACGGGCATCGCCGACCGGCGCCATTGTTACTCGGGAGGTCGAAACGCGGTAAGAAGATTTGGCCGTGCCTTCATCCGAGAAAAGGCGTCGGTTGAGCAACCTCCTGTCGTGAGGGAACCCAAGCAGTCGGCCCGGCTCTCACGTCCCTTTCGGGTTCCGACGTCGTGAGCCCTAAGTGCTGACTCCCATCCTCCTGAAGAAGGCAGATGGGCGGGGGAGGCTGGGGTACGGATGGATCCATGGTCGCCTTGCCGAGGAGACCCAGGACCGAGCCGTGGCGCTATCGTAAGGTCGGGGCGACACCCCCAGCTAGTCCCCGCTCTCGCTCCGCCGGGCCCCGAACCTGAGCGGCGACCCTTCCCGTTATCCTCGCTTCGCCTATCAGTCCAGCGACGGCCCTCGGAGGCGCTCACAGCGCGACTCGACGACCGATGCGATGACGGACATTGTGAGTCCTGGCGCGAATTCGCTGGAACGACCGCCGGAAAAAGGGCGGTTCAGTCCCAACGCCTTCAACGACGGCGGACTCAGGGACAAACCGCTCTTCTCCGAACTCGGCGTCATAGACGAGACAACACCCGCGGAACTCTCACTCGCCCTGAAGCGCGCAACTCATCGCGAGGGGTTTGCTGTCGTGCAGGAGGACGGGGTCATGGTCCTGCCCCGGCGCCACCTTCCCGCTCACCAGGGCATCGTCACCGGCGTGATTGTAGCAGAGAGGAACCTTCAGCTTGACAGAACTCGATCCGGGCAATGGGACCGCCGGCGATGGATTGCGATGGGGGCGGGGGTTCCTGTTTTCGCGATAGGGATTTCTGACCTGTTGATAGGAACTCCGCACCTCGCCATCCCACTCATCGCTTCGCTGGCGCTGCTGATTGTCGGAGCCGGCATGCTGGCCATCCCTCTTGCGACGATTGGAGACGCGGAGTTCTGGAGCGACCTCGTAGTTGCCAAATACGAGGGCACCGATGCTACGAGCACGACTGCCCCCTCGCCAGCGAGTGTGCGGGGGCGCTATCGTGTCGATGTCGTCGTCGGGCGTGCGATGACGGAGAACTGGCAGTCGAAGGTCGAGAAAGGCCGTGCGGTCAAGACCGTTCTTCCCGATTCGTCCAAGAACTCGACTCGATCGGCCCTCTGCACCGAGCTCGGCATCCCAGACAGTCCTGCGGGCTCAGCGAGACTTCCGGACTAGGTCGGCGAAACCTGAGAAACCAGTACTTGGCCATCGACCGTCAGATGGTAGGCCGTAGGTCTGTGCCTGAACCGCTACCTTTCGAGTCGGCTCGCTGGCGCGGTCGAGGCATTCGCTGACCCTGACCGCGGGCTTAGAGGGGGCCGGACGCTGTCTTGGCTCTGCTGCGAAGGTACCAGTACATAGCGAACAACATGCCCTCGCCAATGACCACGGTGAGAGCAAGTGTTGCGCCGCTGAGGATCCCTGCGACGCGTAGCGCGTCGGCCCGACCGAGGTGCATATAGTAGGGGAGCAGAATCATGAGCATGGCGAAAAGGACAACGGTCCCAAGGGCCGATCCGAGTAGAATGATTCGGGATGCCCAGTGGAATCGCGATTTCAGGAATGCGCCCCGCGATGCGGACGATTCAGCCCCGGACATCGTCGTCCCTGCCGAGGACATCCACGCGCGACGAGGCGCCCGAATCCACGAGCCTTGGGAACGGGGAGGGATACTAAAGTCGGTAGGTGGACGCTCAGCTCGTCGAACGTTCACTCAGTCGAGTGATGGCGCAAGCCGAACTTCATGGACTCGCGTTAATCCATGAGCGGACTCCGGCAGTCCCCGGAGGAAACCCACCCGTTCCCGGCAGCCGGAGATTGCCCCTCGAGACCGTAGCCAAACTCCTCCTCCGGAGCACGGGCCGCTTCTCCCGGGAGGCGGCGTTCATGAGGGACACCCACGCCGTCTCAGGTCTCTCGATGCGGCCGGGGGCGGTGCCGCTCCTTCAAGCAGCGGACGCTGGACACCCCTGGCGACGGGGCGCAGAGCCCCCTCCGGGGCCTGCTGCTGGCCCTCCTGCCCGTAATCGCTGCCCTCGAGTCGACGCGACGCTCGGAGCCGGTCCGAGTCGCAAAGTAGGAGAACAAGACTGGCCACCATCGGATCCGCTCGGGGTGGCCCCCGGGGCGCCCGGTGGGGTCTACGCTTGAGAAGGTCGCGGCGATCATCCGTCGGAAGGCGGAGGGGCTGATCTGGCGAGTCATCACACATGAGGTGAGGCTCGCGTGCCGGACCTTCGCCAACGTGGCGTCGCGGGCCCGCAGCGGGCGTTACTCTACGCAGGCGACCCAAGGAAGTCCGGCTGACGGGGAGGTGGGAGGGGGCTCCGTCAAGCTTCGCGACTCCTAACGATCCGTGGAACCCAACCGACTATTGCTCACCTGGAACGACCGCTGGCTGTCGCGGGTCGTCCGCAGGCAGCCGAACACTGCGATGGCTGCTCCGACTGCCATGGCTCCGAGGAGCCAGAGTACCAGGAAGGGGGTTTCGGCGTCCCCGTTGAGAAAGACGAGCTGGCCTCCGTAGGTGAACCTTGCACCCCAATCGAAGACGGAGATCCAGGCCAGGAATTGAACGCCAATGGCCCCGAGAACGCCGGCAGCGCGAAACGCCAAGCGGGAGCTCACCGTAAGCAGGAGGGGTAGGGCCGCAAGAAAGAGCATCGCCGCGACCTCTGGACCCGTGAACACTGAGTAGCTGAGGAGACCGCACGCGAGTCCCGGGTCACAGGGGGTTCGCTCTAGCCCAATAGTTGTCACGTACAGCGCGACAGTGGTGGCCATCATTGTTGTGCTCCCAACGAGCACGGGGACGCCAGTCTGCGGGACGAAGTGCGTCGGAGTCCATCTATGAGATCGTCGCATGGGAGATGGTCGACGAGCGAACGAGCTCAGACCCAAATCAGCTCTTCGACAGACCGAGAGGGGGTCTCTCGCGTGCCCTGCCCGCTTCCGGCAGCAAGCCCTGACCCCTCGAGGGTGTGACCAATCTCCTGACTTGGGGAACGACGGGCCTACGGCTCTCCCCCGCGGGGGTTGGGTTGAGGTTCAGGAACGCAAAGGTTCAGGTGTCCGGCCCCGCGCGGTCGGCAGCGATGAATGACAGGAGCGACATCTTGAGCCGCTCTCGATTGCGAAGCTCGTTGGACCAGACCACCAGGCACCGGTATCCGTGGCGAGCGAAAAGGTCGATTCGCACCTGGGAATCTTCTCCTTGATGCCAGTACTCCCCGAACAGTTCGATTAGGCTGTGGGTCCGCGTGCTGACAAAGTCTGGGACTTTCCTCGCTATCGTGATCTTGAGCCTTCCATCGCCATTGTAGCCCCAATCGTCGGGGGCGATGTTGGAGAGCATTTCCCATAGAGCTCGCTCTGGTCTCGTTGGCCGCGCGTGAGCGCCCCGGCGCGCAGCAAGGCTGGTCTTCGCGGCCCACTCGGGGTTCTCCCAGCGGCGCTTCGACGCCTCGCCCACTCGGCGACGCGACTCGGGATTAGCCATTGCCTTCCTCCCCCGTCTGCCCATTTCGGCTCGCGCTTCAGACGACGCGGACCGACGCGTGGCAGACTCCACCATCCGTCGAAGCACCTCGGGATCCTTCGACGCCCGGCGACCAGCTTCAGCGGCTGCGCGGCGGGTTTCCGGGTCCTGCATCCGACGGCGCCCTATCTCAGCAGACCGCTCGCGCGCCTCCGGACTTGACATCTGACGACGAGCGCCCTCGGCCGAACGGCGGCGAGCCTCCTGATTGGCCATCCGCAGGCGAGCCCCCTCCACCTGTCCGGATCGATTTGCGGGGTTCGACCAGAATCTCTCGATTGCTTCGCGTCGTTTCTTGTCTGCAGTAGGGTCTGACTGGACCCGCCTCATCAGGTCGGATCGTCGCCTCTTCTCCTCTGGTCTCGCGGCTCGCCGCTTTGCGCTCTCGACCATCAGTTCGCGATGCGCCGGGTCGGCCCAAGCTCGCCGTTGAGCTAACCTCCTGCGCTCCTGGACGGCTCGACTCGCGTTGGCGAGTCGAAGAGCGTCGGAGAGCCGGTCCCGAGCTTCATGACTGAGCCACGCGCCTCCCCGACCCTCTCTGGAGGCGGACCGGGTCGGAGGTTTGGCCCCCACGGAGCGCATCTGAAACTGCCCTTGCTGCGCGGATCCCTCCCACGACGTAAATCGCCAAACCACGTGGCGACGGGTTTTGGGCGTGGTTCCGGGAAAGACCACCCCCAGTAGCGAAAGGAGCCGACCCTTGTCTTCTGCCCATTTGCCTGTCCAGTATCCTGCCCCTAGGAGGCCATCGATTCCTCGCCGCCACTCGACGGCCGGAATTCTCCTCGATCGCCCCACCGCCACGGCCTATCGCTGTCCTCAGTAATGACTCTCGGTATCCCCATCAACTGAGCTTTCGCCGGCGAATACACCCTCCGGTCTGGATTGCGCGGGAGAGAGACGAAATGAGGATATCGGAAGATCGCTTGAGAAGGGCCATGCTCAAGCGGGCGACGGAGCTAGGAGTAGAAAGTCTCATCCGGGGATGGTTGCTCTCCCTGAAGAGGAATCCGCGGACTACTCACCTGGACGACCACAATTGGGGTGCGTACTACTGGAACGAGAGGGGAGTACCAATGGGCTTTGCTCGCCCACATGAAGGAGTACGCTTGGCGCGAAGGCTTCGGCTCGGAGTGGAGCGTTCACGCCGAGGGTACGTGGGAGCGGCCGAAAGTACGCGCGAAAGTCGGCTTGGAGCGCAAAGAAGAGGTCCGACATCGTGATTGTCAATCATCGGGATTTTCTTCGTTGGTGGAAGGCAGGGCGGGTCTCCGTGCGTGACTTTCCGGTGGAGGTCGCTATCGAGATGAAGATTTCCTGGGGGGCAAGCGAGGAGACCCGGAGCCTGATTCAGGCGGATATCAGCAAGCTGGGAAGGATTCTCAGGGACCGGGCAACGAAGTCGGCCTACCTGGTCTGGTTGGACAGCATCAGGGGAAATGGGTCTCGGAAGGGACGCACATTCTTCTCCCCCCAGGAGATCCAAGAGATGAGAAGAGGAACCGGTTTAAAGATTTTCCACTGGCCAGATGGGGATGACCCGATTCTGGGCACGGGAGGGACAGCGGAGAATCGAGACTGGATTCGACATGCGCCGATTGGCCTCTATCCTCCGCGTTGAGCGCTCGACCGCCTGGTCATGGCCGAATCTACCGGACAAGGTGCGGGGGGCGTTGGCGCAGCTAGGGCCGCGGTTCGCTCGTCAAACGGCCGCCTCCGCATGAGTGGAATAACCCACAAGCGGCGAAGCGGAGGGATGCCCCCGGAGGGGAGCGGGATCGTGCCGTTGCGAGCCCGGGTGAGAACGAACCCCTGACCTGTTGCACGGAGAGGTTCGCCGCATCCGGCGAAAGGGATTCGTTTGCGGAAGGGGTCACTACATAGGGTCCGAGGAATTCAGCCAGATCGGAGAGATGGAGCCCTCAGATGAAGGAAGGGTCGGCCGGGCATTAGACCTTATCGCGGGACTGCTGCTCCTCGGCCTTGGCGTCGCTCTCACGAGCGGTTTTGCTTGGGGGCTCTTGCACGGCATGATAAACGGTGGAGCCGGCGGCTTGGGCTCTCCGGATAGCGCTGCCGCGGTTTTCATCGCATTGATGGCAGTCCTTGTGGGGTTCGGTGGTTTCCTCATCTACCGTTCACTGAAGCCAAAGCGGACCACGGGCGAATGAGGGGACAACAGCGGGCCCTTCACAGGGAGCTCACGGGTCAGTCCATCCGGCGGTGGTGCTCTAAGTCCTGAGTAAGAGCTGGGCGAAACAAAGGCGAACCCCTTCCCCATGGCGGTCGGAAGGATTCTAACGGAGGGGGACGTCGCCTCCTCAGATGAACCGCCCGCTCGCTTGGGGGGTCGGCCTTGTGGTCGTATTCGGCGTGACCCTCGCCGCCTTCGTCGTGACATTTCCGAGCCAACTAACCCCTGCCGCGCTCGCTATCCTTGCGAGCGTCCCAGGCTCGTTGATTACGGCTGCCTTGATTTACCTATTCCAGAAACCGGACTTCAAGGTCGCCGGGGAGGCGTTCGTGACCGAGGGGCACAAGCCAGGGGAAGACATTACCGCGGTCACAGCTTGGTGGATCCACCTGAACGTCCGTAACACCTCTCGGGGACTCCTCGGCGGTGGCACCGCATCGGGGGTATCATCCGGTTGGTCTTCAAAGACGGCAATCGGGTGTTCCGCACGAAGTGGGAAGCGAAGGACAATCCACTTGGCAGTGCCATCAGACTTCTTCCGAACGGGGCCGTTCAGCAACTCCTGTACCGGATAAATTCCGCATCCCGACCGTCAGACAGGAAGTATTGGCCGCGGGTGAATCGAAGAGCCTAGACATCGCAGTGAAATGGAAAGGCGACTCAAGCATCTACATCTGGGATCCCATCGTCTTCGAGAGGCTCGACTACACAGATCCACGACTCCAGTTCGATGGGAACAAGCCGCACTCGTTCGACCTCTATGCAGAGTGGGGTGGCGAGGCGCGCCATCTGGGAGAGTTTGTGCTCGAGTCAAGGCCTGGTGATGGACCGGGATCCGTCAGTGTAAGGCGTGTGAAGTGAACAAACCGGCCCGCCGATCTGGAGTATCGTGCGACCGGGAGTGGGATTCCCGTTGATGCACCACGGCGGCAGGAAGGAGTGAATCGTGGTGACTAACCGAAGGGGGTTCATTGTCGAGGACAGCGGTGTCGGGAGAGCTCCAAAGGGCCCAGTGGTGCGTTTCGAACTTGTATCCGAAATGGAGGGTGTTAGCATCACCCAGCACCTCGGCACCTACCCAACCACCTCGATGGAGTCGTTCCGGGAGATCCCGCTGGCTCCCTACTCGGAGGCGATTCCCATCGGCGTATACGCAATCATTGAAGGTGGCGATCGAGTTCGAGATGGCGAGAGGATCGATGTGGTGGTTGGCCGGTTTGCCTTGGGGGCGCTTGCCGCGCGGGCCGAGGTCCGCCCTCGGTGGGCGGGAAGCATTCGCCCTCACGGCTTTGTCAATCAGCTTCAGTTGAGGGGGCCCCCGCTTCCGACCACTGCTCACGTCGAGTAGTGATTCTCACGCGACCTGAGAACCACCATACCCGAAGTCAACGGACGCAACCGAATG
>CAVPSE010000004.1:0-10262 GCA_963708255.1 uncultured Thermoplasmata archaeon
CGACCGCCGAGGCTGGTACGCCACCGTGCTCGAACCAGGCCGCATCCGCGCCGGCGACGCCATCACGAGAACGTAAGCGCCTGGCCCAGCGCCGGCGGGACGTCGATCGCCCGGCGGCAACCGGGATCGTTCCTTCGCCAGAGCGGGGCAGCACGCGGGGGAACTGCCGTCCGACGCGAGGGTCCGCGCCGCACGACGTCGCCGTCGACCCCTCCTGGTCGACGGGGGGCCACGGAGGCCCGATGCACTCCCGTGCCGTGGGACCGTGCGTCCGCTCGAATCGAATCAAGCAAGGGTCCATCCAACCCCTCGCGCTCGCTGCCCTCATGGGAGTCCATCGGATCGGTCTCGTCGGAGCTCTGCTGATCGTCCTCGTGGCCATCCTGCTCCTGTTCGTCATCGGACCGGTGGGCCTGCTCATTCTCGGTACTCGCCGCGGTCCTCGTCTGGTACGCCGTCGGCCCGGGTGCCCGCGTGGCGGTTTCGAGCTGACCGAGAGGAGAGGAACACCGCATGACCGCTCCTGCCGCCCCCGCCACCCCTGCTCCGGCCCCGTCGGTTCGGCCCAAGCACCTCAAGGCCCGTTACCTCGCCCAGGACGAGACCCTTCTCCGCGAGGCACTCGGTACCCCCTGGTTCTACCTCCCTGGCCCGATACTTGCGCTTCTCGTGGTCCTGTTCCTTGACTACAGCGCGTTGACCCTTCGATGGGCGGCCCTCCCGCCGGTTCCCGGCCTCACGTGGGCGTTCGGCGGCCTTCCCGTGGTGGGTCAGTACGGGCCTGTGAACTACGTGTCCCTGATATTCGTCGCGCTGACGATCGTCGCGGTGCTCTGGCTCACCGTCCGGGTACGCCCGCTGGGTCAGCACCGTGTATGCGGTCACGACGAGCCGCGTCATCATCCAGAGGGGAATCCTTTCCCGGGACTTCGACGAGATCCCGCTGCTGCAGGTCCGTGGGATCGATGTGCACCAATCCGTTCTGGATCGGTTGCTCCGGTTCGGCACGATCGTGATCTCCTCGGAAGGGGGCAACCGGTTGACCCGTCTCGGAAACGAGTCCTGGCAAGGGATACCACGTCCTTTCGATTTCCAGAGGATCATCGAGAGAGCGACCCAGGTCCTTGCTCGCACCAATTCGACTCCCCCCGCGCCGGCACCTGCCACAGCGGCCGGGGTAGATGGGCCTCGACCGGGACCCGCTTGAGCCTGCTCCCGACTCGCCCCGCGGTCTTCGGGAATCGCCTCGAGAGGCGGGATGTCAGGAAACCCCTGAAGGTGGCTCCTTCAGGATTGCTTGGCCCGTGCCTTCGGGGCCTTCGAGGCGAAGACCCTGTTCCCGCTTCCCTTGACGGAGTCGAGGTGGTCGATCTCTTCCAGGATCCGGATGGCGCCTCGGCCCCGGGGCGTGAGCCGATACCGCTCGCGTGCGAGGTGAGTGACGAGGCCGCTTTCAGTGAGCTTGCGGAGGTGGAAGGCGATCTTGGAGGTGTCGTCCAGGTGGGCCGCCTCCATCGCCTGCATGAAGCTGCACGGGCCGTCCGCGAGTCGAAGGAGGACGAGCCGCCGGATCGGGTTGTCCAACGACTCCAGAGTCGTGCTGGCGTCGGCCGACATGATCGACGAGCGCACCGCGAGCGCTCCGGTGGCGGTGATCTTGTCAGGGTCGTACCCGACGGCGAGGGGCCCCTTTCCCTGAAGGACCACGCGGATCTGATCGAGAAGTGTCGTGACCTCCTCGGCGCGATGGCGTGCCAACAGCTCCTCGATCGCCGCCAGGACTACCGCGGCGCGCTCCCTCGGGGCGACGAACTCCCGGACCGCGTCCCCGATCCGGAACGGGTTCTCCGGGTCGAGCGGAATGTAGCTCACCTTTTCGGCGGGGCGAGGAACCGGCGGTGGAGAGATGAGCAGCACCTCGTACCCACCCTCCGCGGCCAGGGTCCGGGCGTATCGCCCCGCATCCATCGGTTTGGCGCCTACGCGAATGAGGGCCAGCTGTTGGCCGACGAGCTCTAGGACGCGCTGGACCTGGTAAGGTTGAACGGGCTTGCGGAGATAGTCGAACGCTCCCAGGTGCAGGGCCTGGACCGCGGTCTCGACCGTCGCCTTGCTGGTCAGCATGACCACCAGGAGCCGGGGCCACCTCTCCCTCGCCTGGGTCAGGAGCTCCATGCCGCTCTGCCGGCCCATCCGGAGGTCGGTGAACATGACGTCGAACTCTCCGTGTTCCAGGACCTCGACGGCCCGGACCGCGGAGGGGGCTTCGGTCGCCGTGTGCCCACCATCGACCAGCAGGGCGCTGAGATCACGGCGGAACTCCCCGTCGTCATCCACGATCAGAACGCGCAAGTGGGACCCCTCCGACGGCCGCGACCGGCGCATCCAGGTGAGGAACGGGCCATATTTGGATTACGCCCGCCCCGGTGGAATACCGCCTCCGTACGTCGAGGACCGCCCAGCTCTCGGGGGCGCACGGTCCGGGGGAGTTCCCCTGCGAGCGGGTGGAGGTACTCCCAACGAGGGATCCACCCGCCCCTCCGACGGTCCGTGAGCGGCGGATCGCAGGGGCCCGGTCCTCGATGGGGAGGAGAGCGGCGCGCCCGCACGGCCGAGTGCGTGGCCCTCAACTCCACCCAAGGGCGGCTATAACCCTCGGGCGCGGAATGGGACCGCCAGAGTGGATTGAGGGAAACGAAATGGAGAGCACAACCGTAGAGCAGGACTCGAGGCCTACCCAGAAGATCCCCCCCGTCCCCGCCGAGGCTGGCACTGGGGTCGTGGATGGCAGCAAGACCGTCGTCAAGGATTCCGGGAAGGTGTTGGCCGACGCCGCGACCGTAGTCGTGGACGCGAGCCGCACGGCCGTCCGGGACATCGCCGAGGCGAGCGAGAAGCTGGCCCGCGAGATCAAGCTCTCCGTGACTCCCCCCACCGTCGTCGAGACCACACCCCCGGCCCCCGCCGAGGTCGTCGTCTGAGGGGTGGACCATGCTCGGATGGCTCGTTCTGGCAGTCGTCGTGGTGGTCGTGCTGGTGTACTTCGGCTATCTGACTCTGTAGGCCCTTCGGGGCTCGCGACGATGACGAAGCGGACACCGACCAAAGTGGGGTTGCGCCGCCGGCCACCGGCGCGGGCCCGCCTACCCCGCGTCCCCCTTCGAACCCCCCCCTCCGTCGCCCGGCCGGGCCGCAAGGTACCCGGGCGGACTCGACGGAAGGCGCCGACCCCCTCCGATAAGGACGCGTACCTGGTCGTCGCATGCTTGGCCGAGTCCCTGACCGAACCGGTGATCCGACTGCTGCTCCCGGTCCGACCTTCCGGTGCCCTTCCGCCATAGGAGGCGGTCATGACTCAGGTCCCGGCGAACGAGCTCGTCGACGAACAGAAGGGCCTCCGGAGGCTCCGCGCGGGCGCCGCCCTAGGCCTCGCGGGCGGGATGATCGGGCTGGTCCTCCCGGTCTCCCTGAACCTGTTCGCGCTCTACAGTTTGTTCGGGATCGTCGCGATCAGCACCACCCTCGTCCAGTTCACGGCCGTGTTCGTCCTGGTCGGGGCGGTCCTCTTCGCTGGCTCGCTGATGATCTACCGGTTCGGCTTCACGTCGCTGCGGAAGTTCGACCGGTGGTTCTTCGTCGCATCGGCCCTCGCCATCGTGGGCTCGGTGGGACTCATCCTCGTGGCAGTCTCCACCCTGAGCGCGCTGTACTCGACCCCGTCCATCGTCCAGTGCATCCAGGGGGCCCCGAGCACGGCGCTCTCTTGCCTGCAGGCGGCGCAGCCGCTCACGGCCTACTCGGCGGCCCTCGGACTGTGGCTCGCCTGGCTGGGGGGTCTTGGCATCGTCGTGGGCCTCTCGCTCGCCGGTCGGCGATACCTGGATGGATGGTTGCTCGGGGGCGGGGTCGTCTACGCGCTCCTCCTCCTCGTCCTCATCGCTCCGCTGGTCTCGATACTGTTCCCCCTCGGAGGCTGGCAGTACCCGTTGTTGACGGTCCCCGTGCTGGCGCTCCTGGCGCCAGCGCTCGTTTACCAGGGCAGCCGGGACGCTCGGGCGGAACCCGCGCCGTATTTCAGAGCGCACCTGAGAACAGGCGGCAGACGGACTCCTTGATCCGGACCGCGCGGCCCCGAGCCGCGTAGGACTCCCGGGTGAGCTCGGTCGACCGGATCATGTCGTCCTCGAAGATCTCCCGGTACCGCTCGCCAAGGGCGGCGTCGTAGATCACCGCGTTGGTCTCGAAGTTCCACTTGAAGCTCCGAAGGTCCCAGTTCGCGGTCCCTACCGAGGTCACGCTGTCGTCGATCGTGGCGGTCTTCGCGTGGAGGAATCCCGCGTGGTACGCGAACACCCTCGCTCCCGCATCCAGGAGTTCGGCCGCGAAGGAGAGCGAGGCCCAGTGGACGAGCGGCTGGTCGGCCTTGCTCGGGATCATGATCCGGACGTCGACCCCGCTGAGGGCGGCGATCCGAAGCGCCGTCATGATGCTCGCGTCCGGGATGAAGTAGGGGGTTTGCAGGTAGCACGTCCGCTTCGCCGATCCGACCATCTTCACATACTGCTCTCGGGGCGGGTTCCAGGTCGTGTCCGGCCCCCCGCTGACAATCTGGATCGACGCCGATCCCTCCCCGGGAGAGGCCGTGAAGTACGCTCCCCCCAGCGTGAGCCCCTCCTTGGTGGCGTAGTTCCAGTCGAGGACGAATCGCAGCTGAAGAGCCCGGACCGCCCCACCCCGGATCCGCACCGCCGTGTCCCGCCAGGCGCCCAGCGGTCCGTGACCGAGGTACTCCTCCCCGATGTTGAAGCCCCCGATGAAACCGACCGCGCCGTCGATCACTGCGATCTTCCGGTGGTTCCGATAGTTGAGGCGGAACCCTACCGACGGGATGAGGGCCCGATAGAACCCCGAGACGTGGCCGCCCGCCTGCGTCAGGGTCCGGTACCGGAGCCGCGGGATCTTGTTGCCGAGGTCGTCGTAGAGGAGGCGGACCTGCACGCCCTCGCGGGCCTTCGCCTCCAGGAGGGTGAGCAGACGTTGGCCGAGGGCGTCGTCGCGCAGGATGTAGTACTCCAGATGGATGTGGTGCTTCGCCCCTCGGATCGCCTCGAAGAGGGCGTCGAACTTGGTCGGTCCATCGGTGTAGACATCGACCCGGTTGCCCGTCGTCAGGAACGCGGCGCTGTCGGCCACCAGGAGCCGGGCGAGCTCGGGATAGCCGACCAGGTCGGCGAGATGGTCCTCCGGCTCACCGCCGATCGCGGGCTCCTTCCTCCCCGGACCCGGGCGAGGATTACCTGGTCGCCGGTCGATTTCTCCCCGAAGGCGCGGGTCTTGAAGTACTTGAATCCGAAGATCAGGTAGAGAACGAATCCGGCGATCGGCAGGGTCAGGACGGTGAACATCCATGCGAGGACGCTCTCGGGGTCGCGGCGCTCAAAGAAGACGAGCGTGAGGACGGCGACCACGTCAATGGTGACCAGCAAGCCGACGACGAGGAGGAGGATATCACTCCACATGGATGGCCTCCCGCCCGGCCAAGAACGCGGGGATCCGCTCTGGTTCGTCCGGGGGCGCCCGGTGGGACCGCGGCTCGCTGACGCCGGGCCCGTCCGGCGTCCGTAGCCGTTCTCCTTCGGATAGGACGGTAACCTGGTCGGAGATGCCGAGCCGGGCGGCCTCGGCGAGGAGGAGTTGGCGAGGCCGGTCCGCCGGCTCGAACGAGGCAGGGAAGGTCTCGAAGTGGATCGGGAGCATCCGGCTCGCCCCGAGGATCCGGAACGCCTCCAGCGCCTCGACGGCGTTCATGTGGTTCCGGCGATACCATGGGACCACGGCACCGGCGATGGGAAGGACGGCCAGATCGAGGCGGAAGCGACGGGCGATCTCACGGAACATCGCTGCGTCGAAACCGGTGTCCCCAGCGAAGTAAATGGTCGCCGGACCGGAGACCACGTACCCCTGGTAACCGGAGGTGTGGACCAACGGTAACCGTCCCCCGAAGTGCCGTGCCGGCACCGCCTCGACCCGCCATTGGTCGAGCTCGACCGACTCCCACGGTCGGAGGGTCCGGACGTCGGCATGTCCATGCAGTCGGAGGTGGGGGGCGAGCCCCCAGGGGACAACAATCGGGGCGGCCCGACCCAGTCGCTTGAGAGACGGGTAGTCAAGATGGTCGTGGTGGCCGTGGGAGATCAGGATCCCTACGATCCCGCGGAGGTCCTCGGGGCGGACCGTTGAGGCGGCCGCCCGCCGAGTGAACACCCGTCCGATACGGTTCGAGAAGATCGGGTCGGTCACCAGTCGCTGTCCGTCCGCCTCGATGACCAGGCCAGCGTGACCCAGGTATGTGACCGTGGCCCGCCGATCCGGCGGAGGCGGAGCCGTGGAGGCCGGTCGAAGGCGGCTCTCGATCTCACCCCCGGCGGTCATGTTGCTCCCCGGAGCTGGAGGCACGCCGGAGGGCGTAAGCCCCGGCTTGAATCGAATCAAGCGACGCGTTATGCGCGGTTCCCCGAATGGGATGATCCATGATGACGAAGCGGAAAGGCAAGGTCTCCTTCCTCGAGGCGGAGAAGACGACACGCCGGTCCCGCGTGAAGCTCGCGGAGGCGGAGCCGAAGGGGCGCAAGCGGCGCACTTTCCTCGAAGGCTCGAAAGTCCCTCGGCGCCGGCGTAATCGGTTCCTCGCCAATCGGACCACTACCTCCCACGGCCGCTGAACTGGGAGGCGTACTACTGTGGTCTACTTGTGGTTCCCCGGCCCTATCCTATCCCTCCCGCCCCGTGCCTGGATCGCCCCGCTCGGGCGGGCCTTCTGGGTCAAGGTCGGACGCATACCGGCCGCTCCGTGCGAACGAGGCGGATTACCATGACCGAGTCCGAAGGCGGGCCCCCGATCACCGCCAGATCCCAGCGGCTCGAGGACGCGAACTTCGAGCGGGCCGAGGCCGCGGTTCGGATGGAGGATAGTGAGAACCGGGCGGCCGAGACGGGGCTCGTCTCGGACCTTCGGAAAGCGGGCGTGAGCAATCGCCGGCTTGCCGAGGCAGACCTGAAAATCCGTCGTATAGAAGCCGAACCCTGAGTGGGCCGGCGAGTTTCTAGTCTGGGGCCGCGCACGGGTACGCGCCTTTCGAGGGCCCCCGAACGGCACCGGACCGGTAACGGCCCTCTTGTTCCGACGTCTACCAGGGAGCCATCAATGGTCCCTCCGACCAGAGTCCAGATCGAAAGCCCCGGTTGCCTACACCGTGATGACCACGCGCCCTTGGGCGGCCCCGGTTTCGAAGTATCGGTGCGCGGCGGCCATCTGGTCGAGTGGATATCGCCGGTCGATGACAGCACGTATCGACCCGGCTTCCAGGAGCTCTCCGAGGAACACCAAGTCCTCGGACCGTTGGGTGGCAGCTCGGAACCCAACTCGCTTACGGCGTCTCAAAGGGGCGAATATCCCGCGGACCCTCGTCGACAAGCTCGGGTTGGCCACGAGGTAGTGACCCCCATCGGTCAGGGTGGCGAGGCTGGCGGCGAAACGGGTCGACCCCACGACGTCGAGGATCGCATAGAAGCGCTCTCCTAGTTCCGTGAAATCCTGCCGGGCGTGATCGATCGCGCGATCGGCGCCCACCGATCGAAGGAGCTCGAGCTTCCCCTCAACATCCACCGCCGTCACCTCGGCCCCGAAGTGCTTGGCCAGCTGGACGGCGAACAGCCCGATGCCCCCGGCCGCTCCCACGATGCAGACCCGTCGTCCGCGCAGGTCGCCGGCCATCCTCAGAAAGTGGAGCGCTTCGAGCGCCCCCGTCGGAACGGCCGCGGCATCCTCGTAGCCAAGGTTGGCGGGTTTGAGCGCCAGGGCCGCTCCGCGAGGCTCCTCGGGTAGACAGATGTACCTCGGCGTACGCCCCGAAGCCAAAGCCGGTCGTCCCGAACACCGCGTCGCCGGGCCGGAACCGGTGGACGTCCTTCCCGACCGCTTCGACGTCCCCCGCCAGCTCCTGACCCAGCACCTTGCGCCGAGGTCGCGTCGGGCCCGTGAGAGCCCGCACAAGGAGGCGGAACCCCAGTGAGACTCGGAGAGCCCGCAGTTCGCAATCGCCCGCGGTCACGGTCGTCGCACGTACCCGGACCAGGAGCTCGTGACCATTCGGTCGGGGTCGAGGCGCTGTGGCCAGCACCAGGCCTTCGGGCGGCCCATATTCCGTCCAGAGGATCGCTCTCATGCCCGGTCGCTCCGGGGTCCGACGAGGGCGTTCCCGTACCGCCGCGGCGGATCCAAGCCCCTCCGACCCTGGGGGGTCTGAACGCTCGAACATGCCGGAGGGGGCCGGGGACGGCGGCGTCAGGGTCCCGCTCGCCGTGGCGCGCCCGCCGGATCCCCGCTAGACCGCGGCCGGGGCGGTCGCCGACGGAGCGCCGGAGAGTCGGAAGGTCTTCCAACCGAACAGGAGAGGGAAGACCGCGAAGGTCAGCAGGGCGAACGGGGAGAACGCAGCGGAGTCCACGGCGAACGCGGTCAACGCAAGCAGCCCCGCCGTACCGAACGCGATGCTAATGGCGGCGAGCAGTCGGCCGAACGGCACGGCCCGGAGCATCGCCACGCCGAGGATAATGAAGCCGGCTGAGAGGAAGATGTACGCACACGTGTCGAACTGGTTGAACATCGCTTGGGTCGCCTGCCAGAGTTGGACCGCGGTGGCCTGCTGCGCGGTGGTCGCCCCCGAGGCGTGGTACTGGGCGGAGATCTGGGCCATGGCGACGTTCGGTTCGCTCTCGACCGCGAGCACCGCCAGACCTAGGAAGCTCAGGAGCCCCCCGAAGAGGGCCGGGGCGAGGCTCGAGCTCCGGAGGACGCGGTAGAGGGCGATGAACAGGGGCACGAACAGGAGGACGCCGAGCAGGAACAGTGTCTGCCCGACGACGATCTGGGTCTGGACGCCGGGGAACCGCATTACGGGTCCCGCTCCGGGGGCCGTGGTCTGGGTCCCAACGAACGCGACCTGGTAGACGATGCTGATCAGGAATACGATCGCGCCGAGAATCCCTGAGAGGCCCCCCCATCGGAGCACGCTCCGCTCCTGGGTCAGCCGCGCGGCGCGCTCGACCGTCGCGAGGCGAGCGTCGTCCGCAAAGATCACGGCCGGGACCGATAGGGCATCGTGGGTCGCCACCTCACTCGCCTCTGGAGCACCCGGGACGCGGCGACATCATAACCGACTCCTCAACTCGAATCAAGGAGGGGGAATAGGCCGGGACGGATTTGGTCCTCCAAGGGTTCAAACCGCGTTCGGATCTGGTCGGAGGCTCCGTCCGTGCGATCGCCTCACCTCCGAGGGCAGTACCAAGAGAGCGGCTCACGACCGCTTCTGATCCCTGACCGGAGGCGGCCACGGACGAACGCCGGTTCGTTGAGCCAGAAGGGTGCATCGCTGGACCGCTCGCAGGCTTCCCCGGTCCGATCCAAGCCGCTCCTGGCGTCAGCTTCTCGACGCCCATGTCGTCCGTGATGCTTTCCCCCCACACGGGGGGGACTGCGGAGGGGGAGGCAGGAAGATACTTCTTATATCTCCGAATTACATGGAGATACTCGACATGCCACGGGCCGTCGTAGAACTATCGGAGCACGCCAACCGAGTGGTGAATGTGGTCAAAGCCCGCGATGGCCTTCGGGGGAAGTCCGAAGCGCTTGAGGCGATCGTCGCGGCGTACCAGGAGTCGATCCTGGATCCAGCCCTTCGTCCCGAGTTCGTCGCCGACCTCGAGCGCGTCCGGAAGGGGGAGTTCCGACGTGTAAGGTCGACGGGCGACCTCCTGAAAAGGTCCAAGTGACCTGGACCTTCGAAGTCTCGCCGGAGTTCGAGCGAGACTATCGCAAGACCTGCCACCACAACGGAGGGTTCCGGAGGGCGGTCGACACCAAGGTTGGGCAGATCCTGGAGGACCCTACGCGTTTCAAGCCACTTCGCGCACCGATGCAGGGCCTCCGACGAGTTCATGTGGGGGGCTCGTACGTCATAGTCTTCGAGCCCGACGTGACGCGGAAGACCGTCCGATTCCTACGGCTTGCCCACCACGACGAAGCCTACGGGATCTAGCGCCAGAATGCGGCGGAAGAAGACTCGATGCGTCCGTGGGTTCGAGATCTGGACGCGGCTTCTCCCAGGGGTGGGGATCCTGGATGGCCGAGACCGGGTCGCGGAAGAGTCGCGTGATTCGTGACGAGGGCGACGAGGGACTTGAATCCAAATCGGTTTGGGTCC
>CAVPSE010000005.1:0-408806 GCA_963708255.1 uncultured Thermoplasmata archaeon
GCTGTCCACCCCTGCGACGGTGAGCGTCCCCTGCACGGAGAGGACCGGGATGTTGCCGGGGTTCAGGTCAGGAGGGGAAGCGGCCGGCGGGACCGACAAGGGGGCCTGGGAGGAAGGATTCCAGTAGAGGGCGAACAGGACCACCCACGCCACGACCACGGCCAGCGGCGGGAGGCTGATCACCAGGAGGCGACGGTGGCGTCGCCACGAGCGGCCGGCCGGGGTCCCGTGGGGGGAGTGATGACCGCTGGGCATGAGGTGGCCGGAAGGGTCGCGATGAGGTGCCGTCATGGATCCGCGGGGGGGCGCCCGCTCGCTGTGAACGTCAGGGCGACGCCGACATTATAATACCGGGGTCACCACCCGTCGACCTCGCACGGGTGCGGTCGGTGCGTTACGATTTACTAGGGGTTTATCATCCGACGCACCGTACTTGGGAAGAATGGTCGTCCCCCACTCCCACCGACGGCGCCGCCAGCGCGGGGTCACGGAGATCGTGGCCGCCGTCATGCTCACCGGTATCACCGTCGCGGCGGGGACGGTCCTATGGTTGTACCACTTCCCGACGCCGCCCTCGGTCCCGACCCTGTCGTACGTCGCCCAGGGGGGGCTCACGGCCCCGGTCTGGGGGGACCCGACCGACTGCTTCCCGGTGTTGACGCATTCGGAATCCTACTACCTCGGGAATGGGAGCGGGGACCCCCGGGTACTCGACGTACATGGACGCCTGGTGGACCCAGTGCGAGGACGGCACCACGGGCACGTACAGCAACATGAACGTGACCGAGATCCTGGTCCGGGCGGTCAGCAAGACCGTCCTGCTGAGCGATGTAGAGTTCACGTTCGTGTGCCACAACAACACCCCCGCCCCCGTGACCACCTTTCTGGTCCGGGGATCGCTCCAAGCGATGTCCTGGTTCCCCGGCTCCTCCCAGGCGATTCCCGCGAACGCACCCACGCTGGGTTCGTGCGCGACGTTCAACGCGAGCGGCTACGGTGGGGGAGCGAACAGTGTCTACTACAATCGGCTCGGATACTTCCAGCCGCTCACGGACGGGGCCACGTTGCTCCAGCCGGGCGACACGTTCGTCCTCTACGACCACTCGGAGGACTCGGTCCTCGAGGCTCCCAGCCCCATCGAGCCGAGCTCGACGTGGAACCAGCCGGATTTCGACGACTACCATGGGGCTCCTCCCTGGTGCTTCAGCAATCCCGGCGCGTGCTTCATCCAGCTCGTCGATACCGGCGTTTCCCCGCAGGTCGTGCTCGCCAACATCCAGCTGAGTCAGCTCGCGTAGGAGCCACCGGCGGCCAGCCCGCAGGGCAGGGGGCGCCGCGTCCGGCTACTCGCGGCCTTCCCGCCACTTGAGCGGTTTCTCGGTCTTTCGCCGCGCCGCCGTCACCGGAGCGGGGGTCTTCCCGCCCGCGCGATAGGTGCGGCGCACCGCGGCGTCCTGCGCCCCGAGAATGTCACCGGATCCGGCGGTCCGCGAGCGTCGCGAGGATGTCGGCCGCGGGGCGTTGACCTTGCTTCGGGCCAATTCGCGCTTCTTCGCCCGCTTCAGTCCACGTCCCATGACTACGGGAGGTCTCGGCAGGCTATGGCGCCGCCGGGGTCCCGAGGTCGCGCGCGGCGACCTCCGCGCGCGCCTCGTGAGGGCGCGCGTCGGGCTCTCTCGTGCGCAAGGAGCCGGGCGTCGCCGAGAAGGCGTCGCCGAGGCGACGAGGATCGGGGACAGGGGGCGCGCCCGTCAAGGTAATGAGAGCTTCGCGCACCCGAATGCCGATGAACGCGGGCGTGGTTCGCTCCGTCGCCCGCCACGCTGCAATCCGCGTCGCCGTACTGATGGGGATCACAGGGCTGCTGCTTCTCCCGCTGTCGCCCGTTGCCCACCCGACGGACGCCCGAACCGCACCTAGCAGTCCGATGGCGGCCATCGTCCACGTTCCCATCGGCGGACTCGCAGTGACGGTCCCCCCCTTGGTCCGCCACGCCCCCTCGGACCCGGCGCCGACCGGCGCAGCTGCTCCGACGGACACCCCGACCCGGGCGGGTCCTCTCGTGGCGCGACCGTCGACGATCGTGAATCCGACCCTGTCCTATTCGAGGAGCCGGCCCCGATGGGGATCGCCGACTTTGGGGTCACCGGAAATACCCCGGGGTCGAGCGCGTACCGAGTACTCCTCCCCCAGCTTCCAGGGCCAGGCCGTCATACGGTCGATCTCGGTTTCCATCCTCAGCAGTTCCTCGAAGGTGACCGCCTTCGAGCTCAATGCGGTCATCCTCCTGGAACGGAACGGGTCGAACTACACCTACTGGATCCAGAACGGCCTGCACCTCGACGCCTCCTCCCACGAGTACCACGATCGGCGGGGCGTACGTTTGGAACTTCTCCTCCCCGACCGCCAAGTTCACCTCGGGGGAGGTCTCGGGCAATCCGGCCTCCGTCCTATCGGGAGACACCTACTACTTCATTCCGGCCTGCGGGCCTACGTTCCCCGGCCAGTGCTCCACGCTCAGCCTCCCCGCGACCATCACAGGGCGGATCGTTTCGTCGACGAGCCTGGGGGTCCCGTTCGTCGATTACCAGTACAATATCGGCGCCGGCTGGGTCACCTACGACAACGTTTCGTTCGGCCACATGGCGGGGGCCACCGACCGGGGGTTCCTCGTCGATGGGTTCTCCCCGACCCCCATCGCCCCGACCGTCCTCTACGACGCAGAGTGGGACTGGGTCGGAGCCGGCGGGGGATCGGCCAGTGTCGACAAGCAATCCGACATCGACATGTCGCTGGACCTCTGGAACGGTCACAACTACCAGGCCGTCCCGTCGGCCTGGAACTTCGGAAGCAATACCGGCGAGACCGCCTCGAACGTCTCGGACCTGAGCGAGAACCTCAGCAATTCGACGCCGGCCGCGCACCTGGTCAGCGGGGCGGGAACCCTCGGCGTCCTCTACAACCTGAGCGACGTCGGATTCCTGAACGTGACTGTCCCGACGCTGCTTCCGGCGACCCTGCTGGTCGACGGAGCGGCCGTCGCGTTCCGGGGAGGCTGGGTGAACCTTACCCTCGTTCCGGGCCCTCACTCGATCTACCTCCGAAACTACACAAATGGTTCGGCCGACGTCACGGTCGCCCCCGGACTTGTGACATTGGCGAACCTGTCCGGAGCGGGCCTCGTGACCTTCACGGAGTCCGGACTCCCGCCTGGAACGCCGTGGGGCATCGATCTTAACGGGACCAACGTCTCCGGATCCTCTCCGACCGTTGCGCTAAACCTCCCGAACGGGACGTACTCCCTCACCTACCTCCCCGTTCCCGGATACTATCGGGCCGGCACGAGCCCTCCCAGCGTGACCCTCCCAGGGACGGCCCAGTTCACAGTCGAGTTCGCCGTGTTCACGTACGGAGTGGAGTTCTCCGAGTCCGGGCTTCCCGATTCGACCCTCTGGTGGGCAGACGTCGGTGGCACCGTGATCAACAGCACCGGGACCACCCTGCAGGTCTCGGTTCCCAACGGGAGCACTCCGTATGAGGTGGGTTCGGCGTACGAGTTCCTGGCGACCCCGTCCAACGGGACGATCCGGGTCTCGAGCGGGCTCGCGTCACCCGTGAACGTTGAGTTCGCGTACCGGCCCACCTTCATCGTCGGCACCGTGGCCCCCACGGGCGCCGAGGTCTCGATCGGCGGGGTCGTGCAGCCGCTGTCGGCGGGCGCCTTCAACGATTCGGTGGTCCCGGGCACCTACTCCGTGCTGGCCAGCGCGGCGGGGTACACCACCGAGTCGTCCACCGTCACCGCCACCGCGGGCAACGTCACCTGGGCGAACATCAGCCTGGTGGCCAATCACAGCAACACCACCCCCCCGCCGGCCGCCCAATCCAGCGGAGGGGGGATCTCGATCGAGACGGCGGCCCTGGTCATCGCGGGAGTTGTCGTCGTTGTGGTCGCGGCCCTGGTACTGATCTCGCGGAAGCGGGGAGTACGGCGGCCGCCCGAGGGTGACCCCGTAGACTAGGCAGGATCTCCCGGCGGGCTGGCGACCGACCGTCTGGTTCGCACACTTGGTGACCGTCATCGGCCACCCGAAGGAGTAACCTAGTCGCGGGGCCTGTCCAGGTCAGGTCGGGGCCATGCCACCCTCCCACGTAGTCGACCAACCGCCCCCCACCCCAGGGAACGCAGTTCGGGTATCCCTCGAAGGCCGTGCTATCGCCGTCTTCAACACCGGGCACGGGACTCTTCGCGATCGACGCCGCCTGCACTCACGTCCGAGGGCCGCTCGAACGGGGACGGGTCGAGGGGACCGTCGTAACGTGTCCGCTGCATGGGTCACGGTTCGACCTTCGGACGGGGGAAGTGCGCCAGGGCCCGGCCGCCACACCCGTGAAGACCTATCCGGTGCGCGTCGAGCAACAGAAGCTCGTGCTCGATCTGCCGTAGACTCTACCGACCTCGCTTCCACGGGCTCGGGCCGTCGGCGCACCACGCAGCCCGCCGGTTGAGGCAGGAACGCCGCGGACCCGGTCCGCTCCGTTCGAATCCGCTCGGGGGTCCCGGCCGCTCGCGGACATCCTCCCCCGGCGGCGTATCGGCGTCTCGACGGCGTTTCTGCCCCCGTCCTTTTTAGGGGAGGTCACGGGTCGGAAGCTCATGCGCTTCGCACGTTTGGCGTGGATCGCCCCGGCCGCTCTGATCCTACTGGCCCTGGTCCCGGCCTCGGGCGCGGTCGCCCCGGTGAACGGTACCGGTCACGACCTGCTCGTCGTCCGCCGTTTGCTCGTTCGCGTTCAATACTTCAGCGGGGACCGGGTGGGCCTCGGTCGCCTCCTCCGGCAAACTCATCTCGTTCCAGCTCCCAGGAGAGGCCAAGGCCTCGTACAATCTCTCCTACTCGACCTACGTTGGCAGCCTGATCGGGACGTACACGTACTGGACGGTCGGCAATTTCTACGGGACCGACGTGAACACCGGGAACGTGGTCTACGGCACCACGGACACGAACTTCACCATCACGGCGCACTGCCAGCGGGGGTGCACGTACACCTACACCACCGACAATGGGACGATCATCTTCCACTCGACGAAGGCGGAGCTCACCTCGACCTCTGTGACCTGCTCCCCCTCGAGCATCAACGTGTCCGCCAAGACCACCTGCACGGTGACGGTATCGAACCTCTGGAACAGCTCGAACATCCCGGTCGGTAAGGTTCACCTCAGCACCGCGGGCCTCGGGACCTTCTCGAACAAGGGCACGTGCACGCTCACGGCCGGCTCCTGCGCTCTCACGTTCCGTCCCGGCGACAACACGGTCGGGAGCGTCCTGATCTCAGTGACCTACCCGGGGACCGTATCGTACTACAAGAGCGGCGCTTCGACCTCCATCAGCGTCGTGGGCGGCGGCTAGACCCGCACCTCGATCGTCGGCAAGCTCGACCGAGGCCCGGTCCCTCGGCCCCCCTCGGGGGGTGTGCAACGGAAGTTGCACCTCGAGGCGGCCGAGAGGAGCGGGAATGACCGCCGTAGTCCCCTCGGCCGGCCCCCCCGAGACGTCCTATCGCAGCTCCCGCGTGATGCCTCGCCAGGGGCTGGGTCGGGTCAGCGACGAGCAGCTCGCTTGGTCGTGCTTCGGTGAGACCCTCGCGAGGCGCCCGGCCGCCGAGGGGGCGCTCCGATCGGCGTCAGCTCCAAGGGGCGAACCGCGGGTCCATCCAGAACCCTTCCGCCCACGTCGAAACGGGAGCCGTGGCACGGACAGTCCCAGCTCCGCTCGATCTGGTTCCACTCGACGAAACAGCCGAGGTGGGTGCACCGGGCATCGGCCCCGATACATGACCGTTCGTTGGCCCGATAGACCGCAAGGCGACGACGGTTCCGGACCAGCCACGCGCCCTCTCCGACCTCCAGATCCGTGAGCGAATCGATCGTCCGTGTCGTCGCTCGGGTGCGGCGGACCGCTCGAGGCTCGAGGGCGGTCCCCTTCGTGGACACGGCCGGGCGGTCCGGCGCAAACATCGACTCCAACGGTGTGGGTCGGCCCGCGGCGTGCTCGGAGAACATCCAGCCCGCAAAGGAACCGAGAGTGAGCCCGTTCCCACCGAATCCGGTCGCGATCCACTCCAGAGGCTGGCTCCCGGGGTTCGGTCCGATGAAGGGGAGACCGTCCCGGCTGTTCAGGACCTCCCCGGACCATCGCACAGGATCCCGTGGCCGGCTCCCGAGAGCGTCCATCCAGGCCCGATCGACCCGCGCCTGGGCGATCACGGGTTCCCCTGGTCGGCCCACGTCATGATCCGCCCCGCCGAGGAGAAGGAAATCTCCCGAGATACCGGCGTCAACCCGGGCGTAGTCGTACGGGTCGAGGGTGTTCCAGAACAGTCCTTCCGGGAGGCGCCCCGACGGGACGCGCGCCGCCATCGCGTAGGTCCGGCACGCTCGCAGCCGCGAGAAGAGCCCGAGTCGGTCGACGAAGGGGGCACTGTTCGCCATCAGCACCGAACGAGCGGACACCGAGCCCCGACCGCGACCCATCTGGAGCTGGACGGAACCCCCTCCGACGGGGTTCCCTTTCAGCCGCTGGGCATCGGTCAGCTCGAAGATGCGCCCTCGAAGGGAGATGACGGCCTTGGCCAGCCCCTCCAGGTACCTTCCGGGGATGGAACCGGGCCTGGCGAGGGATCCGCAGAGCAGCCTGGGATGGGAACGGAACCACCTCGGGGTCTGCGACCTCGACCGGAAGGCCGAGCTCGCGAGCCACCCGGGCCTCTCGCGGAAGGAGCGTACGGTCCTTCGCCCGCGGGCCGTAGAGGACAGCATCCACCCGCTTGAAATCGCACGAAATAGAGGCGTCGCGCACGATAGACTCGATCTGGTCGATCGCCCTCGTGCCGGCCTCCCACGCCCGAAGCACAGGATCGTTGCCGTGGATCTTCACGAGGTCCGCCAGTCGAGCGTCCAATACGGCGGTGAGGAAACCGGTCGTACGACCCGATTCGGCGTCCGCGATCCGGCCCCGTTCCACCAGGACCACGCTCTGTCCAGATTGGGCCGCGTGGTAGGCGGCCGTTAGGCCCGTGATCCCGCCACCGACGATGGCGACATCCACATCAACATGCCCGGAGAGGGCGGGATAACGGACCGCCGGCACTCCCGAACGCCACGGTGGATCGCTGCCGGTCGGTATCTTCACCATCGCGGGGGAGGTGAATGGGACCCTAAAGCTGCGGCTCAGCGGAGGGTGTGAGAGCCATCGTCGGTGGGCCGAGAGACGGGAGAGTTCCTCATCGGCGCATCCCACCTCCAAATATCCTATCGGCGGGTACCCTGAACCCCCAGGGCGAGCATGTCGACCTATCCCGATGAGCACGCCCCAAGAACTGACGCGCCGGTCGCCCGACCCCGTCGGTCCCTCACCGAGACGGACCGGAGGCGGTTCGGGGGATCCGACGGCGAGGTGTTCCGCACGTTCGGGCTGGACCTAACGAGCCAAACGACCTCCACGACCCCGCGGCGCTTCATACGCGGCCTCGTTCACGGGGCGACGATTGAGGTGAACGCTCACTACCTCTGCCCCGAGATGCGAGGGGTCCTGGAGGGGCACCCGTCCACCCAGTCTACGTTCTCGGGGGGCGACTGCGCGACCAGCCCAGAGCGGCGGGGGGAGTCCCTGGCTCGTTGCCAGGTCCATTTGTGAACGACCCGGCCCCCCTTGAGGCGCTCTTCGATCGCAGCCGGGGACCTGCCCTGCCCCTACCGCCCCGACTGGCGAAGGTGTACGGATCGCTGCGGATCCCTCGGCCGCGGGGCCGGCCCTACGTGGTCGGAAATTTCGCCGCGACCTTGGACGGGGTAGTCTCGCTCCAGATCGGCGGGCGCTCCGGAGGAGGGGAGATCACAGGGTTCGACCCCCACGACCGGCTGCTCATGGGGCTCCTCCGTGCCTTGGCCGATGCGGTGATCGTCGGTGCCGGGACCCTCCGGGCGGTGCCGAAGCACCGATGGACGGCCCAGCACGTCTATCCAAGCCACGCCGCCGAGTTCGCCGAGCTCCGCCGGTCGCTCGGAAAGCCCCCCTTCCCACTGAACGTCATTGTGACCGGCGAGGGCAAGCTGGACCTCCGACTCCCGGTGTTCACGGCCAACCCCGCCAAGGTGTTGATCGTGACCGGTGGTCGGGGCCGTCGGAGGATCTCCGACGCGGATCTCCCGGAACACGTCCGCGTGGCCACGGTCCGGGGGTCCGGCACGGTCAGCGCGGATGGGATCATCCGTGCGGTCCGTGCCGCGGGGACGGGCGGGTGCTTCCTGGTCGAGGGAGGCCCGCACCTGATCGGCGAGTTCCTCGCGGCGGCCCGCCTCGATGAGCTGTTCCTGACAGTGGCGCCCCAGGTCGCCGGACGGAACGACGACTCCCAACGTCCGGGGCTGGTCGCCGGCCGCCTCTTTGCGCCGGATCGTCCGTTGTGGGGCTCCCTTGTCGGGGTCCGCCGCGGAGGAAGCACGCTATTCCTCCGATATGCGTTCCAGCGGGTTCCCGGGAGCACCGGCCGCCTGGCCCCTTCGGCTGGCCATCGGGCTTCGCCCCATTGATCCTTCCGGCCGTCAGGGAAAGATCCGTCGCCCTACCCGGCCCGGCGATCCAGCGCCGCTTCGAGCCTTTCCCAGCTTACCGGCGGGAGCACGGCCTTGGCGATGCGGAGCGCGTCGGGGAGCCGGTTAGGCGAGGGTTCGTCGGCCATCCCCCGGAGGAACACCTGGAGCTCGGAGGGGTTGAGCGCCGGGATCGTCCATCGCATCCAGGTGTCGAACAGAGGGAGAGGGAGATTGTTGTAGAATGTGGCCCGCATGGCGTTGAGCTGGTCGTCGGTGAACCACTGCCACATGACGGGCACCACCCACTCCTCCTCGTGATTGAGATGGGCCATGTAGGTGGTGAACAGATCGTTGGCGTCCAGCTCGAGCCGATAGCCCAGCTGGAGCCGGGCCCCCGGTTCGGCCACGCCCGTGATCTCGTCGCACAGCTTCGCGACATCCCGGATCCGCCGGGAGAGCTCGACGTGCTCCTTCATGACCATGTCCACAGCGTCCGAATCGTGGACCCGGAGCTTGGAGAAGATGTCGGCCTCCTCGTGCCTGGCGTGAACGCTCAGAAGGCACAGCAGACAGTTCGAGAGTGAGTCCCCCAGGTCATGCTTGAGGTCCGCGACCAACGCGTTCGACCCGCTCACATCGGCGAAGTCCATCCGTTGGAGGCGGGTGCCGCTGGCGAATATCATCGAGCGGATGCCCTTATGGATCGGACGGAACAGATTCTGACGTTCGCTCATGGGTAGTCCTCCCGTAGGTTACCCGGCGGGTTCGAAACATGTAGGCTTGGCCGACGTTTCATACTGTCGGCCGGCAGATCTGGCGTGTTCCCCCCCGCTCCGCCGCTGGAGGGGCGAGGGTCCGCCTTTTGGGGGATGGGGGGCCCGCCAGGGAGCCGCAGACCTGGCTCCAGGCCTTCTCGCTTCTCGGCCCGATGACAGAGGTGAACCGCGGCCATCGACCCTGCCGAAACCAGAACCGGGAGCCGCGTGTGGCTATCAAATACCGAAGGCTGTTCCTCCTCCGAGAGGCGGCATGGTCGAAAAGCGTCTGGCGGGCTTTGGGGTCCTTCTGCTGGTCGATTTCCTGCTCACCGCGGTCATGCTGGCCACGGACAAGAACCTCCAGACGGACTTCGGAGCCGTCGCGGCGTACTACTCGCACTGGTACGGAGCCCTGGCGATGGGTCTCCTCGACCTCGTCCTCGGCCTCGCTCTTCTCGCGGCTGCGACGATGCCGGCCATGCGGGAGCGGTCCCCCAAGATGGTCCGGACCGGGTCCTCGGCTCCCTCCTCTGGTCGGTGCTGGCCATCGTCGCCATGGTCGGCATCGTGGAGAGCTGGCAGGCGGTGGGATTCTCCAGCATGAGCGAGTTCGAGAAGTACCTCTTCGGAACCTCTGCGTACCCGTTCGTGCTCTCCTACATTCCGTGGCTGTACGACCTCCTCCTCGTCGCCTACGTGCTGACGGCCATCGTTGGGATCGTCGCGGTGATGGGGATGCGTTCGTGGGCCCGTCCGCCGGCCGCTCCCACCGGCGCCTAGGAAGATAGCCACCGGAGATCCGCACCGCCGGTCCGGGAGGGCGGTGGCCATCGGCCCGTGGCCCTTCGCAAAGACCGTCCAAGGACAAGGATAAGCCCCGGGATCCCTCCCGCCGTAGATGCCCGCCAGCCCCCGCGTCCGGAAATGGCTCACCGGGTCCAAGGCCGACCCCAGTGTACGTGCCCGCTACTGGATGGAGGTGGATGGACGGCCCCCGGAGGACCCTGCGGTCCGCAGGGCCCTCAAGGGCATCGGGAAGGCCGGGTGGGCCGCCTCCCTTCTCGACCGGGAGTTCCCGGATGGCCACTGGGCGACCCCGGGCGTCTCAGGGGGCCAGCTGTACCGGCCGAAGTATATCGTGACCAACTGGCGGGCGATCGTCCTCGCGGACCTCGGGATGACCCGGTCCGATCCCCGGATCCGGAAGACCGCCGAACTGATCATGGCGCGATGGAGCAAGCCGGGCTGGGACCTGTCGGGGGACAGCGGCGAGATCTGCGTCACCGGCAACGCGGTCCGGACCCTCATCCGGTTCGGCTACCTTGACCACAAGGTCGTGCAACGGTCCATCGCCTGGATCGTCCGTACCCAGAAGCGGGACGGCGGCTGGCACTGCTTCCGATCAAGCTCGGGTACGCTGGACGGCTGGGAAGGCCTGGCCGCCCTCGCCGAGATCCCGCCGGAGGAGCGGGACGAGGCGGTTCGCCGGTCGATCGAACGGGGGGCCGAGTTCTACCTTGATCGGCACCTCATGGAGGAAGGCAAGATCCGCTACCCGCCGTGGTTCCGGATCCACTACCCGAACCACTACTACTACGACCTGCTCGTCGGGCTGCGGGTCCTGACCCGGCTCGGGTACGGGCGCGACCCACGGCTGGCGGCGGCGGTCCGGTGGCTGCAAGGCAAACGACGCCCCGACGGAACCTGGGGGCTCGACGCGTCCCATCCGGACCTCGACCCCGAAAAAGGTGGGTATGTCTTTTCCGGGCTCGTGTTCCCCATGCAGCTCGAGCCGCTCAACGCTCCGAGCCAGTGGGCGACCGTCGAAGCCCTGAGCGTCCTGGCCAAGGTGGGGGGACACTAGCCCCCTACAGGGCTCACGGCGCGCGGGGGCTGCGTCGTGGCGGGGGGCCCGTGGGGAGGCCGTACTCGCGTAGCAACGCGATGAACCGCGGATCGGTACGGATCGAGTCGTACCAGACCCCTCGAAAGAGGGTCCAGAGGATCCGGTCGCCGTCCCGGTAATCCTGCTCAAGGAGGTCGAGGGCCCTCGCGTTCTCCCCGAGACGCGGAGTAGAGCAGGGCGAGGTGGGTCGCCGACGTGTAGGACTTGGCCTCCCCGCGTTCCGCCTCCGCGGCGAGGCCCGCGCGGCCTCGGGCCGGCCGAGAAGGGCGTTCAGCAGGGCATGGTCGAACCGCTGGGACTCCGTCGCTCCGGTCCTGGGGAGGTCGGCCTCCCGGAGGGCGTCGGACCTTCGACCGGCGGTCAGGTAACAGAGCCCGAGGAAGACGTGGAGCCCGACGGACGTTGGCTCTCTCGCCACCATCGGGAGGAGGCCCTCGATGGCCGCCTCGAGTCGCCCGCCGATCAGCTCGATTCATGCACAGTTTGACGTGGCCCGTGCCCCGCCGGGTCCAGGCGGATATCCCGCCGCGTCTCCTCCCTCGCCTCCTCGAACCGCCCCAGGGCGAGGAGCTCGGAGCTGAGGAAACGGTGGGCGGTCACGTTGCTCGGATTGAGCGCGATGGCGCGTCCGGAACTCCGATTCGGCGCCAGGTCCAGTCGTGGTCGAACTGGAAGGCGATGTTCCCGAGGGCTGCGTGGGCCTCGGAGGAGTCCGGGTCGAGCTCGAGGGCCCTCGCCGCCGAGCGCTCGGGCCCGCGGGATCACCTCCCGCATGGGCAGGGAGTCCCCCGCGACCACCACGTAGAGGTTCGCCCACGGCGGCGAACGCCTCGGCGAACTCAGGGTCCAGCCGGGTGGCCTGCTCGAAGTGGCGAGACGGCTTCCTCGAGGCCGCTCCCGTCGTCCTGCATCGCCGCGACGAGGCCCTTCAGGTAGAGGTCGTAGGCTCCCGCGGCCGGCGCGGGCCTTCGCTCGGGCGCCGGGCGAGCTCGGCTTGGCGAACTCGAGGCGGAGCGAGTCCGCGGTGCGTTCCGCGATGTCCGTCTGCACCGCGAACACGTCGTCGACCTCCCGGTTGTAGGTGTTCGCCCAGATGTGGCCCTGGGTGGCCACATTGATCAGTTGGAGCGTGATCCGGACCCGGTTCCCCGCTTTGCGGACGCTGCCCTCGAGGACCGTGTCGACCCCCAGCTCGACCCCGACCTGGCTGATCGACTTCGGGGCGGACTTGTACGGGGTGACCGAGGTTCGGGCGATGACGTTCAGGTCCCGCACCTGGGAGAGCGGCGGTGATCAGCTCCTCCGTGAGGCCGTCAGCGAAGTACTCGTCCCGCGGGTCAGGGCTGATGTTCGATAGCGGGAGGACCGCCAAGTGGTGGCCGCCGGACGGCGATCGCGAGTGGCGCGGGGAGGCTCTCGGGCCTCCCACGGCTGGACGACCTTGTAGACCCCGATCGTCGACGCTGACGTTCTTCAGTTCCCGGGGGGCAGCTTCACCAAGGGGCCGGGCGAGCTTGTTCTGGACCTGGTCGAACACCTGCTGGGTCAGGCAGATGCCCTCGGGCTCCGCGAGCGGCTGGATCCGCGAGGCGACGTTGACCGCGTCGCCGAGAACATCCCGGTCGGCCTCGACGACGTCCCCCACATGGATGCCGATCCGGATGCGGACCCGCCACTGGTCGGAGGACGACAGGTTGTACTCGTGCAGCACCCGCTGGATCTCGATCGCACACTGCGCGGCATCGAGAGCGCTCTCGAACTCGACCAGGAACGCGTCCCCGACGGTCTTGACCTCTCGGCCGCGGAACTTCGGGAACATGGGACGCAGGAGCCGGTTGTGCCGGCGGAGGACATCGAGCGCTACGGCTTCATCGGCCTGCGCGAGCGCGGTGTACCCGACCATGTCGGTGAACATGATGGCGGCGAGTCGACGTTGGCCGGACGCCACGCAGGGCGGACCTCGTCTTCCCACGTAAAGTACGCTGGAACCGCGGGGGAGGGGGTCGCGGCCTAGCCTCGGCTCGACCGCCCCGGCCGGCCGCTAAAGAGTGCATCGGGTCCCGCCGGGTGGCGAGCACGCTGGAGCGACGCGGCCCCTCAGGTGGTGCTGAAGAATCCGCCCACCGTTCCGGTGGTTCCGTGCGGCCCGTTGAGGGTCGCCTCGCTCGTCCAGGTGGACACGCCCGTCGCGAGGGTCTCGAACGAGAATGTGAGGACGCTGGGTTGGCCCGAGGGTGAAGCGGCCGGGATGGGGATGTTGATGGCGTATCCATCCGAGATCATCGTGAACGTGTGGCTGATGTCCTGAGGGGTCACCCAGAACACGGTGGCCTGACCCGTCGAGCTCGTCCCTTGGAGGGTCTCGTGCATGGTACCTCCCACGCTCCCAGTGACGTTACAGAAATTGGGTGCTACGAGGTGGGTCGTGGGGTCGTAGTTGATGATGGTGAACTGGACGAGGCTGTGCGCTGCCGCCTGGAACGACGTCGGGGTGACGGTGACGTACCAGTCGGAGGGGTTGAACTGGATGGTGAGGGTGAGGGAGATCGAGCTGTGAGGAGCCGCCGTCACCGAGAGGACGAGGCCCGTCCCTGATGCGATGACCACTGCGACCGCCCCGAGGGCGATGGCCATCCGTTGCCAGTCTGCCCCGGTCCGCATGGAACCCCGTACCATTCTGGCCGGAAAGGAGGTTATGGCCGTTGGGTCAAGCGAGATTTACGGCGGAGGGCGCCACATCCGCCAGGACGTTGGCTACTTCTTCTCCTTCCTCGCATCCGCCGCGATCTTCCGCTTGGCAACTTCTGGGCTCTGGATGTAGAGGATCATCGCGTTGGCGTGGCCG
The DNA here is from genome assembly GCA_963708255.1 of uncultured Thermoplasmata archaeon. Lineage (GTDB taxonomy): Archaea > Thermoplasmatota > Thermoplasmata > Lutacidiplasmatales > UBA184 > Lutacidiplasma. The sequence goes on from CAVPSE010000005.1 coordinate 14,106, forward strand.
TGTCCTAGCCCGCAGTCCGATTTGAGCCAGCCCAGCAGCTCGCCATACTTGGAGAGCCCCAATTTAGCGGCCTCCTGACGATAGAACTCGGGGTCCTTGCCGGTCTTGGCCTTGATGTTGTCGATGTACGCTTTGTAGGTCATCGAGCCCACCCGCCGCGAGCCACAGCACATGGGTGCTTGACCCTATGGCCAAGGGGCGGCAACGAATCCCGCCCAGTCACCGCGATCGAGAGGCGGGTCCTCGTCCTTACACGCAGGAGGCGCTGGCGCCCCTCCCCGTGCACCGGCGACAATGCCCGGACCCCCAGAAGGTTCATGCTCGACGAGACGGCTGGAGCGTGTGTTGACCATCCCGGACCCCGACTGGCTGAACTACGTCACAGCGGACTGGTGTGGAACACACCGCTCTCTACGGAGCACGCCGACCGGCTCCTGGAACTCCTGGAGATCAGACCTGGGAGGCAGCTCCTGGACCTGGGGTGCGGGTGGGGCGAATTGTTGCTAAGGGCGGTCGGCAGTTGTGCGGGGTCGACAGGAGTCGGGTTGGACATGAACGGGCGGGAGCTGGACCGAGCCCGGGTCCTCGCGACCAAGAGGGGACTTTCCGATAGGGTGGGATTCTACTCGGCCGACATCAGCCACACAACCGCGCACGCGGACCGGGTGATCTGCATTGGTTCTTCGCACGCTTGGCACGGGAGCGCTCGAGCGCTGGCCGCGTTGTCCCGGCACCTGCGGCCAGGTGGGAGGGGTCTGTACGGGGACGGATTCTGGGTCAGCCCGCCCTCGCGGCAGCTTGTCGAAATGCTCGGCGAACTCCCTGCCTCACTCGCGGAGCTCGTGGAGCAGGCGGAGGGAGCGGGTTTGCGCGTGCTCGACGCCGACACGGCGAGCCTCAGGGAGTGGGATGAGTTCGAGCGGGGGTGCTGCCGAGGACTGGAAGAGTTCGCCCGCCGGAATCCGACCGACCCCCTCGCAGCCGAGGCCACGACTGAGGCCTCCACCCGGCGCACGGAGTACCGGAGCGGCTACCGCGGGGTTCTGGGGTTCGCGTACCTGGTGGTGGGCCGGCCCTCCCCCTGAGCGGTCGAACTCGCGTCGCTCACCCGCACGGTGAACACGGCACACCGCGAGGGCGGCGGGCTGTACCTGACCGCGCGTCAGCCCGAACTGCTCGCTTGAGGGGGCCCGCGTTGTCACCACCGACCCAAGGCCCGGGAGTCGCATGGGTCCAACTGGCGCGAGCAGAGCGTCGCCGATCGGGGCCTCGCCACCGGTCGGCGGCCGCCACCGGTCGGCGGCCGCCACCGGGAAAGGGTTCAGGCTCGGGGATCGCCCCGGCTCTTACTTCTTCTCGGAGTCCGAGTGCTCGAGCTCCTTCTTGGTGGCCGATCCGACCTTCTTCACGGCGCCCCAGACTGACTTACCCGCCTTCTCCGCCACGGCCCCGGCTTCCTTGCCGACATGCACGGTCTCCTCGGCAGCCCGGGTCGCGATACCGACCTCACGACCGCAGGAACCGCACTTCTTCGCGTTGGCTTCGAGCTCCGCACCACACCCTTGGCACTTCATGTTCGGGGAACCTCCCGGAGTGATTCGGCTTCCCACCTATGAACCCATCGAGGACGACCCAGCGGGCCTGCGCAACCGGCCGGGGGCTTCGATAGGCAGAGCACGCGCTGAGGTTCCAGCGGGCCATCCGATTCCGATCGGAATCGGGGACCGGCCGCTTCTGCGCCCGCCAGGTTCCAGGGCCGAAGCGCCTAAGGCGGGGGCGGCGTGGGTGTGGCGGTGAACGGATGCCCGCCTACCTGATCCTCGAGATCGACTGGCACGACGAAGAGAAGGCTTCCGAGTATCGGCAGCTCCTCGGGCCGACGCTGGAGAAGCACGGGGCCCGTACCCTCGCCGCCAATGCCCCCCACCCGCTCGAAGGAGACTGGAACCCGCGCCGGCTGGTGATCATCGAGTTCCCGACCATGGCCGGGTTGCTGGCTTGGTATGGGTCACCTGAGTACGCCCCGTTGATCCGTCTCCGGAACGAAGGCTCGACAACCAAAATGCTGGCCATCGAGCCTGCCCCCAGGCCCTAATCCGCCCCCGGGGACCGGTCCCGGAGACGCGTCGACGAGTCCGGCACGGGCCCGCTCCCCCGGCGCCCGTCAGGCGGGTCCCCGGGCCCTGTGGGTCGCCGGGGCCCCCGGCGATGGAGCCATCATCCTAGTTCTGGTCTGGGAACTTCGCAACGCCGTTCGGGCCGGACGAACCGGTTCCGCCGGTGGCGCCCAACCCTCCCGAGGACCCGTTGGCACCCGCGGTCCCGTTCCCGGCCCGGGTCTTGCCGCTGCCGTCGAAGCCTCCCACGCCGAGCGCGCCGCCGAACCCCCCCGGCCCCCGGATCCGCCGGGGCCCGGGCAGGCGGTCCCGGTCGAGCACTTGTCCACCCCGCCCGTGCCCGCCGTCACCGAGTCGGAACTGAAGGTGACGCCGGTCTGCAATTTGGTTGTGACCGTGCTATAGAGGGCGCCGCCCTGGGCCCCCCCACCCGCGCCGCCGTTACCGGAGGCGCCACCGGAGCCGCCCGAGGCTCCGGCGCCGCCGGTCTGCCCGCTTCCGCCGATCCCGCCGGCGCCCCCTGGCGGAGTGCCTCCGCCGCCGTTCCCCCCTCCTCCCCCCGCACCGCCAGCGCCGCCGGAGCCTCCGGGGCCGCCGCCGCCACCGACGGCACCGGGGGTGCCGCTCCCCCCGGCAGCCGAATCGAAGGAGAATGCGATCTTGATGATCGAAAGGTTACCTGAATTGTAGATCCCGCCACCCAACGCCTTGCCGCCCGGCCCACCGGCGCCGCCGGTCCCGCCCGTGCCGCCAAAGCCGCCGCTGCCCGGGGTTCCGCCGAGGCCACCCGCGGACCCGGTTTGGCCGGAGGCGTTGCTCGTCCCAGATCCGCCGTTGCCGCCGTCTCCGCCGGCCCCACCGTACGACCCGTCCCCTCCCGAGGAGCCCCAGCCGCCAGCGCCACCCGGTCCGCCGCTCCCCCCGGCCGATGCATCGCTCTGGATCGTCGTCCCGTTGAGCAGCGACGTCCCCGCCGAGAACAGGCCGCCGCCCTCGGCGGCACCGCCGAACCCACCGGAGCCACCGTGCCCTCCCGCCCCGCCAGTGGACCCGGTGTTCCCGCTCCCTCCGGTTCCGCCGGCGGTCGAAGCCCCGCCTGGGAAGGGGAAGGAGAGGTTGCTTGTCGCCCCTGACCCGCCCGACCCGCCCACGCCGCCGTCCCCGCCGTTCCCCGGGAAGCCACCGGCTCCCCCGAATGTCCCGGCTCCGCCCGAACCCCCGGCGCCCCCCGTCGCGCGGCAGCTCGAGATCGCGCCAAGAGTGAATGTCAGGCTGCCGACCGTCGCGTTGTTGTAGAGGCCCCCGCCCGCCGCCAGCCCGCCGGCGCCGGCGTTTCCGCCGGTACCCGCCGCGCCGCCGTTCGTCGGGAAACCCGCCGGGCCGCCGGGGTTCGCGGCGCCCCCGCCGCCCCCGGGTCCGCCGACCACGATCACCGTCGCAGAGCCTGGGGCTCCCGGGCCGCCTCCGCCGCCCGTCCCGCCCGTGCCCCCGCCACCGCCGACGGCGCCGGATCCCCCGATACCGCCGTCCCCACCGCGGCCCCCCGTCGCGGTGTTGGATGTGAGGGACGTACCGTTGCTCGTGATGGTTTTGAAATTGAAGATCGCGCCGCCCTCGGCGGCACCGCCGGCGGCACCGCTCCCGCCCGTGCCCGCCGCTCCCGCGAGGCTGGCGGAGGAACCGCCGCTGGCGGTGCCGCCAGCCCCGCCCGTCATGCCGCCGCCTCCGGTCACAGGGTCACCGCCCCCACCGCCATGACCCGCCGACGGGGAACCCCCGTTGCCGTTACCGGCCCAGCCCCCTCCGCCGCCGGCCCCACCGGAACCGCCGTTCCCGCCGCTCGCGGAGTTGGACTCGAAGAGAGTGCCGTTTCGGATCATCAGCGTGCCCGCATTGTAGATGGCCCCGCCTTCGCCGGCCCCGCCCGCGCCGCCGGCGGCTCCGTTGGCGCCTGAGCTCGAGTTACCCCCGTTCCCGTTGGTCGCGGTGGAGCCTCCGACCCCGCCGGTGCCCGTTGTGCCGCCTCCACCGTCCCCGCCTCCGCCTGAGGTCCCGCCAGCACCCCCAGCGCCACCGGAGCCTCCCCAGCCCCCGGCGCCGCCCCACCCGCCGTTGGCGCTATCGATCAGGAACGTGACATGATCCAGGGTGAGGGTCCCCCCGTTGTAGATCGCGCCGCCGAGGGCGTTGCCCCCCGGGCGGCCCGCCGCCCCGGCGCCGCCTTTGGACCCGTTCCCGCCATTCCCGCCAGTGCCGCCATGACCCGCCCCAGAACCGGGCTTGCCACTCCCCCCGTGGCCGCCGTTTCCGCCCGCTCCCCCGGCCGCCCCGGCCCCGCCGTTTCCACCAGCGCCGCCGTTGCCGCCAGTCGCACGATCGCTCTCGAACGTGTCCGAGGAGAGGGTGACGGTCCCGCTCTGGATCCAGATGGCGCCGCCCCGGGCGATCCCTCCGGCAGTTCCAGCTTTCCCTGCCGTTCCCGCGGTGGCGGGGTTGCCGTTGGTCCCGTTGGTCCCGTTGGCCCCGGTCGCAGCGCCGCCGTCCCCCCCGGTCCCGCCCGCCGCGCCAACGCCCCCTACGCTCCCGGATCGCCCGGCGGTTCCGGCGGTGCCCGTGACCGCGGCATTGTACAATGTGATGCCCGAGATCGTGAGATGGCCCCCCTTGACGATGAAGAGCTGGGTCGAGCCGCCCCCGTCGAACCAGACAGTGTTGCCGTTGCCGGAGACCGTTACCTTGAGAGCGCTGCCGATGGTGATCGGGGTGGTGAACTTGAGGTCCGAGCACGAAGTGCCGAACGTGACGGTGCCACCCTTGGCAACGGCGCTTGACAGCGTCGACTCATTGCACGTGTTGATGGTGGTAGAAGTCAGAGGTCCCACAAAGGTCGTCAGATGGGAGCTCTCCGGGGGCTGCGCCATCGCGGGGCTCGGGGCGGCGGCGACCAGCAGGAGAACGCCGATCAGCGTGATGAGGCCTGCCGTCGCGACCACTGACTTCCGTCCCGCCATCCGCCTTGCCTCGGTCGCGTGGTAGGACTTTCCCGGTATTAAACACGGCAACGGTCCGACCTGTCTTAGGTCGTCCGTCGAGGTCAGCGGTACGGCACGAAGGGGCTGAGAGTCCGGTAGGGCGCTAGCGAATCCGTTCGTGTCCTGGATGTCCCTGTGAGGGGCCTACGGGCGGGACCGACCGGACGACCACCCACCGGCGCATCGCGATCTTCCGGGTCTTGTGGAATCCGGACTTCTCGAACAGGCCAAGCGTTCCGCTGCAGAGGAAGGAGTTGGAGACTCTGCTCCCCTCGTAGTCCTCCGGATACGCTTCGACGATCCCACCTCCACCCTCGGAGATCATTCGGATCGCCTCGGCCAAGGCGAACGAGGCCACCCCTTCGCCCCTCCGCTCCCGGTCGATGAAGAAGCACGTGATTCGCCAGTCTGGGAGCTGGTCGAGGTCGGCCTCATAGGCCTTCCGACTCCGAATGTTCGGGAGCTCCGCCGTCGGTCCGAACTGGCACCAGCCCACGACGTCGGCGCCATCGAACACCAAGGCTGCGTGGGCCTGACCCTTTCGAACGAGAGCCTCCTTCCTCGCCCGGTACACCTCCGCCGAACCCTTTGGATCGTCGGGCCGGAGGTGGAACGAAATGCACCAGCAGCCCCCGAAGATCCCATTGTGCTTCGCCACCAGCCGGGCGAACGCGGGCCAGGTCGCCTTCGACAGCGGCTTCGAAGTAAGGGGCATCGGCATCGATCTCATTCCTCCCGGATTTGAATAGCCCTAGGGGAGGCGGCGAAACGCCCCCGTGCTGAGGTCCGGGCTGATCGAATCCAACGGCGGACCGCGCACATCTTGGAGCTGTAGGGGGGTTGCACCTCCTCCAGGGAATCAGCTAGGAACGCTAAGTATCGGTCGGCGGTGGATCCGGCCATGTTCGCACCTGGGCTGATCGCCGCGGTCCTCTACCGGCGCCGGCCAACGAGGGTCCAGATCGCCCTGAGCGTCGCTTTCACCGTTGTCCTATCCGGATTGCTCGGGTACATTCAGGACGTCGGAACTTCGCGGGTGTGGGAGAACGTCGCACTTGCGATCGTCCTGGGCCTCATCCTGTACTTCGCCATCCTTGCATATCTCCTGTACGTCTACTTCCCGAAACACGAGAAGGGCGCCGCACCATCCTAGACACCCGACTCGTTCGTTGCGAGCGGCCGCCGTCGGACGCGCTTCGGGCGGGTGTAAGCGGGGTTGCAACCCCCGGGGGGTCGATGGACCCGCGTGACCGACCGTTCCCTGGTGAAACCGACGTTGGGGTCGCCCCCGAACCCGGGGGCCGCCGGTCAGGAATGTGTGCCAGTTCGCTTTCGCTTACTCGTAACCGTATGCATCGGAGCACGAGGGTCGCCGCCAAGCGTCATCACCGCTCTGGAGTGTTAGCGGGGGCCGCGCATGCCGACCAGAGGTTTGGAGCCGGGCACGATGCCCCCGGCTTCGACCGCCAGTGCCGGCCCCCATTAGAGCCCTGACCGCTCGGAGGATTTTCGAGCTGAGCTGGGGCCCCCTCGCCGCCGCGGGGCTGCGGGCCGCCGTCAGGCCTCCCCTGAGGGCGGAGATTCGGGCGATGCTGGCGTCTCTTCGAGGGGCTGGGCCGAAGGTGGCGCCGCGGGCGCCTTCCGAGGCCGGTGTAGTAGGACCCCGAGCCCGACAGCGATGGCCGCCACAACTCCTCCGAGCAATGCGTAGCCCTCCACTGGCGGCAAACCGAGGAACGTAGTCCCACTTGGGCCAGTGCTGGAGGCCGCCGTAACCGTCAACGAGGCGTTCCCGAACGCCTCGCGACCCATCGAATCGGAGACCGTTACCTCGACGAGCCAAGTACCGGTCTCCGTTGGGGTGCAGGTCAGTGACGAACTATTCTCGGTGACGCATCCGGCCGGAAGGCGGTCATACTGGTATGCGAACGGAGAGGACCCTCCCGCCACTTCGACGGTGAGCATGACAGACGAGCCCTTCACCACGGACGCGGGGCTGATGGTGAACGAGGAAACCATGGGTCCGTTCGCACTCACCATGAACACCACCGTAACCGCGGCGGGCGATCCGGAGACGTTGAGGGTGCCGCTCGAGGGACTGCTCGAGTAGCCCGAAACTGACTCTATCCGATAGGTGAGGCCCGATCCGTTCGTCTCGTTGAATGCGACCGATGCAGGGGAGATGGCCGATCGGAGGGTTCCGGCGAGCGACACCGACCATTCAGTTCCGGCCGAGAGACCGGATTCGTGGAAGGAGACAAGATAGGTGACGGGGGTGAACGAGACGCCGAGCGAAACCGGAGCTCCTTGGACGTGGAACGAGCCCCCGACGGCTTGGAACGTATTGTTGGATGACGCGACTGTGAACGCGTAGCTTCCATTGGGCAGAGCCTCAAAGGTCTGCCCGACGACCGAGGCCTGGGAGATCCCGCCTGTGACATTGAGCCACCACTCCGTCCCGGGGGGGAGGCCGGACTCCTGCAGGGTGACATCGTACGTGACGAGACTAAACTTCACCAGCCTCGATATAGAAGCGCCCGCGACCGTTAGGCTCCCGCCCGAAGCCTGGTAGGCCTTGTCGTTGGTCTGAACGGAATAGTCGAAGCTTCCGTTCGGAAGGGTCACAATACACGGCGAACCCGACGATCCGAGGGCGCTCGGCAGGGAGAAACCGCCCGGCCCTCCCGAGGTGAAGTTCACGTACCAAGTCACGCCGTTCGGTAAATCACTCTCCTGGAATGTAACCCGGCTGCTCTTCAGGGAGAACGAGATCGTGGTGCCGCCGGGGGTCCCGCTAGACACGGTCAAGTTCCCGGCGTGCCCGGCAGCGTAATCCTTCTCGTTCGTAGCGACCTCGTACACGTAGGTCCCATTGGCGAGCGGCAGCGCGATCGAGCCAGAAGCTGGTGCGGATTCCTGAAGAAGCGGGTAGCCAACCGGTCCGGAGGTGAGGTTGACGTACCAAAGGGCTGTAGCAGGAAGTCCGGACGCGTTGAGAGTGAACGGGTAGGTTTCCCGACCGAAGACGAGGGGCTCCGCCGCGGGCGAAGCGCCAACGACGGTGACCGTACCCGTGTACGAACTCCCGAGGGTGGAGTTCAGATGCCAACCAGGAATGTTGGCGATTCCGTACGTATAGCTGTCGTTGATGGCCGACACGACCAACGTCGACTTCGTGCTCGACTGGGAGTAGTTCTCGCCGCCGTCGGAGGAGTTTATCCACACGCTCCATGGAGTTCCGGCCGGGAGGCCGCTCTCGTCGAATGTAACTCCATATGTGTGCGGGGAGAAGGATACTGGTATGTCCCCGGGATAGGTCCCGTACACGTAGATCGACACCGAGGGATTTGAGTTGTAATCCCGAGTGTTCGACTGCACGCTGTAGGTGTAACTCCCGTTGATGAGCGCCAGGTCAATGCCGGTTCCCCCTGCCGCAGATCCGTTCTGGTCCGGGTAGCCGGACGGTCCGCTCGTCTCGTTCAGGTACCACACGTCGGACGAAGGAAGTCCCTGGGGCTGGAATGCATGGAGATAGGTGGCGAAGCCAAAAGGCACCGCGATTGAAGTCGGACTCCCAGCAATGGTGACCTGCCCGGGCGAGGAGTAGTACACGGCGTTCCAGGAGTAGAAGCTGAAGTTGTACGTTCCGTTGGGAATTGACTCAGCAAGACCTGTCGACGTCCCGCTCACAGTGGACTGCCCGTTCAGGTAGACAGACCAGGTTGTTCCCGCGGGCAGCCCGGTCTCGTTGAAGGTCACGTTGTACGGAACCCCGAAAGAAATCGACTGGCCCGCGATGAGACCCGCGGTCTCATAGAACGAATCGAGCGCGGGATTGGCGCTGAAGCCCCGATGGTTTGTAGCGATCGAGAAGAGATAGCTCCCATTGATTAGATCCAGAACAATCCCGGTCCCCGCGGCCGCGGACGCCGAGGGGACAGAATAGCCGAACGGCGCGGTCGTGTTCACGTACCACTGGTTTCCACTTACCAGCCCGGTTTCGTTGAACGTGAGGGGATAGGTGACTGCGGTGAAGTTGATGTCCCATGTGAAGGCCGCGCCCTTCACAGTGAAGTTGCCGCTCGGCGCATCGAAGGTTAGAGTTGGGGTCGCGGCGGAGTAATTGTACGTGCCATCGGGGAGCAGTTCGACGACGCTCGTGGTGAAAATGGAAGTGGAAGCGATCGGTTGCCCGGAGACGTTCACCGAGTAACTGTAGTATGTCGGAAGGCCCTTCTCCTGGAAGGTGACTTTGTACGCTGCGGCGAAGCTGACGTTCTGGGTTACAGGGGCACCCCCAGACTCCACAATCGTCCCTAGCGACGGGTTCGAGGCGTAGGCCTTGTTCGAGGCGACCGCGTCCTGGAACGTTCCATTGATCAGCCATATCGGGATCGCGGTGCCGGCCGGCGCGGACCAGCCGTAGCCCGGAAGCGGCCCACCCGTCCGGTTGACGTACCAAGTCGTGCCTGAGGGAAGTCCCGACTCCTTCACTGTTAGCGCATAGGCAGCGCCCGAGACAAGCGCGACCCTGCCGGACCCGCCCGAGTTAAAGGCCAGGGTCACGTAGGTGAATCCGTTTCCAGCGTCGTAAGCGAGCGCCTGTGTCCCCAGGGAGCCGCCCTTCCCCAGCGATACGTTCCCCACGAAGCTGTAATTGGAATCCAATACGCCCGTAAGCTGGTAGTCGGTCAGCGCAAGGATCTCACCCTGTCGAGAGTCGTACGCCAGCCCCTGATATCCGGTAGATACTGCGCTCAGGGTCTTGATCACAGCGTTCGTCCTTGGGGAGATGACGATCAACCCCGAGTCCGCGACGAATACCTCGCCTCGCCCGCTGTCATAGACGATCGCGTTTGGACCGTTGCTCAGTGATATGGTCGCTACCACACTGAGATTGGTATCGTTTATCACACTCACATTGTTCGAGCCACCATTAGCAACGAATATTTCGCCCAGCTGAGGATCGTATGCGACACCGTCGGGGCTGTATCCGACCGTGACATTTGCGACCACGGCGTTTGAGCTGTCGGAGACAACGCTCACGGTGTCCCCGGTCGTCCCAGCGTAGGGATCGCCCTCATTGGCCACAAAGAGCAGACCCTTCGCGGGGTCATACGCCCCCGCAGAGGGGTTGTTCCCGAGGCCGCGAACGGAGGTGAATACGGTGTCGTTGGTGTCGTTGATTACGTTCAACAGATTCGAAACCGAGTTCACCGAAAAGACCTCGCCTTTGCCGCTGTCGTAGATCATGTTGAAAGGACTGCCAACACCATACCCGCCGTAACCAACGGTGTTGGTTCGGTCATTGATAATCGAGAAACTCGCGTCGCCCACGTTCCCGACGAAGATCTCGCCCTTCCCGCTATCGTAGGCAATCGCAATGGGGGCGTCGCCCACCGTGAGATTCCCGACCGCCATCGTGCGGGCTCCGACGGATCCCGAGCTGGGAAGGAGGAAGAGCGGGTGGCGAACGTCAGCTGGGGGACTCACGGCCACCTTATGGATCGATGTGGGCCCAATCCCCAAGCCAAGAGAGGCCCACGCCGCCAGGATGGCCACTACGACTGCTGCGATAGGGAGCGCGAATCGAGCCGTCGCCTTCACGGAGGGGTAGACCAGTGAGACCGGCGATTTAAGGAATCTGCTTGTCTCACTAGTCTCGTCACCCCTTCCGATGTCGTTTCACAGGCCGGTAGCTCAAGTTGAACAAGCTTCGGCTCACATTGCGGCCGCAAGTCTGCCCTACCTAGACGTGCAAGCAGGGTTGCACCTCCGGTTCGAATCCGCCCGCGGCTTCTCAGCTCGTGGGTGCATCCCCCCTCACCCGAGCCTTCCCCGGAACGCTGCGTCGAGCCGTCCATAACTCGTCAATCGGACTCGCCCGGGGGGCTGGAGAACTCACGCTTCGAGCGAGCCGATCTGAACGAAGCACGCGAACGGCGACCCGGAACTCGCCGGCTCATTCGGGTCACTACGTTCAACTCAGCGCGATCGGGTCTTCGCTCAGGACACAGCGCCCGAGGGCTCTCCGGAGGAGAAGTCGACGCCGGAGACCTTGACGACGGCCTGCCACGCGGCTTCCTGGTTGGCGCGATCGTGAAAGTGCGGGTGGCGCATCGCCTCAATTGGGCCTGTGAGCTTCTTGGGGGCCGAGGCGAAGAATTGGCCCGAGACATCGGTGCCGAACTCCGATGCCTGGAGGTAGCGACGAGCCGCGGTCTCCGGCGTATGAGACATGCCCGGGATGAGCTTTGTCAGCGGAATCAACAGCCACTTCGTGGCCGACCCAGCGTTCCGCACCGCCTGGGTGTCGGGGGCGGCACCGGGCGAGACGGCGTATACGGCCATGCCGGAGGGGAGGCGGCGCGCCAGTGCAGCGGCCCACCAAGCGACGATGAGCTTCGCGTCGGCGAACGCCCGGTTGGGCCGGTACTTCACGTCCGGCCCGCCGCGCAACCGGGCTTCCACGGCGGCAGTACGGTCACCGTGGTGATGAGTGGCTGCGAGGGCCGCCACGTCGGTGTAGTTGAACATAGGCACGTCCCCTCGGGAAGCTTCCGAGCCAGCGATAACAATCCGCGCACTGGGGCTAAGCAGGTTGGCGCGGAGCAACCCCACAGTCAGTTCATGATGGCCGATTAGTGGGGCCTGAGCCGCTTCAACTCCCTCCGGAGTGACCACCCGCTCCTTGCCGCCGAGGATCCCTGCGTTGAGCAGAAGAAAATCGATCGGCCGACCTAGCTTGACCAGCTCGGCTAGAGCGGACTGAACGCTTGTCGGCGAACCCAGATCCAGCTCCAGCGGCGTGAAGACCTGGGTCTTGGTCTCAGCCGCGAGCTGGGCGGCCGTTTCCTGGACCCGGGGCAGGGTGCGGCCCGTGACGATGACCTGGCGGTAGCCCTGGGCGGCGAGCATTCTGGCTGCCGCATAGCCGAGCCCAGAGGTGGTGCCGGTGACGAGAGCTATCGAGTGTCTCATGGATGGTTTCCTCGTGACGACATGGTGGCCTTGCCAATATCGAACTGTTCAGTACTATAATAAGAGGCGCTGTGCCAAAGACTCTTGAGGAGAAGGATGCGTGCTCAAAATGTCCCTGTCGATCTGGCCCCTCGTCAACAAGCCGTGACACAGCACTGAACAAGAACAGATGGTCAGGTGCCAGGAGTTTTGAACGATATGAGTCACAATACCAATAGGCCTCGGGGACGACCGCGCAGCTTCGACGAGCTGGAAGCGCTGCAAAAGGCGACCCTGCTGTTCTGGTCGAAGGGCTACGACGGAGTGACGATCGACGATCTCGTCGCCGGGATGGGCGTTGGTCGGCCGAGCCTGTATGCAGTCTTCGGGGGCAAGCGGACGTTGTTCCTGCGCGTCCTCAGGGCGTACGCAGAGAAGAAGGGCGCTCTCTCTGCGAAGGCGATCTTTTCGCCGCAGCCTCTTCGCGACTCGCTCGCCAGCTTCCTGAGGTACGCCGTTGAGAGTGCGACCGACGAAGGCTGCCCTGCGGGTTGTCTTCTCGTGTGCGTCGCGCCGCTTGTGGACGACGCAGAGGTCCGGCAGTTCCTACAGAACGCCACGGCTGGCGGCGTGGCGATGGTGGAGCTTCGTTTCCGGGACGGGATCAGCGCGGGAGAAATCCCGTCGGACTTTCCGGTAGCCGCGCGGGCGAGCCAAGTCACTGACCTTGTCCGGGGTTTGACCGTGCGTGCGAAAGTGGGCACGGCGCGCAAGACGCTTCTCAGGGAAGCAGAGGAAGCGGCCGACTTGGTGCTTCTGCCGCGGGGGACTAGCCACGGGCCAAGCGGAAGTGCCCGGAAAGCCCGTACGGTTCGGGGCTGACCTCCGCGGCCGCGGGACAGCAGCTAGCGGAAGGACGTACGCGTCGAAGGCTTCGCGGTCGATAGCCATTCAACCGTCAGCTCCGAGTCCTCGATAATCCCCGCCGTCGGGTCCTCCCACTTCGGCCTCCAGGGAGCCGACTCGGGATTGCCCCCCCACCGGGTGATCGAGCTGTAATTGAGATTGCATCCCGCCGCGCACCCGTGTGTTTGGGCGGATGCACTCCGGGCTGGTAGAGCTTGACGTGGATCCCGCGGGGTAGTGCCGGGTTGTCTCCGGCCCCCTCTTGGGTCATCTGACCTAATGTCGCTCCCGGTACGTCCGTGGCTGCCCGGGCGGCACCGGAACTCTCCGGCCGATGAAGTACGTGACTAGCATGACTGCTTCGAGGACGAGCACCGCCAGGGCGCCCCAAGTCGTGAACGGCGACAGGAGCAGGGGAAGGACCCCCATGAAACCGAAGACGCTCACGAAGAAGCATGTCGTGCCAATCTTGTCCACGTAGCTGTTGAGCTGCGACATTCCGCCGGCGACCTCGAGGAATGCCACGATGCCGACACTGCTGACCGCCCCCACCATCGCCACGTACGTGGTGACTATCTGGAAGAACTGATCCCCGTTGACCGGACCGACCGCGATCCTGAACGAAGCGGACGAGTTCAGAATCAGGACGAGGGAAGTCAGGGTGAGACCGGTGAAGAATCCCATGACAGTGAGGGCTTGCTGGTGGAGGATGCTCCCTTCGCCCGTTGCCATGGTCGTGACGATTGGCCGGAGCCCCGTGCCCCTGTTAAGTGGCGCCTAGGAGCGAGGCTAGGTCAGGCCCGGAGCGGGCCGAGGCACTGAAGAATGGGTATCCCTACCGACGCATCGTAGCCGGTGATCGTGCGTTACCCTGGCCCGCCATGGCTACAGAGGCAAACGATGGTCGAGTCGAAGCGGGGCTGGTGGAGTGCGCGGATCCTACGTAGGCGGACACTGGGCGTCTTGGGGGTAGTGGGGGCCATCGGGCTACTGATCGGGAGCCAGCTTCCAGCGTTCGCCGATGCGGGTGTGGCACCAGTAAACACCGCGTTGGGACCAAACGTGGCCGGTGCCCGACTGGTCCTGCGCGTCAACGTGAGCTCTTCTACCCACGACTACAACGCGACTGCAGGCACCTGTTATCGCGCAGCAAATTTCGTCGACGAATGCAATGTCACTGTCTCAGTGAACGGTTCGAGTGCCTGCGTTGTCCCCGGGAACCGGTGTCACGACCTCCAGTCGATTAACTACACGGTGCAAGGCAGTGCACTGGCCCCGACAACGTTCTTCCTGGTCAACTCGAACCCGACTCTCCCAATACCGGGGCTCCCACAGACATGGCCGATTTGCGTCGGATCGACCTGCTCCACAACATCAATGGGAGTCCACCTATGGTTCAGCGTGATCCCGTCGAAAGGGACCATCGTAGCGTGGGTTCAGATCAACACGCTAACCTGAGGGCGGCGCCCCCGCGCCGGCGACTGCTGACGATTCCGCACGGGATGTCCTCCTCCCGCCCAGGCTGCCGTTCACCTCGCTAGTACCGAACCGCTAGCGGGGGGCGAGGGTTCAGACCCTGGGTGGGCGGCCGGACCAGGACGCGCTTCCCGTCCGCCTCAAAGTTCATGGACCATAACTTTCGAGCATAGCTGAGAGCCCATGCCCGAGGAGAGCGAACAACCGCGATTCAGGGAGCACCTACGCGACATGCGCCACGCCTTGGGAGGCATCGGCCGTGACGTGGAGATCGACGTGGCGGGGGCGCCCCGCCTTGCAAAGAAAGGGACCAAGAACGCCCTGGCCCGGGCCGCTGGAGTTCGGACCACCCCGATAGAGGAATGGACCGAGCCCGCCCCAAAGGGCTCAGAGTAGGCCGCGCGGCCTCTCCTACGACGAGCTCAGGGTGTACCGGCGGTTGCAAGCCGCTGCGGGCGGCCTGCGAGGCTAAACTGGCTCACCTAGGGACCGCCCTCCGCTGCCTCCCGTACCTTGACGGGGGTCGGCCGCCAGCCTCCCCTCATGCCTGCCACCCCTGGAACCGGGGGCACGACGGCGCCTCTCTCGGGACGCCCCCGTGCGAAGCCGACACATAGAATCGCAGAGTTCAAGTCAACCGAACGTCCCGTACCGCCTGATGGCCGTCACCGCCGCGAACGCTCGCTACCGCCGCGTGGAAGTGCCTGAGGCCTCCCCCCTGATCCGCATCGAGGACTTTGACGAGGTGCTTCACGCCTACCCGAAGGCGGTGGCCATCGCCGAGGCGAGCCGTTGCCTGCAGTGCGAGCTTCCGTTCTGCGTCGAGGCGTGCCCGATCGCTCAGGATGCCCGGGGATACATCGGGCTGATCGCGGCGGATCGGATGGACGATGCGGCCAAGCTCGTGCTCGAGGGGAACCCCCTCGCCACCACCCTCTGCAAGGTCTGCTACCACTTCTGCGAGGACGCCTGCATCATGGCCCAGAAGGGCTCGCCCATCGCCATCCGCCACCTGAAGCGGACGGCCCTCGAACTCGGTAACTCCCTCATCGAGTACGTCCCCCTGCCCCCGAAGCACCAGCGCGTGGCGATCATCGGCGCGGGACCTGCCGGCCTCATGGCCGCATGGGAGCTCGGCCTCCGGGGCTACAGCGTGACCATCTTCGAAAAGGAGGAGATCGCGGGCGGACAGGCCATCGCCATCCCTCGGTACCGGATGCCGGGGAACGAGCTCGAGCAGGATATCCGGCGATTCAACCACCTCGACGTTACCTGGGAGATGACCCGCAAGGCAGGGGTCGACTTCTCCCCTGAGGACCTCCTGAAGGAAGGGTTCGAGGCGGTCTATCTCGCACTCGGTGCCTCCAAAGCGGGTAGCCCGGGCATCCCGGGTGAGAAGCTTCCTGGCGTCATCAAGGCCCTCAACTTCCTCCTCGACGCTCACGTCGAGAAGTATACTCCCCTCGGTCAGAAGGTCATCGTGATCGGTGGAGGCGACGTGGCGATCGACTCCGTTCGATCTGCCGTACGGCTGGCTCGCGGAGGAAAGGTCACCATGGCCTACCGCCGGACCCGCGAAGAAGCCCCAGCCGGCGAGGAAGAGCTGCGTGAGGCGGACCCAGAAGGGGTCGATTTCCGTTGGCTCCTCTCGCCGGTCCGGATCCTCGGGACCGACCATGTCGAGGGTGTCGAGTTCCAGAAGATGGAGCTTCGACCCGAGGATGCGTCCGGCCGCCGCGCTGTCGAGGCCATCCCGGGGGCCTTCGAGACGATCGAATGTGACACGGTCATCATCGCCGTGGGCCAGAAGGCCGACCTCGAGGGAATGAACAAGGACCTTGGCCTGAAGATCGCCGTGAAAGGTTGGCCGGAGGGGACCCACCCGGGCGGCATGACCAACATCGAAGGCATATTCGCCGGTGGCGGCCGTTCGGTGGTCCACGCGATGGCAGCCGGGACCCAGAACGCCGAGGCCATCGACGCCTACCTCCGAAAGAAGGTGGGGGAGCAGCCGACCGAGCGCCCTGACCCGTTCGGCGGGTCAGTTGCGCCGCCTCGACTTCCCCCGGGATACTCGACGCCCGTCTGGACCCCGTAGTCGCCGCAAACTCCCAGGAACGAACGCCGGCTCTCGGCGACTCCTGTACGCTGCCCCGAGCGGTTGGGTCGGCCCAAGTGCCGGGGGTCGGCTACTGAATCCCCAATCCGAAGGCCCCGGGTTGGGAATTCCCGCCACTCGCCGGGGCCCGCCGAGCTCGACCGGCCCGGAAGGGGGGTCGCCAAGCTACCCGGCCAGAGTCACCGGCCACCACCGGCGGTCCCCATTGCCTACCTCGTCACTGTCCAAGGGGTGCCGGGGAGCTCCTGGATCGCCTGTTCTCCCTTGGCCCGTTGGGGCGGCCGCTTGAGCTCAACGAGGACCATGTCAACCGGCTCGTTCCCGATGTTCTCCGTCGCGTGGGTCACCGGATGCCCCCAGAATACCTCGCCAGGACGTGCCTCCAGATCATCGTGCCCGCGCCCGGGCACAGAGTTACGGACTCGCCCTGTGGAGACGAACACGCCGACCAAGCCCGGGTGGGAGTGCAACGGCACCTTGTCCCCCGGGGCAAGTCGTACCCGAAGGACGCGCACAGCCTCGTTCTCGAGAACGACCCTGACCTGCCGGGGGGCGATGACGGCGGGGTCGCTATCCATGTGGCCCCGAGGCCCCGCGAGGAAATAACCGTCGGGTCCGGAGGCGAGCGGACTCGCCATTGCGCGTGCCCATACCGTGCCCTCCGGCCGCCGCGAAGCGTTTGAGGCTCGGTGCGCCCGTTTGGACCCTCGATGACGATTTCAGCCGCATTCCTGGCATTTCGGTACCATGTACGCGGGCCGTCGCTGACCTCTGAACGCGCGCCATTGGACCTCACCTGGCAAGACGCTGGAATGCGAGGCGCCGCCACCAACGGTTGTCGCTCAGTCGGCTTGGGGCCCCACGGCCCTCGCGAGGCGTTGAAGCTCCGAGTATGCCTCCTGGACGCGCTCGTAGTGGACCTGTGCGCCCAAGTAGTCAGCGGCCAAGGTCCCCCCAGAGGTCACAAACAGCTCCACGGCCTGATCCATCATCTGCGTCTGGCCGTTGCGACTCCAACGCACCACGCGCCCTAGAATCAGGTCCTCCGCTGCGGAGACCCATACGGGACCCAGTTTGGTCGAGATCCTGCGTGGGGTCCCGGTCCGACCGTGCCCTCTCTCACGGTGGATGATGTCCACGAATAGGCCGAGGTCGGCCCGGGTCCAGTCGACCCGGCGATCCGGGTCCTTTTCGGCGGTGAAACCCCAGCCCCGCAGGATCGGTGAGATGAGGTCTCGGCGACCGACGACATCGACATCCCCGGACACGTCACCGGCCAGATGTGAGGACCGTGATGGCTGAATCCCCAGCGATGATCGGCGGGGGACCCGGAGCGAGCGCTCGGCCCAGGAGGGCCCCTAAGTTCTCGATCTTCTCTGCCGGGCCGCGAGATGCCTCGATCCTCGGATCAAATTCTCGTCGGTCAATCATGGACCGAGGGGCGCAGGCCCAGCTCTCTGAGCCGGCGATCCTTGAACGCGGGACGTTCGTACTCTTCCGGGTGCCTTGGATGGAATCCCGGGGTCGGTCGAGCTCGAGGGATCTTGCTCAGCCGTGAATGCAGGGCATCCACATCAGCGGCGCTCCTGCGTCGCTTGGACTGAAGATCCCCTGCCCATGACACCCGGACACGCTTCGCGATCAGGAGGCCGAGCTCACGGTCGAGGTGTACCCACCCCTTCTCCTTCCTGCCAACTACGTGCGTCCGTTCCAGTCGCTCGAGCTCGCCATAGACCTTCGAGAGGGGGACCTCCCCGGTCTTCGCGATCCGGTAGGCGGTCAGAGGTTGGTCGGCATTCGCCAGGACCGCCAGGGTACGGACTCGAGTCCTGCTTCCGAAAGCCGCTACGAGGCGGGGGTCATCGGAATCCTGCATAGGCCGCCAAGATCACCGTTTCGGGACTATTACCCCATTAGGAACATAGGAACGGCTGCCCGACAAGCCGGTAGGGACCGAGCGCCCGACCCGGGGTCGGCACGTGCGATTTACCCGGCGCCCGACGACAGCCCCCTCCCCTGCCGTATAGAGCGGGCTCGGTGCGATGACGATCTCAGCGAGCCCCCGTTGGACGGTCGCCGAGGGTCGGTTACTCCGCGAGCCGGGCCTCGAAGAAGACCGCCCCCGCAACCGGGTGGGGCCAGTAGGAAGGGATCCGATGGAAATTCGACTCCTCGAGGAACTCGATGGCGCCCGCCATTGTCGGCAGCGTGTCGGTTCGCAACTTTTCATACCCCAGTGCTCGCGCGCGACTCTTCAGTTCCCGGACAAAGGGTAGTCCGAAAGTCCCCCCCCGGTGATCGGGGCGGACGTAGAGCCGTTTGAACTCGGCAACCGTCGGCTCCAGGTCCCTGAGCGCGCCACACGCGACTACGTTGCCACCCTCGAACCAGAGGAGAACGTCCCCTTGCGGTGGGCCATAGCTCCCAGGAAGTCCTGCGATAAGCCGGTCAATTAGGCTCATCCCCTCATTCACCCGCAGCCGCGACTCTTCAGCTGGATCGCTGTGAGCTGCGAGCCACTCCCGGTACTCGGAGAAGAAACGTCGGACCATATCCCGATCTCCAGTCCAGTCCACCGGTCGACAGGTCGCCTCCATGGTGTAGACCCCTCCAGCGACACCGCTACGGGACTGGTCGGGATAAAGGCCAACAGATTCCCCTTGCCCCCTGTCTTCCGAAGTCGCGGACTTCGCTTTGGGTGCGGCGCCGGGGGCGCATTGATCCTTGCACCCGTCGGCTGTCCTGGAGGCTACATCCCTCGGACCCTGAGAGGCGCGTCGAACCGTCGCCCGCGCCTGCGACCTCGGGTCCGACAGTTCGAGCTCAGGGACCCGACGCCTACGACGCGGGGTCAATCGGCTACAGCGCCCAGCCAGAGAGTCTCGTCGAACCCTTCAAAGTGAGGGTCACCCGTAAGGACCCTCCCCCCGAAGGAGCGGGCCGTGGAGAGGATCACGGCATCCGAAAGCCCTGGGCTACGAAGCTTCCGAGCCTTCGCGTTCTGGCGCAGCTCCAGGTCGGCTTGGGCCGTCCCCAGCGCTATCTCCGCGCCGATCGGGACTACCTGGCTCAGCGTCGAGAGGTCCTGCACTTTCCGGCGGGCGATTCCTACCGGAAGACCGTCACGAACGAGCTTGCGGGCGACCTCGGCTAGAACTAGGTCCGGCGTGAGCAGAACATCTGCCGTAGCCAATGCCTCACGGATCTCGGCTTCGTGCTTGGAGCCGACAAGGAACTCGATCCAGGCAAATGAGTCAACGATCACTATCAACGCGGTCCGACTCCGTAAAGGGGCTCACGCGGCCCTTGAGGCTCCCGGAAAGGCCGCGAATGATCGCCCCCCGTTGCAGCTTCAGAACTGCACGGATAGTTGCGTCCGCCGTCTTGGTGCGAAGGGATCTCTGAACCCGCTCGAGCTCCGCAAGGGTGTCCCTGGAAACCCGTACGCTCGTGGCAGATCCGCTCATGAGGACCCTCGTATGCTGTATGCAGTATATGGGGGCTTCCTGCCCTGAGGAATGTGTCGGAATCCGTTTGCCCGCTGCGCCGGACCTCCCCCCCGCAGAGGAATGATCTGGGGCCCGACAGTTAGTATATATACTTTGTAGCGACAAAGCGATCACGTGGAGCTTGCGACGGTCCTGCACCGCAGTTCCTCGGACCGACCCCTCCCCTCGAACGTGTTCGTCCGGATCCGCGCGGCTCCTCGCCGGCCGAAGCTCGAGTACCGGCTCCGCGTCCGGTCCAAGGAGGACGTCGACCTCGCACGCCGACACGGTCTCCCATTGTATCTTCTGACGCGAGACGTTCCAACACGCTTTCACTACCCGATGGAGTTCCCGCCGGTGCTCATGCTCGACCCCCAACTCCGGGGGGTCGTGGACTCGTCGTTCCGGAACGTCCCGTTCCGGATGGCGGAGGCCCTCCGCGATCCCCCGTTCGAGGCGCTTGTCACGATGATGCTCCGGGTCGACGAGATCGCCGCCCGCGTGATGCTGGTCCGGAATCCCCCGCCGGATCCGCTCCAGCTCGCCCGGTTCGTTGTCGGCGAACGGCTGGAAGGCCCTGCCACGATGTTGCGGTTCCAGGAGTTCGCGCCTGGGATCCCCGCCGTCGGGGAGCCATGGCCGATGGAGGCGCTGCGGGAGCAGGAGGCTCGCAACCCTGGGTGACCATGCCCGATCTACCCGCCGACTTGCTGAAGGAGCTCGTCGTGGCCCTGCGCCGCAACGGGATTGAGTACATTGTGGTCGGGGGACAGGCGATCGCGGAAGAAGTGCCCGTCATGACCCAGGACCTGGACGTGATGGTCGCCCTTCGCAATTTCGACCACGCCGTCGCCCAGCTCCGCCGCGAACCGGTCTTCGGCACTGGGGAGCGGAAGACCTGGATCGCCCGGTGGCAGGTCGAGGGAGGGGGCTCGAACCCGGTCCGGACCGACGTGGACCTGCTGAACGGCCAACCCTACTGCGGCACTATGACCCCGGACGATTTCTTCGACTACATTCGGGCGCGGTGGACCGTCAGTGGCCGACTCGGTCTCACCGCCAAGCCGCAAGTCGTCTGGTACACTCGTCTCCTGGCCGTCGGGTTCTGGGGGGCGTACGCGATCAAGGTGATCCGGGACATCCGTGCTGGGGCTCCACGCACGTGGTTCGACGGCGTGCGGGAGATCGCCGACCGCACCGGAACCTCGTCGACGATCGCCGAGCGGATAGCCTACGTCGAGGACGCTCTACGGCCGGATCCGTAGACTGGCCCCCATCGGGGAGGCAGGACGTGCGCGGACCCTCGCACGAGGGGAGAGCGTCGTCAGGGTGGGTCGGTCGACTCCGCGCGTTTCGACGGGGGTTGACTCCGAGCCGGTCATGTCCTCTGAGCCCCCACCCGGCGGACGGTACCTCGGTTCCCCCGAGGTCGCCGGATAAGCCCGCGGCGGACGGCGCCGGGCCAGAAGAGCGAGCCTTGCAAGCCCGAGGCGGGCGTAATGAGGATGACACCTCGGATCGAGCTGTCCAACAAGATGCCCCAGACGGCGGCATCTGGCCGCACCGGCGCCGTGTCCAGCATTTAGGCAGGCCCTCAACATCTTGATGAGCTCCGTTGGGTGGCGTAGTAACGGACGGGTCCAAATTGTCGGCAGGCCGGGCTCCAGTGGGAGCCGCCCATTTTAGTCGACTGGCCGAGAGCCTGAATCGACTCCAGCTCGACCCGCAGAAGGCTCGGGCCCTGAGCCTCGAGGCGGTGCCGCGGAGCGAGTGGGCATCCTCAGTGGCGCCCCTGGTATCAGACCTGGATCGCTGCCTTGCCGGCTACCTGCCAGCGAGCATCGGCCTCGGACGGGCCCACGCCGTACTCAGCCGATACTCGAACGCTCACCAACGCGGTGGACCGGCATTGCCAGCTTGTCATCTCCTGCGGCCTTGATAGCGCACGTTCGACCGAGGAGGACCAGCGTTTCGAATTCATGCTCTGTGCGGGATCCCTCGACTCTCTGACGGCTCAGCTTGCTGTCTGCTCCAGGGTGGTCGCCTCCATCGACAGCTGGGTCTCCGCTCTCGCTACCGACGACCTTGTGCGCGAGGATTTTGGCCGTAGGGTCGCCTCGGCGTCCCCCGAAGCGCAGTCAATGTACAGGTCCAGCAGGACCAAGGGCGCCCTGCTAGCGCTGGCGGGGTTCGGATTGCTCATCGCGTCGTCAGCCGGATTGGTGCTGGGCTACTTCGGTCAAGGACCCGTTACGAGCTCCGACGGGGACTGGATCACAGCGGCGCTGCTCGCCATCGCGATCGTAGCTCTAGCCGCCGGCGCTAGCCTGTATGCTCAAGGGTTACGAGCGCTCGACGCATACCACGAGGCGGCGCTGGCCGGTGCCGAGAGAAAGGCCGTCGAGGAAGTCGCACGGCCGGGAACCCTGCGCCCGTAACCTCCCTCCCGGCATTGCGGGCAAAGAGGTGGGTCGGGGCCAATCGGCGCGCAGACGAGGGCACGCCGAGGGCAGCCAGAGCGCCCTGGCGGGCCTCTCGCGCTGGACCCAAGCCTCCCGCGATTGTAGCGGAAATGCAGATACGCTCCCTGCCCGCCGAGATGCCCTGGGCAAGGGTAGCTCCCCCCGAGGTGGAGTGAGGGTCGCACCTTCGAAGCGCTACCGCTCCGGACCTCTCAAGGGTCATGTCGAACTTCAGGACCACGCCGTCGGATGGCCTCGACCGCCCAACGGAAGATCCGTTTGGCTTGTTTGGCCATTTCGGCCGCACCCTCCGGCGAAGCGAGCTCAGGTCCGTACTCCACTTTCGTCTTCGCGGATAGCACCGCAGCGACCTGGCGGACGGTTTCGTTGGCACCCGGCAAGCTCGTCAGGAGGACCAGGCTCGTGGCCCCCCCGTGATCCTCACCGCTCCAGACTTTCCCTAGAACCGCACACGTCACGGCATCCAGCGACGAGATCGTCAGGTGCACTGAGAGGAGGCCTTCGGCCTCCCAATTCCCATCTGCTTGTGCAAGTGCGAGTTGCTTCTCGGTACTGCGCGGCCCGTTTGAGGTACGACGCTGACCTCCGTTTCGGAAGGTTCCTAATGCGGGTCATCCTGCGTCGGACCCAAGGGGAACTCCTTGCTCAGCGATCGACTTCAGAATTCCACCACGCGGGAGCCTTCTGATCTCGTCCGTGGTCAGAATGAGGGGTGAGACCGAATTCCCGGTACTTGCGCACGATCGCAAGCTGGATCGTTGAGATCCGATCAAGGACCGCCCCCGAAGCCTCGATGGAGGGAGTCTCGAAGAACACATCCACGTCGCTCTCGACCCGCTCATCGCCCCGGGCAATCGACCCGAAGAGAGCGGCTCTCTTCACGGGAAGACCCCGGATGGCTTCACTGAGGTCCTTCCTTAGTTCGTCCCGCATGGCAGCCTCCCTCTGGAAGATCGACCGAAGCGACTCGGACCACGCATGCTCCGGGTTCCAGCTCCACAGGCTCGCCCGGCCGGCCGCTTCGGAGGTACCGATCCCCTGATCCTGCAGCTTCGAAAGGACTCGGGCCGTCTGGGCGACGGAGAGCATGGCGAGCTGGGCAACCTCTCGCCCCGTCAGCTTCGAGGGGTAGCTCTCGTAGAGTGCTCGGAGCACCCTCAGGTGGCCCGTGTCGGCGAAGATTTCCTCGAGGGAAGCGGCGAACCTCATGTCTTGTCAAAGAGACATATAGCTCATTCACTTAATCATTTGGAGCCGAACCCAATTGCCCCGACTCGCCGCCGCCGAGTGGGAAGCCGCGTCAAGGGTTCCACCCCGGTTCCCACTGGCAACGGCGTGGCTCCGTCTCCCTACGTCCAAGGGGCCTTCGACTCCGCCGGATACGCGTCAGCAAGTATGCGGCCGACTTCCTCCGCAGAGGTCATGGTCGACCGCGGACCCGTCGCGACACCCGTAGACCCAGGCGCCGAAGAAGCGCATCCTTCTCGGGGGGCCTAACGAACTCCTCCGGATTCCGAGGGGTGAATTCACGTTTGAGGATTCGCAGGTCGACGGGTCTCTCTTGGCTCAGTGCCACTACCCGACGAGTCTGAGCCGCAAGTCGTGGGGCATCTGCGACCAAGTCCTCGCTCCACGCTATACGCGCCCTGCGACGGATCAACCGACGAATGTCAGGATCCGAGACCTGCCAGAGCGCTCGCCCGTCTGCCCTCGGAGCCGCCTTGACGATGTTCGCAGCTGCCAGGCGACGGAGCTCGGCGTTGACCTTGGTCCGCTGGACTCCGGCTCTCGTCGCAATCCGGTAAGCAGTGAGGGGACGGGTTGCGTTCGCAAGCGTGACCAACACGGCTACCCGAGTCTGGCTCCGGAACAGCGCGACGAGGCCAGAATCTAGCTCAAGTCCCATCGCAGGGCGTAAGCTGCCCTTCGCCATTAACAGTACCCTTATTCGACACTAACACGAGACGGAGCCGGTCCAAGCCCCAGCCTCGGCACCCGTGAGGGGGGTGGAATGAGGGTTGCACCGCAACTGAGGCCGACTCAGACCGGGGCGGGTGGTCTGGACCTATCCGGTAGAAAAAGTGGTCCCTGTCCTTACGGCAGCTCAAGGACCAATCGCTTCCGTTGCTCCGGCGCGACCATGACTTCCTGACCACTCTTGATCCCGAGGTAGCGGGCCAGAGGGGCTGGGATGCGGACCACCAATGAATTGCCGGACCGGGTCACCTTGACTTTCGTTCCTAGGCCCCAAAGTCCGAGTTCCTTGGCCTTTGTCTCAAGCACATCCATCGCCTTAGCTCCCAGGAACGACTCTCCGCAATTGTCACACACCTCGCCCTCGTAGCTGCCGAGGGAAATCCCAAACATCGCTTCCTGTACGCGGCCGGTTCGGAGTGCTCCCTTCCCGCAGATTGGGCATCGCTCAACCATCCTTACCACCTCGGTTTCACCGTAATCACGTAGCACTTCTGGCCGACGAGCACGTAAACGACGGAAAAGTAGCGGTACGTCGCGACGATCCTGCGCTCCTGACGCGACTTGGATCCGGCTCGGATGGCTTCCTCCACCTCTGCCCGAGAGATACCTCGAAGGAGCATCCGTTGCCTGGCATGTTGACTGTAGACGACCGTGTAGGCCATCCGTTCCACGTAATCCGTGTAATACTATAAAGACCGCCTATAGGTCAGGAGCGACCAACGGGGCGGCGATCAGCTCGTCTGGTGTTGAATGAAAGTTACACCTCAGAACGGGGGAGGGCTGCGGGGCACAGCCGGCCACTGGAGCTCTGGGACTGGGCACGGAACCTGGCGGTGGCGGCCCTCGGCGGAGCGACGTCAGGGTGGCATAGACCCCCGCAGTCCCCGGGAGCGTGCCCCTAACCCTACTTGCTTCAAGCCCCGCTTGCAGGCCCGCAGCCAGGATAGGCGGGCCCGCCGACGCTGGAATAGTCGCAACAAAGCTGCTGGGCCCCCCCACGATTAACCAGTAGGGTCCGGGAGGATTTGGGACAAGTAATCGACCCAGGGTTGACGCTCCCGCAGCCCCTGCAGAACCCAAGGCCTGCCCCCCTGGAATCATCTTCCAAGGATCCCTCGGACTGCTGCGCCGCGTGTCTCCGAAGAGCAAGGTGACCTGCGCGTCGGATAGATTGACCACCACTTCCTCGCCCGATATTAGCCGGGCGCGGAGCACCGAGTCGGTCAGGTCGAGCTTAATCGCGACACGGGGGCTTGGCGGAAACAGCGCGATACAGGCGATGACGAGTGCCCCGCCGAGTCCCAACAGGATTACGACGCCTTCCCATCCTTCATAATCGGGGGGCGGGTAGGCACGGGCCAGCACAAGGGTCGCCGCCACAATCGCGACTCCGACCACCGCCCAGATGACCATCCGTTGACGCAGGTGCGTGAACCAGTGGTCGGCCCTTCTCGCGAGGTCGCTGAGGTCGTACTCCATCTGGACTGGGCCAACAAGGCAGTCCTACCCAAAAACGAGTGCGCCCGCTTCGTGATTGGACGGGCGCCCAGAATATGCAATGAAGGTTCTACACCGCCCGACCTCCGGCGAGCCCTGGCTTGCACGCCCGCAAACTATGGCAACATATAATAGCTATATTCGACTATAGTCGGGGTGGCGCAGGCAGATGGCGACAACAATCCAGGTTGGGACCACAACCCGAGATGAGCTGAAGGCGATTGGCCACAAGGGGGAGACCTACGATTCGGTCATCCGACGACTTCTGCGGGCTAGCGAGTACGTGGCATTCATGGATGAGCAGTACGCCATCCTGAGTCAAGACAAAGGGTGGAAGAAGCTCCAGGACATCCCGTGAAACGGGAGGTGCTCGTTTCGCCACGAGCCCAGGCTGAGTTCTCGGGTTTGGACCCACGGACGAGGGAGAGGATCCGGGGCGCCCTCAACGAGATTGCCAGCGGTAAGAGAGGGGATGTGAAGAAACTCAGAGGGGTCCACGGCGGCCCAGATCTTTACCGGCTGCGGGTGGGCCAGCATAGGATTGTCTTCGAGCAGGCGCTTACCCAGCTCCGCGTAACTCGAATCATCCTTCGGAACGAGGAATATGACTGGCTCTAACCCCGTTAACGTCGATGGGCGCTTCGCTGCTAATTAACAGAAATCTGTGCATTGGATGAGGAGCCCCTAAGAACGCAGGGACCCGCGCTACAGAGCCCCAGCACAGTCCTATCTCCGGCGGAGGTGTAACGGTGGTTGCACCCTCGGATCCGGGGAAGCGTCCGGGCCGTCACCGACAACCGAGCGGATCCGGCAACGATGTTAAGGTTTATGTCCTCTTTACAGGTCATATGTTCGGTTAGGCGAACATGCGGTTTCACTCCCCGTTGACAGGGATACTTGACAACCCCATCCGACTGGACCTGCTGAGGGTGTTCACCACCTTTCCCTCGAGGGGCCTCAGCGGGCGGGAGCTGGCGAGGCTGATCGGGGCCTCGCCGTCTCAGACGAACGCGGCTCTCGATTCCCTCATGGCCCAGGGTCTGGTCTACCCCGAGGCGGTGGGGCGTTCTCGCATCTGGCGGTTCTCCTCAGAGCACGTGCTCGCGGAACTACTGACGAAAATGTTCCTACAGGAGAAGAGGGTCCCGGATCAGCTCGGCGAGGAGTTGCGTCGGACCCTGGAGAGCCTACCCGTGCAGACGGCCTCGCTGTACGGGTCCGTAGCGCGAGGCGACGAGCGTTCCGACAGCGACATCGATCTATTCGTTCAGGTCGCCGACGAGGCGGCCAAGCAGCTCGTCGCCGATGCCCTGGGCGCGGCGAGCGCTCGCTTCGCGCTTCGGTACGGGAACCCGCTCTCGAGCCTCGTCCTGACCCGCTCTCAAGTGGCTAAGAAAGTGAATCCGGCCCTTGCGAAGAACATCGAGCGCGAAGGTGTCCGACTCCAGGGATGAACGATGCCATCCACGCGGACGGTTGGGGTGCTACGAACAAGATCGCGAGTCTACCTCGCGCGAGCCAACAGGTTGCTCGAAGGGGTCGATTGGGCCCTGGAGTCGGACAATGCCGACGTCGCTGCCGGGGCTGCCATCCATTGCGGGATCGCCGCGACCGACGCGTTTCTTATCTTCCACCTTGGACTTCGAGGAAACGACGCAGACCACAGGGCCGTCCTCGGCCTTCTCGCCCGCTGCTCATCGCCTCGAAAGGACGCGATCGCACGTCACCTGGGAGTCCTTCTGGACCGGAAGAACGAGGTCGAATTCCACGATGTCGCGGTCGAGATACGGGACGCCCGAGAACTGGCGAAGCAAGCACATCGGTTGGTCGAACTCGTTCGAGCGGAACTCGCAGGCGACACCCCATCCGCTACTCGCTAGCCAGTTCCGAATCGGCGGGAGCTGTAAGCGGCATTCAACCCCTCGGACGCGTTGCGGAATCGGCCGATAGGCCGATGGGGGTCGGATGGCATCTTCCAATGGCGACGAAAAGTCAATAGAGACGCAAGGGTCAGCCATCAGCAATAGATCGGGCAGCATGAACGGATACTCGAACGGCCGCCACGTGGCGACCGAGGAAGTCGTTGGATCGCTCACAGATGTTGAGCGGCGCCACGCTGCACCGATCCTCTACGTGGCCGGTATCTACCGCCTCCCACTAGTCCACCCGAGAGTCGCGATCGTCGGGACCCGGCAACCCTCCGAAGTCGGACGGTTGCGTGCTGCGGCAATCGCCAGGACCCTCGCCGAGCGGGGAGTAACCACGATCAGCGGCCTAGCGAGGGGTGTGGATACCATCGTCCACCGAACGAGCCTCGCGGCGGAGGGCTCCACAATCGCGGTGATCGGAACCCCGCTATCTCGGAGCTACCCTGCCGAAAACGCTGAGCTTCAGCACCTATTGATGCGTAGCCACTTGGTCGTAAGCGAGTTCGCGGAGGCGGTTCCGGTCCGACCGTCGAACTTCGTTCAGAGAAACCGCACGATGGCCCTACTGGCTGATGCCTCTGTGATCGTAGAAAGTGGTGACACTGGCGGTTCGTTGAGCCAAGGGTGGGAGACTCTCAGGCTTGGTCGCCCACTGTTCATTCACGACGACGAATTCAAGAAGGCTGCCCTTTCGTGGCCGGCCAAGATGGGACGGTACGGAGCCGTCCGGTTCAGGGACCCGGAAGACATCCTCGAGAGCCTGCCAACGCCGAGCCCAGGCCCCGAACTTGCAGTCCTCGCTCCTCAGACGGCTTGAATTTGCCTCACTATTGGCATACTCGCCGCGGCCGGCGGACGTCCCGCCGGAGCTTCGGAGTGCCGCGGAACTGTCCCACAACCTGGTGCTCTCCTTGAAGGAGGGAAAGGCGACCGGGAGTCCACCAGCGAGCGTCTCCGATCAGATCGCAGAACACATACGCGTAGGCCAGGCAACCAGACAGGCACTGGCGGGCTTCTTTCCGACCGCAGCAACCCTCGTCCCGGTGCCCCGTAGCACTCTTCTTACGGCGGGGGCCCTCTGGATCCCGAAGCAGCTCTGCCAGTCACTCGTGAGCGCAGGACTCGGAGTCGACGTCGCTCCGGTGCTAGAGCGAACCGAGCCGATCCCGAAGGCGGCGAGGAGCGTCTCCGCCGAGCGGCCGACTGCCCTCCGGAACTTTGAAACACTGAGAGTGAACCGGGGGCTGGACGACCTCGGCGAGATTCTACTAGTTGATGACGTGATTACCGCCGGTGCAACCATGCTCGGTGCGGCAGCTCGCTTGCGCGAAGCATATCCCGAGGCCAGGATTCGGGCATTCGCCGCGGCCCGCACCGTAAGCAACGGGGCAGAGTTCCTGGCCCTGGTTCAGCCGATCACAGGGATGATCGAGCTACGGCCGGACGGTCGGTGCCATAGGTCCCCTTGATGCGCGTAATTCCCACCCGTTGAAACTCGGCCCGTGGCGGCACTCGGGGTCGCCAGGGCCAATACACCAACTGGTTCCCCTGGGCCAGTCAGGGCCGGGCCGCAAGCTCCGTGCCCCCAGCCGTGACTCCCACCGGGGACCCAGGATCCCAAGTCACGGCGGCGGGCGGGTAGCCGCATCACGCGGCGCCCACGGCGGGTTAGGTAACGGCGCCCCATCCAAACTCGCGGACAGCCGGTCGAGGAATGTCGCAAACCCACGGACGAAGACTTGGGCGGTCGGGCGACTGAGCTTTCGGTGGGTCAGGACCAATAACGTCCCCTCGCCGGTCGATGCCAATTCCCACCGGACGATGGAAGCCTCGCCCTCGGGTTGGTTCGGGCCGACCGGGAGGTTCCACTCGTATTCGTATACGTGGGGCGGGCGCCATTCCAGCACCTGCCCAGTGGCATGGACCCCGTTTGGGTGGACCATGTCCAGTCGGCCACCAATGGATTCCTCGCGGGTCACCTTGGTCATGAACCAGACTTCGAGCTTCTTCGGGTCGGTGACTGCCCTCCATACGTCGTGGATCGGATGCCGAAACAAACGGCGGAAGACTATGCTCGCCTTCCCCTCTTCCACCCCGAGCAACCCAGGCCCACCCACCTCACCGGCCCGGCTCGGGGCGCTGGGGGCGGCTCCGCTCATTTCGGCCCCTCCAGCCGGCCCTGTTTCTCGGAGTCGAGGTAGGTTTCGAGGGAGTCCAATTCGGTCTCCCAGAAGCCTCGGTACCTGGAAATCCACGCATCGACCTCCGCCAACCGATCGCTCTTGAGCGAGTAGAATCGGTGCCGGCGATCTTGCCGCACCCGGACCAATCCGGCTTCCCGAAGAACCCGCAGATGTCTCGACATGCCGGGTTGACTGATGTGAGGGAAGGCCCGTCCCAGCTCACCGGCGGCCCGTTCGCGGCGCGTCAGAAGATCGAGGACTTGCCGCCGTGTGGGGTCGGCCAGGGCCGTGAACACGTCGCGCTGCATGCCGACTCACAAGTGCATAACGACCCCATTAATTACTTGTTCCCCGGGCGCCCGACCTCGCAGGCCACAGTCGGACATCGGGGCCAGGTTACCCTGTTTCGCAGTGAGCGGTTGGGCGTACAGTATATACCAGGCAGGTTATACACATGAAGGGGCGGAGACCCTCGCCCGAGAGAACACACATGCAGCTGACCACCGTGACCCCGAAGTCCCGACTGAAGAACCCCGCGACGATCATTCCCGAAGCGATGGCTCCCCTGCAGGCTCTTGGGCAACTCCTCGGTCAACTCGAGGGCGCCCCCGGGCGCGCCCTTTCCCTCGCCATGCTCAGAACCAGCCAGCTGAACGGTTGCGCGCTCTGTCTCGCGGGGACCTGCATGCTCCTGAAGGGCTCCGGTGAGACCGAGGAACGGCTCTTCGCCGTCTCCGCCTGGAGAGAATCTACCCGTTTCACGGCGCCCGAGCGGGCCGCGCTCGCCCTGGCCGAGGCGATGACGCGGTTGAGCGACCGCTCAGACCCCGTCCCCGACGAGATATGGAACGAGGTGGCGAGCCACTTCAATGAGCGCGGGCTGGCTCTGCTGGTACTAGGGATCGCTACTACGAATCTCTACAACCGTGTCAACGTCACGACCCGGCAGGTTGCCGCCGACTGGGGCGGCGACGACCCCGATGCCGCGAAGAAGTGGGGGGACGAAGCAGCCAAGAAGTGGGCCGCGAATAGCCCGGCGTGACGATGTCGGACGGGTCCTCGGCGTCCACGCCCCTCCCGAATACGGCCCCGGCCAGCGCTCGATCGCTGCGATCATGGGGGGTCCTGATCTTCGTCATGTTCATTCTGACGAGCGCCGTCGGCGGCTCCCTGGCCCTGGAGGCAAGCTACCTGCCCATCACTCTCGCGAGCCACATCGGGCTTGCCCTGGTCACCCTTGGGATCGCAGGTTATACGACTCGAATCGTGGGCCGCGACTACAACGTCGCGTCGAGGGCCCTCGCCGGCCTCACCGCATTTGCGGCGCTCGGAGCCACCGTCGCTGGCACGGTCTACCTGCTCGACGGCCAGAGCAATGCCACGCTGTACGCCATGGAAGGACTCGGGGTGCTCGGGATCCTGGTGGCAATTGCGTTGATCGTCGTTGGCGGCCCGTCGGCGAGACGCGCCACCTCCGGACCCCAGAGCTGAGCGCTGATTCGTACACCGACGGCCAGGCTCACCTGGGCGCTCGGGTGGTTGGGAGAGGCCGCCAGGGTAGCGGCGACGCGCCCGGCCGCACGCGAGGTTCGGCCCCCGACCGTGGATCTCCACCCACCGGACCCCGCGCCATTCAGACCCAGGTAGCGACCCCCTCGATCCTCGGCCGGCTCGACGGGGATGGGTCTGCCGCCGGGGCGCACGCCCCTCAGCGCTTGGAGACCTTGGAGCGGGCCCCACGCTCGCGGACGATGGAGGCGTTCAGACGAACCGCCTCTCGGATGATGGCTCTCACGGCGGCCTCGTTGATCTTTGTGTCCTCGAAGAAATCGATGGCCCGGACCACCTTGCTGTCGAGCCTCGTGTTGAACAATTTGGATGGGTCCCGGATCTCCGGCCCGTTGGGGAATGTAAGACGGACCGCGTTCTTCAGGACGTTCGCCACGCAAACGATCCCATCGTGATACCAAACGGGAACCCCCTCTGGATTGCTGGGTTTCTTCCACTTCTGCTCTTCCACGGCGTGCGGGTCGGCGCTCATGATCAGACCCCGCAGCCGCGCTAGGGTCAGTTCCTGCCATTCCCCGGACGTGGTTCCAGTGCTCCTGGTTCGTCGGGGGGACGCGTTGTCAGGCTTGGGCCGCTTCGACGGGCTCTTCATTCCCCCGCTCGCACCTCCCACCCAGGCCGCGACGACCTGAGCGATTCGAGGGAAGGCGCCTCACTCAACGGAATCGGGGAGCTACCGGGCACGGTCCCCCAGAGGTTCGGTTCGTCTATGAACTGTGGGGTGCAACAGCGCTTGCACCCGCGCTGGGTCCAGCACGGGAGCGTCCCCACACCGCCTGGGGAGCGTTGTCGCGCTAACGAGCCCAGGTCATTGCCCCGGCCCACCGGGTGCTCCTTCTGGAGCGTTTTTGCCATGGGCAGGTCGAAAGGAAACTCTTCTGGCGACCCTCAAGGAAAGCGTGGCGGCGCGGCTTCCCGAGCGGACCCCCGCCTAGGCTCCGAACGTCCAAGGACCGCGGCGTCGTGCTAGGCGCGGAACCCCCGCACGGTTTCGTAGTGGAGGAGTAGCTCTCCGTCTTCCATGGTCTTGGACTCGAGGAGCTTGAGGGTCGCCTGGTCCTTCATCGGACCCCGGTACTGCGGACCCTTGCCCCAGACCACAGGCTGCACGACGAGCCAGTAATCGTCCGCGAGACCCCCCCGCAGGAATTCGCGGATCAGCCGGGGGCCCCCTTCCGCGATGATGTTCCCGCCCTTCTCTCGCTTCAGTTTGGCGACGATCTTAGGGAGGTCGCCCTTCATGATGCGGGAGTTCTCCCACCCCGGCGACTTCAGAGTGCGCGACAGACAAACCTTGTCGACCTTGTCGAGCCACCGGGAGTAATCGACCAGGTATTTCGGATCGGTTGGTTTGCGGGCCTTCTCGGTCCAGACGCGTCGGTGGCCTACGAACGACCTCCGGCCCATGATGACCGTCGTAACGTCGTCGAACCGATTCAACCACATCTCGCGCCACATGTCGGTGGGCTTCTCCCCCGTATCCCTGTCCGAACCCGGATACTTCGGGAACCCGCCGCGCCCGTCGAGCGTCATGTACATACTGGCGGTGATCTTCCGCATGGTGTGGCCCCTTCTGGGAGCCGGAATAGATGCACCCTACATATAGGCCGACGCCGAGCTTCAACCGCTCCTGCGTTAGGAACCTAACAGCAGCGATGGCCGGGCGGTGGCGGGCTAGCTCAGAACCCCCCGGTGCCAAGGGCGAGCTGCAACCATCAATGCGTACCCTCTCCGTGGCCGTGGGCGGTGGGACCTGTGTCCCTCGGGTCTCGCTCATAGAGCCTGGGGCCCACCGGCTTCGGCGGCCTCGAAGCCTGGAGCAGGTAGGTGCGTAGCATCGGGTCTACGCACTCGTAACGCTCCTCGACCCGCCGTGCGATGTAGCTCGCCTCGAGCGCCCGGATGACCCGCTGCACCTTGCCGTCGTTCACCTCTTCTCCGCTGGCGCTCCGCATGTACTGACGAATCGTACCCCAGGATGCCCCGGTAGCCATGGCCTTCATCGCCGGCCAGTACAACGCCGAATCGTGGGACCGCAGGAACTGCGCCACTTCCGCTCCCGCAGCTTTGGTCCCTTCCCGAACCGTTTCCGCCAACGCCGTCTCGGGGGAGAGCCTCTGGACCGCGAGATGGTTGCCGAAGAGGGTGAGCCAGCCGGGGGTGCCGTCCAACGGCCCCGCGATGGCGGTCGAGATGTCATCCGCCGACAGCCGGGCTCCTGTTTCACCGGCCCCTCGGACAAGAAAGTCTCTGCTCGTCGCACGATCGAACGGCCCAAGTGTCAGGGAGGCCGGAGCTCTCCCGTAGAGTGGAGAGCTCGTCGTCGGATCTAGAAGAGTGCGAGAAAGGCCCACGAGCGAACCGGTAAAGATGAACGTGATGTTCGGTCGAGTGTTGAACAGGTTTCCTAGCAGTTTGAGAAGCCTCCCCGAATTTGCGGAGAGTTCCTGGATCTCATCGAGGACAATGATGCAGTCCTTAGACTCTGTTCCGAGCAGGTCGAGCAGATCCCAAGCTGTCCTCAATGGAGGGCGCGGCGCGGAGATCGCCAAGCCGCTCGGGCCAGCCGAGAATCCGTCCATGTGGCGCGCCGCGCGGACCAAGCGGGCCCGGAGGGATGCGTTCTCGTTCAGCCCGTTGATCAAACCGGCCACGAGGCCGTTTACCGTCCGTACTCCCCAGAGGTTCACGTAAGCCCCAGGGAGGCGGAGGGCAGTTCGGGCCGCCTTGACAAGGCTGGTCTTACCGACCATCCGGGGGCCCAGGTCCGACGACCCAACGGCGTGCTCGGGCGAGTCGGACCAGCTCCGACAGCTCCCTCTCCCGGCCGAACAAGGCCCCCGGTGATTCCTTTGGGGCGAGGTCGAAGAGTGCCATATCTTATGGCCCGTAAGTCCTTATGGGGCATAAGTATTATCGCACCCTCCTGAACTGTGGTAGCTGTGTCGACCTATCGAGCCGGTTAGGCAGACACCCGTCAGTCCTCGATCGCGCAGGGGGCGCGGGAGGGTGTAGTCGAGTGGGGCGGGAGCCCGATGGTATCACCGAAAGTCACCCACGGCCACTCCTTTCCCCGACCCGTGAACAACTCAGTATGACTCCGTGGTGCGGACTGCGAAATCAGCTCACGGGGACCAGTCGGAATGCCCCAGGCAGCCCTCCGGGTGCCGAGTCGTCCAGTCCGGAGGACTAGCCGACATGCGACCCTCGGTGTACGAGTCCCGCTGGAAGAATGATCAGTTCTCAGCTCCGCCACTTTATCCAACTCGGCTCCATCCAGGACTGAGATGCCGCTCCAGCGGGTGACGTACCGGTTCACGACGAAGTTGCCGGTGTCTCGGGCCCATGCATTCCAATGGGCGACAGACTACCGGCCCGACGACCTCCAGCTGGCAGGGGTGGCGGCTCGGCGAAAGGTCGATCGGCTCACGGCCGACCTGATCCTGCTGACGGACTCCTTTGACAGGGATCCATTCAGTCCACGGCCGGGGACCCGGTCCGTGAAGAGGAAGCTCGTGCACCTATACCCGGACACCTGGTCCTGGACCTCGACTCACATTGCGGGTCCTGCTATCCACTCTCAGTTCCTCTACGAACTCACGCCCCGTGGTCGAAGGGGGAGCACGCTGCACTTCACAGGGTCGCAGGTTGAGGCCGTCGGTCGCAACCCGACGCCCTCATCGCTAGCCCGCCGGACTCGCGAACTCAAGCGCGAAGATTCACAACTTTGGGTCCGCTTCGCCGCCGCCCTTGCGAACGAGCCGTTCTGACAGGAGGTGGCAGCCTGAATGGCAGTCCGTACCTGCGCCGAGTGTGGGGCGGTTCTCCCTGTCGAATCCGCGGCCTGTCCAAAGTGTGGAACGGCCCTTGCCCTCGGAGGTGAGTCCCCTGAGGCTCCAGCTCGGGAGCCTGACCTCCAGCGGCATGGGAAACGGCGTGTGTCTAGACGGCTAATCCTGTCGATCCTCGTCGTGGCAGTTGTCGCCGTTGTGGCGGTGTCTGTTTACGAGGACGAGTACCACTCTAGCGGGCAGGCTAGCTCCTACACGGTCAACGTCACTCAGGTCGTTTGGACGGAGAACGGAGCTGCCCTCTCTACGGACCCGGGCTTCATCCGCCCGGGGGGTGCTTCCCAAGCGGTCCAAGTATTCCTGCCGTGCACGTCGTACTACGGTTTCCCCCAGACCTGCCATACAGGGACTGTATACGTTGAGACCCCCGGGTTCGGGGTAGTCAGTACCGAACGCTCCTTCGTCGTGGTCGAGCGGGTCCAACAACATCGTCTTCCAGGTCCAAGTGGTGCTCGCTCTTCCCGACCAAGCCTACAACGGGAATGTGACGATCGACCTGCATTGATATGCACCGCGTTTTCCGTCGTGGGCCACCTGTGGATGCGGCGGAGGGAGCTCGATCTCGCCCACCATTTCGAGGGGGGAGCCTATCCCATCTGGGTTGGTTTCCGGCGGCATGACGCGGAGCTACCCGTTCGTCTGGCTGGATGTCTTCGCCTCCCGGGCCTTGGAAGGCAACCAGCTCGCCGTGTTCCCCGACGCCCATGGGCTCAGCGACGACGATATGCTGGCGATCGCCCGGGAGACCCATCTCTCCGAGACGACCTTCGTCTTCCCCGGCGAGCCTGCGGAGGATGCCGCGGCCGGTTTCAAGACCCGCATATTCGCGGTGTTTGGCGAAATGCCCTTCGCCGGTCACCCCACGTTGGGCACCGCGGCGGTGCTGGCCGAGGCACGGGGCCTCTCACAAGTTGCCCTCCGACTTCCGGCCGGTCGTATCCCGGTGTCGTTCTATCAGAGAGGGGGCGAGCGATTCGGGGAAATGGTCCAGAACGAACCCTCCCTCGGACAGATTCATGACCCGACCAAGGTCGCACAGGCTCTGGGGGCGTCGTTAGACGACCTCGATCCTAGCGCTCCGATCCAGACCATCTCGACCGGGGTCCCCTTCGCGATTGTTCCGATCAGAGACACCGGCACCCTGTCCAGGCTTCGGCCTGACTGGGCCAAGATGGAGGAGTACCTGCGGGGGACTGACGCGAGGTTCTTCTACCTGATCTCCCGCCCGGCGATCGACCCGACGGCATCCGTGCACGCTAGGATGGTCTTCTCCGGGGGCGACGACCCCGCGACGGGATCCGCAGCCGGTCCCGCGATCGCCTGGATGGTGTTGCACGGATGGGCGAAGTCAGACGAGCCGGTCGTCATCGAACAGGGCCTCGAAGTCCACCGGGCCAGCCGCATCCACGCGCGGGCGGAGCTCCGTGATGGCCGCCCGTCTCGGATCCGGATCGGCGGACACTGGGCGAATGCGATCCGAGGCGAATTGACGCTCTGACCGCCTCGGGAGGGCAAGGGTGGCCGGTCCAGGCTCTCACCGGAGCGACAGCGCTGGCTCCCCATGGCCCACACAGGGGGCCAAGATGCGGCGCCTCCCGGTGGGACGGCCTACGGTCTGGCGATGGTCGATGAAAACCACCGCTCGTATCCCCACGGGTCGCGGAGTTCGCCTCGGCGCTGCGCACCGGGCAAGTCCCCACGATGCGGACCACGGTCGCCCCGGCCTTGACTGTGGCCTCGCACGACGCGGCCGCGTCCTCCCTCACGCGGCCGTGGGAAGCAAGCGCCGGTGCTCGCGGGAGTAGCGAAGGAAGAACCAGTGCAGGAACGGGCGGGACGAGTCCGTCACGTTCCCCCTTTCGAGCGCAGCGTAGTATCCCTTTCTCTTCACGAAGGGGATGTCCACCATCGGATAGCCGGCGCCGTTCAGCAGCAGATTCATTGCCAGCCTGCCGATCCTACCGTTCCCGTCGGCGAACGGGTGGATGCTCTCGAACCGGAAATGGAATTCGGCCGCGAGCTGGACCGGATGGAGGAGACGGTGGTTCCGGTGGAGCCGCCGAACAAACTCCATCATGAGCGGTCGAACCTCGAGAGGGGAAGGAGGTACGTGCTTGCTGCCTCCGATCCAGACCTGGACGCTCCTCAACTGACCGGCGATATCTGGCTTGGTTTCTCGGAAGATCGCCTCGTGCCACTCCAGGAGGTGGCGGAGGTCCAACGGCTCAGGGTGTTCGAGGAGACGATGGAGCAACGCGGCGTGAGCGCGTGTCTCCAGCACGTCCCGAAGCGGCTTCGATCGAGGGACCGCGTCCCGCTGTAGAAGATGCCGGGTGTCTTCCAAGGAGAGCGTGGAGCCTTCGATGCGGTTCGTATTGTACGTGAACTCGAGCACGAACTGATCGCGCTCCTTTTCGCGTAGGCTCACCGGCGAGGCTGCCCTCCTCGAATCCGCGGCAGCCTTGATGGCATCGAACATCGGCAGATACGTCGCGTCCCAGATCTGCTGGTCGACCTGCTGTTGAAGCGTGGCGAGGTTCGCGTGACCCTCGGGACGCAGGTTCACCACCTTGCGCCGCACACGCCCTTGCCATCGGTAGGTTTGGACCAGCTGTCGCTGTGTCCGACCGCCGCGACGTATGGTACGTATGGTCCCCACGACAGGTCTACTATATTGTTGGATATGCACATTTCGACACGTTTGTAGACCCGCATCATGGCGGGATCGTTCCCCCCACAATGTGCGACTGTCCCAGAGGTTCGAGTCAGCCGCCCGCGAAACCTACGTGGGGGAGACCGGTGCGAGACCTCTCTTCACCGTCAAACACTGTCGATCGCCGCGCCGGGCGGGCCACAGAGGGCCTCCTGACCCTGACCGGCCGCGTCTGAGCAGGCCGTGGTGCTCCCGCCACGTGGTCTCCTTCGGTGAGCGTGGGCTTTATCCACGCGCTGAGTTGGCCCGACCGCGAACGTCCATGATCTCCAATGCTGTTACCCCCACCAGTCCCGGGGCTGCCTCTCCGACGGTAATCGATGCCCGGGACCTACGAATGGTCTACCCCGGGCCGAAGCCAGGGGCGAAAGGCACGGTCGCGGTGGCCGGAGTGACGTTCCAGGTCCGTCGAGGCGAGATCTTCGGGTTCCTCGGGCCGAACGGAGCCGGGAAGACCACGACCATCTCCATCCTGACGACCCTTCTGAATCCAACCTCCGGCCAGGCCCGGATCGAGGGGATCGACGTTTTCTCGGACCCCCACGGAGTCCGTCGAAAGTTAGGTCTCGTCTTCCAGAAGTCCACCGCGGACGAGGAACTTACCGGCAGGGAGAATCTCAGTATCGAGGCGGGCCTCTATGGTCTCACCGGGACCGAGGTGAACCAGCACATCGACAACCTGCTGACCCAGATGGACCTCGCCGCGTTCAGCGACCGGTTCGTGAAGACCTACTCGGGTGGAATGCGGCGGCGTCTCGAGCTGGCGGTCGGCATGGTCCACAAGCCCCACCTGCTGTTCCTGGACGAGCCGACCCTGGGGCTCGACCCCCAGGGCCGAGCTGGGTTCTGGCGGTATATCCGCAATCTCCGAGAGACCCAGGGTCTCACCGTGTTCATGACCACTCACTATCTGGACGAGGCCGACCAACTCTGTGACCGGATCGCCGTCATTGACCATGGAAACATCATCGCGCTCGGAACCCCGAAGGAACTGAAGGACAGTGTGGGGGGCGACAGCCTCGAAATTTCCATCGCCCCGGGGTCCGCGGACGCGACGTCACTGCTCAAGGGGCTGCCCGGGGTCTCGGCGGTCACGCGGAGCGGCGACACCTATCGGGCGAAGTGCTCCAACGGCGAGTCGCTTGTGCCGAAGGCCGTCATGGCGGCCGCCCAGGCTGGCATCGTCGTGGCGGGGGTCACCGTGATCAAGCCGACCTTGGATGAAGTGTTCCTCCAGCTGACCGGCCACGCGTACCGCGAGGAAGAACTCCCCGCGGCCGATGCGACCGCCACGGCGAGTGAAGTCCCACCGGTGGGGGGTGGCTGATGCTGCTCCCAGCGTTTTCCCTGATCCGCCGCGAGTACCTTCGATGGATCCGGGCCCCGACCTGGGTCATCTCCGGCCTCATGAGCCCGATCCTCTACCTGTTGCTCTTCGGACAGGCGTTCGACCTGGGGAAGCTGCTCCCTCCAGGCACTCCGCCAAGCGCTCTCGCGAGCGTGCTCTCCGGCGCCCCGACGTACTTCTCCTACTTCGCGGTCGGAATGGTCGCCTTCGCCAGCGTCACGGCGGCCATGTTCTCCGGGACAGGGATCATCTTTGACAAGCAGCTCGGGATCCTCCAGCGGATCCTCTCGACGCCCATCTCGCGGCGCTCGGTGTTCCTCTCATCCCTCATCTTCCGAGGCATGCTGACCCTGATCCCTGCGTTCCTCGTCGTCGCCTTCGCCCTGCTCCTCGCCCACGTTCCGGATGTGGCCGGCCTGACCGTGGGTGGCGGCGTCACCCCCCTGGATGCGCTCCAGTTCGTGGTCGCGGCGCTCATCCTGTCGGTCGCCTTTACCAGCCTCTTCCTGTCGTTCGGCTTTGCGGCTCAGCGGATCGAGAGCTACTTCGGAGTGGTGACCATCCTTCAGCTGCCCATCCTGCTCACCTCGAACGCGATGTACCCCACGAGCATCATGCCCAGCTGGCTCCAGTACCTCGTCGGGTTCAATCCGATCTCGCTCGCCGTGAACGTGATGCGGATGAGTCTTTTCGGCACTCAAGGCTACACATACTCGGCAGGAGTGTACCTGCTGGGTCTTCTCGTCTGGGCGGCCATTTTCGTGGGGCTGGCGATGGTGCTGGCCTCCCGGGCGCTGCGGTCGGGGACGGGCGGCCCCTCCGGCTCGGCCCTCTCCCAAGCGATCGCAGAGTAGAGACCCCGCGAGCAGGCTGCAACGTGCCCAGCGTGCGCCCGGCCGCCACGGGACCCGTGGCGTAGCGTGTCTACTCGGCCGCCGCGACGTCGCCCTTCTCCCGTCCCAAGAGGGGAGGCGGGGTGCAATCGGGCTTTCACCTCACACGAGCGGCTGTTGGAGTGTCCCAGGGGGGACGTTGGGACATGCGGAGGCCGGAAGGCGGGCTCGAACCCCGTCGGGTTGTCCTGAGTTGGCCTGGCGAATGATCGAATGGACCGTCCCGGGGGGACCCGGTCCAAGGGACCGGGGAAAGGGTTTGTGACGAAAACGAGGCGCGCCCTAGGGGCCCAGGCGGTCGAATCTACTTCGACAGGCCGAGCTGCCGGAGCATGGCCGCCGGGTTCCCGTACGACCGGATAGACTGGATCTTTCCGGAGTCGTTCAGGACCACGCGGGTCATCTGCTCGTCGACGAACGTCTTGTTCGTCGGGGCCACGGACTTTCCGTCCTCGGCCAGGAGCGGGCCGGTGTGGGTGCCGTGGATCGAGTTGACGACCACGACGTCGTTGCCCGTGACGTAGACCTTGGTGATGTCGATCTTCCAGTCGGGGAACGCCGTGAAGCTCCCGGTCATGAACCCGCGGATAGCGGGCTTGCCGTGGATGGGCTTCTCGAGGTTCGGGGCCTGGAACGTCGCGTCCTCCGCGTACTGCTCCATGATCTTCTCGACGTTGCGGGAGTTCACGACGTCGATCATCTGGCGCGCGGTCTGTTCGGTTGGTTGACTCACTTTGTGTCCTCACCTATATAACGGCCGCCGAAGGGGATAAGTAGGACTAGGTCCCGCCGGCACACGGCACTCGGTCCGACCCCGGTGAAAATCAGACCCAACGGGGCCGGAACGGGTTCCCAAACCGACCGTCTCGCGGTGAGGGCTGCCACCCCACGCCCGCAGGGGTGCGTAGCGAGTCTTCTAGATGCCCTTCGGCACACCGGACGGTCGGAGCGCCTTTCGTCCGCGAACCACCATGACCGGGCAGGGCGATCCTGCGA
This sequence comes from uncultured Thermoplasmata archaeon, assembly GCA_963708255.1. Taxonomy (GTDB): domain Archaea; phylum Thermoplasmatota; class Thermoplasmata; order Lutacidiplasmatales; family UBA184; genus Lutacidiplasma. The sequence goes on from CAVPSE010000005.1 coordinate 55,642, forward strand.
CCAGGCCGGTCGACAGGCTCCCCATGACCAGCCGGCGGCTCCGGGACTGCCCTCGGGAGGCGACGACCATCAGATCCTGGGTGTTCCTCTCGAGCCAGCCGAGCATCGAATCCAGAACATCCTCCTGAATGGTGACCGCGTCGAACGCCTTTGCCCCGCCGCTGAGCGCAGTCGCCCGGAACTCCTCGATGAGCTTGGTACGCGCCACGCCATCCTCGGTGACGGGAACGAGGTCCTCGAGCGCCGCAGAACTCGAGTCCTTCGCGCCGGGTACCCAAGCTAGGACCGTAAGGGTGGAGTGGAACTTCCCCGCTAGGGCGATGGCGACCCGGCAGGCCCTCTCCCCGTAAGCCGATCCGTCGAAACCGACAGCGATCCGATCGAACGGTTCCAACCTGGCCTCTCCACCTGGCGCCGTGACGCCCGTCAAGTCACCGCCGGACGGGGACTTGAGCGTTACCCGCGGCCAGTCGGCCACCGGATCACCCAAACGCTAGCCTCAGATGGAGAGCTCGAACCATTCTGCGCCCGAGCACCTCCCCTGCTGCCTGTCGCTCTTGGGGCGCACCTGTGAAGGATGTGCCTACCGCCCCGGCTTAGACGGCTCACTTCCCCGCGCCGTTTCACGACGGGGGAGGCTTAGGGGCCTGCCCATACCCCGCCCCCGTTGGATCCGTGGGCGGGTCGCAATGGGGATCGCACCCCAAAGCACCTCACCCGTCTCGGCCGGTTCCTTGACCCGGTCAACGCGTACGCACCTCGGCAGGTCTGACGCCCCAGGAAGGGCTGGTGGCCCCAGGCGGCCAGACGGAGGGGGACACGACACTTCAGTGGTCGGACGGGGGAACTCAGAAACTTACCTTACAGTAAGACTAACGGGAGGCAGGAAACTACTCTAACCGACGCCCCATGGCTACCGTTGACGTCCCCTTGCTTCGATGCTACCGGTGCTTGTACCTGTGGCACCCCCGGGGCCCGATCATCCACATGTGCCCGCGGTGCAAATCCCGCCTGTGGAACGTTCCGAAGGTGCAGCCGGTGACCAAAGGGAACGGACCAGGGATCGCGGAAATCCTGGATCCTCACATGATCGAGATCGTTCGCCTTGCCCGCAAGTTCCGGGTCAAGAGAATCCGGGTGTTCGGCTCGGTCGCTCGCAACGAAGCGACTCCGAAGTCGGACGTCGACTTGCTCGTCGACTTCGATTGGTCCAAGCCCTATCCGGGCGGACTCCGTGTTCCCGGCCTCCAGATTGAGCTCCGCGAAGTACTGGGTCGAAGGGTGGACGTGGTAACCGAAAACTCACTCCACTGGGCTGTCAGGCCTCAGGCCGTCCATGAGGCGGTGCCGTTGTGGCCCCGTTGAAGCAGCGCGATGCGCTCGTGTTGGCCGACATGATCGAAGCAGCGGACCGCACCCTCCAAAAGGCCGAGTGCGGAAAGGACGCACTCATGTCGGATCCCGACGCCAGGGACATGGTTATCCATAACCCGGAGCACCTCTGCGAATCGGCATCGACAATGTCCGTGGCGTTCGTCAAGGAGCACCGGAGGATTCCCTGGCACCAGCTTGGCGAGCTCCGGAATGGTACCTCCGATGAAGCCGGCGCGGGCGGCCTCGTCCACCACGACGGTACTCTCGATTTGGACGACACCTGGGAGTTCGTGACGACCGGCCTCCCCGATCTGTTGAATCATCTGAAGCGAGTCCAGGAGCGCACCGCGCGCTAGCTCGGCACTGACAGACCCTGTCCGGATGCCGGGTCTCTTCCGGCCCTTGAGACGGGGGCTTCGCACACCGGGGCCCAACCTGCCCGACCCATGGGTCACCTGGCCGCGTAGGGCCAGAGGGATTGCACTTGGCACCGATGGACTCTGGTTGTTTCGGTGCGTTCAGGCCCGATCGGCCAGACGACGCCCCCCACGTGTCGAATTTCTCCCTGTGAGCGGAGCCCATCTCGACGCGGGATCATTCGAGGGTTTCCGGACTCTCCCGGCGTGCGTTGATCGTGTCTCCGCCGCGGCGGCGAGAGCGCCTAGGTCCTTCGCCACGTCCTCGAGGGGGGCCACACTCCCTTCGGCCCGGCAGAGGATCAACCCCCCCTCGACCGCGGCCACCGTTATCACGGCGAGAGTCCGGGCCTCCTCGGGGCGAACCGCGGCTCGGGTGAGCTGGGAGGCCAGGAGGTCGATCCACGACTGGAAACTGCCGCGGACGACCTCACGAACCCCTTCCTCATTCGCATAGGTATCGATCGCGACCCCGGCGACCGGACACCCGGCCCGGCACTCGCTGGTGACCATCGACTGGCGGAAGAGGGTCACGAAGTGCTCGACGACCCCGGCCGCATCATTGGCCGGGCAGCTCCGCTGGTACTCAAGCACCTGTTCGGTGGTCCACCGGATGGCCTCGGTGACCAGCTGTCGCTTGCCGTCCGGAAAGTGGTAGTAGATCGACCCGCGGGGGGTGTGGCTGTGCGCCAGGACGTCCGAGAACGATGTCGCACTCGCGCCCCGGGAGCCGATCAACGAGGCGGCGCTGGCGACCATCCGCCTCCGACCGTCCTTCGCCACGATACGTCTCACCGGCCTGGACATCGTCCCAAGGATACCCCTTCCGCGGCGCACCGGCGACGGGACCAGCACCTATATGACGCTCGTCATAATCATGGATTCCGGCCCCATGCCGATGATCGACGTCTACGCAGCGACCGGCACGTTCGCCGACAAGCACGGCCTGGCCCGGGACCTCGCCTCGGCGGTGATGCGATGGGAGAAGGTCCCTTCCTTGCCTCTCTTCCAAAAGAACACGGCGGCGTTCGTCCATGAGCTGCCCGCCGAGTCCATCTCGAACGTTGACGGTGAGTCAAATTACGTGCGCGTACAGGTCCTCACTCCGGTCGGGGTCCTGAGCCGAGAGAAGCAGCTCGGTGTCGTCCAGGAAATCACCGAGATCGTGGCTAAGGCCGGCCGCGACCCGGCCCTTGCGCAGCGGACCTGGGTCCTGATCACCGAATCGCCGGAGGGTGGTTGGGGAATCAGCGGGCACGCGAACACCGCCGCGGACATCGCGCAGGCCGCCCGGACCCAGATCGCCGCGTTGAGCAAGAACCCGGGCGCTCCGCTATAGTACCCCAACTGTACGTCGACGCAATCATTCGTGCTCGGCATCCTGGAGGGCGCTCTGGTGACGGGCGCGGTCGCCGGAGCCATCGGACTCGTCTTGGTGCGACGAACTATCACAGACCTGTAGAAGGCGCCCCCCTCAACCCGACCTCCGAGGGATCTCGGTCAGGGACCGGACCTGGGGATGGGAGGTCTCGGTGCCGGGACCCCCAGGGCCGAGGTGTTCGCCCAGAAGGCGGACGGCCCTTGATGGACCACGAAGCCGAGGTTCCGATACAGCCGGTACGCCGGAAGGTTTTCTTGGGTGACCGACAACCCGAGGGGGGTGGTCGGGTCGCCTGAAAGCGCCTGGAGGGTGGCCCGGATCAAACGCCTCGCATGCCCTTGCCCTTGGAGAGTTGGATGCACTTCCACATCGGCGAGCAGGTTGTGGGTCGGGCGGTGGGTGACCAGCGTGGCACCCATGATCTGGCCATCGATCTCCAGCGCGAACGACGCTTCGGGCAAGAACCGGCCGAACTGGCCGTCGAGCAGGGTAGTGAGAAGGGTGCGTGCCGCCGCGAGGGCCTCGAACTCCGCCCCGAACAGGAACCTCTCGGCCGAATTGGCGTAGCAGGTCGCGGTCAGTTGGGCGAGGGAGTCGAGGTCCTTCTTGCGCACCGTCCTGACCCTCCCGCCCTCGAGAGAGCGTGTCGCGTCCGCGGGCAGGGCAGTTCCCGGGGGAAAGACCATGGCATACCGGTGGAACGGGTGAAAACCTCTCGGCGCCAGTAGTTCCAGAGCGTCCGATTCCGCGAACCCGGTCATCGGGGCGTTCAGGAGCAGAACCGGTCCGTCGGGGTCCTCCTGCTCCAGCAGGGCAGTGAGGAACTCTGTCCACCCCGTAGGGTTCTGCCCGGGCCTTCGTGAGGTAGATGGGGGACACGCGTCGGCCCCTGGCCCCCAGTGCCGTCCAAACCGCCATTCCCCAGGCACGACCGTCGGAGCCGTAGGCAAGGGTGCCGGGGAGCTTGCCGTCGCGGACCGCCTCCCGCTGGGATTCCCACCCTTCACTTTCCTGACGATCTCCTGCCGTTCGCGCCTCCGAGGCGGCCTCGCTCAGGAGAGCGAGCCCTGACTCCGGATCCCTCCGCAGCGGCTTCCAACCTGGGCCCGGCATACGACCCAGATCCTCCGGCCCACCATACGTCTAACACACGACCGGTGCTCATCGACAGTTTCCTCGATCGCCGGCGGCTCGGACCCTCCTGCGCGCGAGGGCACTGATCCGTCCTTAACTCGGGGTAAGGCTGGCTCCCAACGACCGCCACGCCACGTGGGGCGGCGATCGAAGGCACCAATTCATAGCCCCGCCCCCATGCCCTCCCGTGTCGCTCACCGACATCCAGACCTGGGTGAGCATCGCCGCCTCGACCGCGCTCGTCGTGTCGGTCGTGCTACTGGCGTACAATGTTCGGGCCAGCCGTATCGATGCGAGGAGGAACCTCGCGTTCTCCATGATGGAGCAGCTGACCTCCGGCGACTTTGCGGCCCGTCGATGGAAGATGCACCGCTCGGTCCGGGCCGCGGCCGCCTCCGGTTGGAACGACTTCGATGATACCCTCGAGGATTTCGAAAGCCGCGCGTTCGCCTACCAGTACGAACTGATCGGGCAGATGGTGCAATCCGGAACTCTCGACTACACCCTGGTCCGGGACTTCGTCCAGTACACGGTGGTGGCGGACTGGAACGCGTTCGAGCCCCTTGACACCCGGTTGCTGGCCCGGTACCCCGGCCGACGCAGCCCGTGGGCCCGGTTCCGCCAGTTGGCCGAACGGACCACGATCGACCTCAACGGTCCGAAGATCTCTGGCCCGGCCCAAGAGCACGCGAGCTAGGGCGTCCGCGAAGGAACGGCCGCTGAGGTCGGGCGCCCCACGGGGCCGGCCTCAAGGAGGCCGTCCGATCCAGGGAAGGCATCCTCGGGCCGAGCGTCGCGTGCGACTCAGTAGAACCCGGCCCCGACCATGAAGATCGAGGTGAGGAACAGCAGTACCAGGGTGATCACCGACGTGAGCGTCGCCATCCGGAGCGTCTTGGGGAACTCGGCCGGGGGCTCATGCTTCCCAGCGGCGACCATCTCGCGCATCTGCCGAACGGCTTTGAGTTGGATCGGGACCGCGACGAACTCCGACTCGAGGAAGGCGATGATCGCGAACCCGGCTCCGATCGACAGGTCAAGGCCGTAGGAGGTCGAGGTCGAGAGGAGGCTGAGGGATCCCAGGTTGTAGAGGAGGAGCGCCCCGAAGAGGATCGTGAGGGCGGCGACCACCTGGAAGAACCGGACCACTCCCGGGACGACCATCAGAAGGAACTCCCCCGAGCTGGCGGGCGAGAGCTTGGCAAGCGCCGGAGCGATCACGAACCCGAACATGACCCCGCCGCCCCGCCAGCAGATCGCCGAAAAGACGTGGAGCCACGCCAAGATCCAGGGTACTCAACATAGGGGGTGACTGAGCGGGCGCGGCCTGGCCCCACAAGATCTAACCCGCGATGCGGCCGTCGGCCCCGCCCTCGCCGTCCCCCGGCCGTGGCGGCGCGCGCGACCCCCGGGCGATAGAGCGCCGGCACGCGTTCCACTCCCTGCCTTGGATCGTCCGCGCCCAGCGTTCCGCCTTCGAGCGCGGTCCTGTCGGCGTCGGCCGGGAACCTGCGGCCGGAGCCCTCCGGGGTCGGTAGGAGGACCGTCCCTACCGTGCCTTCGGTCGCGGGAAGGAGCGGCGGCCGAGGAGGGCGAAATACACCGGCAGGGCCCCGCGGAACTGGCGGCCCGAATGGCTGGGATGGAACTCCACCCGGCGGAACAGGAACTCCTCCTCCAACGCTCCAGCCGCCTCTTCCAGGGACGGGCGGTGGGGGGGACCAAAATCGGTCGTGTGCTCCCGCGCGACCCACGACAGGACGAACGCCCGCCGTGGGCGCACCACCCGGGCCACCTCCTGAGCGTACTGACGACGAAGGGCGATCGGGAGTGTGTGGAAGCACCCGATGTCGATCGCACCGCCGAACTGTCCGTCGGGGAACGGGAGATCGAGAGCATCCGCTACCCGGAAGTCGACGGCCAGCCCGGCCTTCTCCGCGCGAGCCTTTGCCGCCTGGATGGCTCCTTCCGCGATGTCGACGCCGGTGACCTTGAACCCCGACCTCGCGAGGAACAGCGAGTTCGTGCCCGCCCCGCAGCCGATGTCGAGGATCCGGGAGCCCCGGATCCACCATTTCTGCTTCACGGCCTGGGTCACCCAGGGGTACGGCTCCTTCGAAAACCACGGGAGCTCGTGGTAGTCCGTCTCCCGGTACGTCCGCGACCACGAGGCCTTCTCTTCGGGAGGGAGGCCGGAGCGACGGGGGGTCGGCACGCGTCCCGCTAGCGTCCTTGGCCTAAGTAGGGTTCGCACCGTGCGCCCGACCGCCAGGCCGAGAATGCCGGTCGCTCGTCACGGGGCTACCGAGGCCTACTGAAACTTCGCTATCTCCTGGATGGCAGCTTATGTTGTTCCGGGCCCGTAGGTCCCGGCGAGGCCAGGGTCCATGAAGGTAGGAATTCTCGGTTCGGGGATCGTCGGTCAAACGCTCGGCGCCAAGCTCGTCTCCCAGGGGCACGATGTCGTCCTCGGCACCCGGGACCCCACGAAGATGGACACTCCCCGGGGCATGGGCGGGATGGGCGCGCCCCTGGGGAAGTGGCTCCAGGAAGGCGGCAAAGGAGCGAAGGTCGGCACGTTCCAGGACGCGGCGCGGCACGGGGAGATGATCATCCACGCCACGTCCGGCGAGATCGCCCTGAGCGCGATCCAGATGGCCGGCCCGGAGAACCTCCGGGGAAAGGTCGTCCTCGACACTTCGAACGACCTCGACCTCTCCCGCGGCTTCCCGCCGTCCACCCGCGCGACGGACTATCCGAGCGGGTCGGTGGCGGTCAAGATCCAGCAGGCCGTTCCCGACGCCCACGTCGTTAAGGCGCTCAACACGATGACGGCGTTCATCATGGTCGCGCCGCAGATGCTCGCGGGCGGCGACCACACCGTCTTCATCAGCGGCAACGACGACGGGGCGAAGGCGAGCGTGACGAAGCTGTTGCAGAGCTGGGGCTGGAAGGACGTCTTCGACACCGGGGACATCAACACCTCCACGGGGCCCGAGATGCTGTTCGCTCTCTGGACGAAGGCGTTCGGAAAGCTCGGCATGGTCCCGTTCAATTTCAAGGTGGTCCGCTAGGGCGCTTCCTCACGGCGCCCGCGGGACGATGGAGCCGGCCGCTGGCCCCGTTCGGGGGCGAGGGCCGCCGGCCGAACCTCGAAGGCTAGGGTTGGTGGGGCCTGTCGCTGGACCCTCCCGACACCGGCCCCCGACGGCGGCTGCGGGCCAGGCGCTCGCCCGTCGGGGTGAGGTAGTAGGTCTTCACACGGCGGGGGCGGCCGTGAACGTGCTCGACCCGGGTCGTCACGATACCGGCGGCCTCGAGCCGTCGCAGGACATTGCTGAGAGCGTTCTGAGGGATCGCGAGGCGCTCCCCCATCCCCTGTTGGGTCCACTCCGTGGTCGGGATGTCGTCGGGGGAGATCCGACCCAGGTGGTAGAGGAAGTCCACCACCTCCCTCGTCACACGCCGGGGGTCGGGACGAGGCTCTGATCCCGATGAGGTTGGGGGAGGGCCAGAGGGGGGCGCGCCGACACGTGGGGTCGGGTCGCCGGTCAACGTCGATGGTCCCTGCGCCCGGGCGCCCTCGTCCGCGGGGCCACCTCCGGGAGCTCCGTCGGTGCTCGCCGCCGGCTCGGGCGCCGGGGCCTCCTCGTCGAAGCCGCCGTAGATCCCGGCCGGAGGAGATGGCATGGGACGCCGGCCACGGCGGACCACGAGAACGGCGGCCATGATGGCGACCGCCAGACCCGCCGCGATGCCGTACTCGAGGTACAGGCCGGGGGAGTTCTCTTCCGAGACCGTCCCGTTCGAGAGCGCGTCGATGAACAGCGAGGCGTTGCCGAGGGAGCCGTTGGTATCCGACGCCGTCGCCCGGACGAGGTAAAGACCCGCGGTGGCAAAGACGTGGGTGACGGTCCCCCCCGTCGCAGCTCCATCGTCCCCGAACGTCCAGTTCACTGGCCCCGTCGGACCTCCGCCCCCGGTGACCGTGGCGACGAACGTCACCGCGAGCGGGACCCGTCCCGAAAGGGGTGACGCGGCGATAGCGATGCGGATCGGGGAGGGCCGGACGGTGACCGAGGTCGAGCCATTCGAGGCGAGGGCGCCCTCCCAGACCTCCGCGTGAACCGTGAACGTCCCCGGCGACGGGAAGGTGTGCTCGGGGGCGAGCGCCCCGGAACCCGAGCCGTTGAGGTACGTCCCATCCCCGAACGACCAGTTAACGGAACTCGGGGTTCCCGAGGAGACCACCTCGCTCAACGTGACCAGGAGCGGGGCGTCGCCGGCACTAGGGGTCGCGGTGACCGAGACCTGGAATGCGCTCTCCGGGTGGGCCGCCTGAAGGGACGGCAGAAGGAGAGTGGAGATCAACACCACCGCGACAGTGGCCGCAGTCGCCCCGATCCTCCCGCCGTCCCGGCGCCGAGCCACCGGGTGGACGTTGGCAAGGCGGGAGGCCCGGGGGCGCGTCGCGAACCCCTCACTGCCCCCGGGGCGGTCCGGTGGGCTCGTCGCCCGGGCCGATGAGCGCGAGGCCCTCCTGACGCAGGCGGTCACGTCGCCGGTCAAGCACCACCCAGAGGGCAGCGCCACCCAAAACCCCGACGGCGATCGCGGCGGCATCGGTCCAGCCGAACAGGCCGCTCGCCCAGCTCGAGGCGGGCGTTCCGGGGGCGGAGAGACCGGGCGACGGCCGGATGACGACCTCGGGGAGGTGGAACGTCGCCCCGCGGCCATCCGAGAGGACGACGGTGACCGTCGGGAGGAACTGGCCCGGGGTCGCGTACAGGTGGGTCACCTGGGGTCCCCCGGCCCCGGAGGTCCCGTCCCCGTAGACCCACTGGAACTGTGGGCCGGGCGAGTCGGGTCCGAACACCGCCGTGAACGTCACCAGCTGGGGCCCGTCCCCGGCGCCGCCCGTTACCTGGAACGAAACGGAGATCGGCGCGAGGGGGACCGCCCCGGCCACCAGCGCCCACGTGTCGGAGAGGTAGACGTCGTTGGGGGCTCCCCCGCCGAAGATCACCAGGTACCCGTCGGCGCTGTCGTACGCCATGCTTTCCGCCTGGCGTTGGCCGGGGACCAGGGTGCCGAGGACAGAGGTGAGGTTGGTCCAGTTCCCGGCCGTGTAGAGCCACGTCTCGTCCGTCGAGATGCACGTGCCGCCGCGCTCCGTGTTCCCCCCGAAGGCGACGACGCCGGACAGGGCGGGGTCGTAGACCATCCCAAAGCTCTCGAGGCCACCGGCACCGCCCGGGCCCGTCAGCGCCTGCCCGCTCTGGTTGGTCCACGTGGAGTTGACGAGGGCCCACTGCTCGGAGACGATCGCACACCCGTTCGGGGCGGTCGTGCCCCCGTAGAGGAGGTCGCCGCCGATGGAAGGATCGTAGGCCAACGCCCCGGTGGAGGTCGCGGGGGGCGCTCCCGTCAGGGAGGCGGTGAGGTTCGTCCACGCGTTGGACTGGAACTCCCAGGTGTCATCGTCGAACTTCCAGCCGGCGTACGACCCCGCCGGAATGTTCCCCGTGGCGCCGCCGAACAGCACGACGCCCCCGATCGAAGGGTCGTAGGCGAACGAGGAAAGGCCCCGTGGGGAGGGGGCGACGGAGGTGGCCACCTGGCTCCACCCGGAGCCGTTGAACGTCCAGGTGTCGTTGAAGAACTGCGTCACGTCCCGGCCGCCGAACAGGACGAGGGAGCTGTCGACCGGGTCGTACACGAATACGCCCTCCCACCGCGCCGGCGGAGCCCCCGACAACGTGCCCGTGAGGTCGGTCCAGCTGCCGTTGGAGAACTCCCAGGTGTCGCCGAGGGCGACGACGGCCGGGCCTCCGTACCCGCCGAACATGATCACCGCGGAGAGGAGGGGGTCGTACGCCAGGGCGGGGGCGGAGCGGGTCGACGGCCCGAAGGGGGCGTTGAGATCGTACCAGGTGCCTTGCTGGGGGGAAGCTCCCACATCGATCGTGACGCTCGCCGTCGCGACGACCCCGCGGGCATCGACGGCCGTCAGCGTCGCGCTGAACGTGCCGTTCGCGGTGTAGATATGGCTGGGGGCACCGGCCGACGAGGAGTTCCCGTCGCCGAACGACCACGAATAGCTCAGGGGCAACGTCCCCGCGACGCTGGTCGACGAGAAGGAGACGTTCAGGGGCGCCGGCCCCTGGCTGGGGAGCGCCGAGATCGACACGGAGAACGTCGGGACCGAGGTCACGAACACCCCGACCGAACTGTTCGCGGTCGCGCCGGTGTGATCGGTGACGGAGAGATCGGTGAGGTAGATCCCCGGCACGAGGAAGGTGTGGGAGGGGTTGGGGCCGGTCGCCGAGGACCCGTCCCCGAACGTCCAGTTGTAGGTGTACGGCGGTGTGCCCGGAGTGATCGAGGCGGAGTAGGAGACGTTCAGGGGGGCGGACCCGGTCGAGGGGGAGGCCGAGGCGGTGACACTGAAGACGGAGGACGCATTGACCCCGACGATCGTCGTCGTCGCGAGGGCCACGAACCCGTGCGAATCGGTGCTCGAGAACGCCACGACGTAGACGCCGGGGCTCGTGAACTGTTCGGACGTGTTGGCGGTCCCGTTCACGTAGGTCCCGTTGGCGAGGGTCCAGTTGGTACCGGTACGGGCCGGTCCCGCCCACGAGGGATGCGTTGAGCGAGACATTGAGAGGCACGGTGCCGTACGATGGGGTGGCGGTGATCGCCGCGGCGAACCCGGCGGCTCCGGAGAGGACCCAGGTGCCGGCGATGTAGGAGCCGAGGTTGTTGTCTCCCTCCATCACGACCTGCGCGGAGAGGGGATCGTAGGCGAGCTGCAGCCACTCGTTCGCGGGCGGCGGAGCGCCGAGGAGGAACCCGGTGAGATTCAGCCATCCGGACGCGGTGGACAGCCACGTCTCCGCGGTGGACGGGCACCCGGAGACGCCGACGATGCCCCCGTACACGACGATGCCGTCGAGGGCACCGTCCCAGACCATCCCCATGTTCTCGAGGCCGAGGGCCCCGTCGGGCAGGGGCCCGGTCGACGCCGTGGCGTTGACCCACCCGGTGCTACCGTTGTAGGTCCACTCCTGGTCCTTCGCAGCGCACCCCAAGGCGGTGGTGTTCCCACTGTCGGTCCCACCGAGCAGCACCATCAGTCCGGTGGAGTTGTCGAACGCCATTCCGAGGCTGTAGGCCGCGGGCGGAGAGGGGGTCAGGACGGCCGTCAGGTTGGTCCAGCTGCCGAGCTTGAACAGCCAGGTATCCGAGTCCCCGACCCAGCCGGCATAGGTCCCGGCCGGGACGTTCCCCGTGCCACCGCCGAACAACAGGATCCCGTCCACGACCGGGTCGTACGCCATGCCCATCAGGCCCCGGGGGGAGGGCTGGGTGGACAGAGGGAGCTGGGACCAGGCCGCACCATTGAACTCCCAGGTATCGTTGAAGAACTGGGTAACGTTCCGGCCGCCGAACAGTACCGACGGCGCCTACGTTCGGATCGTAGGCGAATCCTGCCTCCCACCGGGCCGGTGGAGCGCTCGCCAGTGTCAGGGTGATGTCCGTCCAGCTGTTGTTCGCGAACGTCCAGGTGTCCCCATCGGCGGCGACCGATGCGTCGTAGCCACCGAAGAGGACCACCGCACCGATCAGGGGGTCGTAGGCGAGGGCGGCCGCGCTCCTCGCGGAGGGTTGAACGTAGCTCCCGCCTCCCAGTTGTTTCCAGCCCACCGTGAAGGAGCTGTTCGCGGCCGGGACGGCGGGCATGTTGAGGGACGCCCGGGCCTCGGCCAGGAGCGCGGCCCCGTCCGAGAGATGCGCGGCGATCGCCGGGGTGGTGACGCCCGCCGGGTTCGGTGCCGCCTTCGCGCCCTGCCCGATCGAGCCGGCGGGAAGCAGCAGGAGGACCGCCAGGAGTGCGATCGGAAGGAGGGCTCGGGACCGGGGGCGGGCCTGCCAGGGGGCACGATGTACAGCAGAGGGCGGCCGGCGTGAGGCGGGAACCGTGTGGAACATAGCGATCATCCTCGGTCGACGTCCGGATCGGAGAACGAGCGCGGGGGTATAGACCCAGGGCGAAGGTACGACGAAGATACGACAGGATCCATGGAGATCTGCCCCGGCGCGAGGCACCACAACGGTGGTCGGCGGAGGGCCGGGGGACGCTCCGGGGATCGAGGCAAGGCGGACCCGGGGGCGGGGGGCCGACCCTCGTCGCACCTACCGATGGGCAGAGGGGTTCGTGCCGGCGCCGATCGGCGGGCGCTCGATGATCAACGAATCCGCGTACCCCTTCGCCGCTTCCCGCCGGACCGCGTGGGCCGTCTGGAACTCGTGGACGCGCTCGATCAGATGGGCCTTGCAGTCGCCGCACATGAGGGCTCCGGATCGACAGTCGGCCGTGATCTGGGCGAACTCTGTCTCGGACTCGGCGAACCGGGAGCGCCACGCGGCCCAGACCGAACAGATCTCCGGGGTCGCCCCGAGGCGCTTCTGCTCCTCGAGACTGGCCCGGCCACCGGTGAACGCTTTGCGGATCTTCCGTTCGACCTCTTTCGGGGGGTCGTTGAGGAAGAGGGCGTTGTCCTTCGTGTCGCCCGTCGTGCTCATCACCTTCGCCCCGAGCAGTCCCGGGAGCATCTGGCTCAGGATCAACGACGGCTTCGGGTAGCCGAGGCTCTCGGCCATGTCCCGGGTGACGCGGAAGTGGGGGTCCTGGTCGATCCCACAGGGGATGAGACAGGAGACCGGCTTCCCCGATACCCACGACGGGTAGAAGCACGGGACGGTCTGGAGCGCGGTATAGAAGACGAGGCCCACGTTCTGGCTCGGGGGAAAGCCGAAGACCGCCTTCACCGTCGAGTACGGGATCTTCTTCGCCACGTCAACGGCAAGAGGGTAGAGGGCCGCGATCGACCGGGTGTCGAAGAAGACGTGCGTGAGCTTGGGATCGAACCCCACGGCGAGAATGTCGTACAGGTTCTCCATCCCCCACCGGTACGTCTCGGCCCGGGTGAGCTGGGGTCGGAACCAGAACTTCTCGTCGTCCGTGATCTGGATGTACATCGGGACGTGGAACTTCTCCTGGATCCACCGGCACAGCTCGAACGGGACGAGGTGGGAGGTGTGGAGCGGTCCGGAAGGGCCCCGCCCCGAGTAGAGGAAGAACGGCTCCCCCTTCGCATCCCGGTCCAGGAGCTGGGCCAGGTCCCGGTGGGAGTAGTAGACCCCCCGTTCGAGGAGCGGGTGGAGGGTCCCACCGGCCGCCGTCCGGATGCGCTCCAGGAGGGGCGCGTTGAGCTCCTGGGCCCCGAACCGCTCCCGGAGCTTCTGGTGGTCGACGGTCCCTTGGACCTCGTACGGGGTGACGACGAACTCGTCCTCGGGGATGGGGCCTCACCCCTCAGGGAAGGTGATCTTCGCGAGGAGAGCCTCCCGATCGCTCAGCGGCACGCCCGCCGAGGCGAGGCCCTCCGCGACGCAGCCCCGGCTGTGGAGGTGGAAGACCGTGTGGCCGCACCCGGGACAACTCGTGGATCCCTCGATGATGCGTCGGAGCCCCTCGCGGCTCGAGGAGGAGTCCCGGCGGGCGAACCGGTCCACCAGCACCGCCGCCCCCGAGGCGCTCTCAAGGTTGCTGAGCGGGACGCGCACCACGGTGTTGCACACCGGGCACCGAGCCGGCACCCGGCACGTGCACCTCATCCGGCCGCGAGAATCCGGGACGGGATTATGAGCGTATCGTCGGGTGTTCGTCGATGGCCGCGGCCGCCGGCGAGGCTTCGGGTGGGCCGTGGGATTTATCCGAGCGCGGCGGCGTCGATGGGACGTGCCCGACCGTGCCCCCTCCGCGTCCGAACCCTGGGTACTCCACGAGACCCTGCTCGAGCTCCTGAAGCGCCTCAACCAGGCCCATGAGCGCACCGGGAACGGCGGCGTCGAGGGGCTCGAGTTCACCGAGGTGGAGAAGGTGATGGCCCCGTTCTGGTCGGCCCGCACCCACCAGGTGGACCTCCAGTTCGCGCTCCAGCTCCTCGTCGAGAACGGTCTCGCTCGGGCCGAGGACCGGCCCGCGTTCGCCTGGGACCGGCAACGCGTCCTGGGCCAGCGGTTCCTGATCACGACGGACGGGAAGTCGTACCTTCGGGGCCAGCTCTCGGTGGCGGGCCGGGTCCCCTGAAGTAGGCCCCGCGACGGCCCCCGCACCTTCAAGTAGGGGTTCCCGGCCTCAATTTCGTGATGAATGGAGGGTCATTGAACTCCCCCGGCGCCCCCCAGGACCCGGTTCGCGCCACGCTCGTGGCGATCCTGCGCCACCTCAACCAGGCGGACGCCACCCACGAAGGGACCCCCCATGAGCAGGTGCTGGAGCTCCCCGAGATCGAGCGCCGGCTCTCCGACTTCTGGGCCGTCGAGCAGGGGTCGATCAAGGTTTCCCTCGCCCTCGGCCTCTTGCTGCGGAACGGGCTCGTCTCCGTCGCCGACCCCGGGCTCTACTCCTGGCAGCGGCAACGGTCCGCTCGCCACAGCTACATGATCACCCCGCAGGGCAAGAAGTTCCTGGTCGAAGCGATAGAGACCTCCGACCGGATCTCTTAGACGACCCGAAGCCCGTCGAGGCTCTGCCCGGCCCCTCGTCCTTCCATCCGCCCGCCACGGTTCATGGCCGTCGGTAGGTTCGGGATGGGTTCGGCGGTGGACCTTTCGGTCCAAGTCACCCAGGTCGGTCGTTGCCCTCAGCGGAGCCGCCGGCCGAGGGAGCTCCCGCACGCTTCGCACGTCTTCCGTGTCGAGACGTTGGCCGCGCCACAGGTCGGGCACACCTTCGTTCCCTTGACGGACGTGGCGGGATCGGTCGCCGGGACCCGTCCCGCGACCGCCGGATAGGCTCTCTCGCGGCGCCGGCGGCGGACGACCAGGATGGCGGCAAGGAGGGCCGCGAGCAGGAGGGCAATGATCGAACCGATCTCGAGCTCGAGGGGAAGTTGGGAGGGAGGCGGCGGCGCCACCACCGACAGCACCGTCACGGAGGCCTCGGCAGAGGCTCCGAGCCGGTCCTTGACCGTCAAATGGACGGGATACGAACCCGCCGTCGGGAAGGGGTGGGAAACGGTCGATCCGTTGACCACGGTCCCGTCGCCCAGGTCCCACGTGAAGGTGTACGGGGCGCCGGCGCCCCCGTGGGCCGAGGCCGACGCGTTGTAGGTTCCGCCGGGTGCGATAGACCCCGTCGGCGTAGAGAACTGGAGCTGGATGGGGGAGACATCCACCACGAGGGCCGCGGTGGCCCGGGCGCCGTTGCTGTCGTTGAGCGTAACGGCGACCGTGAAGTTCTGCGAGGTCGAGAAGGCGTGGGACGCCGAGGCACCGGTGGCGTGCGCTCCGTCCCCGAAGCTCCAGGCGAACCCGCCGAACCCGCCCGAGCCGTTGCCTCCCGTGGCCAGGAACGTGATGTTCGTCCCGGGCGCCGCGGCAGAGCTGGTCTCCGTCGCGTTGGCGGACGGGGCGGGGCTGACGTCGATGGTCACCGGCGCGCTTTCGGTGGTCCCGGTGCCGTCCACGACGAAGCAGCTGGCCGACACGGTCCCGGGCGCGGCATACGCGAGCGCGACGGTCGCGCCCGAGAGCAGCTGACCGTTCCCCGCCGCCCACGTGAACGAGTACGGGCTCTCGCCCAGGGAGGCGGTGCAGCCGAGGGAGACCGACTGGCCCACGTCCGCCGAAGTCCGGTTCGCGCTCGCCACAACGGTCGGATCCGCGTCCACCTGGACGGTCGTGGACGTGGTGAGATGGGTCCCAAGGGAGTCCTGCACCCAGCACGTCACGGTCGCCGGCCCGGGGCTGGCGAAGGCGAAGCTCGTCGAGGAGGGATCTGGCACGAACGATCCGTTGCCGACCTGCCAGGTGAAGTTGAACGGAGACTCGCCGCCGCTCGGGGTGCAGGTGAACAGGTCGGACTGCCCCACATCGAGGACGACGCGATCGGTCACCAGTGTCGCACCCAGGGTCAATGGCGTCCCGTAGGTGACGGCGTTCGATCCACTCACGACCGAGGAGCCGCCCCCGGCCACGCACCCGGATACGCAATCGGTGGTGTTGAGGTAGTACAACTCGCTCGACCCCGGGCTGATCCCGGTGATCACGGTCGAGTTCTGGCCGGCGGAGGTCAGGATGGCCTGGGAACTGGTCGCCCCGGAGGAGGTCGCCCAGACCTGGTACTGCCCGAAGGAGAGCAGGCCGCCGTACGAGGCGTTGTTCGTCCAGTTCAACTGGATGCTCGAGGAGGTCAGGGTATGGTACTGAAGGAACGACAGGTTCGGCTGCGTGGACTCGACCGGGGTCGAATTGGCCGTGCTCCCCAGGAATCCCGTCTCCTGGACCTGCCAGCCATACGTGGCGCCGGGGGAAAGCCCGGTGACGGCCAGGGAGGTGGTTGAGGCGGAGGTGACCACGCCGACGGACTGCCAGGGTCCGGCCGTCGCGTTGGTGGATTCGAAGATCGTATATTGGCTGAAGAACACGTCCGTGCTCTGGCTCCAGGCGAGGCTCACCGCCGACGGTGTGGTCCCGGCGACGCTGACCGTCACGGCCGACGCGCCCGGGGTCGCGGCCGGCGCGGCGGTGGCGCGAGCGCCTTCGGCGACACGCGGGGGAGCTAGCGTCGAGGCGAGCGGATGGGGTAGGCCGTGCGTGCTGGTCCCGGGGATGGGAAGGCCGACCACGAGGAGCAGGCCGAGGATCGTGACGAGGAAGGTCCAACCAGGCGCACGCGCTCGGCTCGATCGCGGGACTCGTTGCATGGGGGTCGTCACAGTTTTCCGGGCGCCCCCCATTAAAACTTCTGACGGGGTGGCCGCTACAGCGCCTTCCCGGGAATGGCTGGCCCTTGGGGGTCTCAGCCCCCCGGCGGCCCTCGGAGCCTTCGCCCTGGCCTCGACCCCCCGATGAGTGGAGGGGAAGGCGTTCGCGGGGCGGGCGCCCCCCACCGTCCCCCCTATCGAGCCGCCCCCCGAGGGGGGCGGCCCCGGCCAGCCTCTAGGCCACCGTGATCGAGACCAGCTTCTCGTCGTTCCCGAGCGTCCCGGAGTTGAACTGCGCGTTCGCCTTCGCGGAGGTGAGCTTGCCCCCACCCGTCGTCATCAGCGTGACGATGGTGCCACCGAACAGGGTCAGGTGCAGGGTGTAGGTGTGGCTCGCGGTCAGTGAGATCGACTTCCAGGTCCACGACCAGAAGGCGCTCCCCGTGTGAAGGGCCGAGGTCTTGGCAGCGGAGGCCGAGGTCGTGCAGCTCGCGAAGCTGCAGCTCGTGTTGCTCCAGACCGCGGTGAAGTTGCCCGGCCACAGCGGAGAGGTCGAGATGGTCTTCGTGCCGGCGGTCGAGTCCTGCAGGAAGTTCGTCCCAAAGACGAACGCCTGGGCGAACCGGACGCAGGTGCTCGATGCGATGGTCGTGCTGCCGGTGCATCGACCGGGGGTCACGTTGACGCTCCCGGTGGCGATTGTTTCCCAGACCACGGTGATGTTGTGGATCCCCGTCGTCGAGATCGTGATGGGGATGGTGATGGTGATCTTCCCCTCCTGAAGGGCGCTGTTGTTGGTCGACGTCGTGCAGGACGTGGAGTTGTCCCGGCTGCTGAAGCCGCCGATGCCGGTGGTCTTGTTGAAGAACGCCTTCGTGACGAGCTTCGCCGTCCCGCACCCGCTCAGTGTCTTCGGGTTGGCGAGCGTCACGGTCGCTGTCGTATAGGGAGCCTTGATCGTCGTGGCCGGTACAACCGCACCCAGGGTCGCGGGGGCGAGGAGCAGCAGGAACACCCCGAGCGTCATGCCGACCGCCAACGTGCCCGCGGGCCGGAGGCGATTCCGGGAGTTGATCGTCCGTTCTTCGTTCCTGGTTGGTTCGGATCGCATATGCGTTGTTCCTGCCCGCCCGAGTCCGTCCTTGGTTCGGGTTTCTCCGCGGAGCGAGGCCTCCCTATCCTCCATCGTACTTGAACCCCGGAGACGAGTCCCGTCACTGAGAGTCCCGGACCTCGCCCTTGGTCGCCTGCCCACCTGCCTGCGACGCGCCCGCGGCCCGCGTCCCGGACGGCCGAATTGTGGGGCCGGCACATGCCTCGCAGCCCGCTCCCTCGGGCCCTTGGGTGGCCCTGCGGGGCCGTCCGAAACCCAACTGTTATGTAGGCGACCCAGATGGTCGCGCCCGTGTCCCGAATCCACTCCGGTCACAAGGGCCGTTCCGGTTCCCACCGGCCCTTCCCCGCGGTCAAGCCCGCGTGGGTGACCATGGAAGCCGCGGAGGTGACGGAGGAGGCGGTCAAGCTCGCCAAGACCGGCCTCACCGGGGCCCAGATCGGGATCACGCTCCGGGACACCTCGGGCATCCCCTCCGTCCGCGCCGTGACCGGCCACCGGATGCGGGCCCTCCTCGAGCAGAGCGGCATCAAGCCGGACCTCCCCGAGGACATGCAGGCGCTCCTGAAGCGTGTCGTCCACCTCCAGCGCCACCTGAAGACCCATCCCAAGGACCTCTCCAACCGGCGCGGCCTCAACCTGATGGAGGCCCGCATCCGCCGGCTCGCCCGGTACTACCGCCAGCGGAAGATGCTCCCCGACAACTGGAGCTACACGGCGGCCACCGCGGTGCTTCAGGTGGAATGATGCCCTCGGGGCCCGAACGCCTTCTGGACGAGCCGGCGGGCCCGGTCGAATTTCACCGCGCCCGAGAGCTGGTGCTGGCGAACCCGACCCGGTGGCGGGTCATCTACCATTACGATGGCGACGGCATCGCCGCGGCCTCCTGCGCGCTCCGGGCGTTCTCCCGCCTCGGGTATCCGGTCCAGGCCACCCCTCTCCTCGCGGTGGAACGACCCCGGATGGTCGAGCTCCTTACGGCCACCTCCGGCCCCGTCCTCGTGGTCGACACGGGCGCGAGCTGGCTCGACGCGTACGAGAGCCACCGGCACCCGGTCGTGATCCTCGACCACCACAAGTATCCCGGGGCTCCCCATCCTCCCGCGCTCCCCAAGCACGTGGCGTTCGTCAACCCGCTCGACTGGGGCGTCGACGGAATGGACGAGCTCTGCGCGGCGACCCTCACCTGGCTGTTCACCGTCTTCCTGGACGAGGCGAACTGGGACAACGCTCCCTGGGGCCTCTCCGGAGCGATCGCGGACCGGCAGCACCAGAACGGGTTCCACGGCCTCAACGCGAAGCTCGTCGCCGAGGCGGAGTCCCGGGGGCTCGTGAAGCGGCGCCCGCGGCTTGCCCTCTTCGGGACCACGGTCGGCGACGCGGTCTCGAGGAGCATCGACCCCTACGTTCGAGGCCTGTCGGGCCGGCCGACCGCGGTCCGCTCGTTCCTGGAGGGGCTGGGCATCGAGGCGGCCCTCCCGAGAGGGGAGCTCACGGAGCCCGACGAGCGCAAGCTGGGCCAGGCCCTCCTGGGCCGCCTCGTCCACCAGAAGGTACGGCCCGAGTTCGCGGCGCTCCTCACCCAGGACGGATACCTGGTACCGGGCCTCAAGGTCGACGCCCAGGAGCTCTCCAACTGGCAGAACGCCTCCGGACGGGCGGGGGAGCCTTCGGTCGGGATCGCGCTCGCCCTAGGGGACCGGGAGGCGCTCGTCCGGGCCCGGGAGCACGAGGAAGCGTGGCGGAGCGGAATCCTTTCGACCCTCGTTCGGCTGGAGGAAAAGGGGGTTAACTCCCTGAGTGCCATCCAGTGGTTCGAGAGCGAGGAGACCACCCTCGCCGGGACCCAGGCCGGGCTCGCCATGAACTACCTCGTGGACCCGAACCGGC
Organism: uncultured Thermoplasmata archaeon; assembly: GCA_963708255.1. Lineage (GTDB taxonomy): Archaea > Thermoplasmatota > Thermoplasmata > Lutacidiplasmatales > UBA184 > Lutacidiplasma. The sequence goes on from CAVPSE010000005.1 coordinate 75,730, forward strand.
CCCTGTTCGTCTTCTCCTCCGGCGAGGCCGTGCTCAAGATCTCCGGCCGCGGCACCCTCTATCTCGTCGGCCGCGGGCTCGACCTGTCGCAGGTGCTCCGGACCGCGGCGGCCAAGGTCGGGGGCGAGGGCGGCGGCCACCGGGTCGCGTCGGGCGCCACGATCCCCGCCGGTCAGCGCGATGCGTTCCTCGCCGAGGCGAACCGGCTCGTTGCCGCCCAGCTCCCCCCGGAGGCGACGGCATGAGCACCCCTCCCGCGGAGAGCACGAACCCGAACGACGCGCTGGACCTCGGCCGCACGAAGGACCAGCCGCTCGAGCGGGAGATGCACAAATCCTACCTCGACTACGCCATGAGCGTCATCGTCGGGCGGGCCCTCCCCGACGGACGGGACGGCCTGAAGCCGGTCCACCGCCGTATCCTCTGGTCGATGTGGGAGTCGGGGGCGACCCACGACAAGCCGTACCGCAAGTCCGCGCGCACGGTCGGGGACGTCCTCGGCAAGTACCACCCCCACGGCGAGCTCGCCGTCTACGATGCGCTGGTCCGGATGGCCCAGCCGTTCTCGCTCCGCTACCTCTTCATCGACGGCCAGGGGAACTTCGGCTCCATCGATGGCGATTCGCCCGCGGCGATGCGGTACACCGAGGCCCGGCTCTCGGCCCTTGCCGAGGAGATGCTCCAGGACATCGAGAAGGAGACCGTCGAGTGGGGGGACAACTTTGACGGGTCCCTGAAGGAGCCGCTCGTACTTCCCGGGAAGGTCCCGAATCTCCTGCTGAACGGCTCGGCCGGGATCGCCGTCGGCATGGCGACGAACATGCCGCCCCACAACCTGGGGGAGCTCGTCGACGCCCTGCTGCTGCTCCTGAAGGACCCGGCGGCGACCCTCGACCAGATCATGGCCGTCCTTCCGGCCCCCGACTTCCCGACGGGCGGGGTGCTGGACTCCTCGGAGGGGATCCGGGAGGCGTACAAGACCGGCCGGGGGACCCTGCGGCTCCGGGGGTCGGCCGAGATCCGGGAGCGCGACGGGCGGCCGGAGATCGTCATCACCGAGATCCCGTACGAGGTCAACAAGGCCTCGCTCCTGGAGCTGATCGCCGACCTCGTCAAGACGAAACGGATCGACGGCATCACGGACCTGCGGGACGAGTCGGACCGGCACGGCACCAGCGTCGTCCTCGAGCTGAGGAGGGACGCCCCCGCCGAGATCGTCCTCAACCGGATCTACGAGCATACCCCGCTCGAGACCAGCTTCGGCGTGATCAACCTGTGTCTCGTCGACCAGCGCCCCCGGGTCCTCCCGCTGAGAGACCTCCTGGGGCTGCACATCGCCCATCGGAGGAAGACCCTCACTAGGCGGACCGAGTACCGATCTCAAGAAGGCCGAGGAGCGCCGCCACCTCCTCGAGGGGTTCCTCACCGCCATCGACCACATCGACGAGGTGATCCGGATCATCCGCCGATCCCGGGACGTCGCCGCCGCCGAGGCGTCGCTGATGGGGAAGTTCCTCCTCTCGAGCGAGCAGGCGAAGGCGATCCTGGACATGCGGCTCGCGCGCCTCACCGCCCTCGAGCGGGAGTCCGTGGTCGCCGAGAAGCTCGAGAAGGAGCAGCTCATCACCCACCTGCGCGGGATCCTCGGGGACCCGCTGCAGTTGGACGGGCTCATCGTCAGCGAGCTCACCGAGCTCAAGGAGAAGTACGGCGACCCCCGCCGGACGAAGCTCGTGCCGGCGTTCACCGAGCGGACGCTCGAGGACCTGATCCCCGACACCGCCGTGGTGGTGCTCGTCACCCGGGACGGCTACATCAAGCGCCTGCCCCTCGACCAGTACCGGCGGCAGCGCCGGGGCGGCCGGGGCCTCCTCCAGATGGAGACGAAGGAGGAGGACTACGTGATCCGAACGTTCCTCGCCCGGACCCACGACAACATCCTGTTCTTCACGACCCTGGGCCGGGTCTACCGGCTGAAGGCGTACGAGCTCCCCGAGGGGAGCCGCCACTCGAAGGGGAAGGCGGTGATCAACCTCCTCCCGAGGCTCAAGCCCGGTGAGAAGGTCCAGACCCTGCTGGACGTCCGGGACCTGGACGCCACCGCGGGTTGGCTGTTCTTCGCGAGCCGACGGGGGATCGTCAAGCGCACGGGGCTCGACCAGTTCCAGAACATCCGCACCTCCGGCATCCAGGCCGTCCTCCTCGAGGAGGGCGACTCGCTGGTGGACGTCGCCCTGGTCCGGGACGAGACCGCCGAGATCGTCCTTGGCACCCGGGCGGGCCAGCTGGTCCGGTTCGAGCTCGCTGAGGTCCGGTCCATGGGCCGGGCCACGTACGGGGTCTACGGCGTCCGGCTCTCCGAGGAGAAGGACGACCAGGTGGTGGCGATGGCGCCCGTCAGCAAGGAGTACCCATCGCTCCTCACTCTCACGACCACCGGCTGACGGGAAGCGGAGCCCGGTGGACGATTACCGGAAGACCCGCCGCGGGGCCGTCGGCGTGAAGACGATCAAGACCGGCGGACGCAACGGGTCCGTGGTCGCGGTCCTCCCCGTCACCGACGCCTCGGAGATCCTCGTGACGACGCAGGGCAGCATCACCATCCGGCTCTCCGTCGGCAGCGTCCGGGACCAGGGCCGGAACACCATGGGCGTCCGGATCATCCGGCTCGAAGAGGGGGACTCGGTCCGGGACGCCGTGGTCCTCGCCAGCACGCTCGAGGGCGCCGAGGCGGAGACACCGGGGGATGCCCCCCCGGACGCCGAGGACGACGTCGAGGAACCCGAGTCGCCGTCGCCCGCCGAGCCCGAGGATGGGGAGGAGCCCGGCGATGGTGCGCCGCCGTCCTAGGGGCAAGACCGTCCTGCGGTGCCCGCAGTGCGGCTCGGACCGGCTGGTCTACAACGCCGCGATGATCACGGGGCAGGTGTACCATTGCCTCGCGTGCGACTACGTGGGCTCCCTGGTCCTCGAGACCGACCTTCCCAAGGACCTCGAGAAGGACGCCTAGGGATCCGGCTCGAACGGGGGCGACGCCTCGCCACCCGGACGGGCGGCATCCGCGATGCGGAGCGCCCGGACCGTCGGGCCGACGTCGTGGGTCCGGACGATGTCGGCTCCCTGGAGCGCCGCGACCACGGCCGCGGCCAGGCTTCCCTCGAGCCGCTCTGAGGGGGCCGCACCGTTCAGAAGCGCCCCGATCATGGATTTCCGTGAGGCGCCCACCACGACCGGGTAACCGAGGGACCGGAGCTCGCCTACGTGGGCGAGGAGCTCCATGGACTGGGCCGGGGTCTTGGAGAACCCAAGGCCGGGGTCCACCAGGATCCGATCGAAGGGGATCCCGTCGGTCCTCGCCCTCGTGACGGACGCCGAGAGCTCCCGGAACACGTCGCCCCGCAGGTCCTCGTAGACCGACAGGGAGCCCATCGTCGCGGGTGTGCCTCGCATGTGCATCACCACGGCCGAGGCCCCGCTGGTGGCCACCAATGCCCTCACGGCGGGGTCGGCGAGCCCGCTCACGTCGTTGACCATGTCGGCGCCGGCGGCGATCGCCCGGCGCGCGACCTCGGGGCTCCGCGTGTCGATGGAGATGGGGACCGGGGAGGTCGGCGCGAACGCCTTCAGGACGGGCCCGACCCTTCGCCACTCCTCCTCCCACGCGACCGGCGACGCGCCGGGCCGCGTCGACTCCCCACCGATGTCGATCAGATCGGCTCCCTCCGAGACCATCTGGTGGGCGCGGGCGATCGCCGCGTCGGGCTCGGCGAACGTCCCCCCGTCCGAGAACGAGTCGGGAGTGACGTTGAGCACTCCCATCACCCGGGTCCGGTCCCCGACAACGAGGGCCCGGTGGGCGCCTGGGACTCTTCGCGGTGTCCTGGAAGTGTAGTGTCGAAGGGCCGACTCAACCTCGTCGGCGAGCTCCCGAAGACGGAACGGCTGGCGGCGAAGTTTGGGCAGGATCCGCTGGTACTGGTTCCAGGTCCCGAGGAGGAGGACCCGGCCCTCCGTGGAGGCGGCGTCGGCGCCGCCGGCCCGCATCTCCTGATGCAGCAGCGGGGACGCCTCCTGGGATACTCGGTCCACGACGACCGGGAAGACGCGGCCGTTCCGTGCCATGCTGCCCCTCCCGTCGAGATCGCTACCGAGCCGGGTGATCTCGGCGACGAGCTCAGCGAACGACCGGGCCTCCAGGACCCGCGCGTGGAACAATGTCCCAGGCGGTGTTCCGGCGGTCCCGGAGGCCTCCGGCACGTCGCTCGGAGGCGCCGTCTCGATTAAAGCATGCGCGGCGTATCTACGGCGGAGATGCCTACCGGCGTCGCATGCCTGCCCGTCGCGCCCATGGAGAACTGCCGCCGTTACTGGCCATCGAAGGGCCGAGCGGCGTCGGAAAGAGCCTGGTGAGCCGGGCTCTCGGGGAGCGGTTGGGCGCCGCCGTGCTTCCGGAAGCGTTCGAGGGTCTCAGCCCTCGCCCCTCCCTCGAGTTCCAGACGGTCGACGAACTGCGGGTCCTCGAGCTCAACCTGCTCGCGGCGGAGATCGCCCGATACCAGGAGGCCGATGCCCTGCGGGCCAAGGGGAGCCCCGTGATCCTCGACACTGGCCCGTGGGGGCCCCTCACCTACAGCTGGGGGCTCCGCGAGACCGTCGATGGTCCCTGGGACGTGGTGCCCGACGTCGTCGCGGAGGCCCGCCGCCACGGCGGGCTCGACCGATTCCCCCTCCCCGAGCTGACCGTCTACCTGGACGTGCCGGAATCCGTCGCGACCGGCCGGGCCGCCTCGGACCCGTCCGGGCATCCCGCCGCGCTGCGGGAGCGGCACCGCCAGGTCGCCCGGTTCGAGCGACTGCTGTATCAACGCATCTTCCCGGAGCTATTGCCGGCGCGGTTCCTCAGCGTCTCCGGGGAGCCCAGCCCCCGGCGGATCGCCTTCGCCCTCGCCGACCGGTTGGAGCGGATGGGCCCGTTGCCTACTTCCACCGGCGAGGAGGCGGAACGCCTCCTGGACGCCTTTGTCGGCGCTACCGCCGTGGCGGCCCCACCTGCCCCCGCCGACACGCAACGGTCCCCCAAGCGTTAAGAACCGCGCCCGGAGTCCCCGACCCCTTCGATGAGGCCGTTGGACGTGCTCCAGCAAAGCCTGCACAAGCGGGTACTGGTGGAGATGAAGGGTGGGCGGTCGTTCCGGGGCATCCTGGACGCCTTCGACCAGCATCTCAACCTGGTGCTCTCCAACGTCGACGAGGTCCTTGGCGAGACCACCACGACCCATCCGGGCGTGACGCTGGTCCGGGGCGACAGCATCGTATACATCTCGCCGTAGGGGAGGAAGAGCGACCATGAGCAAGGGAACGCCATCCAGCCGCGGCGGCAAGATCGTCCACCACATCTGCCGACGCTGCGGACGCCACGCCTACCACCGGCAGAAGCGGGTCTGCGCCTCGTGCGGCTTCGGCAGCACGGCGCGCCGGCGCGGCTTCAGCTGGGCGAAGCTGAAGTAGCGCGGCGCCACGGGCGGGGCGCCGACACGGCGCGATCGTCCCGCAGGGCAAATCGCCAGAGGCGGTCGGCCGCTTTCGAGATACCGATCCGAGGGGCTCGGATCACCGGCCCCGGGGAGCTCGACCTCGGGAGGATCCGGAGCTCGCCCCGATCCAGGGGGTATCCGTCGTGGGTCAGATCAAGGCCGAGCGCCCGGCAGAGCCGGCCGGGTCCGGAGGCTCCCAGCAGGCCGGGCGATAGGCCCGCCGCGGCCCGGATCAGCACGGCCTGCCCGGGTCGCGTGACCACGTTGGCACAGTGCACCTGATGGATCCGGTAGACGTACAGGGTCCCGGGCGGGCCGAACATCGCGCGGTTGCGGGGGGTCTGGCCCCGGAAGGTGTGGCTGGCGGGATCCCGGGGCCCGTACGCTTCGGTCTCCACGATGCGGGCGGCCAGGTCCCCGCGCGGCGTGCGGTGGACGATCCGCGTGCCGAGCAGCGCCCGGGCCACGACCAGCGTCGGTCGGTCGAAGAAGTCGGCGAGCAGAGGCTCGTCGAACCTGTCCACCCTCCAGGCGGGGGGCGCCACTGCCCGACCTCGGGGTCTTACAGGACCTGGCCGCGATCGCACAGCGGCGCCCCATCTACCGCGACCGTCGCCTCGCCGATCACGATCCAAGTGAAGAACGGAACGCGGTTGGACCCCCCGTACGAGGCGTTGCCCCCGATCCCGAGGGTGATCGCCCCGGCCTCCTGGTCCTCCACCTGGGGGATCCCGGCCGATACCGCCGGGTTGAGACCCACCGAAAGGTAGGACAGGATCTCCTTCCCCTTGGCGGCCTTCTGGAACCGGTCATCAAAGAACGCCTGGCCCTGAGTGTACAAGGCGCCCGTGAGTCGCCCATCGTGGAACTCCCACTGGCCACCCTCCAGCCGAGCGAGGCCGAGGAAGGTCGGCCGGTTCGCGATCGCCACCCCTCCACCCGAGCGCTCGTCGACCGCCACGGCGACGGCGCCGGGGGGGGCGACGGCGACATTGTGGCCAAGCCGCACGTCCTCGTCGTCGACGGTTCCATCGTCGATCCAAGGCCGACGTCCGCGCAGTCGGACCTCAAGGTCGGTCCCGTTGGACGCCGTGATCCGCAGCACCTTGCCCTTGGCGAGCTTGCGGGCGACCTTCCGGCCATCCGCCCGGATCGCCCGGGGGTCGGCTCCGACGATCCCCTGCACGAGCCCCGCCCGCCAGTCGCTCGCCGACACCCCGTACAGGTCCGCCTGGGACTCGGAGGCATACCCCAGCATGCACCGCACTCCGCGGACATGGGCGGCCCGGGCCCGCTTGTACCACTCGGAGTTGTACCCCGTGAGCTGGCCGTACTGGGGGGTCGGCATCGAACGGAGCCTTGACATGTCCGACGGACCCGGGAAGAACACGTAGCCGTCGGTCTTCGCGAGGGCGGCCCACTCCGGGGCCCCGACCTTCGCCCAGCGCGCGATCGCGGGCGCGACGTCGACACTGCGCCAGTACGCGGCCTCGTCCTCGAGGAGCAACAGCGGGCGGGCCCCGATCCGGCGGGCCTCCACCACGCACGCGGCCGCGTACGGGAGGGTGTGGTTCCACGTCTCGATGATGACCGACTCGTCCCGCTTGAGGCCGATCCCGTCACCCAGGAGCCGCCGGGCGACCGCGGCCGGATCGTTCGTCCCCGCGGCCATCACGACCCGCAAGGCCTCGGGAGGCTTAATCTTTGGAACGGCGCGCTCCGGCCTTCTCCGTCGACGACCGAAACCGGCGGGCGAACTGGGAGGCCTCGGTCGAGGTCTCCGCGGCGAAGCTTCGGGCGATGTTCGCGAGGACCCGGGGACCGTCGGACCGAGCGTCTCGGAATCCGTCCGACGCGTCGATCGTAGGTCCCGCGTCTCGCGCGGTCAGCCGGCTCCGGATGATGGCGCGGACCCGTCGACCCCGGGAGAAGTCGAGGAGGTCGCGGCGCCACGTGGGTCCGATGCCGCCGCGTCGTCCGAGCCGGAGCAGGGAAAGGAGCTTCTCCGGGCGGTGCCGCCGCGCACGCGCCCCGGGTCCGATCACGCCGTTGTAGTACAGGAACGGGGTCCGCGCGCGGATCGCTTCAAGGAGCGTGCGGCTCCCGGAAACGATCGTAAGGCCGGCGGAGGCTCTCACCCCGTCCCACGCCGCGGGAGAGAGCTCCCCCAGGCGGTCGACCGTCACCCCCGGGGGAGGGATCCCGACCTCAAGGTCACGAGGACCCCGCAGGAGGAGGCGCGCGCCAGGACCGGTATCCGCGAGGCCGGCCAGGACCCCCGGTCCGAGACGGGACGATGTCGAGGGGCTCGCGTACCCAGAGGAGGGTACGGTCCCGTCGGGACTTCCTCGGGGACGGACCCGCCCCGTACGGCCAGATCGGACCGATCTGGATCGCTTCAGGGAACTCCCGGGTGAAGGCCGCGACGGGCACGAAGGTGGGGAACAATGTGAGGAGGTTCGGGCGGCCGAACGCCCGGAACTTTCGGTACAGCTCGTGGGCCTCGCGAGCCCCGGCGACGTGGCGTCTCGATCCGCGCCCCCGGGCCCGGTGGCGCGAGGGGACCCCGCCCTCCCGCTCCCGCTCGTCCACCTGCTGGGCCGAGGTCAGGGTGCGGGCGAACTCTTCGAGGCTGAGGTGAAGGACGTTCTCGGTGCCGTACAAGTCCTCGAGCTCCGCCACCTCCCGCGCCCACTCCCCCGCCCGGCCGAGCGGCTCGGAGCGGGCCGGAGCGCACGTCACCCCGAACTGCGAGCTGACCGTCAGGGCCCGGGGGCCCGACCCGACCGGGCGAGGGACCTCCGGTGGCCACCGGAACGGGCCGGGCATCCCCCGGGACCAGGTATGCCCCGGGCGTCGGAACACCCAAACCCGGAATCCCGCCCCGGCGAGCCATCGCCCCGCGCTGTGGACCTCGGCCACGTCGCCGAGCCCTCCGCCGATCACCGAGGGCAAGAGGTAGACATCGAGGGGACCGGCAGCTCGCCGGGAACTAGGCATGGAGCGGGAGCGCCATCGTCTCGGCGTGGAGCTTCGAGGTGAACCCTACGCTCGCCAGGGCGGCGATGCCGCGGACCGCGTGCTCGGGGATCTCGGTGGCGACCCGTGTCACCTTCCGCCGTCGCACCCAGTCGGTCGCGTACTTGACCAGCTGGGTGGCGAGCTCGGGAGGGACATCGGGACCGATCAGCGGGGCGGTCAGGTTCCCCGCCTCCGTCGCCGGGCTCGTGGTGGCCCGGACGAACCCCTCCGCGCCTCGGCCCCGGTCGATGACCCACGCCTCGGTGTCGGACTCGAGCCCCATGGCGACGAAGGGCGAGACGAAGAACTGCCGGGGGTACGCGGGGAGGATCTTGCGGTACTCGGCCGGTCGCTCGTCGTCGGAGATCTGCGTGAGCCGGTCGCCGTCGCTCTTGGCCAACGGTCGGATCCCGGGGGGCAGCGGCGGGGCCGGCCCCGTCGGGACCGTCTCGGCAAAGTCCACCGTCTGGAAGGTCATTGTCGCGAGGGTCCGGTACCCGATCTCATCGTAGAGGTGCTTGGCCGGAGCGTTGTCCGAGAGGACATCGAGCACGACCCAGGAACGGCCGGCCCGGCGGGTCTCCCGGGCGGCGGTCTCCAGGAGCTTTTTCGCATAGCCGCGGCGTCGGTAGGGATCGTCGACCATCACCATGCTCACGTAGCCGGTCGTCGGGGTGAACGTCAGCAGGGTGGTGGCCGCGAGGTGACCGTCCGCCTCGATCACGAAGAACTTCGCGAACGGCCGGCGGATCAGATCGGCGATGGCCATCATGAACTGGATGTGCGGGCGGAAGATCTTCCGGACGATCTTGTGGAACGCCTCCGGGCGGAACCCGAGGAGCTGGTTCTCCCCCGGGAAATGGCGCTGGAGCAGCGGGTACAGCTGGTCGACGTCGTGGCGGCGGAACTGCCTCAGCATGCCAGGTCGTCGTCCTCCGAATCCGGAGGCAGGGCGTCCTCGAACAGCTGCCCGAGGGTCGGTGGACGTTCGCCCGGGGCGATCTCCCATCGGAGGGGCAACCGGGCGGGCCGGTCCAGCTCCTCCTCGTCGAGACGGGAGCGGCTCTCGATGAGGGTGCGGCGGAGGAGAGGGTCGTCATCCCCGTCGGTGAGCCGGCCGATCGCCTGGACCGTGGTGTCGAAGAGGCACCCCTCTGCGTCGCTCACCAAGCGGACCGAATTGTCGTCGGTCGAGGTACAGGGTCGGTTCGGCGGACTGTCCTGGATGGAGCTGCCGGATCATCGAGACCAGTGTCTCCCGGGCTCCGTCGTCCCGGAGCCTCCCGGCCGCCCAGATCGCGGCCAACCGCACCTCGGGGTCCGCGTTCTTCAGTTCCTCGCGGATCCGCGGGGACGCCTCGGCCAGCCCCAGCCGCCCGAGGGCGTAGATGGCGCCGCGGCGGGGATACGGATGCGGGTCCTCGAGGCGCTCCAGGAGCCGGGAGAGGTCCTCGGGTCCCCCGAGCTTCCCGAGGACTTCGGCCGCCGCTCCCCGGACCGCCCAGGTGGGATCGGTGAGATGACGGCGGCAGATATCCGCGGCCTCGGGCGCCCCCACATCGGAGAGGGAACGCAGCGCGCAGACCCGCATCCATCCCCGGGGCGAATCCGCGGATCGCACAATCGCCGGGATGGCCGAGGGATCCCCGATCCGGCCGAGCGCGATCACGATGGAGGGCCAGACCCACTCCTCGTCCTCGCGCAGCATCGTAAGGAGCGTCGGCACGGCCACCCGGTCCTTCTGCTGGCCCAGGACCACGGCGGCCGCGATCCTCACCCGGCGGGCGGGGTCCCCGAGGAACGGCCGGACGTGATCGACGATCCCTGCATCGCTGAAGTGCCCGAGCGCGAGGATCGTGTGGCGCCGGACCACGTCGTGCGGGTCCTCGAGCGCCTCCACGAGCGCGTGCCGGGCCGGAGGGCTCCCGATCCATCCGAGGGCCGTGACCGCGTTCCACCGCACCGCCGGATCGTCGTCCACCAGGTGCTCGGCGAGCGCCCGCACCGATCGGATATCCCCGACGACCCGCAGGGCCCCGGCCGCCTCGACGCGCACCGTGGCGATGGGATCGTGAAGGGCGCGCTCGAGCGCCTCCCGGCTCTCGGGCCGCCCGATGAACCCGAGGGACTGGGCCGCGGCGGCCCGGACCGCGGGCTCCGGGTCGCCGAGGGACGCCTCGAGGGCGGTGCGGCCCCGATCGTCCTTGAGGACCCCGAACCCCCAGGCGCCCGCCTGTCGGATCACGGGGTGGACATCGCCCAGGGCGCGCAGGAGCTCCTCGGGGGCGCCGAACTCCGGCTCCTCGACCAGCCGACGGATCTCCAGGAGGCGTTCGGCGAGCGGTCGATCGGCGGCCGACCGCCGGACCGGCGGCGCCTTCGCTCGCCGGGTGCGGGCTGCCACGGGCGGTCGAGGGGGCCGGGCCTCTAAAGGGATTCGGACCACCGGGGTGCCCGCCCGCTGTTTACGGATCCGTCCCGGCCGGCGAACGGGGCGATCCGGACCGTTACGGTTCGGTCCCTGCCGGAGGCTCGGGCGGACCCATTGCTTCCGTCTCCTCAGCGGAGGCCGGCGCCTCAGGGGCGCCGCCGCCGCCGCGACGCCGGCGGGCCAGCGCGATCACGATGCCTATCAGGATCACGGCGACGAGCCCCACGACGAGGTAGGGAGCGTCCTGGGAAAGCCAGCTCGTGGCAGGGGCGGCCGACCCGTTGGACTGGTTGTGCGTCCCGTTCGGTTGCGTCGTGATCGGCGTGAGCGTGATGGTGACACGGGTGGTCGTGCCGCTCTGGACGGTCTCCGACTGCGTCCACGTCTCGTACCCCGTCGCGTTGGCGCTCACGGTGTGGGCGCCGATGGACAGCGTCACGTTGAACGCACCGTGGGCCACGGCGATGGCGATCGAGTCGACCGTGACGGTCGCAGCGGCCGGAGAGACCGTCCCGGCCAAGAACCCGTTCGACGACCCGGACACGATCGTGAACTGGACCGACTGGCTGGCCGCCTGACCGGCGACGGTCACGTTGCCCGTCGCCGGGGACGCGAGGTACCCCGTGGCCGAGGCCGAGAACGGATACGTACCGTTGGGGATCCCCGGCACCACGAGGTTGTTCGGGCTGACGATCTGGTACGCGGTCTCGTTGAACACGAGCGACCAGACAACTCCGTCGGCGAGCCCCGAGGCCGAAAAGGTGACCGAGTACCTCGGCGGGGCGGTCGCCGGGGTGACCAACATGGAGGTCCCCGCGAGGGTGACCAGGCCCGACGAGTCTGTCACGCTGGCCGAGACGGCGTAGGAGCCGGGGGCGGTAGGGGAACAGGTGAGAACGAGGGTGTCGGAGGAGAGGCAGCCCGGCGGGAGCCCGCCGTACGACGCCGAGACCGCCCCCGAGGCCCCCCACACCGCGAGCGTCAGGCTCACGTCCGTATCAGCGGCGACCGGATCCGGGTACGCCGAGAACGAGACGATCGTCGGCCCTTGGGTCTCGATCGTCACCGTTCCGTCGATCGGGTCCGGAAGGAGGAGGTCGCTGGCGGCCGGGTCGATGCCCAGCTGGCCGTAGGCATACCCGCGGAGCGTGTAGTTCGCGAGCTCGCCCGAGAGGATGTTGGGAGAGTACGCGAGGACGGTGGTCGAGAGATCGGCGTTGACCGAGGCGCCAAACAGAACGCCGCTCACCGGGTCCGTGAGGAGCCACTCAAAGTTCCCGGATCCGAACCCACCCTCGAACGTCAGGGGACTCGGCGATGCGAATTCTATGCCAGCGCCCGGCATGGAGAAGTACAGGAGACCGTCGACCGGGTCATACGACAGCGAGGTGGGCTGGCTTGGAAGCGACAGGCTCGCCGTCGCCGTGACGTTCGTCTCCGAGATCGCGACCACCGCCGGCGTGCCGGTGCCCACGAATATCGTCGACACGGCCGGATCCTCGACCAGCCCCGCCGGATCCGGGACCGACAGGTTCCCCAGCGTGGCGCCATTGCTGGGGTCCAGGATCGCTACCTGCGAGTCGTCGGACGATGTGATGGCGAGGTCCCCCGTCGCGGCTAGGTAGAGCACTTCACTGGGCTGGTACGGAAGGGAGGACGTCGCCTCGGCCGCGAGGTTCGTCCCGTTGAGCACCGTCAGGAGGTTGGGGACCTGCTGGATCACGAAGATCCGGCTCCCCGAGGGGTCGGTCGCTAGGGCAAACGGCGACGAATTCAGCTGGGCGCGGGCCTGGAGTGCCCCCGTGGTGGCGTTGTAGGTCGCCACGGTGTCGAGGTCGGCGTCCCCCACCGCGATCCCATCGGTGGCGGCGTCGAAGGTGACAGACTCCGGCGCCGCCCCGAACGGGGTTCCGGGCCTCGAGGCCCCGGTGGTGGCGTTGACCACCGAAAGGTTCGCGCTCCCGCGGTTCACCACGAGCATGCTCCCGGTGATGGAGTCGTAGAACGAGGGTCCGGGTGCAGTCCCGACGGGTACCGAGCCAGCCGCGGCGAGGGTGGTCGCGTTGAGGAGCGTGATGTTGTCGGTCCCGGCGTTGGAGACGTACATCTCGCCCGCGACGGGGTCGAATCCGATGGAATCGGGATCCCCGCCCACCGGCACAGAACCGACCACGGAGTGGTTCGACGCCGCGATCACCGTGACATTGTCGTTGGCGGAGTTCGCCACCAGGATGTCGTCCGCCAGGGGGTCGTAGCCGACCGCCGAGGCGTCCGCGCGGGTGTTGACGAGGCCGAACAGGCCGTTCGAGAGGTTGGCCACGATCACCTGGCTCTGGGAGGGGTCCGCCACGTACGCCCAGTTGTTTACAGGATCGATCGCGAACGGGCCGGGCTCCGCGTTCGAGGGGAGCGGGATCGTGGAGACGAGGGCGCCGGAGGTCGCGTCGTATTCGTACAGTCCATTCTGGGGGATCGCGTCCTCGACGATGGCACCGTCGAAGGGATCGTAGACAAGGTCGGAAGGGAGGATACCGGTCGACCACCCCACGCCCCACGTGCCGGTGGTGAGGTTGAACGCGGTGATGTTCGAGAACGGGGTGAATCCGATGAACCCTTCCGTCGTCAGATAGAGCGAGTTGGTCGTCGGGTCGTAGGCGAGGGCACCGCTCGGAACGCCGCCGAGGGACTGGTCCTGGATGACCCCGTAGAACGTGTAGTTCGTCTCCCCGATGACCCCGATGGACTGGTAGTTGCCGCAGTTCAGGTACAGATCTCCGTTGCCGCTCACGACCGAGGCCGGGACGGGACAGTTCGCCTGCGGCGCATCTCCGGGAGCGATCGTGTCGCCATAGACGTAGAGCGAGCTCGTCGCGTTGGATGTCACTGGGAACGCAACGGGGGCCGCAAGGCGAGAGTCGAAGCCTGCGTTGGGGACAGCGAACGGGGCCCGCGGGCCCACCTGCGACATGACACCGGGGGCCGCCGCCACGGCAGAGCCAGCGAGGAGGGTGACCAGGAGCACGATGACGACGACCGTGGCAGGCCTGACATCTCGCGCCAACGCCGGGCGGCGGGCTCCGGCTGTTCGGACCGCCGGGGGCGAGCCGGGTACTTTCGGAGAAGTGACCGAACGCTCGCATTTCACCCCTGAATGGTAGGTTTGTTAAATCTGTTCTGAGTACAATCCCCCTGCCCTATCCGTGGTCGGAGGGTCGTCGGGCGTGGGGGGACCGCTGCTGGCCGCGAACGAGGCCGAGTTCGATGCACGGCCCCCCCGGTCGGGTCACGGGGTGGACATCGCCCGGGGGCGCAGCAACTCCTCGAAGGCGCCGCGCCCGGCCTCTCCACGAGCCGGCGTATCTCGAGGGGGCGTTTGGCGAGCGGTCGATCGGCAGCAGATCGCTCGACCGGTGCCGCCTCGGTTCGCGGGGTGCGGCCTGCCACCCCCGGTCGGGGAGCCCCGTTCCCCAAGGGGATTCGGGCGTCAGACTTCCAGGTCCCTGGGGGCCGATCCCCAGGTTCCCCCTGGTTCGCCCCGAAAGTGACGGCCGGCGGTCCACCTGATGCGGGGTCCCGCGCGGTCGCAGGTCACCGGAACTTCCGCCGTCCGCGTCCGATCACAACGATGCTGATGACCCACAGGGCGGCCGCCATCGTTCCGATGTCGTAGATCCGCAACGTGAACAGGATGAGGGCCGGTTCCAGCAGGAGGAGGACCAGCCCTGTCACGAAGGTGGCGTCCGCGACGCGGAGGAACCGCCCGGTGTCCGCTCGCTTGAGCTCGAGGGCTTCGATGAGGAAGTAGTAGGTACCGAACCGGAGATACCGAGGAAGAAGATGCTGAGGACCACCGATCCGAGGGTGAGCCGGTAGAGCACCGAGTCCCAGCCCCCGGCGTCGTACTTGTCGTAGAGGAACACCAGAAGGAACGTCAGGATGGCGACGCCGGTCGCCCCCAGGTTGATCGTCGCCTGCCGGTTCTCGTTGGCATACTCGAACCGGAGCTCGCGTGTCTGGGCATCGGCCGCCGCGGCGTCCCCGCCAGGGTCCATGGTGTCCGGTCCTTCGGTGCCCGCAGGGGGTCGACCTTCTAAGAACCGCGGTCCCGATGCCTCCCCCCGGGGCTCGGGACCCGCCTGTCGGGCTATCTCGACCGGTCACTCGGCAGGGGCCGACGGGACGAACACGGCATGCGGGGCGCCCTGTCGAGGGTCCGGAACGACGAGATGGGTCCCGAACATCGGACGGTTCCCGGTGATGGTGAGCCCGAGCTCGTTCCGTCGGAGCGCGAACTCGAGGTCCATTTCCGCACCCGCCGTGCCCCTCTAGACGCTTTCGGTCAGCGGGTCGAACCGCCGCTGGTGGAGCGACTCCGGCGATCGGTACCGGTGGCGCTCCCCCGGCCCCTCGGAGCTCCACCGCTCCTTCAACACCGCCCGGTCCACGCCCAGCGGGGCGAGGAGCGTCTCCGCGCAGTGGGCCAGCTCGTCCAGGTACGCCCCCGCGTCGTACGGTCCATCGTCGGTCAGCATCTCCGCCACCGTGACCCGGTCCCGCCATGAACGGGCGCGCCGGTCCCGGATCAGGAACCGGACGGACTCGCCGGCGCCCCGCCGGACCCCGGCGCTCGCCAATTGCCGGAGCGCGGCGACCGAGTCGGTGAACACCGTGTACTCCTCCGGCGCCTGGGCGAGCCGGTGGGTGTAGAGGAGCTCCTCCCGTGGCCACGTGCCCTTCGAGATCTCCCCGGCGAACAGGTCCGCCCGGGCGAGCAGCCGCGGCACCGACGCCTCCACCTCGGCGGCGCTGCGGGCCCGGCCCAGCAGCTCCAGCACCTCCCCCTCGAACCGCCGGAACACCATCGGCGTGTCGTGGCGCCGGGAGCCGATCCCCCGGAGCTTGAACTCCCCGCCCTCGTACCGGCCATAGTACCGGTTCGGCACGCCGAAGCCGTGGGTCACGGCCCGCAGGAAGACGATCCACCGGTACCGCCCCTCGTACCCCAGCGGGAGGTCGAACCGCCGGGAGGCGTCGTCGGCGAACCCCTGGGGGTCGGGCCGGTGCGCCAGGTCCCCCGGGACCAGCCAGAGAGAGTCCACGAGGCTGTGGAGGGCCCGGTACCCCCGGGACTCGGCGAAGGCGATGAGGTCGCCGATGAGGGCCCGCGCGTAGGCGTTGATCGCCTCGTGGCACTCGATGCGGCCGAACCGGGCGTTCCGGTACCCCTGGTAGCCGAAGGCGGTGACCAGCACCCACTTCAGCATCTTCGCCCGGCGCTTCCACCGCCGACGCTCCTCCTCCGGGAGGCGAAGGTCCTTCAGGCGCGCCTTGTACGCGACCCGCCGGGCGAGGAGCGGCGCGAGCGTCCTCGGGATCAGCCCCACGCGCCGGGTGCACGACCGGTACCCGAGGCCGGGGACCACCTGGGGGCTGTTCGGGCAGCACCGGGCAGTCGAGGGTCTCGGTGGAGAGGTTGTGCCGGACCATCAGGAACGGGAAGAGGCTCGTGAAGTCGAACTCCTCCACGTCGCCGTGGACGCCGACCGGCGGCTGGAGGATCACGCCGCCCCGGTCCGCCGCGACCAGGGCCCGGGCCGACTTCCACTCCTCGGGGCGGTTCTTGTGGAACGGGACGTGGACCCCGTCGGAGAAGGCGGTGGCCATCTCCATGGCGGTGAAGCACGTGCCGGGCGACTGCCGGACCACCGACTGGAGGGAGAGGCGTGAGAGCCGGGCGGCGTCCACCAGCCCCTCCACCGCCGCGTCCTCGTACAGGAACGAGTTGGACCGGTCGATGTGGAAGCGCCCGGGGAGGAGGAACGACGCGTCCCGGTGGTGGACCACCCCGTACGACATGTACGTCCGGGCCGGGCGGACCGGCGACGTCGGGGCCGGGAGACGCCCCAGGTGGAGCGCCTCCTCGGAGATCATGTGGGCCCGGGCGCGCCGTCCGATCCACGGGAGGTCGAAGGCGTCCCCCCCATCGGTGAGCAATAGGTCGGGGTCCTGCCGGTCGAGCTCCCGCTGGAGCTCGAGGAGGACCTCTAGCTCCTCCCCCTCGATCTGGGCATCCCCGATCATGATCGATCCGATGATCCCCTCCTCGGGGGCGATCCGGCCGCGCTCGTGACCGGTAAGATGGACCTCCAGGACCGCGGTGCGGAGCGGCGGGGCCGGGTAGTCGATGGTGTCGGCCGGCACCGTGGCCGTCAGCTCGGTCCCGTCGGAACGGACCGGGGCGAACGGGTAGAGGCCGTGGACCAGGTGGTACAGCTGGGGGACCGACAGGTCCACGTCGTAGAGGGTGAACCGGTAGTGGTCCCCGAGGGCGTCCACCGACTCCGCCACCCGTCGACGGGCGGCGTTGTGGGCGGCCGTGACCGAGAGGACCCGATGGCGCCGCCGGTCGAACAGCGACGGCGCGAGGACGACCGGCGTGACCGACAGGATGTCCCGCTGGCCGGCGAGACGCTCTCGGAGGGCCCGGAGCTCGGCGGCCGGGCCGTCCACCAGGAACGGGGGGCGGAACTCGGCCCGTCGGGGGGCGACCCGGCCGGTCCCACCGTCCTTGAGCCACAGCAGGACGTCGCGTCCGTTCCGGTCCTCGGTGATGTCGAGGAGCCACCCGTCGGCCATGGACGGCCCCCGGGCCTCACCGCAGGCGAGCCGGGTCGTCCACCGGGGGTCCCATCCGGCGCGCCATGTCGAGGAGGACCGAGAGCAGGATCGACTCCAGGAGGTCCGGGCTCCCCACGTTCGTCGCCTGGGCGACGTACCGGCGCGCGCCGGCCCGCAGGGTCTCGAACGCGGCCCGCTCCTCCGGCGTCGTGAGGAGCCGGCCGAACTCCTCCCACCGCTTCAGCCGCTCCTCGAGGGCCTGCCGGTACGTCGGTACGGTGCGTCCCATCGCGTCACCTCCTTCTCGGAACCATCATACTCCTCGAGCCCGCGCTGTCCGTCGGGCCGGGAGACCAGGGTGAGCCGCGTCGCGTCCTGGTACGCCTCCAGCGTGAGGCCCCCGGGGACCGGCGTGGCCCGGACGAGATCGAACAGGCGCGGCCCCGCCTCCTTGAGGCCGGGGAACCCTGAGAGGCCGTTGGGGGTCGTCAGGAGGAGCGGGAGCCGGCTCGTTCGGACGGTCTCGGCGAGGGCGTGGGCCACGTGCCGGAGCAGCGGCTCGCGTTCCGTCTCCGGGAACTCCGACTCGAAGAACATCGCCGGCACATCGTGCGCGACGAGCAGCGTCGGCCGGGAACGGCGGATCTCCCGGGCCCACCCGTCCACCAATGCCGCCATCTGGTAGCCAGTGAACGCCCGGGCGATGCGGATCCTCTCGAGGGCCTCGCCGGGATCGATCCCGAGGGCTCGGGCCTTCTCGCCGACCCGGAACGGATGGAACCGGTTCGATCCCTCCAGGAGCGAGATCCGTCCGCCGGCCCGGACGCACCCCGCGTAGAGGGTCTCCAGGAGCGGCTCCACGGAGCGGGACGGCCCCACCAATAGCGTCGCCTCGGACGGGGCGAACCGCCGGCCGAACCAGT
Source organism: uncultured Thermoplasmata archaeon (assembly GCA_963708255.1). Taxonomy (GTDB): domain Archaea; phylum Thermoplasmatota; class Thermoplasmata; order Lutacidiplasmatales; family UBA184; genus Lutacidiplasma. Next base: position 94,257 of record CAVPSE010000005.1, read on the forward strand.
CGAACAGCCCGGCACCTCCCTCGGGAAGGACCGGAACGGACGGGGCGGCCGGTGTCGGATGTCCTCGCGGCCGGGACCGTACCCGACGCGCCCGGAGGGGACGGGGGAACCGGGGGACCGAGAGGCTCGATGGGATGGCGGTCGATGCAGTGGCGACCATCGGTAGACCCGACCCATCGAGGCGGAGGTCGGACCTTAAGGGAACGACCGGAGAGAACGAAACGGCTCGGGGACGGCCGTTTCCCTCGACGGGAGCTTGCTCGACCGGCGCGGCTGTCGACCTCGTCTCGGAACGAGGACCGGCCCTCGCGCCCCCTTCCCGAAAAGCAGGATAAGGGACAGGGCGTTTCACCTGGGGATGCTGTTCCATCGAAAACCGAAGACCGACCCGGTGAGCCCACCGCCGGTCGACGCCCCTCCACCGGCCCCCGGGCTGCCCCCGCCCCCTCCCCCGCCGCCTCCACCGCCCCTCCCTTCGGAGGCCCCGGGAGCGAGCCCCCCGCCCGGTTCGGTCCAGTTCCGGGTGGCCGCGGTGATGTACGTCCGGGTCGTGGGGATCGCGGCCGTCGGCACGGTCCAGTCGGGGATCCTTCGGGTCGGCATGCGACTGCGCGTACAGCGCGGGGGGGCCGAGGTCCCGGGAATGCCGTTGGTCGAGGTCAAGAAGATCTCGATCTCCATGCCCACCCGGGTCGAGCTCTACCGGGACCAGTACGGCAAGAACGTCGAGGAGGCGGGCCCGGGCTTCCAGATCGGGATCGTGGTCGAGGGGATCCCCAAGGACGCCCTGCGAGCGGGGGACCTGCTGTACGAGTAGTCGCCGGTCCGGGCCGATCCGGTCCCGGGAGGGCCGTCGACGTTCCGAACGACGGGAACGCCCCCGGGGGAACCTTTATCGCGCCCCGTCCGCCTCTCTCGTTCCGAGGGCGCGCGCGGATGCCCACCTGTCCCAACTGTCAGAAGCCGATGTCGCCGGGGTTCCTCGGTTCCGAGAGCCTCGTGAGCGGTTCGAAATGGTTCCTGGAGCGGACCCGCCTCGCGTTCGGGGGAGAGGAGATCGCGAAGCCGAACAACTTCGGGATGGTCTACATCCCCGGCTTCCGGTGCCGGGACTGCCACACCCTGCTGCTCCAGGTACTCGGCCGATCCGAAGGCCCCACCTCCGTAACCGTCAGGCGAAGAGCCGGGCGCTCCACGGAGGCGGCGGAAGCTCGAGGAGCTCCGAGAGGGTACGGGCGTTGGCGGCGGCGTCGCCGCGGAAGTGGTTGTTGAAGAACCCGTACACCGGCTCCGGCCCGTCGGCGAGGTTGCGGATCCGCGGGGCCCACGCCTCGAGCTGATCGCGGGGGTACGGGTAGTCGTACCAGAGCGGCTCGCCGTGGCCGTGCCACCTCACGTAGACGAACGGGCCGGTCCGCTCCAGACGGATCGGGAGGAGCGGCTCGTCGACGATCACGTACGAGAGCCGGAACTCCCGGAGGAGGTCGAACGACGCGTCGGAGAGCCACGACCCCTCCCGGAACTCCACGGCGACCGGGAGGTCGGGGGGAGGGACTCGTAGAAGGAACGGACCGCCCCGGGGTCGAACTTGAGCGAGGGCGGGAGCTGAAGGAGCGCGGCCGCGAACTTCCCGGCGGCCCGGAGCGGGGCCAGCACCTGGAGGAACGCCCGGAGCTCCTCGCCCGTGTCCACCAGGCGGCGCTCGTGGGTGATCGTCTGCGGGAACTTGGCCGTGAACCGGAACTTCGATGGCGTTCGGCGCACCCAGGACTCCACGACGCTGACCGGAGGCAGCCGGTAGAAGCTGGTGTTCACCTCCACGATCGGGAACATCTGGGCGTAGTGCCGGAGCCGGTCGATCCCCGCACGGCGTGGGTAGACCCGACCGACCCACTCCGGGTAGTCCCACCCGCTGGTACCCAGGATCACCTCGCCCATGCGGCCCTCGGCGACCGATGACGGTTCGAGGGTAAGAAGCGCGTCCGGGGGGTCGAGAAACGGGGGCCGGACCCTCGGGCGGAGCCGACGCGTAGCGTGCCCGGAACAAACCTAAAATACGATGACCTAGTGGAAACGGTACTCGGGGGACATCTAGCGATGGTCCAGGTCGACATTCAGATCGAGAAGTGCACGGGGTGCGCCCACTGCCGCGACGTTTGCCCGGTGAACGTCTTCGAGCTCAAACCTCGGGACCAGTTCCCCAACCTCGTCGACGACCCCGGCGTCGCCGCCAAGTTCCAGTTCCGCGCCGAGCGGTCCGTGGCCGTCAATGGCCCGGAGTGCATCGTGTGCGAGGCGTGCCTGTTCGAGTGCGAAGGCGAATGCATCGTCATCACGGATGACGAGGGCCACGTCCACCACTCGACGTACAAGTAACGACCTCCCCGCCCTCCGCCCGGTCCGAACGACAGGCCCCAGGGCTGTCGGCGGTCCCGCGCCAGATTGAAGAGTCGCGGAACCGTTCCCCCGGCCATGCTGGGGGCGCGGGACCGGCAGTACCTCAGCGTCCTGCTCCCGATCGGGATCGTTGCCGCCGTTCTGATCGACGGGGCCGTCTTCGCGGCCATCGGCTGGCCCGCGCCGCCCGTCCAGCCAGGGGGTCCCTGCGAAGGGTGTTCCGTGGCCCCCATCGGCACCTCTCTGGCACTCGGTCAACCCCTCGAACAGACCAGCGGTCCGAACCACTGGTACAACTTCACCGTCCAGTCGGCCGGGGGTGGCATCACTCTGGGCGACATCTCCTTTCAGCTGGTGACCGCGACGGGCGCGGTGGTCGCTCCCGGGGGAAGTTGGTCACTGGTCGTTCTCGATCTGGAAGGATCGCTCGCTGGAACCTATTCCCTCAGCACGGGCTCGTGGGTCTCGGGGGGCGGTGCGGCCATCACGAGCGGCCAGACCTTCGTCCTGGACGCGGTGTCGACGGACCTCAGCGGACAGGGCGAGGTCCTGAACGTCATCGGCACCGGCCCGTTCGGGGGCTCGATCAGCGTCGGCATCCCCTGACCCCGGTGCTGAACCTTCGGAACCATCATCTCCACTGAGCGTGCTCCCGCGTACGTGGGCCTCTCTCCGCGGGGCCGGTGGCTGGTGATCATCGCCTCGCTGGCGGTCGTGCTCGCTGTTTCGCTCGTCGGAGTCCTGACGGCCGCGCAGGGGAACCTGTTCTGGCTGGGCGGCGCCTCGTCCCCCGCGTGCGGGGGGTCGCCGGACGGGTCGGGCACCCCGCTCGGGACCTCCATCGCCCTCAGCACGCCGTCGGAGCAGGTCTGGGGCCATCACCACTGGTACAACTCCACGGTCGAATCCGCCGTCCCTCAGCTCGCCTGGAGCGAGATGGGCATTCAGGTCGTCACGGCCACCGGATCCAACGTCACCCCGGCGAGCGACTGGGCTGGCGGGGTCCTCAGTAGCACCGGCTCTTGGGTGGCGTTCTTCGGGTTCTCCAACGGAACCTGGATCTCGGGGGGCGAGACCGCCGTCGAGAGCTCGCAATCCCTCGTCATCGACTCGGGCACGACGGGGCTGGCGGGCGTGGGGGACCAACTGATGGTGACCTTCCACTCGGCATGCCTCCAGGGCTCCATCTCCGTCAACATTCCCTGAGCCACCGACCAGGGCGGATCGTAGCGGCGCCCCCGGGACGGCGCGCCCGGGCTAACGGAAGAGATTCCGTGCCTCAGGCGTTAAATAGCCAAGTTCCCCGACGGGGACGCCGTGCCTGAGGGGGGAGCCGACGCCGGGCGGACGATCGTGCTGGGCGAGCGCGAGCTTGCCATCGGTTTCCGTCTGATCGGCTTCAAGGACGTGGTCCAAGTGACCCCCCAGACGGCCGCCTCGGAGTTTCGCCGCGTCATGGAGTCCGGGGAGTTCAGCCTCGTCGTAGCCAGCCAGTCGGTGGCGAAGGCCCTCACGGAGACCCAGCGTCTCCACGCAGAGTCGTCGCTCAAGCCCCTGGTGGTGTTCGTCCCGTCCCCCGACGGGACGTACGAGATCGAGAGCATCAGCACCCTCGCGAAGAGGGTGCTCGGCGTGTCCCTGGCGATGCCAGGGTAGGGAGAAGTTCCATGGGAGTCGTCGCACGGGTCAGCGGTCCGGTCGTCGTCGCCGAAGGCCTCGAGGGCGCCAAGATGTTCGACGTCGTCCGCGTCGGCACGCTGGGGCTCGTGGGGGAGATCATCCGGCTGGTCGGCGAGACGGCCACGGTGCAGGTCTACGAGGACACCACGGGGATCCGCCCGGGCGACCCGGTGGAGAACACCGGCCAGGCGCTCTCGGTGGAGCTGGGTCCGGGGCTGCTCAAGTCCATCTACGACGGGGTCCAGCGCCCCTTGGACGTCCTCAAGAAGAACCTCGGGGACTTCATCACCCGCGGTTTCGTCGCCCCGCCTCTCGACGAGAAGACGGTCTGGGAGTTCACAGCCATCGCCAAACCGGGTGCCGATGTCACCGGCGGGGCGGTCCTCGGGACCGTCCAGGAGACGCCGCTCATCCTGCACAAGATCATGGTGCCCCCGGGCATGGCGGGGAAGCTCGAGGAGCTGAAGAGCGGCTCCTACACGATCCGCGACCCCATCGGCTCGATCCGCACCTCGACCGGGAAGGTCCCGGTGTTCCTCTCGCAGAGGTGGGTCGTCCGTATCCCCCGCCCGGTCCAACAGAAGCTCGCGCCGGGCATCCCGCTGCTCACCGGCCAGCGTGTCATCGACACGTTCTTCCCCATCGCGAAGGGCGGGACAGCGTGTATCCCCGGGCCGTTCGGGAGCGGCAAGTGTGTCTCGGGTGACACCCCCATGGCTCTCCGCGATGGCGGTATCGTCCCCATCGCCAACCTGTACGACTGGGCTCGCCAGCATGGCGAGGTCACTATCGATGGGTCCGACGAGTGGTACCAGCTCCGGGACCCGATCCGGCTCTATTCGATGGTCGGCGACCGTGTGGTCCCGAGCGAGAGTTGGACCTTCTACAAGGGGCGCAGTGACTCTCTCGTCCGCGTACGCACCCGGAGCGGCCGAAGCGTTCGGCTCACCCCGATCCACCGCCTCTTCACGTTCGGTCCCGACGGGGGGATGCGGGAGACGATGGCGAAGGACCTCCGCCCGGGAGACTACGTCGCATCCGTACGGCAGCTTCCCGACGGGGGCATCGATGCCAAGCTCGATATCCAGCTCCCCAAGCTCCAACGCCGCGGCAAGCCCATCCGGGTACCGGAACGGATGACCCCCGATCTGGCCGAGTACCTCGGCCTGTACATCGCCGAAGGGTACCTCCGTGGCGGCCAGACGGTCGTCTTCACCAACTCAGACCCAGAGCTCCGCTCACGGTTCCTCGCCCTCACCCGGACCCTGTTCGGCATAGAAGGCGTCGAGGAGTTCCAACCCGGTAAGACCCCCAACGTCCTCGTCCACAGCGTCTCTATCCTGAGGCTCATGGTGGCGCTGGGCTGCGGCGGCAACGGACATCAGAAGAGGGTTCCCCCGTCGGTCCTCGCGGCGCGATCCGAGGCCGTCGGTGCGTTCCTCCGTGGCTACTTCCTCGGGGACGGTACCATGTCGAAGCGGGAGGTGGAGTTCTGCACCGCCAGCTCCGAGCTCCAGACGGGGCTCGTCTACGCGCTCAGCCGGTTCCGCGTGGTCTCGACCATGGGCCGGCGGACCGTCGATGGCACACCGTACTACCGCGTCTTTGTCCGGGGGATCGAAAGCCTGGGTCGCCTCGCCTCGGCGATGGGATCGGATGCCCCGAAGGTCGAGCGGATCCGGGAGTACGTCCGTGCCCAGCGCTCGACCTACACGGCCACCGATGTCGTCCCGCTGTCGCCCGAGGCGATCGAACGTCTGTATCGGGACAACTTCCGATACCGCGACCTGCTCGCCGAACGGATCGAGATCCACAACTACATCGGCAACCGGGAGCGGATGAGCGTCCCCACCTTCCAGAGGATGATGGACAGCCCCCGTTCGTTCGGGAACCCCGAGATGAGCGAGGCGGAGCCGGAGGCGTACCGGCTCTCGGGGCTCGTTGACTGGTTCTACTGCGACGAGATCGTCGAGGTCGAGCCCGAGACCCAGGGACCGTACGACGTGTACGATGTCTCGCTCCCCGACTTCGGGGCAAATTTCGTCGGCGGCCACGGCGGGATGCTCCTCCACAACACCGTCACGCAGCAACAGCTCGCGAAGTGGGCCGACTCGGACGTGGTCGTCTACGTCGGCTGCGGGGAACGCGGGAACGAGATGACGGAGGTGCTGGCCACCTTCCCGAACCTCCAGGACCCCAAGTCCGGCCGCCCGCTCATGGAGCGGACGATCCTCATCGCCAACACCTCCAACATGCCGGTGGCCGCCCGGGAGGCGAGCGTGTATACCGGGATCACGATCGCCGAGTACTACCGCGACATGGGCTACGACGTCGCCTTGATGGCCGACTCCACGAGCCGGTGGGCCGAGGCGATGCGGGAGATCTCCGGCCGTCTCGAGGAGATGCCGGGCGAAGAAGGGTACCCCGCGTACCTGGGCCGTCGTATCGCCGAGTTCTACGAACGCGCGGGGCGGGTTATCACCGTCTCCCCCGAAGGGCGGCCGGGCTCCGTCACCGTCGTCGGGGCCGTTTCGCCGCCGGGCGGGGACTTCGCCGAGCCGGTGAGCCAGAACACCTTGCGGGTCGCCCGGGTATTCTGGGCCCTGGACGCCTCGCTCGCCTCGCGCCGCCACTTCCCCTCGATCAACTGGCTGCAGAGCTACTCGCTCTACGTCGGCGACATCGAGCCATGGTACCGGGCGAACATCGCGAAGGACTGGGTCGCCCTCCGCCAGAAGGCGCTGGAGGTCCTCCAGAAGGAGTCCGAGCTCCAGGAGATCGTGCAGCTCGTGGGCGCGGATGCACTCCCCGAGCGGGAGAAGGCGGTTCTGGACGTCGCGCGGATGCTGCGGGAGGACTACCTGCAGCAGTCGGCCTACGACGACGTGGACACGTACACCTCCATCGCGAAGCAATACCGCATGCTGAAGACGCTCCTTCTGTTCGGCGACAAGGAACAGGAGGCGATCGGTCGGGGCGCCCGGACGTCGGACCTCCAGAAGCTCCCTGTCCGCGCGAAGCTCTCGAGGATGAAGTGGATCCCTGAGAAGGAGCTGAACGCCCAGTTCGACTCTCTGGAGAACGAGATGAGCCAGGCGGTTTCGGCCCTGGCCGGGAGCACGTAGATGGCGCAGTCAAAGCCCTCGGGCCGCGGCGTACCCAAGGAGGACGTCCCCATCGACTACCGGACCATCGACCGGATCACCGGCCCGTTGCTATTCGTCAAGGATGTGGCGAACGCGGCCTACGGCGAGATGGTCGAGATCTCGCTCCCTGACGGCACCCGCCGTCAGGGCCAGGTGCTGGACTCCCGGAAGGGGCTCGCCATCGTCCAGGTGTTCGGCCCGACGATGAGCATGAACCTGACTCAGACGTCTGTCAAGTTCCTGGGCGAGGTCGCGACCCTGCCGGTCTCCGACGAGATGCTCGGCCGCGTGTTCAACGGGCTCGGCGAACCCCGGGACGGCGGTCCGAAGATCATCAGCGAACAGCGGCTCGAGATCACGGGGAACGCGATGAACCCGTACTCGCGCGAGGAGCCTAGCGAGTTCATCCAGACGGGGCTCTCGAACATCGATGTGATGAACACCCTCGTCCGGGGGCAGAAGCTCCCGATCTTCTCCGGCGCGGGTCTGCCGCACAACCAGCTCGCGGCCCAGATCGTCCGGCAGGCGAAGCTGCGGGACTCCTCGGAAAGTTTCGCGGTCGTCTTCGCCGCCATGGGGATCACCAGCGAGGAAGCGAACTACTTCCTCCGCGAGTTCGAACAGACCGGCGCCCTCGAGCGGACCGTCGTGTTCCTCAACCTGTCGTCGGACCCGTCAATGGAGCGGGTCATCACCCCGCGGATGGCGCTCACCACCGCCGAGTACCTCGCCTACGAGAAGGACATGCACATCCTCGTGGTGCTCACGGACATGACCAACTACTGCGAGGCGCTCCGGGAGATCGCGAGCGCCCGGGAAGAGGTGCCGGGACGCCGCGGCTACCCGGGATACCTCTACACCGACCTGGCGACGCTCTATGAGCGGGCCGGAAAGATCCAGGGCCGGAAGGGGTCGATCACCCAGCTGCCGATCCTGACGATGCCGGCGGACGACATCACCCACCCGATCCCCGACCTGACCGGCTACATCACCGAGGGCCAGATCGTGGCGAGCCGGGACCTGCAGCGCCGGGGCGTCTACCCCCCCATCGACGTGCTGCTCTCCCTCTCGCGTCTGATGAACCAGGGGATCGGCAAGGGCCGCACCCGGGAGGACCACCGGGGGGTCGCCGACCAGTTGTACGCGAGCTACGCGACGGGGAAGGACCAGCGGGCCTTGTCGGCGATCGTCGGGGAGGAGGCGCTCAGCGCCACCGACCGGATCTACCTCAAGATCGCCGAGCGGTTCGAGAACGAGTTCGTCAACCAGCGCCCGGACGAGGATCGGACCATCGATCAGAGCCTCGCCATCGGCTGGGACATCCTGGCGGACCTTCCCGACTCGGAGCTGAAGCGGATCAAGCCCGAGATGATCGAGAAGTACCGCCCGAAGCGGGCCGCCTAGACGAGCCGGGGGAACGGCCATGGCGCAGGAGAACATCCGGCCCACGCGGCTCGAGCTCCTGCGAACGCGCCGGAGGATCGTCCTGGCGAAGAAGGGGCTCAACCTTCTGAAGCTGAAGCGCTCCGCCCTCATCGTGGAGTTCTTCGCCCTCTCGAAAGAGGCGATGGCACTTCGGGGGGACCTCCAGAAGAAGATCGGCCGGGGTACGAGTCGATCCGGGTCGCCGAGATGATGGAGGGGCCGACCCGCCTCGAGAACATCTCCATGCTCCTCCCCGACCTCGCGCCGGTCAAGGTCCAGACGAAGAACGTCATGGGCGTCCGAACCCCCCGGGTCGACGCGGGCTCCTATTCGCCGGTCTCGGTGCCGGCGCTCCTCGACCTGCCCACCTCGGTCCACGAGTCGATCATCCAGTTCCAGGGGATCTACCAGATCGTGCTCGACATCGCCGAGAAGGAGAACGCGCTACGGCGCCTCCTCCACGAGATCGAGCGGACCAAGCGGCGGGCGAGCGCCATCGAGAACGTCCTGATCCCGCGGCTCCAGGCCACGGTGCGGTACATCAAGTTCCAGTTCGACGAGCTGGAGCGGGACGCCTTCAGCATGCTGAAGACCGTCAAGAAGAAAATGGAGGCGGAGGCGAATGCTGCGGTTCAATAGGGCCCAGAAGAACTTCCTCTGGGTGATGCGGATCTCCCTCGCCGCCAAGATCCTCGGGCTCGTCGCCCTCATCGCGATCCTTGCGTATCTCGGAGCAGTAAGATGAGCGAACCAATGGGAGCCGTGCCCGCCGCGAACGTCGAAGCGCTCCGCCGACTGAAGGAGGTCGAGAACGCCTGGGAGACGAAGCTCGCCCAGACCCGCTCGGAGGTCGCCGCGCGCGTCTCGATCGCCCGGGAGGCGGCCGAGAAGGCGATCCAGGCGGCCCGCGCGGAGATGGACCGTCTCCGGGAGGCGCGCCTCACGGAGGCCCGGGCCGCGGCCCAGATCGAGGCGGACAAGATCCTCGCCGACGGGCAGCGGGCGGCCCAGACGATCGCCTCCGCCGGTTCCAAGGGGGTCGCCGCCGCCCAGACGAAGATCCTCGCCGCCGTGCTCGGCGAGTTCCGGAGCAGCTCCTCGGACGGAAAGTAACGTGTCGTTCCTCCGCCCCGTCTCCATGACCAAGGTCAGCCTCGTCGGGCTGAAGGAGGACCGGGAGCGGATCGTCGGCGCCATCCACGATCTGGGGGTCTTCCAGGTGGAGCCGGTCGCGAAGGAGACCCTCGAGTTCGTGGCCCCCGAGCACGGGAGCGACCAGGCCCGCGCCGTGGCGGACCAGATGATCCGGTTCCGGGGCCTCCGGTCGGCGCTTCCGACGAGCCCCCCCGGCCCCCCGCAGGCGTTCGCGGACCTCCCTGCCATCCTGGCGGCGACCGGCCGCGTCCCCATCGACGACGAGGTCGGCGCCCTCAAGCGCGAGGAGGACTCGCTCCTGACCGAGCGCAAGTCCCTCACCGACCAGATCGATCTCCTCACCCGGTACTCGTTCTACCAGGACCGGCTCGAGCTCCTGTTCGGGAGGTCGATCGTCTCATTGTTCGGCGAGGCGAAGCCCGAGAAGTTCGAGGAGTTCCGTTCCCAGCTTCCGGCGCTCGCCCACATCCTGACCGGCCCGGTCGGCGCCGACACGGGGTTCGTCCTCAGCGTGCCGGTCCCCGATGCCGACACGGTCGGCCGCCTGGCCCAGCGTCTTGGCATTCCTCTCACCGCCGCCCCGCGCCTCACCGGCACCCCGTCGGAGGCCCGGCCGCCGCTCGAGGCGCGCCGCACCGCCGTGGACGCGCGTCTCGGGGAGATCCGTCACCGGCTCGGCGAGATCTCGGCCCAGTGGTTCGCGACGGTGCTCGCCCTCGAGGAGGCGCTCACCATCGAGAACCGCAAGTTCGAGGCGTACGGTCGGTTGGGCGCCGGCGAGCGGACCTTCACGATCGAGGGATGGGTCCCGAAGCGCGACCTGCCCCGCCTCGAGGAGGCGGTCGGAGCGGCCTCCGGGGGCAGCGCCCAGATCTTCCCCCTCGCGACCACCGAGCGGGCCCCCACCCTCATGGACAACCCCTCCGGGGTCCGGAAGTACGAGTTCTTCATCCGGTTCTACGCGATCCCGCAGGCCGACGAGTGGGACCCGACCTGGGTCTTCGCGCTCGCGTTCCCGCTGTTCTTCGGCCTCATGCTCGGGGACGTGGGCTACGGGCTCGTGATCCTCCTGGTCTCCCTCTGGTTCATCGCCGGGTTCCCGGGGGCCGCCAAGCTCCCGAAGGCCCCGAAGAACATGATCAAAACGATCGTCTCGCCGTGGGCGATGCGGGAGATCGCCTACTGCCTCGTGCCGGGATGCCTCCTCGCGATCGGGGCCGGCGTGCTCTTCGACTCGTTCTTCGGGTTCCACTTCTACCCGAACCCGATCTTCGACCCGATCGCCAAGATCGCCCAGCTCCTCCTCCTCGCCGGCTACATCGGCGTGGCGATGGTGACCATGGGGTTCGCCCTCGGCGCCCTGAAGGAGTACTACCACCACCACCGCCGCGGCGTCGTTGGCAAGATCGGGGGCATCGTGCTCACCTGGGGGATCGCCCTGTTCGGCCTATCTGTCCTCCGCAGCCAGACCAGTTTCACCGCCGACCCCGGCTACACCATCGGGCTCGCATTGACCATCGTCGGGGTCCTGCTGCTCATCGGGGGGGAGGGCGTGATGATCGGGGGCCTCGGGATCATCGAGGTCGTGAGCCACATCCTCTCCTACACCCGGCTGATCGGGATCCTCCTCGCGTCGGTGATCCTCGCGCTCGTGATCAACGAGATCGCCCAGGGCGCGATCTACGGCGGGGCGATCTTCGGGATCATCGGCGGCGTCGTGCTGCTGATCGTTGGCCAGGGGTTCAACATCATCATCGGCGTCTTCGAGCCGGGGATCCAAGGGGCGCGTCTTCTGTTCGTGGAGAATTTCTCGAAGTACTGCGAGGGGAACGGCCGTCCGTTCCGCCCCCTGCGTTCCAGCCGGAAGTACACCATCGCGTCGGCCCCGTCCACGACCGCCCGGTCGGTCGCCCCGCTCCCCTCGGGCGCCCCCGCGCGCCCGTCGGGGTCCTAGAGCTTCGGGACCACCAGAAGCGCTTCGAGCGCGGCCGGCGTGAGGCCGTAGAGCTTGCCGTAGATGATGCGCCGCAGGTCCGAACGCTCCAGCTCGGCCAGGAACAGGTAGGAGAACGCCACGGCGATGCTGAGCGGGTAGGTCCTCAATCGCTTGAGCTCGCGAACGGCCCGGTCGCGGGTGAGGGAGACCTCGTAGCCGGTCAGGGTCCGGTTCTGCTGGTAGAGGGCGTTCCCCTCCACGAGGGTGGGGAACCGGTTCGAGAGGGTGTTGACGAGGTCGACGACCGTCCGGCCGCTGTAGGCGTCCTCGAACGCGCTCCTCGGGAGGTCCCCGCCCTCGACGAACCGCGTCACCGCGGCCTCCAGGGGGAGCTCGGAGTCCTTCGCCTTGAGGAACAAGAGGGCGTTGCGGATGTCGATCTCGCCCCGGAGGAACGGACCGGACCACCCATTCGTCCCCCTGGAAGTACTGCAGGGAGGCGAGCGCGGTCTGGTAGTACTGGCGGTCCAAGGCCTGCAGGAGCGGAAAGATGTCCTTCGTCCGGTTGTAGTCGTCGAGCAGGCCGAGGAGGGCGGTCCCGTAGCCGAACCGGACCAGCGCCTGGGCGACCGCTTCCACCGTCGGCTGCTGGAGCAGGACCCGAAAGTCGTCGATGGTCATGGAGCCGGCGAACAGCCCCGCCGGGATGTCCCGGGACGACACGAGGAACGGCTCCGTATCGGCCAGCGGGCGACCCTGGGCCTTCGCCGACAGGATGAGCCCGATGTTCTGGACGTCCCAGCGGCGCAGGTACGCGCCGATGATCGGCTTGCCCGCGAACGGGGAGGACTCGAGCGCGATCTTGTTGCGACGGACCGTGGTGCGGTTGATGGCGATCTCCAGGAGCGGGGCGCCCTGGTAGGAGGCAGCGCTGGCGTTGATCTCGGGGCCGTACGGGCTCGCCTCGAGGGTCTTGATGATCTCGTTGACGTCCGCGGCGGCCACGAGGGCGGGGTACGACTCCTTCGGCAGGAACTCCGGGAAATGGACCAGGAGCCGGCCCAAGGCGCTCGCGTACGTCGAGCTCGACAAGGGCCTCCTAGGGGAGGAGCGAACGGACGTCGTCCTCGCGGAGCCGCAACAGCTCGTCGAACGACAGGTTGAGCCGCCGGGAACCGTCCGGGGTCTCGGCGATCAGCCCCCCGAGGATCGCGACCGGGTGGTCCGGGTCGAAGTTCTTGCCCGCCACCGTCCGAAGGGTGGCCGCGTCCTCGGCCCGGCCGGTGATGTGGAGCTGCTTGCCCAGCCGGTCGGTCGCGAACGCGACCATCCGCTTCAGGGCGGCCGGGTACTCCGGGTCCTCGGTGTACTTCGATAGGGACGACCGGACCATGGCGAGGGCCTGCGCGCTCTGCTTCTCCCGGGTCTCGTAGACGAGCTTCCTCGCCTGGAGCTTCGCGGAGGCGAGCTTCTGGGCGCGTTCGCGCGCCGCATCGGTCTCGGCGAGGCGCTGGCCCTCGTCGACCAGCTGCCGGACCTTATGCTCGCGCTCATCGAGGATCGCCTTCTCCTGGGCGTCGCCGAGCTTGCGCTCGTCGTCGAGCTCGCGCTCGGCGCGGAGTCGGATCTCCTCGATCAGCCGCTCCAGGGACATGGGGCGGTGCGGCTCAGAGGATGTGGAGGAGCAGGATCGCGCCCAGCACGAATCCGAGGATCCAGAGCGTCTCGGGGATCACGAAGAAGATCAGCACCTGGCCGAACTTCTCCGGCTTCTCGGCGATGATCCCCATTCCCGCGGCGCCGATCCCGGACTGGGCCATGCCGGTTCCGATGAGACCGCCCGCGATCGCGATGCCGGCAGCGACGGCGAGGATCGCCTCTCCAATATCGTATACCATGAGGGTGTCTCCGGGCCGCGCAGAATGGTCGGGTATATAACGCGAATCTGCCGCCGGGCGGGCCGGTCCGTCGGGTGACGGGGAGTTCGTCGCTGCCCCGGCGTCGGCCGGCTCTTGTAGCAGGGGCGTCTGGACCCGTCCGGTGGCCCAAGTGACTGAGGAGATGGCCCAGATCGCGCGTCAGTTGGCCGAGGACCTGGAGCTCACGAGCCCGCCCGTGCAGATCACCTACCTGGACCAGGCCCCTCCCGGGGTCCCCGCTCACCCCGGCGGCGCGCCGTCGGTCTGCACGTTCTTCGCCGAGGGGCGGTCCTCGCCGTTCTACGCGGCCCTGCCGGAGCACGAAGCCTGCGAGGTCGGGGCGTTCGTCCTCGGCGTTGCCCCGGAAGGGGAGCTCGGGAAGCGCCTCATGGCGACCATCGGGATGATGCAGTCGGAGGGGTACCTGGCCCCCGGCGAAGAGGCGAAGATCCCCCGGAACGCCACCCCCCCCAAGTTCGTCGCCTACGGACCCCTCGGAACCCTTCCGATGCCCCCGACCGATGTGCTCCTGTTCGCGAGCCCCAGGTCCGCCATGCTCGCCATGGAGGCGTCCACCGCCCCCGTTCCCGTCAACGGTCGACCGATGTGCGCGGTCGTTCCAACCCTCCACGCCGGCGCCCCGGTGGCGGTCTCGGTGGGGTGCGTCGGGTCCCGGATCTTCACCAACATGGGCGACGACACCATGATGGTCGGTATCCGCGGCGACCGCCTGGGTGAGTTCGCCCAGCGTCTCCGAACGATCCGTTCGGCGAACGCGGCCGTCGGCGCCGAGGATCAGCGTCGCAAGGCGGGCTACACCCCCGCGCGTCGAGGGTAGGGGCCTAGGCGGCCTCGGCCGCCCCGGGGTGGACGGGCTCGTCCGGCTCGCCCGTGAGGCGGACGAGGTACACCAGGAGCAGGAAGGCGGCGAGGTTGCAAAGGTACGCCCCGAGGCAGATGATGCACAGCCCCTGGATCACGATCAGCTCGAGGTAGGCGAAGTAGACCGAGAGGGCGAGCCCAAGTCCGGAGACGACGGTGACCGCCTCCAGGTATCGGCGCTTGTAGGTCCGGAAGGCGAGGATGCCGAGGGCGAGCATCACGACATATCCGGCCACTCCGATCGCCCAGTCAGGGATGCCGAACGTCGTGGTGTGCCCGGAGTTGTCGATCTTGCCACAGGAGACGTACGAGCTGATCGAGCAGACCCCCTGGGCCGAGACGTTGACGGTCTCGTACCAGGCGTACGCCGAGAACGCGAGGCCGGCCACCAGAAGCAGGATGGCGAGCGAGTACGCTGTGTCGGCGCGCATGCGAACCATGCCAGGTCCTGAGAGGAGCGAGCCGGGGCACCTACTTTTGGTTTGAGCCCCCGAGGCCCACCGTTAGAGGGTATTGTAGTCGGCCGCGACCGACTGGTACTGGGACAGGATGCTCGCCGGTTGTCCACCGTCCGCTTTCAGCAGGATCGCAGTGAGCATGTACGCATTGGGGCTGATCAGGTCCCACGCCTGGCCGGTCTGGTTGATGACTTGCCCCAGGACCTGGCTCGGCTGCAGGTTGAGCGGCTGGAGCTGGGAGGGGTCGACGACGCTCCCCGTGTGGACGTACTGGCCCCCGACCACCGCGAACGGGATCCCGTTGGTGCCTCCGTCGTAGGCACTGATGTACGCCTGGTCGATGCAGCTGGAGGGGGCCGGCGGAACGGTGTTGGTGTCGACGTCCGACTCCAGGATGTGAATCGCCACGAAGTTGCTGGTCAACTGGGCGTTGACGAACGAGAGTTCCGGGGTGCTGGGGTACACGTCCCCGGGATTCGAATGGCCGAGCTCGAGACCCTGCACCGTACCGAACCGTTCCAGAGCCCAGTAGAACGCCCAGCTCGATGCCGAGCAGTAGGGGCAGCCGATGGAGCCGTAGAAGAAGAACACCGGGTGGCCCCCCGACGTCCAGGTCGGGTTACCGCCATACTCTGTCCAGGTCCCGATCGCCCCGTTGGTGGGGAGGGTGTTCCCGGCCGGGGTCAGCGTCGGGCAGCCCCCCGAGATCGCCACCACGGCAAAGACGCCCGCGACCGCCAAGCCCACGACGCATCCCATGACCACGGCGTTCCGGTAGATCGTGTTCCACCGTTCCGCCGTCCTGAGCAGGGCGAAGGCGAGGACGAAGACGGCCACGAGCAGGAGGATGAGCAGGACCGGGTACGCCGGGAGGTACACGCCGACCGGAGATGGGTAGATGTAGGCCAGCAAGGCCCAAACTCCCACGGCGGGGACCGCGATCCACCCCGCCCGGGCCAGGGTCCACTTCGCACGGCTGTCGAGCTTGCCGGATTTGGCGGCCTTGCCGCCTTCGGCCCCGCCCCTTCGGGACGCCTTCGAGCGGCGCTGGTAGTAGAGGGCCCGGAGCTGGCGACCCGGCTCGCCGGAGTCCGCCTCGGCGTGGAACTCCACGCTCTCGTCCGAGGCGATCCGGTCCCAATCCCAGCCCTTGGAGCGAAGTCGCTCCACGGACTCCCAGTCGACCATCCGACGGGGCCAGTACGGGAGGGCTACTTCTCCTTGACCCTCACCGTTCGGCCTCCCGTCGGCTCGGAGCCCCTAAAAGGGGCGGCCGGCTCCGGCCGCCGTGCGCCTCACCTTTCTGGGGACGGCGGGCTCCTGGCCGACCAAGGAACGGTCCGCGAGCGCCATCGCGCTCGACACGGAACGCGAGCTCGTCCTCCTGGACTGCGGCGAGGGGACCCAGCGGCAGTTCTTCCAATCCTCGGCGTCGTTCATGCGGGTCCGCCGGATCTTCCTGACCCACTTCCACGGAGACCACTTCCTCGGGCTGCCCGGGCTCATCCAGAGCATGAACCTGAACAACCGGACCGAGCCCCTCGACATCTACGGTCCGCCGGACGCCAAGGGAATGATCGAGCAGGTGCTCAAGCTGGGCTACTTCACCCTGCGGTACCCGATCGAGGTCCACCCCCTCCAGCCCGGGGAGTCCGTCGAGCTCCCGGGGTACACGGTCCGGACCGCGCACGCCGAGCACCCGGTCCCCGCGCTCGCCTACCGGCTCGATGAGGGGGAAAAACGTGGGACGGTTCGATGGGGAGAAGGCCCGTTCGATGGGGATCCGCGGCGCCGATTTCGGGCGGCTCGAAGCCGGGGAGAACGTCCGCGTCGGGGAGCAGGTGGTCCGTCCCGAGGACGTCATGGGCCCACCGAGACCCGGTCGGTCCGTCGTGTACTCGGGGGATTCGGCCCCGAGCGAGGAGATCCGCAAGCTCGCCCGCCGGGCGACCCTCCTCATCCACGAGGCGACGACCGGCCAGGAGCTGGAGAAGGAGGCCAACGCGTGGGGGCACTCTTCGGCCCGCCAGGCGGCCCAGATCGCCAAGGACGCCGAGGTGGCGATGCTGTTCCTCACCCACTTCTCCTCCCGGTACAAGGAGCTCCTCCCCCTCGAGGACGAGGCGAAAGCGGTGTTCAACAGCAGCCTGGCGGCCCGGGACCTCCTCGACCACCTGATCCGGCAGCCATGATACGGGCCGGCCTGATCGTCGAGGGGATCGGCGAGCTCGCCACCCTGGCCCGGGGCCGGTCCCTCGGGTCGGCCCCGCCCTTGGTGACCTCGGGATCCTCCGGGATGCCGCGATCGGGATCGATGGGGGCCGGTTCGTCTTCGTCGGGTCGTCGCGACAGGCCCGCGGGAGCCTCCAGCTTCGACGGGGAGGAGAACGGTGGGACGCGGACGGGGCGGCCGTGGTCCCCGGGTTCGTCGACCCCCACACGCATGTTCTCTTTGCCGGGGATCGGCACGGCGAGGTCGAGGCGAAGATCCGGGGCGCCTCCTACGCCGAGATCACCAAGAAAGGCGGTGGCCTCTACTCGACGGTCCGGGCGACCCGCCGGGCCCCTGACACCGACCTGTTGCAGGCCACGGCGGAGCGGCTCCGTCGGATGGGGGCCGCCGGTAGCACCACGATCGAGGTGAAGAGCGGCTACGCCCTCGATCACGTCGGCGAGCTTCGACTGCTTCGCCTCATCCCCCGGCTCGCCCGGACCACGGGGCTCCGCCTGGTCCCGACCTACCTCGGGGCCCATGCGGTCCCGCCCGAGTTCCGTGGACGCGCCGACGCCTACGTCGATCGCATGATCTCCCGGACACTACCGGTGATCGCCCGCGAGAGGCTCGCCTCGGCGTGCGACGTCTTCTGCGAGCCCGGCTTCTTCACGCTCCGTCAGTCCGAGCGGCTCCTCCGGGCGGCCGCCGCCGTCGGTCTGAGGACGAAGATCCACGCCGACGAGTTCGTCCGGACAGGGGGAGCGCAGCTGGCGGCCCGACTATCGACCGCGTCCGCCGACCATCTGTTGGCGACCCGGCCGTCGGACCACTCCGCCCTGGCACGCTCGGGCGTGACGGCAGTGATCCTCCCCGTGACGGCGTTCGCCTCGCTGACGGGGACCCGCCCCCCGGGCCGGGAGCTCGTCGATGCCGGGGCCGTCGTCGCGGTCGGAAGCGACCTCTCCCCGAACTCCTGGGTCGAATCGATGCCGACGGTCCTCGCCCACGCCGTCTACGGAGCCCGTCTCACCCCGTCGGAGGCGATCACGGCGGCGACGGTGAACTCGGCCCACGCGTTGGGGGTCTCCGACGAGGCCGGCACCATCCAGGTGGGCCGATCCGCCGATTTCTCGACGTTCCGGGTCGGCGCCGTCGACGAGATCCCGTACCGGGTGGGGGCGATCCCGGAGCGGGTTTATCGTCAGGGAATCCGGATTTCTTCGAGGGAAGTCGGACCCTAGGTTCAAATAGGGGGCGTTTCCTCGTCCTCGATGAGGCGCCTACATGGCGGAGAAGGTCGGCAAAGAGCAGATCAAGCGAGAGAAGGGCTACCTGTACTATCTTGGCAAGGACGGGTACCTGTGGAAGACCCCCACGAAGCTCAACAAGAGCGGCAAGAAAGCTAAGGTCGGCACGGAGAAGATCACCCGCCAGGATGGCTACATGTACTTCCTGGACAAGAAGGGGTTCATCTCCCGCGCCAAGATGAAGAACGCCTGAAGGCGCTCCTCTCTTTCCCCCCTGGAAACCCCTTCCTTCGGGAAGGGGTTTCTTATTTTTCCCCGGATCTGCGACGAGATCGCCCCATCGCCCGTCGGGGAGCGCTCGGACCTCGCTCCCAAATACCCGGCCCGCCCGTGACCCCATCGATGGTCTGCCGGAACGATCCCGACGATCCTCGAAAGTGCGAACGGTGCGGCCAGTTCCTCTGGGTCTCCGACGAGGGGCTGTACTGCGGGGACTGCGGCGTCACCATGCCGTGCACGATGCGGATCCTGCCGCCGCCCACCGACCGGGCCGAGCCCGGCCGATAGTTGCGCGACTTTGGAACGCGTACGGCCGACGCGGGCTCTCGTACGACCCACGGGATTAAAGCCACGAAGAACTACGGACCGTCCGGAGGGTTCGCGAAGGGTGTCCGAGGCCCGCACACCGACGTTCCTGAACGCTCCGGCCGACGAGAAACACTGTTCCGTCAGGTCCCGTTTCTTCCCGTCACGGCCGGTAGCTCAATAGGAATCGAGGCGTCCGCAGGCTCGTCGATACCGTCCCCACCGACACGGGGTCGCGCATCTTCTCCAGGAAGCAACCATGGCCGTAGCCAAGAAACGCACCGGAGCCGTCGCCGAGGAGGCCCACCGGACCTCCCCCCGCGTCGGTCGGGAACCGATTCCCATCCCCCGCCTCGTCCCCCGCGACAAGACCGCCTTCGATACCGTGACGTGGAAGACCCACGATTCGGTGATCAAGAACGCCGACGGAAAGATCATCTTCGAGCTGAAGGGGATCCGGGCCCCGTCGGGGTGGTCCGACAATTCGATCAACATCGCCGCGTCGAAGTACTTCCGGGTCATCGACGGCCGGCGCGAGAGCTCCGTCGAGGGGATGATCCGGCGGGTCACCCACTGGATCGCCCAGAAGGGCCTCGAGCTCGGCTACTACGACACCCCCGGTGAGGCGACCCTCCTCGAGGAGAGCCTCTCCTACCTCATGGTCCATCAGATGGCGGCGTTCAACAGCCCCGTCTGGTTCAACGTCGGGGTCCGCGAGACCCCCCAGTGCTCGGCGTGCTTCATCCAGTCGGTCGCCGACGACATGGACTCGATCCTCGCGCTCGCCACCAGCGAGGGCCGCCTGTTCAAGGGCGGCAGCGGGACCGGCTCCAACCTCTCGGCCCTCCGGGGGAGCCACGAGAGGCTCTCGGGCGGGGGCATCGCGTCCGGCCCCGTCTCGTTCATGCGGGCGTTTGACGCCCTGGCCGGGGTCATCAAGTCCGGCGGTACCACCCGGCGCGCCGCCAAGATGGTGATCCTGAACATGGACCACCCCGACGTCATCGACTTCATCGAGTGCAAGGTCCGGGAGGAGGACAAGGCCTACGCCCTCATCCGGGAGGGGTACTCCCCGAACTTCGACGGGACCGACCCGGACAGCGCGTACGCGTCCATCGCCTACCAGAACGCGAACCACTCGGTCCGGATCCCGGACTCGTTCATGGACGCCGTCGTCAAGGACGGCGAGTGGAAGACGTACAACCGGACCGACCACTCCGTGGCCCAGTCGTACCGGGCCCGGGAGCTCTGGCGCAAGCTCGCCTACGCCGCGTGGCGGTGCGGGGACCCCGGGGTCCAGTACGACGACATCACCAACGACTGGCACACCAGCCCCATGTCGGGGCGGATCAACGCCTCCAACCCGTGCAGCGAGTACCTGTTCCTCGACGACACGGCGTGCAACCTCTCGTCGATCAACCTGATGCGGTTCCTGAAGGAGGACGGGTCGTTCGACCTCCCGTTGTTCAAGGACGCCGTCCGGACGATGATCCTCGCCATGGAGATCGTCGTCGACGCGTCGAGCTACCCGACGGCGACCATCGCCCAGAACTCCCACGACTTCCGCCCCCTGGGCCTCGGGTACGCGAACCTGGGCTCGCTCCTGATGCACTACGGCCTCGCCTACGACTCGGACGCTGGCCGGACCCTCGCCGGCGCGGTCTCGGCGTTCCTCTCGGCGGAAGGGTACCGACATGTCCGCGGAGATCGCGGCCCGGGTCGGCCCGTTCGCCGGGTTCGACAAGAACCGTGCCCCGATGCTGCGGGTGATGACGAAGCACTCCCACGCCGCCGACACCATCCCCACCAACGATGCGCGCCTTACCGGCTACGTCGAGGCGGCCCGGGCCCGGTGGCATGACACGGTGAAGGCCGGCGAGCTCTGGGGGTTCCGCAACGCCCAGATCTCGGTCATCGCCCCCACCGGGACCATCGGTCTCCTGATGGGCTGCGACACCCTCGGCCTCGAGCCCGAGCTGGCGCTCGTCAAGACGAAGAACCTCGTCGGCGGCGGCGTCATGCGGATGCTCAACCACACCGTCGATGACGGACTCCACTCGCTGGGCTACTCCGCGGAGGCCGCCGCGGCGATCCGCAAGCACGTGGAGACCACCGGGACCATCGAGGGTGCCCCGGGGCTCGATCCGTCCCACCTGAACGTCTTCGACTGCGCCCTCGCCCCCGCCGGCGGGAACCGGACCATCGCGCCCATGGGCCACCTCAAGATGCTCGGCGCGGTCCAGCCGTTCCTCTCGGGCGGCGCGTCCAAGACCATCAACCTCCCCCACGACGCCTCCGTGGAGGACATCGAGAAGATCTACCTCGAGGCGTGGCGCCTCGGCGTCAAGTCCGTGGCGCTCTATCGGGACGGCTGCAAGGCCTCCCAGCCGTTCGAGACCGGCAAGGGCCGAACCCCGGCGGCGGCGGTCCCGACGGTCCGCGCCCCGGCGAGGGAGCGGCTCCCCGATGAGCGCAAGGCCCTGACCCACCACTTCCAGGTGGGGGGCCACGACGGCTACGTGACGGTCGGTCTCTACCCCGACGGACGCCCCGGGGAGATCTTCTTCCGGGTGACGAAGGAAGGGTCCACGGTCAACGGCCTCATGGACTCGCTCGGGATCTCCATGTCGATGGCGCTCCAGCACGGGGTGCCGTTGAAGGACCTGGTCCGCAAGCTGGCCCACCTACGGTTCGAGCCGGCCGGCGCCACCAACAACCCGAAGGTCCGGTTCGCGAAGTCGATCCCCGACTACGTGGCCCGGTGGCTCGCGTACGAGTTCCTGACGGAGGACGACCGGCGGGCCATCGGCCTGGAGGCCCCGGACAGCGGCAACGGTCACGGGAACACGGCCCCCTCCAAGGCGGCGACGCCCGCGACCGTCGTCAAGTTCGAGACCAAGCCGCTCGACTCCTTCGGCGAGGGCGGGAACCCGTCCGGCGGTGTGACCGATGACGCGCCGTCGTGCCACGTGTGCGGCGGGATCATGGTCCGCTCCGGGACGTGCTACGCCTGCACGGTCTGCGGGGCGACCAGCGGCTGCTCCTAGGCGAGCGGGGCGGGTCCGTCCCTCAAGCGAGGGCGTACCGGGCGAGGCTGACGAGGTCCGGGAGTGGGAGCCCCCCGGCCTCGGGGGCCGCTCCGGCGGCCCAGACCGCCTCCAGGGAGCCCATCGGGAACCCCGGGACCGCCCCGGCGTCGTGGGCGATGAGCCGGGTCGGCGCCCCCCGACGGTCGAGCTCCATCAGAAGGACGAGCGCGCCGACGGGCCCGGAGTCGGTGCGGAACGTCGTTTCACCGGGGCGCTCCCTCGACTCCACCCGGGCCTCCTCATCGTGGAGGTGGGCGATCCGGACCGACACGCCTTTCGATCGCCCGGCGACCGGCCGCCAGGCGATCTTCTGTTCCGCCGCCCGGAACCGGACCATCAGGCCTGGGTCGGCGAGGGGGGGCGTCACGCGGCCCCCCGGCCCCGCCAGAGCCGGCAGTCGGGCCGCAGCGAGCACGGCCCGCAGACGGCGATGTCCCGCTCCTTCGGGCAGTCCCCCGAGATCCCGGTGTGGCAGAGGACGAAATCGAACTTGATCGGGTCCATCGGGTCGATCCGGCGGAGGGTTTCCGTGATCTCCTCCACCGCGGCCCAGCTTCGGGACCTTCGGCGGGTCAGGCCGGTGTTGTAGGCGATCCAATGGACGTGGAGGTCCAGCGGCACGCGCAGCTCGCCCATCGGGACCCGGGCCCACACCCCCAGGTCGGGAAAACGGTCCCGGACCATCCACCGTACGAAGAGGGTCATCCGTTTGCAGGCCGTCGACGGCTTCTCGATGGGGCTCGGGAAGAGCGGGACGTACCCCGCGGGCGGCTCGGGCATTCCCGTGGCGTCGCCTCGGAGCCCGAGCGCCAGCGCGTGGAGGCCGCCGGCGAAACCACCCGGGGTACCCGCCGATCCCTCCAGAAAGAGCGTTTCCAGGGTAGGGTATGACTGGTACAAACGTCGGAGGCGGAGAGCCAGGTATCCGATCTGGTCCCCCCGGATCCACCGGTGCCGGAACCGGCCGAGCTGGGTGGCATAGTTGGCGGCCGTAGTACCCTCCACGAACCCGGGGAAGTCGTTCCCCACGGACCCGGCCACACGACCGAACGCCCCCCGGATGGCGGTGGTGTTGCCTACGGCCAGGGTGGCAGCGATCAGGCCGGCGATCTCGGCCGCCCGGGGGTCCCCGGCGTACGGACGGACGCAGGAGAGCGGATCCTCGGCGAGCGACCGATCGAACGGGAACGCCGCGTAGAGGCGGTTGAGGTGCGCCGGGAACTCCGGGCCGGTGCCCCGGGTGCGCGCCATGGTGTTCGAGGGGCCCCCGGCATTAACCGTTGTCCCTCGGCCCTCCCGGCCCCGTCGGGGAGCGGGCGCCCCTCGGCCGGACCTATGTAGGCGTGGGCCACTCGGGAGCCCCATGTCGCCCGGGCGCATCGAGCGCGGACTCGACCCGGCGTGGCTGCACGAACTCGCCGAGCACGACCCGGTCTCGCACGTTTTCGCCCTCTGGGACCGCCAGCACGCCCCGGACAAGGTGGAGTTCCTGACGCTCGTCGAGGACGAGCGACCGTCGGTCTACCTGCTCATCTGGAAAGGCCGGCCAGGGATGCCGGTCGTCCACTGGATTGGGACCGCCGCCGACCCGGCCCCCCTCCTGGCCGCGCTCCCTCCCCGCCCGTTGACCGCCGTGGTCCCCGAGCCGATCGGCGGCGAGGTGGCGCGCCTCCGCGGGCCGGCCACGGTCTCCAATGTGCTGTTGATGGCGTGCGATCGGCCGATCCCCCCGGACCAGCTCGCCCCGGGGCTCGGCCGCCGGCTGGACCGGCGGGATACCCCGATGCTCCGCGAGCTCGCCGACCGCCATCCCAGCGTCCTCACCATCCCCTACGCGGGCGCCGATCCCGAGATCGAACCGATCTACGGGGTGGTGGACCAGGGCCGGCTCGTGTCGGTGGCGCGCATCACGGCGGCCTCCCCCCGCGCCTGGATCATCGGCGGGGTCTTCACGGTCGCCGAGGCCCGGGGCCGCGGGTACGCCCGGGAGGCGACCCGGGCCGCCGTGGCGGCGACGGTCATGGCCGGGGCCCGGCCAGCGCTCTTCGTCAACGAGGAGAACGTCCCGGCCCGGCGCGTGTACGAGCGGCTCGGGTTCGTCGCCCGGGAGCGCCGGGCGTGGGTCGACGCGACGCGGCCGATGGAGCCGCCGAACGCTTCTTGACGATAGGGCCTCTGGGGGAGCTGGGATGTCGACCAACTCGGAGCTCGCCGAGCAGCTCCGGGGGATCGCCGACCTGCTCGACCTGATGGGCGAGCGGTTCAAGCCCGAGGCGTACCGACGGGCGGCCCGGTCGGTAGAGACGCTCACGGAGGACATCCGGGCCGTCGCCACCCGGGGACAGCTCAACGAGATCCCCGGCGTCGGGGCCGCGATCTCAGAGAAGATCCAGGAGTACCTGCGGGACGCGAAGATCGCCTACTACGAGCGGCTCCGGGCCGAGGTCCCGCCCGGGGTCGTCGACCTGATGCGGCTCTCCGGGTTCGGTCCGAAGACGGCCCGCCGGTTCTGGACCGACCTGGGGGTCGAAGGGCCGGCCGAGCTCCTGGCCGCCCTCGACGCCGGACGGCTCCAGGGCTTGTCAGGGTTCGGCCCCAAGAAGATCGAGAACCTTCGCGCGGCGCTGACGACCACCACCTCGATGGGTCACCGGATCCCGCTGGCGGAGGCGTACCGTCTCGCCGAGGGGCTGGTGCGTCAGCTTCGGGCGGCCCCGGTCGACCAGCTGGTCGTCGCGGGTTCGCTGCGGCGCCGTCGGGAGAGCGTGGGGGACCTGGACATCCTCGCCACCTCGAAGGAGCCGGCCAAGGTCCTGGACGCGTTCACCGCCCTGCCGGAACGGATCGAGGTGAAGCTGAAGGGGCCTACGAAGGCGACGATCCTGGTCACGGGAGGCGTCCAGGTCGACCTGCGCGTGGTGGAACCCGCTTCGTTCGGGGCGGCGTGGCAGTACTTTACCGGCTCCAAGGACCACAACGTCGAGCTCCGCAGCCTCGCGAAGGACCGGGGGCTCAAGGTCAACGAGTACGGGGTCTTTCGGGGCGACGACCGGGTCGCGGGGGCGACCGAGGAGGACGTCTACCAGGCGTTCGGCCTCGCCTGGATCCCGCCGGAGATCCGGGAGGGGGCCGGAGAGATCACGGCCGCCGCGGCTGGCACCCTCCCGAAGCTCGTGGAGGAGTCGGAGATCCTCGGGGACCTCCATATCCACGTTGACGCGGTGGACCGGGTGACGATCGACGCCGCGATCCAGCATGCGCGGTCGAAAGGGTGGGCGTACGTCGGACTGGTCGCCCCGGACGGCCAGATCGCGGAGCTCCGCAAGGCCCTCGGCCCCCCGAAGGGCCCGGGACCGCGAGCGCTTCTCGGGGTGGAACTCGACGCCAACGCCCCGCGTGCCGGCGCGCCGTCGGGGGACTACACCATTTTTCGCGCGGTCGGGGAGTCGCCGCCCGCCGCCGTGCCGGCGGGGTGTCCTGGTCCGATGCTCCTGGCCCACCTTGTCACGGGCCCCCCGGGGGCGGTCTCCGACGCCGCGACGACGGCCCCCTGGCTGAAGTTCGCCCGAAGGGCGGGACTCGCCGTGGAGCTGACCGCCCAGGGCGCCGCGGAGGGGATCGACGCCGCCCAAGCGCGGGCCCACCATACAGCCGGGGGGTTCGTCCACCTCCGCGTGGGGGTCGGGGACACGTCAGAAGGGGTGCTCTCGGTCGGGCTCGCCCGGCGGGCAGGGATCCTGGCCGACCGCGTGCTCAACGCGATGCCGGCGGGGAGATGGGGTTCGTCGCCGCCCCTGTCGCCGGCGTCGTCATCGTAGCCCGAGCCGCCCGACCGCCGGAGATCCCCGTCGTGACACTGGGCGACCTCGAGAGGCACTCGGGACACCGGTGGAGCCCAGGGCCCGGCCCGAACCGCCAGTAGCAGTTCGGGCACAACGCCCGTCCGCATCCCCAACAGAGAGGGGGTGGCTGACTCGTGGCGAGAGCTTCGCCGCACCCGGCACAGCCCCGGGGTCCGACGACCGCCACCTGGGCCGGGGGGGCGGGCGGCTCTGGGGCCCTGGGAGCCGCTGCGGCGGCCGACGATGCACCACGCCGCGCCGACACCCCGGAGAGAACAGCGGGTCGGCGGACCTCCAGCTCCCGCACCCGTGCGCGCAGTCGTGCGAGCTCCATCTCGAGGACGGAGTCTCGAGGCGTCTCGGGCGCCCCGCCGGCCGCCCGGAGCCCCGGCGCATCCCGCTGGAACCCTGCGGCGAACGGAAGGGGAGCGGCCACGGGCGGAGCGATGGTGTCCCAATCGAGCGCCGGGTCATGTTGGGCGTCCGCGGCCTGGAGGTAGGCCCCTGGGATCGAGGTCAATCCGCGGGACGCACGCTCGGAGGCGACCCTGGAGGTGGGGGGACCTGAGGAGGGCGGTGCGGGGCCCGACGAGGAGGCAGTGCTCCCGCTCGACGCGCTCAGGATCCCAACCGCCGCCGCCCTCCGCACCGCATTGGAGGCGGACGCCTGGGCGGCGAGGCTCGGGAAGCGCGATGGAGCGGCTAGGACCGGGGGCGCTGGAACTTCGGACGCCGGTGGCGACGCCACCCGGGCGGTCCCGGAGGGGCGGGACGAGCGGGGAGCCGCGACGGGGAGCGGGGCAGGGACGGTCGGGACCAGCAGGTAGGCGGTGAGCGCCAGCAGCGCGACGATCGCGCCGGCGAGCACCATCCCCCCTGCCAGGTTCGACGGGGCTCCGATCACCCCAGCGAGCCCCGCGCCCAGGATCACCAGGATCCCGCCCACAGCCCAGCCCGCTACCGCCCATCGGGGAGGTCGCGGACCCGTGGAGGGGGTTCGCGAGGTGGACGGTGAGGGTGACATGCCCGGGACGATGGAAGGGGAGAGAGTGCTCTGGACTATCTACATTCGCGCGGACCGGCGGGCACCTCGGACGCCGACGTCGGGGGGGAAATGGGCGCGCGGCCGGACGGCCGTGCCAGTGGACGGGCGATTTCTTCTAGGGGAACGGACCACGACCCACCGTGGCGCGCCGACCGGCCCTTCGGAAACCGAAACGGGTTGCTGCGGAGGAGGAGCCGAAGCGCCGCTCGAACGCGGCGGCTCCCGTCGCCGTCGTCGTGTTGTTCGCGGGCCTGTTGCTGGGGACCGTCAGCGTGGTCCTTCCCGTCCTGTTGGGAGGATTCCTATTGCTGTCCACCCTGTCGTTCCTCTCGACCCGGCTCAACCCGTTCTCCATCGGGTTCTACCTACGGACCAAGCCGTCCTGGACCGCGATCGGGGTCATGTTCCTCTCCTCGGTCCTGCTGTTCCTCGCGGCGTGGAGCTACTACGCCCACGGGATCGGCCCCCTGATGCCGGGGCACGCCTAGGGGTTACGCCGCGATCATCCGATCGAGAGCGAGCCGGGCCTTCCGGGCGATCTCCACCGGCACGTCGATCTGGAACCGGTTCAGCTGGAGAGAGTCCCGGATGTCCGTGAGGTCGATCTGCTTCATGTACGGGCAGATCGCCCCCTCCGACAGCGGCGTGAAGGTGGTCGTCGGGTTGAGCTTGCGCATCCGGTGAAGGATCCCCACCTCGGTGGCGACCAGCACCTCCTTCGCCCGGGTCTCCTCGGCGAACCGCACCATGCCATCGGTGGAGAGGATCCGGTCCACGTGGGGAAGCGCGGCGGTGGAGCAGCCGCATTCCGGGTGGGCCACGACCTCCGCGCCGGGGTGCTCGATCCGGGCCCGTTCGAGGTCCTGGGGCCGGAGCTTCGCGTGGACAGGGCAGTCCCCGACCCACAGGTGCATCTTTCGTCCGGTCTTGTTGCGGACGTACTCGCCGAGGAAGATATCCGGGAGGAACAGGATCTCCTTGCCTTCGGGGACCTGGCTCACGACCTTGGCCGCGTTGGAGCTCGTGCAGCAGTAGTCCGACTCCGCCTTCACCTCGGCGGAGGTGTTGATGTACGAGACCACCACGGCCCCCGGGTGCTGGGACTTCCACTCCCTCAGCTGCTCCGCCGTGATGGAGTCGGCGAGACCGCAGCCCGCGGCCATGTCCGGGAGGAGCACGGTCTTCGTCGGGTTCAGGATCTTCGCCGTCTCGGCCATGAACCGGACGCCGGCGAAGCAGATCACCGGCTGCTCCGCCTCGATCGCCTTGCGGGAGAGGTACAGGGAGTCGCCGACGAAGTCCGCCACGTCCTGGACCTCGGGGAGCTGGTAGTTGTGCGCCAGGAGGAGGGCGTGACGGTCCTCCTTCAGGCGCTGGACCTCCGTCTCGAGCGACATGGCGTTCTCCCGGGAGAACTAGGTCCCCTCGACACTTAAGTCGGCGGTCGCCGCGGGGTTACCCTCGGGGCGCGGACCTCAAGGTGGAACGGGAGCGCCGGGGCCGAGTGCGTGAGGGAGCCCAGGCTGACGGCGTCGGCGCCGACGGTGCGGAACCGGGCCACGTTCTCCGGCGTGATCCCCCCCGATACCTCCACCCAGACGCCCCGGCGAAGGCCGGCCGTCCGAAGGGCCGCGATGATCCGCCGAGTCCGGGCCGGGCCTTGGTTGTCGATCAGGAGCGCCGCAGCGCCGGCCTGGGCCGCGGCCACGGCGGCCGATGGATCGCTGACCTCCACCTGGACGGGGAGATGTCTCGATCCTACCCTCGCCCTCCGGACCGCCTCGGCGACCGACACGTACGCGAGGTGGGTGTTCTTCACGAGGATGCCGCTCGATAGATCGCGTCGGTGAGGGAACCCGCCCCCGTGGACCACCGCCGCCTTCTCGGCGTCCCGGAGCCCGGGAAGGGTCTTGCGGGTCGCGTAGACCTGGAGAGGCCGCGCGGCGCGCACCGCCCGCGCCGTGGCCGTCGCGACGCCGCTCAGGTGCATGAGGTAGTTGAGGATCGTTCGCTCCACGCCGAGGATCCGCCCAAGGTCCCCCGAGAGCTCGAGGACCTCCTGGCCCGACCGGACCGGCTCTCCGTCATGTCGTCGCGGACGCGCGACCAGCCCGCGGAGCCGCGCCAGTTCGACCGCGATGTCGATCCCGGAGACGATCCCCGACGCCTGGGCGACGACCCGGGCACTCGCTGACATGGGACGGGGGAAGATGGCGCGTGTCGTCCGATCGAGCGCCACCCGGTCCTCGGCGAGTGCGCGGAGAAGGGCGCGGCGGTCCGGCCGTGCCGGGCGTCCCGATGGCGGGGCCCGGCCCCGCCTAGGCAGGGGGGCCTCCGGCCGTCCAGAGACGGGCGAGGAGCCGTTCGTGGTCCTGTGCCAGGTCGGGCCGGACCCGGTCGATGTTCAGCCTAAGGAGCTCCGCGGCCCGGCTCCGGGCGCCGGCGATGTCCTGCCGGGCCAGGGCGGTCTCGGCGAGCCTCAGCACGACCTCGGCCTCGTCGGCGGGTACGTTCAGTTCCCGGGCCAGGCGGTACGCCTCCAGGAGCTCCGCCTCGGCGCGATCGACCTCGCCGGCCCGGAGCCGGATCTTCCCCTCGATGATCAGGGTCTGGACCAGCCCGAACCGGTCCCCGACCGGCTCGAGGATCTCCCGGGCCTGGGCGTTGGCGGCGAACGCCTCCTCGATGCGGCCCAGGTCCTGCGACAGATCGGCGATGTTGAACAGGGCCCACCCGAGCCTCCGGGAGTCGTGGGCCTTCTCGGCGAGCGCCTTCGCCTCCTCGAGGGCCTTGAGCCCCTCGTCGACGCGATCGTGCTGGCTCAGGACGATGCCGAGGTAGATCAGCGAGTACGCCGCCTCGCCGTTGTCCCCCTGTTCGATGAGGGACCGGGTCGCCCGCCGGTAGTCCTCGACCGCCTCCTCGAACCGTTCGGGGATCATCCCGAGGACGTTCGCCCTGCGGACCGTCTCCAGGGCCACCTCCCTGGCGTCGTTCTGCCCCTGGGCGATCGAGAGGGCCGCATCGTGCTCGGCGAGGGATTCGGGGAACCGGCCATAGAAGTACAGGAACTCTCCCCGGAGCCGCCGGAGCGCGAGGAGGGTCCGCGGCGTCATCCCCGTCGTGCCGTGCTCGAGGAGCTCCCGGGTGATCCTGTCCACCTCCTCCCAGCGTCCCTGGTCGGAGTAGATACGGGCCAGGAACACCGTCGCCACGGACCAGAGGGCGGGGGGGATCTCCGGGGCGCGGCCGACCTCCGAGAGGGCATCCGAGAGGAACCGCTCCGCGGCCTGCAGCTCCCCGAGCCGGTCGAGCTGGACCGCGAGATCGAGCGCGACCTCCAGCTCGGTCGAGTGGTCGGGCAGGGGGAGGCGTCGATAGCACTCGAGGGCGCGCTCGAAGTGCTGGCGCGCGACGAGGGGCGCGAACGACCGGGCGGCGAACTCACCGGCGAGCCGGTTGTAGCCGGCCGCCTTGTCGTCGAGCTTAGCCAGGTAGGTGTGCCGGGCGAGGGCGTAGATGGTGGCCACGTCGACCGCCCCATGGGCCTCCAGGGCGTCCACGGCCCGCTTGTGGAGAAGGCGCCGCCGGGCCTCGGAGAGGCCCTGGTAGATCTGGGCCCGGAGATCGTCGCGCCGGAACTCGAGGGACTCGTCCGACTGTTCGCGCCAGAGGCCCCGGCCCACCAGCCCCTGGACGAGCTCGGCGAGATGCTCCTCCTCCTCCCCGCTGGCACGCAGGAGGAGCGAGAACGGGAACTCCCGCCCGAGGATCGATCCGACGGCGAGGACCCGCTCCTCCTCGGGGCCGAGCTCCCGGACCTGGCGGGCCTGGTACTCGGCAAACTCCGGGGTCTCGGACCCGGCGGGGCCGCCGGTCCCGCCCACCTCGGTCCGGCGCTGGAGGATCTGCTCGAGGAACGACGGATTCCCCCCGGACTGGGAGTGCCAGCGGGTGAGGTCGTCCGCCGCCACCTTCGTGCCCGGTCCCTTCAGGCGGACGAACTCCGCGACCTCGCCGGCGTTGAGGGGACGGACCACGACCGCCTCGGCACCCCCCGCCCGTTCGATCGACTCGAGGATCGCCCGGCGGGGACCGGAGAGGGAGGAGAGCGGAAGGCGGGTCGCCACGACCCAGACGGCGTGCTCCGTGAGCTCCGGGACCATGTGGCCCAGCGCCTCCAAGGAGGCATCGTCCGCCAGGTGGAGGTCCTCGAGGACCAGGAGGGTCGGCGCTCGCCCCCCGATCTCCAGGAACCGGCCCGTCAGCTGGGTATCGAGCCGCGTGCGGCTGTCCCCGGTCCCTTCAATCGCGCCGGCGAACGGCTCGAGCACATGGTCGTCCAGGGTCCACGGGTCCCCGCCCTCCGGCGAGACCGGGAATCGCCCGAGCCCCCCCGCGGTCCGGAACGCCGATGGGGCGAAGGCGATCGGCGAGCTTCCCCCGGGCGTTTCCTCCGGCTCCGCGGCCGCCTGCTGGACGCTCGCCAGCGCCTCCCGGAGGAGGAGGAGCGGAGGGGGGTTCTCCAGGGAGCGGGCCCGGGCCATCAGGACCTGGAGCCCCTTCGCCCGGACCTCCCGGACGATCCCGTCGATCAGGGTGGACTTGCCGACCCCGGCCTCCCCCTCGATGACCGTGAGGCCGCCTCGTCCGAACCGGACGGCGTCGCTGCGGCGGCGGAGCGCGTCCACCGCCTCCGGGCGGCCCACGAACGGCCGCTCGGCCCCGGAGGTCCCGGCCATTCCTCCCGTCTTATGGGGAGGGCGACGTATATCAGGTTCGCGCGGCCGGCACGGGGTAGAACGGCGTTGGGACCACCTCGGCCGGGACCTTGCGGCCCCGGATCTCGAGCTCGACGTGGGTCCCGACCGCGGACTGCGCGGTGGGGAGGTAGGCGAGGCCGATCCCATAGTTGAGCGAGGGCGAGAGGCCCCCGCTGGTGAGCTCGGTCCGGTGCTCACCGACCAGGACCGGGGTGCCGTGGCGTGGGATGGCGCCCGGGGTGTCGACGCGCAGGCCGGCCAGCCGCACCGCGGGCCCGTCCTTCACCTGCTGCTCGATCACCGGTCGCCCCACGAAGGCATGGTCGAGCTCGACGAACTTGTCCTGGGCCGCCTCGATCGGCGACCGGTCCCGATGGAAGTCCTGCCCCGAGAGGAGGTACCCCTTCTCGAGACGCAGCGTGTCCCGGGCCCCGAGCCCGCAGGGCACGACACCGGCGGCGAGCAGCCGCTCGGCGAGGGGCGCGGCGTCCGCGGCCCGGACGAACAGCTCGTCAGCCGGTCTCGCCGGTGTACCCGGTCCGCCCGACCCAGTGGGAGTGCGCCAGATCCGGGAGCGCCGGGGCACCGAGGTCGCCCTTGGACCCCCTTGCCTCGGGGCCGTGAGAAGGGAACCGGCGCGCATGGTAGAACTTGAGTCCCGACAGGTCCCAGCCGAACATCGCCTCCAGGGTCGCCCGGGCCTTGGGCCCCTGGACCGCGAGGATCGAGACGTCGGGGTTGTGCCAAGCCAGCGCGGTGTCCGGGAGCCGGTGGGACCTCAGGAGGTCGAACACCGCGGAGGCGTTGGCGGCGTTGGGGACCACGAGGAAACCCTGTTCAGGGACCGCTCCGTTGTCGAGGCGCGTGACCAGCAGGTCGTCGATGATCGCCCCCGTGGCGTCCAGCAGGAACGTGTACCGCACCTGCCCGGGGACGAGCCGGGGGACGTTGCACGTGGTCCGACGGGCGAGCAGGGCGGCCGCCGTCGCCCCGAGCGCTGTGATGACCCCCATGTGCGAAACGTCGAACAGCCCGACGCCGGTACGGACGGCGCGGTGCTCGGCGATGATGCCCTCGTAGTACAGGGGCATCTCCCAGCCGGCGAACGGGACCATGTGGCCCCCGTGGGCCACGTGGAAGGCGTGGAGGGCGGTGGTCCGCAGCGGGGGCGCCGGTCGCGAGGGGGCGGGGGTCGGCAGCGTCATGTGACGATCTCCGGGAGACGTCCGAGCTCTAACGCGTGGCGGACCTCCAGCGCGATCCGCCGGCCCGAGCTCATGGGGACCCTCCAGAGGGCGTTGCCGTACGGATGGCCCACCCCGAGGTGGATGTTGGTGCCTCCGCCGATCCGGGCCGCCACGTCGAACACCCACGGCTTCCCATCGGGGTCCACGCACGTCTGCAGGCAGAACGGTCCGAGGATCCCGGGGGGAGCTGAACGACGGGAGGCCTCCACGAACCGCTCCCCCATCCGGAACACTTCCTCCAGGAGCGACTCACGGACCGTCAGGGTCCCGTGGCCCACGACGGTGTAGTCGGGGGTCCGGGCCGAGGCGGGCAGCGCCAGCTGCTGCTCGGCGGGGAGCCGGACGAGCCCGTCCAACGAGCTTTCCCGTCGCTCATCGACACCGAGGAGCTCGAGCCCGTCCTCCCGGGGGACCAGAGGGGAGAAGAAGAAATTGAAGTTGAACACGGGGCCGAGGATGTATCGCTCGATCCGGGCGGTCGAAAGGTCCTCCCGGGTGATCGTCCCGCGCGCGATCATCTCCTCGGACTTGCGATGGTACTCCTCGGCGGTGGCGACCGTGAAGAAGCCCCGTTCGAGCCGGCGCTTCGCGTGGGGGAGCTTCACGATCGTGAGGCCGTCGATCGAGCGGGGGTCGGACACCTCGCGAGGGGCGGGGATGCCGGCCCTCTCGAGGAGCTGGTAGTAGTTCTCCCGCTCCGTCCGCTCCTCGATGCGCAGCAGGGCCCGGGACCCGACGATGGGGACCTTCAGATCGTCCTCGATCGCCGGGATCGGAACGTAGGAGCTCAGGGCCCGGTTCGGGACCAGGAGGACCGAGCGACGCCGCAGCCGGTCCTGCTCTTCGGGGCGCACGAGCGCGTCGAACCGGTCGTACGTCCATACCTCGTCGACGCATCCCCGCACGACGTTCCCCTTCGCGTCCCGCCGGGTCCGATAGTACCTGCGAGTACGTCCGCTCCCGGCCGCGCTGGGCGAGGACCAGCGTCGGGAACCCCTCGGAGATGGCCCCATCGGCGATATCGAGCGCCGAGTGGGACCCGATGGAACCGATCGTCGGCCGAGGATCGTAGTCGCGTACGATCGCCTCGATCTCGGACCGGGCCAGGGCCATGGCCCGCCCACGGTCGCGGGAGTTTAAGGGCTGGGGAGACGCCCCCGAGGGGCGGTTCGCCCCGGCCCCGGAGGCGCGACCGTCCGTGTGGTTCTTTTATCGGGGGTGCGTTGGGGCACTGTCCCCCATGCCGTTCGAGCTCACGTTGCGGTACACGACGCCGCTGACGCCGATCTCGGACGTCGACGAGGTGCTCGAGGAGTTCCTCCGGATGGTGGGGTACCTCCCGGAGGGCGAGGACCACCGGGGCGGCGTCGGCCCGATCTCGACGACGCTGCCGTACCGGATGTTCCGGGAGTGCTTCCTTAGGGACCCGGCGAGGCCGTGGTACGCCGAGGAGCTGGTGGCGGTCCTGAAGACCTCCAAGCCCACCGTCTACCGACACCTCAACAAACTGAAGTCGCTCGACATGCTCGAGGAGGTGCCCGGGGCGGCCGACGGGAAGGGCCGAAAGGGCTATCGGCTCCGGTATGGCAACCTCGCCCGCGCCTGGGACTTCACGGAAGCGAACGCGACCAACGCGCTCCGACGGTACCGGGAGACGGTGGACCACTTGCAGACCCTCCTCGAACGCACGCCTCTCACCCCCGGGCCCATGGCCCCGGTCCCGCCGGCCGCCGCCCCGGCGGCCAAGGCCGCTCCCAAGATCCGAGCTTCCAGTCGATGACGACCGAACTCCCCCCTCCGAAGAAGCCCGCCATCGCGCTGACCAACGGCTCGCGGATCCGGATCCGCTCGGCCGGGACCCGGGACGACGCCCTCGTCTCGACCGGCCTGTTCCGTGGCCTCGTGAGCGTCGGCGGCGACAACTCGATCGCCATCGAGCTCGGCGAAGGGACGAAGGAGGAGAAGGGCCTCGTCCGGCTGATCCCGCTCAACGCCGTGCTGGCGATCGATGTGCTCGAGGCGGCGAAGCCCGAGGAGGAGAAGCGGGCGGACCCCGCGGCCTCCCAGGCGTACTTCCGGTAGTCGAACGGGCTTGCTGGGAGTTCCGCCGACGGCCGGCGCCGTCGGATTCGAACCCAGGTCTCTGGCTTCGAAGGCCAGAAGGATAGTCCAAACTACCCCACAAGCCCGCGGCGGTCGGACGGGTGCCCTTATATTTGGGAGTTCCCCACCGCGCCTCCCCTCACCTCCGGTGAGTTCGCCCGGTGCTCGGCCGGGGTGCGTCAGATACTACCTCCCCGGGGCCCACCCCTAGATTGATGACGAACGCTCCCGATCTCACGGTGCGCGAGTACGACCCTGCCGACCGCTCCTTCCTCGGCTGGACCCTGAGGACCTCCGCCCGGCGGTTCCTCCAGTACGGCCCGATGCAGGAGGACACGACCCTGGACCAGCGGGTCCAGGAGGCCGCGGGGGTGATCGAGCGCCGGAGCCGGGAGGGCTGGGTCGTCCTCGTCGCCTCGTGGCGCGGCGAACGCTGCGGGCTCCTGATCGCCCCGCCGCTCGGCAGCCGCGGGATGGAGGAGCTCGGCGTGCCGGGAGTCTCGGTCAAGCGCTCCGGCGCCCAGGTCTACATGGACCGCTGGTACCTGGAGCTCGGCGTGGAGCCGGCCCTCGACGAGGCGGCCGACCTCGCCCGGCAGGCCTCCGGGCCCCGGCGCGGCGCCCCCCTCGGCGGCGCCAACGCCTAGCCAGGAGGGTCGGACCCCTCGCCTTCGTACGTCTCCAGCGTGGTCTGGGTGACCTCGGTGGGGAACATCGTGGCGAGGGACGTGTCGAGCAGCTGGATCCGCTGGCGAAGGTACGGCGTCACCCCGGCGGTGGACGCAAGACGCTGGGAGAGCCCCAGGTACTTGCGGACCGCCCCCTCGTAGACGGTCGGCAAAAGCTCGCCCCCGCAGGGGGTGGGCCGGCCCTTCGTGGAGGTGCAGTGGCCGGTGAGCGGTGGCCGGCGGTACGAGAGCCCGCAGGCCTTGCAGCGGAACTTCTGGGTCGCGTAGCTCTTGAGGTTCCCCATGAGATCCGGGCAGGAAGTGGTGGTTGAGGACGAGGGAGACCGCGTCGGCCACGTCGACGGCCCGGATCTGGGAGGTCAACACGAGGGAGAGCTCGACCCCGCTCGACATGGAGCCCGCCTCCCGGTACGCGGAGCGGACGGGGCCGCCCGCGATGTCCGACGTGTCGTGGGTGAAGCCGATCCCCTCGAGCGGGCTTTCCCGGGTCAGCCGCTGCCCGAGGGTCGCGATCATCGGCTCGGCCTCCTTCGCGGGCCGTCCGGCCTCCGCGAGGTGGTAGAACTCCAGTGGGTAGTGGCTCGCCACGTCGAGGTTGTGGGCCTCCTTGTCCACCTCGGTGGGATCGAGCCGGGTGGTCAGCACCAGGGGCTTGTCCATCAGAGCCCCCCGGCTCTCCGGAAGGTACGCGCGGGAGAAGTTCA
Source organism: uncultured Thermoplasmata archaeon (assembly GCA_963708255.1). Taxonomy (GTDB): domain Archaea; phylum Thermoplasmatota; class Thermoplasmata; order Lutacidiplasmatales; family UBA184; genus Lutacidiplasma. Next base: position 130,784 of record CAVPSE010000005.1, read on the forward strand.
ACAGGGTGTCCATCAGCAGGGTGACCGAGTCTTCGTCCCCGTCGCAGTTCCGCCGCTTCGCCGCGTGGAACACCGGGTGGGCGAAGCAGGCCTCGGCCTCGGTGTACCCGATGATCCGTCCGGCGACCCCGCCGGACGTGTGCGGGGCCAGGGCCACCACGATCGCGCCCAGCAGGTCCTCGGGTTGCGTCGCCCGGTAGAACGGCTCGAGGCCGTACAGCTTGACCAGCTCCTCATCGACGAACTGGGCGAGCTTCAGCAAGTAGTCCCCACAGGAGCGGGCGACGACCACGTCCTGGGGACGTAGCTCCACGAGCTGTTCCGGGTCCACCAACGGCGAGCCAGACCAGTCCGTCAGATACCCAAGGGCGTGGGCGGAGGATAGAGAGAGGCCGATCTCCCTCGGCCGGAAGTGGGTCAGCGGCAGATCCGTGAGGTCGAACCGGGCAGTGCCGTCCTGGTAGACCGAGATGCCGTGGGTCGCCCGTAGGATCCCCTTCTCGAGCATCTCGGGGACCTTGCCCGGGGAGGTGAGGCCCTTGACCCCCTTCACCTCGGGGATCTTCCGGTTCCCCAGCCGGCGGTTCGCGTCGGCCCACAGCTTCGCCACCGGGATCGGCTCCGTCACCACGTCGCCGGTCGGTTCGGTATGCCGGCCACATCCGCACCGGAGCCAGACCGTCGAACGGCCGCAGCCGGGGCAGCGTCGGTGGCCGAGCGGGACGTCCACCCCTTCCTTGGCCGTCCTCCGGGCGGCCTCGGTGACGGACCGGTGGCTCCCGCCAGCCTCTCCCAGCGGGAAGAGGACGTGGACGTTGGGGGTCATAGAGCGGTGTCGGGCTTTCTCAGGGCGCCCCACTCGGGCCCCGATCCGGGCCGGCCCCTTCGCCCGGACCATGACCCCGGCGAGCCGGCTCGCGTACTCGAGGGGAAGCCCCTCGATCGGTTCCAGGGCGGCCCGCCGAACGATCCGCCCGTCCCGGGCCTCCAATCCCAAGGGACCGAGGAGGGCGCCGGTGAGGCTCACCTCGCCGGTGAGCTCCGAGGAGCCCCGAGGCTGGAACAGGAACCCGAGCCGGACCAGAAGCTCGCGAGGCCCCGTCGACCACGGAAGCAGGAGGGTCCCCGTCTCGAGCCGCCCCGCGGATTCGACGTAGCGCGAGAGCTCGGCGATCTCGATCGCGGTCAGGTCGTGCCAGAACAACAGCTGCCGGGGATGGAGCGGGACCCCGTACCGGTGGCTCTCCTCGAGCGCCTCCTCGTAGGACGGGTGGACCGAGACGGGGGCCCCCGCCTTCTCGAGCTCGGCCCAATGCCAGTCCATCGAGTAGGCGGCGGGCAGGAGGGGCCGGTTGTTCTCCAGGAACTCCCCGAACGGCACCAGGATCTCGCCGAGGTCGATGATCCGCCGGATCCGTCCGACGATCGCGGTCGCCCGGTCCGCGTCGTGGACCGCGATCACCGAACCGTCCGTGAGCTCCACAATAGGCCCCTCGATCGAGTCGCAGAGGGCCATCGCCGTCGCCTTGCCGGGTACTCGAGCTTCACCTGGGTCCCGACAGCCACGAAGTTCCGCAGCACGATCATCGTCGCCGGGTTGAGCCCGCACGAGGCGAGCCCGCCGGTCCGGGCCCGCCCGTAGACGAGCCGGAACCCTCCCGGCCGATGTGGGTAGGCGAGGATGGGGCGACCCCCGACCGCCTCGGTGAGGTACTTGGGGGCGCTCCCGTCGTCGGAGCTCTTCTGGCGGCCGAGCCGGACGAGGAACTCCCAGCCGGGTAGCTCGAGCTTGTCGACGACCTTGCGGAGCTTCGCCGATTTCTGGCAGAGCCCCTCTGCAATGACGAGGCAGGCACCCCCGCGGATCCCGTTGGTCGGGACTCGTGGGAGGTTGCGGAACGCGCTCACCTCTGCGTCCCCCTCGGTGGACTCCCCGGAGACGCACACCGGCACGTGGCGGGCGACGAGGTCGATCTCCTCGGCGCTGGGGACGTACTGGAGGTGCTGGAGGTGCTTGTAGAGAGGTACTTCCTCCTGGTAACGGCCGACCTCGTTCTCCTCCGGGACATACGCCGCGAGTCCCAGGTCTCGGCGGAGCACGTCGGCGAGCAGTACCGACAGGGCCTGCGCGGTACCGCCGGCGGCGCGGATCGGCCCCGCGTAGTAGAGCTCGATGTAGGTGGTGCCGCCCCGGCCCTCCCGGAGGTGCACCTCGGCGAGGCCCTCCAACGGTGCCACGAGGATCCCTTCGGTGAGGACCGCGAGGCCGACCCGGAGGGCCGCGTCGATGCGGGCCTCCAGCGTGCCTCTCGACGCGTCCCGGGCCAACCGCCGGGCGATCGTGAACGCGACCTCCTCCCGGGGCATCTCGGCGCAGAGCGCGCGGATCTCCAGCGAGATGCCGTCGATCTTGAGGTGGGCGAGGAGCTTCTCCACCCGCATCGCCATGTCCTCGGCGGGTGGCACCTCAGGTACGGTCTCGGGGTCGATCCCGACGGCCCGCGCGGCCTTGGCTACCTCATAGGCCTGTTCGATGGAGGCCGAGAGCGACGCCCGGTACGACTCCACGGTCGGGGGACGCGGCCCTCGGGTTTGAACCTTCGCGCGCCCGGGGTCACCCTCGACCCCTGGAAACGTCGCCGGGCCCGAAAAGTCGCTCAACGAGCGCGGGCAGCCCCCGGAACGACCGAATCTTCCGATCCGCCGCCTGGGAGGCCGGGATCGGGGGCGCGAACACCTTCGCGTACGAGGGACTATAGGAGGCGTGGCCGAGGAACTGCACACACGCCCGGAACCCCGCCCGATGGGCCCCCACCACGTCCGACCATCCGTCCCCCACATGGATAGCCCGGGACGGCGGGACCCGGAGGCGCCGCAGACACCATCGGAACAGTTCCGGCGCGGGCTTGGTCCAAGGGTGCTGGTCGCTCCACGCCCACTCCTGGATCTGCCCCGCGAACCCGAACCTGTGCAGGACCTTCTGGAGGGCCCGGCCGGGCTCCCCGACGGTGTTCGAAACGACACCGACTCGGTACCCGGCGGCCCGGACGCGTCGGAGCGCGACACCGGCACCGGGAGCGGCGCGGAGCGGGAGGCGGTCCACCAGCTCCTCGATGCGACGAACGTACTCGTCCGGCCGAGCGCGTCGGTCCAATCGGTCCGCGACGGCCTGGATCTGCTGGGCCGGCGTGCACGTGACCCCGCGGCGGGACAGCCACGCCGCCTGCTCGAACTCGCGCCGGAACGCCCGGCGGGCCACGGCGAGGCTCGGTGCCGGGCGGCCGCGAGGTCCGGCCGGCCAGCTCCGCAGCAGATCGCCCGCGGCGTCTACGAGGGAGGTCACGTACCCCTCTTCCTCCTCCGGCGCCAGGTACACGAGGGTGTACCAGACGTCGAAGGTGACGGCGCGTGGCGCCGTCGGGGTCCGTCCCATGCTCGGACCTAGCGGGGCCCGGGATTAACTGTAGCGCCCGGCGGCCGCGCGTGCGACGGCGGGGCGGCCCGACGACCCCGTGACTAAATAGCCCGGCACCGGTGCGCCGCCGAAGGGACCATGTCGATGACACGGACGACCGCGATCCTCGTTGCTGTCCTCGCCTTTGGACCGTTCCTATCGGGAGGAGCTGGCCTCGCCGTCGCGTCGGCGACCACCCTCGATGCCCTTCACACACCGCACTCGTACGCCTCGTTCGGCGCGCCGGCGGGTTCGCCGTTCGCGTTCGTCTCCAACTTCGAGAACCACCTGCTCGGGAACTGGACCGCGACCTCCGGCACGGCGACCGTGGTCACCAGCCCGAACTACCTCGGGGAGCCGTCGCTCGGGTCGACGTCGACCGGCGGTACGCCCCAGATCGATCGGGCCTCTTCCGGGTTCGTCGGGGGGGCCTCGTCGGTCTCCTTCCAGGCGGAGCTGTACTACGCAAGCGGCGGAACCGGCTTCGTCGGTCTCGTCGGCCCCCACGGGTTCGTCGCGGTGGTCGGGATCGTGCACGGGAGCTCGGTCTACGCGGGCCCGACCATTGCCTCTGCGACGAATCTAGGCCCGATCCCCTCCCGCACCTCGCAACCGGCCGGGTGGGTCGACCTGATGGCGGTCGTCTCCCTCGTCCCGGGTCCCACGGGCTCGGTGTGGGAGATGCAGGCGTACGTTGATCGGACGGATGTGGTGGCTGGCGCCAACCTCAGCGTCCCCTCGGCGGGGGGCTATACAGGGGCGGAGATCCGCACCAACGCGGGCACGGTCGACTTCACGAACCTCGCCTTCTCGACGTACCAGATCCCGACGACCATCCCCGGCTACAACAACATGGATGGCTACGGCCAGGGCTCCGGGCTCCTGGTCGCGACCCTGCCGAGGTTCACCACCCTGACGGGCCAGATGACCCTCACGAACTGGTCCATCCCTCAGGGTGGCATTCTGAGCTTCCAGATCAACGCCATGAACCGGATCGGTACCACCCAGAACACCTGCTCCGGCTTCTACCAGCTGGGGATGGACCTCGATCCGGGCGGGCACATCTCCCCCTGGTACGTCCCGAACAACAACTGCGTCGCCTACTACTTCCCGACCCATTCGCCCCGCGTGAGCTCGGGGTTCTCCACCCCGCCGGGGTCCCGGCTGACCCTTCGGATCGTTGACAACGTCGCCGCGGCCCAGATCGATTTCGAGATCCTCGACCACTCGATCACGGGGAAGAACCAGACGAGCTCCGTCTCGATCCCGTACAATGGCTCGGCGTTCGAGGGCGCCTACACCCAGATCGAGTGGCAGCCGTGCTGCTCCAGCTACCCGATCTCGAGCTACTTCTTCAACGGGTCCCTCGCGGGGCTCACGATCTCGGGTGGGAACCTGACGGGCCCCATGGCCCTGCCGGCCTCCTACATGCTCCCGTACGCCCTGGACGTCCCGCCCTCGTGGAACTACGGATTCTACAACGTCCCCGCCGCCGGGTACGCCCAGGTCGGCTGATCGGCCCGGTCGGCGTCCCTCCCCCCGTCCCTGGAGCGGGCCCCGGTCGACGGTTTCATGGTCCGGGATGCCTCCGGGCGATGATCCACCATGGCCCGCCAGCGTGTCGTCATCGTCACGGGAGCCTCTTCCGGCATCGGAGAAGCCACGGCGCGGGCCTTGGTGGCCGACGGGACGCATGTGGTCGGGGTCGCCCGACGGAAGGAGCGGCTCGAGCAGGTCGCCCGGGAGCTGCGGGGGTCGCCCGGTTCGCTCTCCGTCGTCGTTTCCGACATCACGTCCCCCGGGGCCGCGCCGAAGGTGATCGATCAGGTCGTGGCCGAGAGCGGGCACGTGGACGGACTCGTCAACAACGCTGGCATCATGCTCCTGGGACCCGTCGAGACCACGGATCCTGACGAATGGGACCAGATGCTCGAGATCAACGTGCGGGCGGTCCTCCGGATGACCTCCGCCGCGATCCCCCACCTTCTCCGAGCGGCCGGGGAGCCGAACGGCGTCGCTGACATCGTGAACATCTCTTCCACCGCCGGGCGGATCGCCCGCCAGGGCGCTGGGGTGTACAATGCGTCCAAGTTCGCCCTCAACGCATTTTCCGAGTCGCTTCGCCAGGAGCTCGCCCCCCGGTTCGTCCGGGTCTCCCTGGTGGAGCCGGGGCTCGTGGTGACCGAGCTCACGTCCCATATCCGCAACGCCGCCTCCCGGCAAGCCGCCGACCAATCCCGGGCGGCCATCGCTTCCCTTCAGGCGAACGACGTCGCCCGGGTGGTGGCGTTCATCCTCGCCTCCCCCCGGCACGTCGCGATCAACGAGGTGCTGATGCGCCCCACCCAGCAACAGCCCTAGGGGGCCAGCGCCACTAAGCCGAGGGCCCGGGCCCGAGGGTGATGGCGTCCTCCGGGCACGCGACGACGCACAGCCCACACGCCCGGCACTCGGCGGCCTTGGGGGTCCGCGCCGTCTTGTGGCCGTGGCGGATCGCCTTGAGCTTCCCCATGAGGAGCATGTCCTCGAACTCGGCGGTCGTGAGCGTTCCCAGCTCGAAGACGCCGTACGGGCAGACGTCGACGCACTCCTTCTTTCCCTCGCACTTGGTCCGATCGATGACGGGGACCCATTTGCCGGCAGGGGCGAGGCAGTTCTCGCCGGTGCGCGCCGGGTCAACTGCGGCGCGCCGAGCCTTGTCCGGGTTCAGCGAGCCGGGGGGGATGTTGGCGAGCGGGTTCGAGGCGACCATCGGCGTGCCCTGCGAGGACCCCCCCGGCTTAACGATACCGCCTTCCCGTTCCGGCGGGGTGCTCGCCCCGCTGGGCGTGCCTTCGAGGGGCGATCGGTGGGTGGCGGTGGCCAAAACGTAGCGCTCCGTGCTGGAAAGGATTCATAACTCGGGAACGAACGTTCACAGTTCAGGTCGCACGTGCCGGTGCTTCTCACCAGCGTCGCGGATCTTCCGGTCGGATCCCACTGCCTGGGCCTCCACGCCAGCATCGACGAGTCCGCGGACCACGCGGTCGAGTTCCTCGCGGGGGCCCCCGAGGGCCAGGCGGCCGCGTACTGGGTCGCCGACAGCGCCTTGCAGAGCTACTACCAAGACAAGCTCTCCCAGTGGGCCCCCGAGCAGGTAGGGTGCGTTATGGTCCTCGCGGGAGAACAGGTCCACCCGGTCGAGGGGCGACTCAGGCCCGTGGAGGAGGTCAAGGAGTTCGTCTCCCAACACCCCGAAGGGGTGACGGGGGGAGGAGAGACCCTCAGCCTCTACTGGACGCCCGATACCGTCCCCGACCACCTGGAGTACGAGTCCTGGTTCGATCAGCAGCCCCGGGAGAACTCCCGGTTCCTCTGCCCGTACGATCTTCGTCTGGTCCCTGTCCCCGACGCACCGGAGATCCTTCGGGAGCTCGGTCGCCACCACTCCCATGTGGTCCTCTCCCCCTCCGCGGAGCCCGCGGTCCGACTGCTGCAGCTGTTCGTCTTCGAGACCGCGACCGACGTTCCGGCCGCTCTGGCGGAGACCCTCGAGTGGGCGGTAAAGGAGGGGTTCGTCCGGACCGACGGGCCGAAGGGGGAGATGGTGCTCACGTCCGTCGGGAACGATATCGTCGACGCCTGGGCCGGCGTCACGTCGATCGACTGGTAGATCCCCGGCGCGGTTCCTCCAGGCAGGGGAGAGCGCCGGATCGCAATGACCCGGTCGAGCGGGCGGGACCCGTGGACCGGGGGGCCGCCCCGGCTCCGCGATCTGACCCAGGTGAACCGGGAGCCGATCCAAGGCGGTGGCGCTCCGGATCATGCCTATCGAGGGAGGCGCAGGGGAGCCACCGGAACCACTCGGGGGAGGGCGGATCAACTTCACGCGGTGCCGGCCCCGAGAGAGACCTCTGCCGAGGTCAGTGGGTCGGGAAGGGGGCCCACTGCCTCACCTGGAAGGGGGAGGCGGGCAGGTCGGGCAGCACGGATCTCCCACCGAGCAGCACGCGCAGCACTTGCAGCACGCCGAGCAGTCACAGCAGGCGCAACTCACCGGGAGCGGCATCGCGGAGAGCATCGGAGCGGGGCCAATAAACCCGATGGCGTTACGACGCGGGCGAAAGGGTTCGTCTCCCGACGTTGACCCTCAGCGACCGTTGGCTACCAGGTCGATACTCGGAACCGACCTGCTCCGCGAGGAGAGATCCGAGCTTCCGGCAGATGGCGTTCGACGGGTGGTTGTCCACCGCGGGAAATGCGAGAGCGATCCGGCGGGCCGGAAGCTTCGATAGCATGTCCGGGACGAGCCGCATCGCCGCTGTCGCGACCCCGCGCCCCTGCTGTTCCGGGAGGACGAACCAGCCTACCTCCCACCCCGGTTCCCCCTGCCACTCGCATTCCCAATATCCAACATTGCTGGCGGGGGTCCGGGGATCGCCCACCAAAATGGTGAGCTCACATCCAGCACGTGGATCGGCCGACATGGCCAGGAACATCGCGGGGCGTTTCTGGATCCGGTCCTCACTTTCCGGCCCGTTGAGGTAGATCATCTGGGCGGGGTCGCCGAGGGTCCTATGGACCAGCCAGAGGTCCCCATCCGCGCACGGCCGGACCGAGGCCTCGGCATCCGAGTCCATGGGTCCCTTGGACCGACAGGGGCGGATCGTCAAGGCGCACCGCATGCCGAGCAGCCCTCTGGATCTCGAGGGACGATCGCCCACGCGACGACCGCGTCGTAGGCTCGACGGGATCGACCCCGCGGTAACGTCCCTGTTCCTCTCGACGTCAACGTTTAAGTAGCAATTCCCGAGATGGTCCGCCAGAGCGTATGACGCTCGTCTGACAAACGGGAGCGGAGAACGACCAATGAAATCCATCATTCAGGAAGCGATCGCGAAGCACCAAGAGAACCAGTCTTTGACTGAGGAGAAGAAGGCCGCTCCCGGCTACACAAGCGCCGACGACGCGGAGCTGGCGAAGCTGGCGGAGACGCTGAAGGTCAACATCCGGATCGTCGGATGTGGCGGCGGCGGCTCCAACACCATCAACCGGTGCGTGGAGGAAGGGATCCAGGGCGCCGAGATGTGCGCCATCAACACCGACGCGAAGCACCTGCTCACCATCCACGCTCCCCGCAAGATCCTCATCGGCCGCCGGGCCACGAAGGGCCTCGGCGCCGGCGCCCGCCCCGAGATCGGCGAAGAGGCGGCCCGGGAGAACGAGGAGGAGCTGCGGGCGTTCCTCAATGGCGCCCACATCGTCTTCATCACCGCGGGGATGGGCGGCGGTACCGGCACCGGCTCCGCGCACCTCGTCGCTCGCCTGGCCAAGGAATGCGGCGCCCTCACGATGGGCGTCGTCACGCTCCCGTTCGCCGGCGAGGGCGCCGCGCGGATGGAGCAGGCCCGGGACGGCCTGGAGCGCCTCCGCCGGGTCTGTGACACCACCATCGTCATCCAGAACGACAAGCTCCTCGAGCTCGTCCCGAGGATGCCCCTCGACTCCGCCTTCAAGCTCGCGGACGCGTGTTTGATGACGGCGATCAAGGGCATCACCGAGATCGTCACGCGCCCGGGCCTCGTGAACCTCGACTACGCCGACATCCTGACCGTCATGAAGGACGGCGGGGTCGCCCTGATCGGGCTCGGCGAGAGCGAGAGTGCCACCGATCGGGTCACGGAAGCGGTCACCGAAGCCCTCACCTCCCCCCTGCTGGGCAGCGTCGAGCTGACCGGCGCGACCGGGGCCCTCGTCCGGGTCATCGGCGGACCGACCATGACGGTCTCCGAGGCGGAGAAGGCCGCAGCCCTCGTCGGTGCCAAGATCTCCAAGCGGGCCCGGATCATCTGGGGCTGCTCGGTCGAGAACTCGCCGGACATGGAGAACACCATCAAGGTGCTCCTCATCATCACCGGCGTACGGGCCACGAGCCTGCTCGGCCAGAAGGGAGGCTACGCCGCTGGCGAGTCCGAGGAAGTCATCGACCTCGTCCGCTGAAGCTGCTCCCGCTCGCCCCCGCTACCTCGCGGTCGAGGTCGCGGGGGACCAACCTATTCCATCGCCCCGTTTCGAGATCGAACTGCGCCGTCGACTGACGGAAACCTGCGGCCCGGACCCCCTGTTCAAGGTCGTGCGGTTCGACGGCTCGCGTGGGCTCGTACGGATCGGGCATCGGACCGTACCCTCGGCCCGTCAGGCCTGGAACGCACCCCCTGGGGTTGGTCTGCCGATCCGAACGCTCCGGAGCTACGGCACCCTTCGGAAAGGCAAGCTCTGGATGCGTTCGACGGACCGTCGCAGCGAAGGGGGGCCCATCGCTCCCGACCGGGGCTATAAATAACGGGTCCGGGCGTATTTCATCTGGTCCTCTCGATGGTACGATTCCGCACGATCCGTCAGAGGCGCCACCGGGCCCGCAAGGGCCAGGTCGCCGCCGTGGCCACGATCCTCGGCCTGCTCCTCGTCGTGACGTTCCTCGCGAACTTCCTCACCGATGTCCTTCCGGGGCAGGTGGAAGGCGCCGAGCTCTCCCACGTCCTCGCGGTCGAGAACCAGGTGGAGCGACTGCAGGCGATCCTGATCGCGGAAGCGAAGCACGCCGCCGTGGGGGCGGAGCTCTCCACGCCCATCACTCTCGGCTCCGCCGCGGTGCCCCCGTTCGGCCCTGCCTCCTCGGGGTCGGTCGGACTGGAGGCGAACCCCATCGGGACCCAGACCTCCTACGCCGTGTCGAACGTCTTCTCGGCCCCCCCGAACTGGAACGCCGGGTCGTCGTGCATCACCGGGGGCTCCGGTCATTGCGCCGGGAACGGCAATATCGACACGTGGAACATAACGAACCTGAACCATTCGACGTTCACCGTGACGGTCAACGGGAACAGCAACAGCTTGGGCTACAACATCTCCGGCAACAACGACACCGTCAACGTCGACTGGACGGGCGGGGATACGGGGTTCGTCGACCTCATCATCAACGGCTCCAACGATGTGGTCAACTACAACAAGGGCGGGTCGGACACCACCACCCCGACCGCCCAGTTCGAGTTCTTCGGCGAGCACGATACGTTCAACTTCAATCCGTCGGGATCCCACTCGGCGAAGGGTGGGATGTTCGTCAACGTGGACTTCATCGGGAACATCAACCAGCTCTGCCCGAGCGGGAACGACTCCCAGACCGACAAGGCTGGGACGCTCTCGAGCGGGGGCAGCAACCTCCTCATGACGTTCACCTGGTGGAACGCGCTCGACTACTTCTCCGGCCCCACGGCCCAGACGTACCCGGGCGGCGGCGGCTCCAACGAGACGATCGAGTGGAGCAACCAGAGCGCCCCCCACGGGTGCGCGTTCACCCGAAGCTACACCTCCCACTACACGACATCGGTACTCCTCCGGCCTCGAGGCCCAGCTCTACAATCGTGTGCTTCCCCAGACCACCGTCGCATTCGACCAGGGGGCCGTGATCGAGCAGCAGCTCGGAGGGTCTCCGATCATGGCCGACCCCCCGCCGTTCTCGTTCTCCCAGTCGTTCGGGAAACCGACCGCCGACATCACCCTGGTCGGCTTCGTCGGGAACGCCGGCCAGGAGGTAGGGATCGAGACCGCGGACATCGTGGCGACCGTCCTATCGGTCCGGACGGCGACCCTGGTCGCCAACACGGGGATCGGGAGCCTCACCTCCCTCCTGTACCTCAACATCACCACCCAGTTCCCCGCTGCGTGGATGAACTACTTCATCGCCCAGAGCGCGGGGTTCCCACCCTGGGGCGGTGTGTGCACGCCACTCGCCCCGATCGCGGCCCCCTACTCATGCCTCAACCCGCCCCCGGGGGTCGCCGTCACCGTCTCGGCACCGTTGTTCGCGCAGGTGGTCACGATCACCACCGTGATCGTGTCGCTCTCGATCGCGTGATCTCCGGGCCCTGAGATCCGGCGCCGGTGAAGCGAGACTCGGAACGCCGTCCCACCGATGCGCCGGGGCTTCGGAACACCGCTCCGCACGGCTTATCTTCCGGTCTACCTCCCATTGGGGGGTACGGAGCGTGGCCTCGGGCGACGACCGGCCGGTTCCGATACGACGCGCCCTCCTTTCGGTCGATGACAAGACCGGCCTCGACGAGCTGGCCCGCCGATTGACCCGTCACTCCGTCCAGATCTGGGCTACCGAGGGGACCCGTCTGGCGCTCGCCTCCTCGGGCGTGCCCACGCAGCCGGCCGAACAGCTGACCGGGATCGGCGCCTGGTTCGGGGGTCGGATCAAGACCCTTCACCCCGGCATCCTCGGAGGGATCCTGGCCCCCGGGACCCCGGAGGGTGAGCGGGAGCTCGCGGTCCGTGGCCTTCATCGGATCGACCTCGTCGTGGTCAACTTCTACCCCTTCGAGCGACGCCTGGCGGCGGGGGCGGACCGGACCAGCCTCATCGAAGCGATCGACATCGGCGGGGTCACCCTAGCGAGGGCGGCGGCGAAGAACCATGCCGTGGTGACCGTCGTGACCGACCCCACGGAGTACAAGGACCTCGGCCAGGCCCTGGAGGACCACCAGGGTTCGGTCCCTGCTGAGTTGCGCGCCCGACTGGCGGCCGCGGCGTTCCAGAGGACGTCTGAATACGACCGACGGATCACGAGCGCCCTGGGGGGTGCCGCGGACGCCGGACCGTTCCCCCCTCAGGTCGGTTTTGACCGGGAATCGATCTCACTACGGTACGGGGAAAACCCCCACCAGAAGGCGGCCGTCTACCGGTACCGGGCCGCGGGATACTCATCGATGGAGCCCGCCCCGTTCCAGCTCCTCAAGGGGGAGTCCCTCTCCTTCACCAACCTCCTCGATCTCGAGACCGCCCTGGGGATCGTCTCCGAGTTCCCAGACCCGACCGCCGCCGTCGTGAAACACGCCACGCCCTGCGGCGTCGCCTCCGGCCCGACCGCCCGCGAGGCCCTCCAAGGGGCCGTGGCCACGGATCCCGTCGCCCGGTACGGCTGCGCCATCGCGCTCAACCGTCCCCTGGAGGCCGCGGACCTGGGGGCGCTGCATGGTATCTTCGTCGATCTCATCGCGGCCCCCTCGGTGGACCCGACCGCCCTCGAGCTGTTGGCGAAGCGCACGAAGATCAAGGTGGTCCAGGTCGCGCCTCCCGACCCGGAACGTCCCCGTTGGGAGGCGCACAGTGCCCTGGGCCGGCTCCTGTTGCAGGAGGCGGATCGACGCCAGCTGGCCCCCGGGGACTTCCGGGCCGTCACGACCCGGACCGCCACGCCGGTGCAGGCGTGCGCCCTCGACTTCGCCTGGCGCGTGGTCCGCCACGCGAAATCCAACGCGGTGGTGCTTGCCCAGGGCTCCAAGGCCGTCGGGATCGGCGGTGGCCAGCCGACACGGGTCAAGGCGGTCGAGCTCGCGGTCCAGGTGGCAGGGGATCGGGCCCGGGGGGCGGTCCTCGCCTCGGACGCGTTCTTCCCGTTCGCGGACGGGGTCGACGCCGCCGGGAACGCGGGGATCAGCGCGATCATCCAGCCCGGCGGGAGCGTCCGGGACCCGGAGGTCATCGCCGCGGCGGAGCGGCATCAGATCGCGATGTACATGACGGGCTGGCGCGTCTTCCGCCACTAGGCGGCGTCGGGCCGGTTCAGGCGAACGAGAAGTACCCGCTGGAGGATCGTGCGGAACTCGCTCGACCCGACGGCCCCGATCTCGCGGCCCTTCTCCCGGCCACGCTCCACGAACAGGTAGGTGGGGACGGAGTGGATGCCGAAGGAGCGGGTGACCCCGTCGGACTCGTCGACGTTCACCTTCGCGAACTTCACTCGGCCGGCGAGCCGGCTCGACAGCTCCTCGAGGACCGGGTCCGCGCTTCGGCACGGCGCGCACCAGTCCGCGTAGAAGTCGACGACGACCGGCAAGGTGGACCGGATGACCTCCTGCTCGAACGTTTCGTCGGTGACAAGGACGAGGTGGGATAGCTCAGTCATCCGGGAGCTTCGACCTCGACGGGCCTTTTAACGATATGGCTCGTGCGGACGCCACGTGACGCGTTCCGTGGCGCGCCGGCGGGCTGACCCGGACCGGGCGCTTCCATCGGCCCTGCTGAGGTGGTTCTCGCACCATCGGAGGCCGTTGCCGTGGCGCATTGCTCCGGTACCGTATCGAATCTGGGTCGCGGAGGTGATCCTTCAGCAGACCCGGGTCGCCCAGGCGATCCCCGTCTTCGAACGGTTCGTGACCCGGTTCCCCGACCTTCCCAGCCTCGCGGCCGCGGATCTCTCGGAGGTGCTCAAGGTGTGGGAGGGGGCGGGATACTATGCGCGGGCCCGCCACCTCCACGCGGCGGCCGTCGAGCTCGTCCGACACCGTTCCGGACAACTCCCGGAGGATGTGCCGAGCCTCGAGGCCCTCCCGGGGGTGGGGCCGTACATCGCGCGCGCGGTCGCCGCGCTCGCCTTCGGCCGCCCGGTCGTGGCGCTCGAAGCGAACGGTATCCGTGTGGCGGCCCGCTGGACCCTGGAGAGGGGCGACAGCCGATCCCAGGCGGTACGACAGCGCCTCGAGGAACGGCTGTCGGCCTGGATGCCCGCCGGGTCCGCCGGGCCGTTCAATGAAGCGATCATGGAGCTGGGCGAGACGGTCTGTCTCCCGGCCGCCCCCCGATGTGGCGAGTGTCCTGTGGCAGCGTTCTGCCGTGCTCGCCAGGAGCTCAAGGATCCGTCCGAGCTGCCTCGACATCCCCTCGCCCGTCCGCGTCCCCACCACCACGCCGCTATCGTCGCCCTCGCGTGGCGCGGCCGCTGGCTCGTCCAACCTAGGCCGCTCGAAGGCCTGCTCGGAGGGCTGTGGGAGTTCCCCGGTGGGAAGATCGAACCGGGCGAGAGGCCGGCCGAATCCGCGCGCCGCGAGCTCCGGGAGGAGACCGGGCTCGACATCCTCACCCTGAGCGCCCGGGGGATCGTCCACCATGAGTACAGCCATTTCACGGTGGACCTCCACCTGTTCGAAGCGTCCCTCCCCGGGTCAGCCCGGCCCCGGATCGTTCCGCCCGCCGAGTGGCTCACCCCGGAGGAGTTCCGGGAACGCCCCCGGCCGATGGCGACGATCCGTGCGGTCGAGAAGCTTCGAGGGCCGGAAGTACCTTTCCCGGGTTCAGGATCCCGTCGGGGTCGCACGCCGACTTCACGGCCCTCAGGACCTCGAGACCCGGGGCGCCGACCGCCCGGCTCCACGCCTCGGCCTTTACCAGCCCGATCCCGTGTTCGGCGCTGAGGGTCCCCCCGAGGGCGAGGGCTGCGTCCCATAGGCGGCGCCTCGCCTCCTCCCCCCGCGGTGTCCCGGGAGGGATCGCGAGGTTGGGGTGCAGGCTCCCTTCCCCGAGGTGTCCGTACACGCAGCTCACCACCCCTGCGTCGGACGCGATCCGTTCCACGACCCGAAGGAACTCGTCGATCCGCCCCAGCGGGATACCGACGTCCTCCCGGATCCGTGGTCCAAACGTCCGGTCCAGCGCCTCGCCGCTCGATCCACGCAACGTCCAGACCTGGTCCGCGTCCGGCAGTACCGAAGGGGTCCTCCGAGACCCCCGCGTCGCGGAGCATCTTCGAGAGGGCCCCGAGGCGGTGGAGCTCCTCCTCCGGGTCCCCACTCTCCACCTCGAGCAGGAGCAGGGGTCGATCGCCGGGGAGCCGGGCGCCTGGGGTGGCGGCCAGGGCGGAGGCACAGGTAGCGTCCAGGGTACTCGATGGCGCTCAATCCGTAGGTAAGGCCGCGGCCCAGCGCGGCGGCCACGCTACCGATGGAGAGAGAGGCGGGTAGCGCCGCCGCGATCACGGATCGTCGGGCCGGGGAGGGAGCGAGGCCGACGGTGATCTCGGTGAAGATCCCCAGCGTTCCTTCGCTCCCGATCAGCATCTGCAGGAGGTCCGGGCCGGTCGATCGCTTGGCCGATCGGCCCCCGACCGTGATCGTCTCGCCGGTTCCGAGGACAACGTCGGCAGCCCGGATCCATGAGCGGGTCGGCCCGTACCGGAACGACCTCGGGCCGGACGCGTTGGTGGAGGCGTTCCCGCCGATCGAGGAGGTCCTCCACGAGCCGGGGTTGGGTGGGAAGAACAGACCGTGGGGCGCGGCCGCCTCCTGCAGCGACCGGTTCAGGACCCCGGGCCCGATCCGGCCGATGCGATCCGTGGGATCGATCTCGTGGACCGTAGTCCACCCGGACAGGTCGATGACCACCGCCCCCGGGACCGGGACCGACTCTCCGTCGAGGGAGGTGCCGCCCCCCCGGACGACGAGAGGCACCCGGTGGCGGCGCGCCCATCGGACCAGCTGCTGCACCTCGGCCGGGTCACGGGGGATCGCGCAGGCCGATGGCTGGCAGCTCAGGTGGGATCCGTCCGCGGCCACCCGCGTGAGTTGCTCCGGCCGCTCGATCAACCGGTCGCCCAGGATCGACCGAACCTCGGAGAGCGCGGCGCCATCCACACGGCACGCCACAGGTTCGAGAGCCTTACGATTTCGGGACGAGCCTCGGGGTCACGGCGTCGCCGAGGGCTCGATCGCGTCGACCAGGTCGTGGACCGCGAACGGTCGCCGAAGCAGTCGGTCGATGCCGAGGCTTCGCATCTTCGCCTCAAAGGCGGGGGTCCCATCCGAGGTCAGGAGGACCACGCGCCGCTGGGGATGGCGCTTCGCGAGCCCGGCGATCTCCTCGAGCCACTTCGGGTTCTCGAGGTCCGCGTCGATGAGGAACACCGGAGCTACGAGCTCCGCCGGGAGCTGGGCGAGGGTCTCCGGGCCGTACCCCTCCGCCACGACACGGTGGTGGTGGAGTCGTACGAGACCCCGCAGTAGCAGTCTAGTCTCGTCGCTCCCGCCCGCGATGACGACGTTCGCCATGCCGTTCGGCCCGGCGGCCCCGGCCCCGTTCTGAGCGTCCTTGCCCCCACCCGGCGGGAGCCGATCCGAGTCTTCCCCGGATCGTTGACGTCCACTTGGACCAAGCCCGTTCGGCCGTTCTCCTTGGCGACGAGTGGACGGGGCCCCCATTAGAACTCTGCGTTCGTCTCGATTGACCGTCTCGTTCCCGCGACGGGCGCGCGACGGCGCGATCGGTCCCCCGGCCTGGACATTTTTCACCCCCCTACCCGCCCCCAAACTATATAGACCATCCACGGATTCTGTCTTTCGGCCTCGGGCACCGGTAGAGCGGCGCGGGTGGCAATGTCCACCAGACCCGACCCGCTCTGCCGGGGCCTTCCCGCGGTCGAATCTCTTCCGCTCGGACGATAGGTTCTTTTGAGGGGCCGGCCGGAACGAACGTCGATGTCCCTCTTCGGCGGCCGCTCTCGCGCTCAGCGCGAGCATGTCTGCGCCACGCTCCGATCGCTCGGGCCTACGACGGTGGAAGGCCTCTCTGCCGCCCTTTCATGGTCCCCCCGCCGGACCGACCGGGTCCTCCGGGACGTGCAGGCGAACCCGGAGGGAGCCGCGATCCGATACGACCGGGTCGCGGGCACCGTTGCCTGGGCCCTGCCCTCCGCCCCGTCTGCTCCGGCCGGCACTCCAGGCTCCCCGCGGCCGTCGGGACCCACCCCTGCCACCCCGGCGCTTCCCAAATCTTGGGGGGCGTCCCCGAAGTGTGCGTCGTGCCAGATCGCGCTCGAGCCCACGGGGACCGGCGGGATGTTCTGCCCCCACTGCGGCCGGCTCGCTCCGGCCGTGGCGAG
This sequence comes from uncultured Thermoplasmata archaeon, assembly GCA_963708255.1. Classification (GTDB taxonomy): domain Archaea; phylum Thermoplasmatota; class Thermoplasmata; order Lutacidiplasmatales; family UBA184; genus Lutacidiplasma. The sequence goes on from CAVPSE010000005.1 coordinate 147,928, forward strand.
CTCGCGGACCTCGACCCCCTCGTCGTCCGCCGTTACCGCTCCCACCCCGCCGCCACGCTCGGTCCCGGCCCCCGCGGTCTCTCCGACCGCCGCCTCCGACCGTCGCGCGCAGGAGATGTTCGCGGCCTGGGTGACGGCGAGCCCGATCCCGTGCCCGAAATGCCGCACGCCCCTGCGGCACCGGGGCGTCGCGTCGTATGGGTGCCCGGCGTGCGGGGCCCAGATCGCGTTCGAGCGGTCGAAGGGGGTCCCCACGGCGACGAACTCCGTGACGTCCGCTACCTCGGGTCCGTCCGGCCCCTCCGGGCCGACCCTCTGAACCGGCGCGAGAACGGGACGTCCGACCGGACCCGGCGGACGAGCCGCCCATCGGCGAGCGCGGCCGTGACCCACTCGATGTCCGGGGCCGGGGACCGGTCCTTCCCCCACGGCTTCACGCCCTCCCGCAGGGCCCGAAGCGCGGCCTCGCTGCCCCGGCCGCCGTGCAACGGGTGCCGGAGCTCGAGCGCCTGGCCTGCGACGAGCCACTCGATGGCGATGACCGTGCGGGCGTTCGTGATCATGTGGCGGAGCTTGGCGCCGGCCCACGGGCCCATGCTGACGTAATCCTCCTGGTCGGCGGAGGTAGGAAGGCTGGCCGCGCTGGCCGGGTGGACGAGGGTCTGGTTCTCGTTCACCAGCGCGGCGGCGACGTACTGGGGGATCATGAACCCCGAGCTCACGCCGGCCTCGGGGGCCAGGAACGGGGGCAACCCCCGGTTGAGGGCCGGATGGACGAGGCGCGCGATCCGGCGCTCGGAGAACCCGGCGAGGTACTGGACGGCGATGGCGAGGGTGTCGAGCGCGAGGGCGAGGCTTTGGCCGTGGAAGTTCCCGCCGCTGACGAACTCGTCCCCCTCGAAGATCACCGGGTTGTCGGAGACGGCGTTCAGCTCGGCGGTCGCGATCTTCGTGGCGAAGCCGAGAGCAAGCCGAACGGAGGCGAGCACCTGGGGCAGGCAGCGGAGAGTGTACGGGTCCTGGCCGGCCGTTTCCCCTCGGTCCACCGTGAGCTGGCTCTCCGCCAGGAGGGCGCGGAAGACGGCCGCCTCCTCCCGCTGTTCCGGGAGGTTCTTGAGGGCGGCGAGGCGATCGTCGAGGGCCCCGGGATGGCCCTTCAGGGCGTCGAAGGAGAGAGCAGCCGCGACCTCGGCGGCGGAGAGGAGTCCCCGGACATCCTCGATGGCGAGCGCGAGGTAGCTCGCCATGAGCGAGGTCCCGTTGACCAGGGCGACCCCCTCTTTCTCCTGCAGGACGAGGGGAGAGATGCCGGCCGCGGCGAGACCGTCGGCCGCAGGCTGACGGGACCCATCGGGGCGCACGAACGCCCCCTCACCGAGCAGCGCGAGGCTGAGGTGGGCGAGCGGCGCCAGGTCGCCCGAGGCACCGACCGAGCCCTGCTCGGGGACCCAGGGCACCAGCCGGTGGTTCAGGACATCGACGAGGGTCTCGAGGAGCTCGATCCGGACCCCCGAGTGGCCCTTGGTGAGCGAATTGAGGCGGAGAAGGAGCATCCCCCGGACCACGTCGGCCGGGAGCGGGGCCCCGACGCCGCTCGAATGGCTCCGCACGAGCGAGACCTGGAGCTCCCGCGCAGCCTCCGGCGGGACCACCTTCTCCGAGAGGCTCCCGAACCCGGTCGTGACGCCATAGACGATCCGGTGCTTCTCGACGGCCCGCTCGACCGCCCGCCGGCTCGCCGATACCTTCGGCCGGGCCTCCGAGGCGATCCCGACCGCGCACCCGCCCCGGGCGACGGCGAGGAACTGGTCCAGCGTGAGGGACTCGCCGTCCACGGGGAGCGACTCGGTCATTTTAGCCCCGAGGGAACGGCAAGCGTCGGAGGAGTTCCGGCCCGGATGGCCGCGTCGAACGCCTACGCGGGCACCGGGTAGACGATCTCGCCACCGGATTTCTGCATCGACGGCTGGCGCCGGGTGGTGGCGCCCTTCGACTTCCAGAACATCTCCGCGATCGCCTGGACCTGGGCGAGGAGGTCCTGGGCATCGGCGAGGTTGGTCCCCTGCCGCGCCTTCGAGGCGGCCTTCATCGCCTTCCAGAACGCCTCGTGCAGCGTGGGGAACTGCTTCGCGTGGTCGGGGGTGAAGTAGTCACCCCAGAGGACCCGGAGCTCGGCCTTCACGCGCTCGGAGTGCGACTCCTTGACCACGATGTACCGGTCGAGCTTCGCCTGGTAGGCGGTCCACTCCTCGGGCTTCGAGGTTGGGCCCGGCATGGGGAGCTCCGCGATCAGTTGGTCCATCCGAACGACCGTCAGGGCCGAGATCTGGGCCTCATGGGGGTCATAAATGCCGCAAGGTATGTCGCAGTGAGCGTACACGGGCGTCGGGGGAAGGAGGGCGTCCACGACGGATTGGGTCGCTGCTCGGAGGCGGGTGCTCGCCGACATGGGCCTTGCACCTCCGCGCGGAGCATAAAGATGCCGGGGTTCGACGCGGGTTCGACGCCGCCGGCGCTCGGCGCCTTCGGCCGGTTGGCCCGGCGGCTCCGGAGCCGTCGGTTGGTGGTGCAGGACCGGAGCATGGAACCCGAGTTCCGGCCCGGAGACCGCCTGCTCCTGGACCCGGCCGCCTACCGGTCCAACGATCCTGCCTACGGGGACGTGGTCGTCGTCGAAGACCCGTTCGATATGGAACGGTTCCTCCTGAAGCGGGTCGCGGGGCTCCCGGGGGACTACATTCGTGTGACCGCCAACGGCGCCGAGCGCCGGACCGGACCGCCCTCAGAGGGGGCCCCGCCCGGAGCCCTCGAGGAGTTCCACATCCCTCCATCGCAGGTACTTTGTCCTCTCCGACCGGACCTACCGGACCCGCGACAGCCGCCAGTTCGGCCCCGTGGCCCGCCAGAGGGTCGTCGGGCGGGTCTGGAAGCGGACCTTCCCCCCGGACCGGGTCCGGGAGCTCTAGGGCCCTACCGACCCAGGAGCCGCGGAGAGACGTTAAATCGATGTGGTATTCCCACACATCGATGGCCTCCCCCGCCGTGATCGCCGTGGTCGTGATCCTCGTCGCCGCCGGCGCCGGCGGTCTCGGGTTCGTCGCCGGCTACGAGGTACAAGACCTCCCCCGCCAACTCCCCGGCCACCGTCGAGAACTCCACCCTGAGCGTCCTCGCCGCCGGCACGCTCAACACCCTGTTCCCCCAGATAGCGAACGAACTGGTCAACGAGACGCCCGGGCATCTCGGCCCCCACGTCCACCCAGACGTACGAGGGATCGCTCGACGTCACCACGGCCATCACCTCGCTGAACACCCTCGCCGATGTGGCGGCGGTGGCCGACTTCCGGCTGCTCCCCCACACCGTGGAGCCCCAGTACGCGGGCTACGAGGTCGTGTTCGGGGCGACCCCTGAAGTTCTCGTCTACAACCAGTCCCTGAGCGCGTTCGACGGGGTCAACACGACCAACTGGGCGGAGAAGCTCGTCAACGACGTGACCACCCCCGGCAACAAGCCCATGGCGGTCTGGAACGCCTCCACAGACCCGAACGGCTACAACGAGATATTCAGCCTCGAGCTCCAGGGAATGCTGTACAACCACAGCTCGACCCTGTTCTACGGCTCCCTCTACGGTGGTGACTCCGGGGTCCCGGCGGTCCCCGACCCGGCGACCACGATCCTCGAGAAGGAGTCCCAGGCCTCGACCCTGCTCAAGACCGGGGTCGTCTCCGCGTTCATCACATACCGTTCGTATGCCGTCGTGAACCATCTGCCGTTCGTCGCGTTCGACCCGATCGTCGGCCTCGCGGCGAACAACTCGACGGCGCTCGCGGACTACGCGACCCTCTCGACGACGATCCTCGCCTCCACAGGGACCGACACGATGGTCGTCCCGGCGCCGATCCTGTTCGCGGTCACCGTGCCGTCGAACGCGCCGAACCCCGCCCTCGGAGCCGCGTTCATCCATCTTCTGCTCTCTCCCCAGGGGGCCGCGATCCTGTCGGCGGGTGGCGCGTTCACCCCGATATTCCCCGGCTGGGTGGACGTGCCAAGCGCCGTCCCCCCGATCCTGGCACCGGATACGACCGGGCTACCATCATGGGCGAGCCCGTTCGTCGCCTGACCGGGGGTCCCGGAGGACCCGACCCCGGGACACCGATCCATCGGTGGCGGACCGGCCCCCTCTGGTTGGGCCTCCAGCTCGCGCTGTCGGGCTCCCTGCTCCTCCTGTTCCTTCTCCCCCTCGCCGCGCTGTTCACCTACGCCCCGATCGGCCGGATCTTCTCGTCGGCTGGCAACGGCGCCGTCCGCGCCGCCCTCTGGCTCACGTTCTTCTCATCGGGACTGGCCGTCCTCGCGGCGGTCGTCTTCGGGATCCCGATGGGGTACCTGCTCGCCCGCCGCAGGTTCCGGGGTCGCTCGGTCGTGGAGTCGGTCGTGACGCTCCCCGTGGTCGTCCCCCACCTCCTGGTCGGGCTCGGCCTCTTTCTGCTGTTGATCCCGGGTACCCCACTCTACCGGTTCACCCAGGCGATCGGATTCCCGGTCTACGACACGATCTGGGGCGTCGTGCTCGTGATGGTGTTCGTCAGCGCCCCCTATACCGTCCTCGCGAGCGAGCTGTCGTTTCGAGCCGTGGACGAACGGGTCCTCGAGGCGGCCCGCTCCCTCGGCGCCGGCCCTGCGACGGCGTTCCTGACCGTCACCTTCCCGCTCGCGCTCCGGGGGATCGTCGCGGGCCTCCTGCTCTCCTGGGCCCGGGCGGTGAGCGAGATCGGGGGGCTGTTGATCCTCGCCTACGCGGTCTACCCCGCAGGCCCCTACAACGGTCCGGTCACGTCGACGGTCTCGGTGTACATCTACGACCTCTTCCAGTTCGGGGACCTCTCCGACGCGGCCGCCGTGAGCTCGCTGTTCCTCATCCTTGCGTTCGCGCTGTTCCTGCTGGTACGGATCGGCGAACGCTCCGGCTGGGTCCCATGGCGCCGGGGGGAGCTCGCCCCATGAGCCCGGAGTGGCGGGTCGAGGGCCTCGAGAGCGGGCTCACGGGGTTCCACCTGGGACCGATCGACCTCGCCCTCGCTCCCGGCCACGCGGTGGCCGTCCTGGGAACCTCCGGGGCCGGGAAGACCACATTGCTTCGGACCCTGGCGGGGTTCCTCCCCGCCCGCCACGGGCGGATCTATCGGGACGGCACCGACATCACCGACTGGCCGCCCGAGGAACGGGGGCTCGGGTACGTCCCCCAGGGGCTCGGCCTGCTTCCCCACCGAACCGTCGAGGGGAACCTCCGGTACCCGATGGAGGTCCGGGGTCGGCCGGACGCGGCCCTCCGCGCGAGCGAGCTCCTCGACCGGTTCCGCCTGCGACCGCTTGCCCGACGATACCCCGCCCGGCTGAGCGGGGGGAGCAGCAGCGGGTCGCGATCGCCCGGGCCCTCGCCGCGGACCCGGGTCTCATCGTCTTCGACGAGCCTTGGCAGGGGCTCGATGTCATCGCCCGGTACCAGCTCACCCAGGTCCTCCACGAGCTCCGGGCCACCGAACGGGTGCCGATGGTCTTAGTGACCCACGACGCGGCGCTGGCGTTCTCCATCGCCGACTCGTTCCTCGTGCTCCGCCAGGGCCGGGTCGGCGCCCACTGCGATGCGTCGGAGCTGCTCCGGGCCCCGACCGATCCGTTCTCGGCACGTTTTGTGGGGTTCGAGAACGTGTACGATCTCTCCTCGCTCTCGGAAAGCCCTGCGGGATCCCTCCGCGCCTGGCTGCGGGGGCACGCTGCCTCGGAAGGGGTGGCGTTCACCAGCCCGTCCATGGGGTCAGGGTCGGGGGTGGGCCCACAATGGGAGGGGGTCGTGCGGAGCGCCCGGCCGAGCCCGCAGGGGCTCACGGTGGAGGTCGTGACCGACGACCTCTTGGTCACGCTCCGGGTGCCACCGCCGGTGACGCCGCCCCTCCCGGCCCTCGGCGAGCGGATCAGGTTCACGATCGACCCGGCGACGCTCCAACCACTGGGGGCGGGCCGACCGGGGTCCCCCGGAGCGTGACGATGCGGCAACGGGTCGTCACGGACACCGACATTGCCCTCCTGCGATCGCTCGCCCTCGAGCGGTCGGTGGTGGCCGCCAGCCGGCGCGTGGGGATCTCGAGGGACCGGGCCACGTACCGGATCGCCCGGCTCGAGGATGCCGTGGGCGGTCCCGTCGTGCGCAGCGTTCGGGGCGGCCGGGGGCACGGCAGCACCCGCCTCACCCCCCTCGGGGATCGGATCGTGCGCGACGGGTTCGACTCGGTCGAGCTTCTCGACCCGCGCCCGGCCGGCCCCGCGACCCGGTCCAACGTTCTCTCCGGCGTGTACCACCGACGTCCCTTCCCGGAGGTCGACCTCGGACGGGGACTGAAGATCCGGGTGGCCTTCGACGCGGAGGAGAAAGAGCCCGTCACGGTGCTCCTCGGCCCCGAATCGATCCTCGTGGCGCCGCGCAGGTTCGCCTCCAGCGCCCGGAACGTGTTCCGGGCGACGGTCGACGAGGTGGTGCGAAGCTCGGGGTCGCTCGGTGCCACCCTGGTGGCCCGCGTCGGGCTCCGGCGCCTCCGGATCGGGGTCACGGAGGAGTCGGTCCGCCAGCTCCGCCTGGTCCGGGGCGCCCGGGTCTGGCTCTACGTGAAGGCGACCGCGGTACGGCGCCGGGGGCGCTCTCCCGGGTCTCCTACTCGCGGATCCCCTCGGTCGTGAGCGAGTACACCGCCTCCCCCTCGGGAAGGTTCGGGGAATCTATCAGCCGGGCGATCCGCTTGGGGGGCTTCGATTTCCGCAGATAGAGGCGGTACGTGGCCGCATGGGCCACGATGTTCCCCCCGATCGGACGGGTCGGATCGCCGAACAGGATGTCGGGGCGGGCCGACACCTGGTTCGTCACCACGACGGCGGCGTTGTACGTGTCGGCGAACTTCAGGAGCTCGTGGAGATGCTTGTTGAGGAGCTGCTGCCGGGGGGCGAGCTCCGCCCGTCCGGCGTACTCCGACCGGAAGTGAGAGGTCAGGGAGTCGACCACGATGAGCCGGATCGGCCGTTCCCGGGCGAGCTCCTGCGCCTTCTGGACCAGGAGCATCTGGTGGTTGGAGTTGAACGCCCGGGCGATGTGGACGTGCTCGAGGGCCTTTGTCGGATCGAGCCCGACGGCCTTCGCCATGTCGACGATCCGCTCGGGCCGGAACGTGCTCTCCGTGTCGATGTAGACCGCCTCGGCACTGAGTCCCCCCTGGTCGACGGGGAGCTGGATGTCGACGGCGACCTGGTGGGCGATCTGGGTCTTGCCGGTGCCGAACTCTCCGGCCAGCTCAGTGATCGCCTGGGTCTCGATGCCGCCCCCCAACAGCTCGTCCAATGACTTCGCGTTGGTGGTGATCCGGCCCAGCTTCTTGCGGCGCTCGAGGAGGGTCGTGCCGAGCTCGAAGCTCCCGACATCGGCGGCCTTCCGGGCCTCGGCAATGATGCGGGTGGCGATCGACGTACCGATCTCCGCGGCCTCGGCGATGTCGCCGGGGGAGGCGGTGGCGATCTCCATGAGGTCGGTGTAGCCGGCCTCCCGGAGCTTGTCGGCGGTGGTCGGGCCGACGCCGCCCAGTTCTTCGAGGGCCATCTCACGCTTGGGGGGCTCGGATTCGGTAGGGGGCGCGTTGGGGCGTCCGGCGGGCTTCTGGGGCACGTCGACTAGACCGTCGGGGCGGGGATAAGCGTGGGGGGGAGGTGGTGAAACGCGGGAGATGCGGGGCCGCGCGCCCCGCGCTACCGGGGTCTCACTGGGGCGCGGCCGACGCCGGGGCGAACGGCTGACCCGTCAGCCGCTGGTACACGGTCGTGTAGAGTCGGCTCACCTCGTCCACGAGGAGGGGGGGGAGAGCGGGGATCGGGGGCTCGGGGGTGCCGGCGGCCCGGGCCTTCTGGAGGGTGTCGAAGTACCCGATCGATCGGTAGTGCTGCCGGACGAACTCCTTGGAGAACTCCGTGTGGCGGCCGCGCTGGAGCGCGTCGCGGTCCCAGAACCGGTCCTCGTCGGCGGTGCCGAACGTGTCGATCACCATGAGCGCGCCATCGGAGTCCACGGCGAACTCCTTCTTCCCGTCCACATGGATGAGGCCCCGGGGCTCGATCTCCGACTCCATGGCGGCGTCGATGCGAAGGATCATCTCCTGGATCTCGGCCATCTGGCGGGGGTCTAAGGCCGAGAGCTCGAGGCCCTCCGCCCGGGTGAGCAGCCGGTCGACCGGCTCGAGCTTGGTGGTGACCTCGAAGAGGGGGGCCGGGAGCTTCTCGCCGTAGGTGACCGTACGGCCGGCCGGGAGGCCCAGCTCCTCCGGGCCGGTCGTGCCGGCCTTCACCCGGTCCCAGAGGGACCCGGCGACATAGTAGCGGACGATGAACTCGAGCGGGATCAGGTAGTTGCGCGGGTTCGGGCCGAGGGTCCGGGGCTTCTGGACCACCTGGACGCGTTTGACCCGCATCGCCATCGGCCCGGAGAGGCCCAGGAAGTGGTGGGGGATCTTCAGCCGAGAGCACTGGTCGAACCAGTGGGCGGCGGTCAACGCGAGGGTCTCTCCCTTGTGGGGGATCTCCGAGGGGATGTGCTTGTCGAACACCGAGATGTCGTTGGTGAACCGGAACTCGAGCTCGGTGGGCGAGATCTCGTAGACCTCCTTCACCTTGCCGCGTCGGATGTACTTCGGGGCGGCCGGGGCGGGTGGACGAGCGGGCATCGGCCTCCGAGGTCCCCCGGGTTAGATAGGTTTGCCGGGAGCCTGGGCGGATCGGCCCCGTCCCACCGGGAGGCCAGGGACCTGTTTCACGCCCTCCCAGGGCCTTTTGGGAGAGCGCGGTCGTCCGCTCCGCGATGGCGAAACGTTCTCCTACGACGGCCGGGAATCGGCCGCGGCCCGCACCCCCGAACGCGGGACGGCCGATCCTGGACTGGCTCCTCGAGGAGTCCCAGCCCGCCGTCCGGGTACCCGGACGCTGACCGAGCTCCTGCACCGGGACGAGTCGGACAACGAGGTTCGGGCGGCCCGGGAGCAGATCTATCGCGTTGGCTGGGTGGCGGATATCCTGGCGACCCAGGGCCCGACGGGGGCGTGGCCGCCGGAGAAGAACTTCTACTCGCCCAAGTACCTCGCGACCAACTGGCAGCTCCTGGTCCTCGCAGACCTCGGCGCGACCCGTTCGGACCCCCGGATCGCGGGGATCGCCGAGCAGTGGATGGAACGGTTCTCCCGCCCTGACGGCGGGTTCGGGACCGGGGGTGCCCGTGGTCATCTATGTATCACCGGCAACTGCGTCCGCGCCCTGATTCAATTCGGGTATGGCGAGGATCCGCGGGTGCAGGCCGGGATCGAGTGGATGCTCCGGAACCAGGCCAAGCTCGGCGGCTGGTCCTGCTTCGGCTCCGGACGGAACCTCGATTCCTGGGAGCCCCTCAGCGCCTTCGCCGTCTACCCCCGAGCGAAATGGACGCCGCCGATCGAGCAGGCCGTCCAGCGGGGCGCCGAGTTCTTCCTGAGCCGGGAGCTCCACGTCCAGGGCGCGCCCTACTCACCCTGGGAGCGGTTCCACTACCCGGTCCACTACTACTACGACCTGCTCGTGGGGCTCGACCTGCTTACCGCGTTGGGGTTCGGCGCCGACCCGAGGCTCGGCTACGCCCTTTCGGTCCTGCGCACCCGTCGGCGCCGGGACGGGCGGTGGAACCTCGACGCCGTCCCGCCGGACGTCGAGGGAGGGATCGCCGAGTACTTCGCGACCCATCCGAAGGAGCGACCTACCCCGCTTGCCCTCGAGACGGTCGGCGCGCCCAGCAAGATGATCACGCTCACCGCGCTCAGGGTGCTCGACGCGGTCGAAGGAGTCACCGTCCCGCGGCCCCCCGCCCGCCCGGCGTGATCGAGGCGCTCAGCCGGTCCGGGCCGATCAGCGGCGGGCCACGAGGAAGAGCCGGCGGAACGGGAACAGGACGTGCCCGTCCGGCTGGCGGGGGTACGCCGCCTCGATCCTCCGGCCGATCTCCTTCAAGAATTTCGCGGAGTCCGCCTCCGACCCCAGGGCCGTAAGGTAGGGGCGAAGCGTCGTCCCCTTGACCCATTCGGTCACCGCGGCCGCATCGGGCAGCACGTGGACGTACTCGGTCAGCCAGATCTCGACCGACTGGGAGCGCGGCGCGAGGAGCCGGTAGTAGAGTTCCACGGGCCCGATCTGGGGGGGTCGGACGTCCGGGCCCCAACGGCCGGCCCACGGGACGGACTGGGCGACCTCGCGGATCGCCCGGTGGGCCCCCGAGTCGAAGTTCGCCGGCATCTGGACGGCGAGGAGACCGCCCGGCGCCACCCGGCCGAGGAGCCGCGGGAACAGCTCCTCGTGGTCGGGGACCCATTGAAGGGCCGCGTTCGAGAAGACCAGATCGAACGGCTCCCGGGGTCGCCACGCCCGGACGTCCTGGAGCACCCAGTCGATCGCCGGGTCCTCCCGGCGGGCCGCGGTGATCATCTCCGGCGAGCTGTCCAGGCCGACGAGATGCGCCGCCGGCCACTGCTTCCTCAGGAGGGCCGTGCTCGCCCCGGAGCCGCACCCGAGGTCGATGATCCGGGCGGGGGACGCCGAGGCGACGCGGGCGATCAGGTCGCGGCACGGGAGGGTTCGCTCCGCCTCGAACCGGGCGTACTGCGCAGGGTCCCACGTCGGGGCCGGTCCGCCCGCCATGGTGGCTCCAATCGCGGGGCTCGGATAACGGCGAGCGGCGGCTCCGGGAGCGGCTAGACCTGACGGGCGTGCAGGGCCGTGATGGGACGGAACCCCCGCTTCGCGTAGAACCGGGCCGCGATCTCGTTCTGGGTCGGGAACTCCGCCGTGATGACGCCGGCGCCCCGGGCCTTCAGGAGCTCCCACGTCTCCTTCAGCATGAACTCGCCGACCCCGCGGCGTCGGTGGAGCGGCAGGAGATAGATGTCGAGGATGACGCCCTCCTTCTCGGGCGCGTAGAAGACCCGCTCGCGCATGGCGGCGCGGACGACGCCCACGACCTTGTCGCGGTCGGCCCCGGTCCCTTCGGCGACGAGCACGAGCGCGTCGGGGTTCGACAGGTCCGCCTTGAGGACCTCCCGGGCCCGTTCCTCGGCGTCCGCCCGGACCTTGAGGAGGGGGTCGAACTCCTCGTTGAGCCGCTTCAGCCGGACGAGGAGCGTCGCCAGCACGGCCACGTCGGCCGGCTGGGCCGGCCGGAGGTGGATCCCCGGCGCGTTGATCGGGTGGGTGTCCTCGCTCTTCGTCTCCTTGGGATGCGTCATTTCGTTTCGCTCCGTGGCTCGTCGGGCATGGGCGCGACGAACCCCGTCCGGGCGAGCTCCCGGACGAGGGCGTGGGTACGGGCCATCATCTGTTTCGCCTCCTCGTAGTACTCCTCCCGGGTCCGGCGGCGCCGGGCGATCCCAAGGCGGGCCGCCTCGGTGGCCACGGCGGCGGCGACGTGGGGGAACGCCTCCATCTCGTCCATGGTCGGGAGGAGGTGGGACGCGGTGAGGCCCTTATCGTGGGCCCGGGCCGCGAGCTCCTTCGCCGCCGTCAGTACCACCTCATCCGGGACCGAGGTGGCCCGGGCGTCGAGGATGCCCCGGAAGACCCCCGGGAAGACGAGGGAGTTGTTCACCTGGTTCGGGAAGTCGCTGCGCCCGGTCGCGACGATCGCCGCGCCGGCCTCGTGGGCCACGCTGGGCCAGATCTCGGGCGTCGGGTTCGCCAGCGCGAACAGGATCGGATGGGGAGCCATCGAACGGACCATGGCCGGACTGACGGTGTTCGGGTTCGGCGTCGACGCCGCGAGGAGGACGTCCGCGCCGGCGAGGGCTTCGGGAAGCCCTCCTTTCCGCCCCCCGCCGTCCGTGTCGAGGGCGAGCCGGAACTTCCACCGGTTGCGCAAGCTCAGCTCGTCGACGTCCTCGCGCTCGGCGTGCAGGATGCCGTGCTGGTCGACGGCGGTGATCTTGTGGACGTCGTGGCCGAGCTTGACGAGGAGGCGGGCGGTCACGAGGTTCGCCGCCCCGGCGCCGAGCAGGACCGTCCGGATGTCGTGGATCGACCGTCCCGTGACCTCCATGGCGTTGAGGAGGGCCGCGACCGTCGCCGCGGCGGTGCCGAGCTGGTCGTCGTGCCAGACGGGGATCGGGAGGCGCTTCTGGAGCTCCTCGAGCACGTAGAAGCATTTCGGGGAGGCGATGTCCTCGAGGTTGATCCCGCCGAAGGCCGGGGCAAGACGCATCACCGTCTCGACGAGCTCCTCCGGGGAGCTCACCTGGATCGGGACCGGTACCGCATCGACGCCGCCGAGGAACTTGAACAGGAGCGCCTTCCCCTCCATGACCGGCATCGCGGCCTGGGGGCCGATGTTGCCGAGGCCGAGCACCCGGCTCCCATCGGTGACGATGGCGATCGTGTTCCACCGGCCCGTCAGGTCGAACGCCGCGGCGGGGTCCTTCTCGATCCGCCGGCAGACCGCCGCGATCCCCGGGGTGTACCATAGGGAGAAATCCGCCAGGCTGCGGACCGGGACCTTGGGGATCGTCTCGACCTTCCCATGGTAGAACGATGCCAGCGCGACGGCCCGCTCGCCGAGGGCCTGGGTCTGGCCCTCTTCGCCCTCCGACCCCGAGGGAGGGTGGGTCCGGGGTTTCTCCCCCTTCGGGGGGGTTGGTTCCACGGCCTCGGCCATCGCGGGGGTTTGACCGCCCCGGCCCGTGATAAGAGTTTGGTCAGGCGCCCTCGTCGCGTTCGGACCCCGCCGTCGGCCTCCGAGGCCGCGCCCTCCAAAGGTTCCATAAGTCCTCGGCGTGTCAAACTCTCGATGGCCGCCGCTCTTCCGCATCCCTTCGTTCGACCCGAGCGGGCGGGCGCGGTCCCCCTGCTCGCGCCCGGAGCGCTTCGTGCCCTCCAGAACGGTTCCGGGCCCGCGGTCCTCGTGGACGTCCGACCGGCCCGGGAACGTGCCCTGGCGAAGCTCCCCGGCGACCGGCACATCCCCCTCGCCGAGCTCCCCGGCCGGCTCGTCGAGCTTCCCCGGGGCCAGGTCATCCTGACGTACCGACCAGTTCGGCTCCAATGCGCGCCGGGCCGCGGAGTTCCTCCAGAACGCCGGGTTCCCCGGGGCGGCGGCCTTGGAGGGCGGGATCGACGAGTACGCCCGCCAGGTGGACCCGTCGGTCGGCCGGTACCGGGCCGACGCGCCAGAAGGGTCCCTCGTGGTCCGGCAGCTCCCCCGGCCCAGCACCGGCTGTCTCGCCTACCTGGTCGCGGACACCACCGACGGGTCCGCCGTCCTCATCGACCCCGGCCACGACGTGGACCCGTACCTGTCGGCGCTCCGGGCCGAGAAGTGGACGCTGAAGGCGATCGTCGAGACCCACACCCACGCGGACCATATCGCCGGCCACGCTGAGCTTCACCGACGCACCGGCGCCCCGATCGTGGTCTCGCGGAACTCCCCTGCCCAGTATCCGCATCGGTCGCTGGCCGACGGCGAGGCGGTCAATGTCGGCGGGGAGGAGATCGTTTCCATCGAGACCCCGGGACACACCCCCGACCACGTGACCCTGAAGCTCCGGGACAAGATCTTCACCGGCGACACCCTGCTCATCGGCGCCTGCGGACGGACCGACCTGGGCGCAGGCAGCCCCGATCGGTTGTGGGAGAGCCTCCACGACCGGATCCTGGCCCTCCCGGACGAGACCGAGGTGTTCCCCGCCCACTTTGGGGCCCACCACGCCCTCGTGGACCGGTACGTCTCGAACGTCGGCTTCGAGCGGGCCACCAACGAGGCGCTCCTTCAGCCGACCCGGGAGGCGTTCGTCGTCTACATGACCGAGGGGTGGCCTCCGAAGCCCCGGGACTTCGACGCCATCTGCGCGGCGAACAATGCGCCGCTCCCCTGACGGTGGATTGTCTCCCGCGCAACCTCGTTTCCCCGGACGCGTCGCGTCACGGTTAAGGCGGAGAGGCCGCTCGAGCCGCCGCGATGGCGATCCACACGGGGCTGACCGGCCCGTTCCCCCGGCCGGAGCCGCTCGTCCAGGCGACCCGGGACCTGGACCGGGGACGGACCACGCCGGACGCCGTCGACGAGCTGTTCGACCGGACCGAACGGGAGATCATCGCGCTCGAGGAGCGCCTCGGCTTCGGCCTGGTCACCGGCGGCTACCTCCGGTGGGCGGACCTGTTCCGTCCGTTCGCGGAGACGTGGACGGGATTCACGGTCGGACCGGTCACCCGGTGGTTCGAGACGAACACCTTCTATCGGCAGCCGATCCTCCACGCTCCCCCGGAACGGGTTCCCGGGGCCATCCGCGACCGCCTCCCCGCCGCCGCCCGCGCGCACGGCGCGCGCCGGACGAAGGTCATTCTCCCGGGCCCCTACACGTTCGCCGGGATGCTCGACAACCGGTCCGGCGAGACCCGGGAAGGTCTCACCCACCGGTTCGGTCGTCTCCTCGCGGAGGAGGTCAAGGAGCTCGCGGGGGACGGCCATGCCGTCTTCCAGTTCCAGGAGCCGCTCCTCGTGGTGGACCCCCCGACGGGCGCGTCCGCCGAGGCGGTGGTGGCCGCGTACAAGTCGATCACGTCGGCCTCGGTCTCCGCCACGACGATCGTCTGGACGTACTTCGCCGATGCCCTCCCCGCGTTCGGGCTCCTGGGTCGCCTCCCGGTCACCGCCATCGGCGTGGATCTGGCGGAGACGGACCCTGCGGACCTCGCGAAGCTCCCGGACCGCAAGCCGATCGGGCTCGGCTGCCTCGACCCGCGGACGAGCCTCGTGGAGGACGCCGCCGACGTGGCCGGGATCGTCCGGAGCGTCCGGGAGCGGATCCACCCGCCGTCGCTCTGGTTGGGCCCCGGCGGCCCCCTCGACCTGCTGCCCTACGAGGCCGCGACGCGCAAGCTCCACGTCCTTCCCGCGACCCGTCAGGCGCTCGGGGAGGCGGGCGCATGAGCGAGCTCCCCCTGTTCCCGACGCAGGAGATCGGGAGCCTTGCCAAGCCGCGATGGCAGCTCCTGGGCCAGCGCGGGGAACCGTGGGACGATGCGGCCCGCGCGGAGTTCGATGACTGGAACCGGCGCGTCCCGTTCGCCCCCGAGGGGCCCTCGATCGCCTCGTTGCGGAGCGGCCGGTCCCGGGGCGTCGGCGGCGCCGCGGTCCGGGACCTGGGCGCGCTGTTCGGGATCCGGTACCTCGAGACCGCCGGCCTCGACCGGGTCTACGATGGCGAGGCCCGACGGGTGGAGATGTACGAGTACCCGATCCGCCAGATGGAAGGGTTCGAGTTCCTCGGCCACGTCCGCTCCTTCGACAACAAGTACTACCTGAAGGCCGCCGCCACGGGGGAGATCCGGCTCGCGCGCCCGTACCACGTGGAGGAGTTCGACTTCGTCCGGTCCCACACCGACCGGATCCCCAAGCTGCCCGTCACGGGACCGTACACCCTCGCCGACTGGTCGTACAACGAGTACTACCTCGGCCGTCGGCCGGGGTGGAAGAGCCGCAAGGTCCGCCGGGACGCCCAGCGGGAGTTCGTCGTCGAGCTCGCCCGGCGGGCGTTGCGCCCCACGCTGGAGGCGCTCATCGCCCGGGGCTGCCGGGTCATCCAGATCGACGAACCCGCCGCCGGGACCCACCCGGACGAGGCCGACCTGGTCGCGGAGGGGTTCAACGCGGCGACCGAGGGGCTCGACGCGGAGTTCTCCATGCACATCTGCTTCTCCGACTACCGGAGCCTCTTCCCGGCGCTGCTCGAGGCGAAGCGGTGCAAGCAGTGGGCCTGGGAGTTCGCCAACCGGGACACCGAGGGCCGGGACGGCTACGCGATCCTGGAGATGTTCAAGGAGTACGGCGACACCCGGCAGATCGGTCTCGGGGTGCTTGACGTGCACCGGGACGACATCGAGACCCCCCAGAAGGTCGCCGAGCGGATCGGCCGGGCGGCGAAGATCCTGGGCGACCCGTCGAGGATCTGGGTGAACCCGGACTGCGGTCTTCGGACCCGGAAGCTCTCCGTGGCGTACCAGAAACTTCTCAACATGGTCGAGGGCGCGAAGATCGCCCGGGCCGAGTGGGCCGGCCGGCCCGCCGCCTAGCCCGGTCGGACCGGCGCCGCATCCACCGACGGGCCGGGGATCGACACCAGTCCGCCGGACGGTACGCCCCGGGCCGAATCCTCGGACCGGGTGCCGTCCGCGGCGAACCGGAAGTTCCGGAGCGCGAGGCTCAGCACTGCGCCCACGACCCCGATCCCTCCGGCGAGCAGGTAGACGTCGGCGAACCCGCTGTACGTCGGGAGGGACAACGCGTAGGTCGTGGTCACCCCGGGGGCGATGACCTTGGTGAACAGGAACGACGCCGAGACGGCGGTGAGGATCGATGTGGCGACCACGGGGCCGACCGCCGACCCCAGGTTCCGGAAGGTCAGGTTCATCCCCAGCTGGGCGCCGGTCTCCTTCCGGGCGCTGGTGAGGACGATGACGTTCGTCATGGCGATCATCACCGAGACCATGCCGACGAAGACGAGGATCGGGAGGATGGCGAGCTCCCACCAGATCCGGTCGAACTGGCTCAAGAGCAGACCCCCGATCGCGATCATGACGAACCCGAACGTCATCACCGGGCGCGGACCGTACTTCGCGGTGGCCCGCCCAAGGAACGGCCCGGTCGCGAGCATCGACAGCGAGCCGGGGAGGCTCAACAGCCCGGATTGGAAGACGTTCAGGGCCAGCCCGTCCCCGGGGCTCTGGGTGATGTAGGTGTTCGTGACGAACACCAGGAACATCCCGGTCCCGACGAACAGGCCGTTGATGTTGCTGACCAGGATGTTGCGCTCCTTCAGGCGCGCGAACACGACGATCGGCGCCCGTGCCCGGGGTTCCCAGAGGATGAACGCAGCAAGGAAGACGAACGAGAGGATCGCGAACATCGGCACCCCCAACGGCACCCCGCCCGCGTGAACGGCGACCCAGGTGCCCCAGCCCCACGTAGGCCCCTCGGTGAGGGCGAACAGTCCGGTCCCGAGGGCGAGGCCGAGGAACGCGGAACCCGCCAGGTCCACCGGTTCGTTGACCCGGAACTTCGACTCTTTGAGGACGACGGCCGCCAGGACGAAGACGATGATCGAGATCGGTACGACGGTGTGGTAGGTGAACTGCCAACCGTACGTCTCGGTGAGGTACGCCCCGCCGAACAGCCCCAGGGAGGCGCCGGCCGCGAACATCGCGGAGATGATCCCCTGCGCGGGGGCGATCTCCTTCGGGGGGAACGCCTCCCCGATCATGGCGAAGGCGAGGGGGAACATCGCCATCCCCACCCCCTGGACGCCGCGCATCCCGATGAACAGGTAGAGCTGCTGGCCCCGGTTGAGCCCGAGGAAAGATCCGAACTCAGGGGAGAACCCCGCGAGGACCACGGCGATAGCGTACGTGCCGAGGACCACGAGGAGCATCCGCTTCTTGCCGTAGATGTCCCCGAGGCGGCCGAAGATCGGCGTGGCGACGACCCCGACCAGGAGGTACGCGGAGAGGATCCAGGCGATGGTGGAGACGGGCGGGCTGCCGAAGAACGTCTGGAACCGGACGAGGCCGGGGATGACCATCGTCTCGACGTACATGACCATCAGCGCGCACGCGGCGAGGACGATCAGTACCCCCCGGGCGGCGCGGGGGTCGAGCCGCGGGGCGGTCGCGGGGTCCGGGGGGGCGGCCATGGAATTGCGCACCCGTGGGGGCGTTAATAATACCGGGGGTGGAGGTGGCGGGGGTGCCACCTCACGGGGCCGAGGGGCCTCGGGTCAGCACCTCGACGCCGCCGGGGACCACGAGGACCGTATGTTCCGACTGGGCGACGGTCCCGCGGGCCTGCTCCACGAACACCGGGTAGACCTGGAGATTGCGACGCGCGGCCTTCAGGGCGGCGCGCCCGGGCCCATCGAGCCAACGGGCCGTGAACGGGAGCGTACGGAACCGTTCGTACAGGGCGGCCACGTCGGCGTCCCGGGTACGGGGTCGGACCGGAACCGGACGATGTTGCCGAAGGGGCCGTTCTCGATCGCGCCGGCCCCGTTGGTCGCGAACGGCTCGATCGCCACCACCTGGCCCTCCTCGAGGACGGTGTTCGAGAGCCCGCCCACGTTGGGGACCGAGGTACCCGCGTGCAGCAGGTAGCGTTCGATGGTGTGGCCGGTCAGGTTCTCGACGGGCTTGAACCCGAGAGCGTGGACCGCGCGCTCCACGGCCCGGCCGATCTCGTCCACCGACACGCCGGGCCGGACCTGGGCGATGCCGGCCTCGAGACCGTCCCGGCTCGCCCGGATCAGCCGTTCGAACCGGTGGCCGCCTCCGACCTCGACGGTGGTGGCCGTATCGGAGATGGCCCCGTCGATGTGGGCCCCCACATCGATCTTCAGGACGTCCCCCTCGGAGAGCCGCGCGTCGTCCTCGGGAGAGGGCGTGTAGTGGGCCGCCTCGTCGTTCCGGGAAAGGTTCGCGGGGAACGATGGTTCGGCCCCCCGGGAGCGGATCAGCGCCTCGATGGCGTCCGCGATCTCTCGCCGGGACGCCCCGGGGACCGCGAGCCGGACCCCGAGCTCCCGGGCCTCGGCCCCGATCTCCCCGGACCTCCGCCACGCATCGAGGTGCTCGGGGTACCGGGCCGTGCCAGCTCCGGGCGACGACCCGAGGGGTCGGGCCGGTGGAGATCGATCAGGGTGGAGGGCCGGCCGGACGGCGCCGGCTCGGCGGGCAGGTAGACGGCCACCGACGAGCCGAGCGCGCGCCGCGCCTCGGCGACGGTCCGGGCCGGGGGCTCGCCGTGTCGGTTCGCCGAGGTCGCGGTGATCGGGCCGGCGCCCTGGGCCAGGGCCCGGGCCACCGGATGGTCCGGGATCCTGACGCCGAGGGTGCCGGCGGGGGAGATGAGGGGGGCCGCCAGGGTCCGCCGAGCCTCTCGGGACGCCCGGACCAGGAGCGTCACCGGGCCTGGCAGGCGAACCCGAGCCTCGGCCCGGGCCGCCGGGAGCCACTCGACGAGCGGCTCGAGCTCCTCGTACGAGGAGACCGCCACCGAGATCGGCATCGCCGCGGGACGGTCCTTCGCGACCAGGAGGCGTTCGACGGCTCCGGCATCGGTGGCCCGGGCGCCGAGCCCCAGCAACGTATCGGTCGGATAGACGACCAGATCGCCCCGGCGGAGCGCCGCGACGGCCGCGGCGAGCCGGTCGGCCATCGCCTACGCGAACTCCTGGTCGCTCCGGGCGTACGGATGGAGCTCCTCCGCGGTGAAGAAGAGCCCGAGCTCACGTTCTGCCGACGCGGGGGAGTCCGAGGCGTGGATCAGGTTGGGAGTGACGGCGAGTCCGAGGTCCCCCCGGATCGTCCCCGGCGCGGCGGTCTGGGGGTTCGTGGCGCCCGTCATCAGGCGGATCACCGCGATGGCGGAACGGCCCTCGATGGCCATCGCCACCAGCGGGCCGCTGGTGATGTGCTGAACGAGACCTGGGTAGAACGGCTTGCCCTCGTGCTCGGCGTAGTGCCGGGCGGCGAGCTCCGGGGTCACCCGGATCAGCTTCATCCCGACGATCTTGAGGCACTTGCGTTCGAGCCGCCCGATGATCTCCCCCACGAGCCCGCGCTTGACCCCGTCCGGTTTCACCAGGACCAGGGTACGCTCGACGATCCCCTCCGCCATGGCCGGCCCACCGATGGTCGGATGAAAAGGTTTGGCGGACCGAGGGCGAGGCCCCTATAGGGAGGCCGCCGGCTGGGTCCCGAAGGTACGTCCATGCCGACCCACAGCGCCGTCGCCGGCTTCGACCTCGCCGCCGAGGCGTACGAACGGGGACGGCCGGGATACCCGGCCGATGCGCTCGACTACCTCCGGGCGAAGCTCGAGCTCGGTCCCGGGCGGCGGGTCGTCGAGCTCGGAGCCGGCACCGGGAAGTTCACGCGGGCGCTATCGGAGACCGGTGCCACAGTCGTCCCGATAGAGCCGACCCGGGCGATGCGCCTCGTGCTGCACCGGATCGATCCCGCGGCCCCGGTCGTGGCGGGCGTCTCCGAGCGGTTGCCCTTGAAGGACGGCACGGCGGACGCCGTCGTGGCGGCTCAGGCGTTCCACTGGTTCGCCTCCCCCGGCACGCTCGACGAGATCGTGCGGGTCCTGCGGCCCGGCGGAGGGGTCGGGCTCGTATGGAACACGCGGGACGAGACGCTTCCCTGGACCGCGAAGCTGGGCGCCCTCATCAACGCCCACGAGACCGGGACGCCGAAGTACAAGGGGACCCGGTGGCAACGGGTCTTCGAGGGGCGCTCGGACCTGACCGCGCTCCAGCACCGCGCGTTCCTTGCACGCCCACCGGCTCGACGTCGACACCCTCGTCGACCGGGTCCTATCGATCAGCTTCATCGCCCTGCTGCCTGCCGCCAATCGGGATGCCATCGCCCATCAGGTCCGGACCCTCGTCGCCGAGGAGCCCGCCACGCGCGGCCAGCCGGTGCTCGCGCTCCCCTACCGGACCGACGTCTATACCGCCCGGCGAGCGGTCGAGCGCCGGTGCAGAGCCCGGGCCTCGGTAGCCTTCGCGCTCCCCCCGGGCGGCTCAGACGGCCCGGGCGTCGCAGCCGTCCCGGAACCGGCACCGGCGGCATCGCCCCGGGCTCGGCCGGGCCGCCCCATCGTACGGGCGGGACACAGCGCCGCGGATCTCGAGGAGCTCGCGACGAGCTTCCACGGTCCAGGGGATCCGGAACTCCCCGCCATCGGAATACCGCAGGACCCCGAACGGTGGCGAGCGTCCGGTGGTCTCCTCGACGAGGAGCGCATACGCGTACACCTGGATCCGATGGGACCTCGGGGGACCGCCGGGGGGCGTCGACCGCGACTTGATCTCCACCGGCACCACGGTTCCGTCAGGGAGTCGGCGGAGCTCGTCCGGCCGGCCCACCAGCCGGTAACGCGGCGAGCGGAGCGGGGCCCGGCGTCCGTCCATCCGATCCACCTCCACCAGGTCCCCCACCTCGCGGGACCTCGCCCGAAGTATGAACGCACGGATCGTAACGGCGAGGATCCCGATCCCTACGAGGACCCCGCCCAGGGCGACCAGGTCGGGGACGCTCAGTGGAGAAGCCATACGAGCCCTCCGAGCACGAGGAGCAGGGCCACGACGGCCGCGGCCACGTACGCCGCCACGTGCCGCTCCCGGCGCTCCTCCGCGGCCAAGGTCGAACGGTGGTACCGGACCCCCGCGTCCGACGCCCGGCGGGCGCCCGCGGGGATCGCGGCGTTCGGGGGGTGCTTACGGTAGTACCACGCTCTCGGGCAGTAGGCGTACTCCGAGAGATCGGAGGCGGAGGCCCAGTCGTCCCCCGGGGCGGGCATCGGGCCGGCGAGCCCGCCCGGCGCTTGAACGTCCGCCTTCCACTGGAAGGCGCCCCGCCGGCCCTACTCGGACGCCGGTGCGGCAGCCTTCGGCTTGCGGGTCTTGGGCTTCTTGGCCGGCGCGTCCGACGCCGGAGGAATGGCCGAGGGCGTCGCGCCGCCGGCCTCCGGGGTGGAGGGGGCGGCAGGGGCCTCTGCGGGCGCGGCGGGTTTCGCCTTCGCGGCGGACTTGGCGTCGGCTTTCGCCTGGGCGGCCGCCTTGGCGGCGGCGCGGCCCGACGCCGAGGACTGCT
The DNA here is from genome assembly GCA_963708255.1 of uncultured Thermoplasmata archaeon. Classification (GTDB taxonomy): domain Archaea; phylum Thermoplasmatota; class Thermoplasmata; order Lutacidiplasmatales; family UBA184; genus Lutacidiplasma. The sequence continues at coordinate 169,664 of CAVPSE010000005.1, forward strand.
CGGCGGTGCGCTTGATCGAGTGGGCGCGGGTCCACTTCAGACGGTGACCCACGCGCCCGAGGTGCAGCTGCTGCTTTCGGCAGCTGGACGAGCAGAAGAAGAACACCGAGCCATCGCGCTTGACGAACATGGTGCCGGTGCCGGGCTCGACCTCGCCCGCGCAGAACGAGCACTGACGCTTCAGGACCATCGTCGCTTCCCTCTACCGGACCGACAGCTTGCGCGCCTCGCGGGCCGTCTCGCGGAGGATCAGGACGTCCCCCAGGCGGATCGGACCGGCGACATTGCGCGTGATGATCTTCCCGCGGTCCCGGCCTGCCAGGACCCGGACCTTCACCTGGGTGGCCTCGCCGGCCATGCCGGTGCGACCGATCAGCTCCACCACTTCCGCGGGAGAGCCCTTCTCTTCGGCCATCGATGTCTCCGGGGGAGCTCCGTTACTTCTTCAGGGTCGGGTACGCGGCGGCGAGCTCCTCGAGCAGTCCCTTCGCCTCGCCCGCTTCGACGATAGCGACGCTGGCGGCGGACTTGGAGAGGCCGGCGGACTGGCCGAGCCGGCGCTTCTCGGCGACGTACAGGTACGGGATCCGCTTCTCCTCGCAGAGCATGGGGATGTGGGCCAGGATCTCGACGGGGTCGACATCCTCTGCCATGACCACGAGCTTCGCTTCCGCGCGCTCGCTGGACTTGGTGACCTCGTTGGTGCCGACCCGGATCTTTCCGGTCTCGCTCGCCACCTGGACGAGCTGGAGCACCTTGTCGGCGATATCGGCGGGAGTCTCGAAGCGGACGAAGATCGGTCGTGCCATCGGTCACCTCGCGTCAGCGGAACCCGAAGGGTCCTCGGCTCACGGGTAGGACCCGCCTACGGCTCCCCCTATTTAGCCATGCCGGGCCTGACGCCCCCGAGGTGGGCTCGGGCCTCAGCGTCGGGGCCGTCGGGGACGTGGACCGCGAACCGAGCCCGCTGGCACCCGAACGGGCGTTCGACCCCGAACTGTTCCGATTCCTCCGAGAGCTGGCCCAGCACAACCGGCGGGACTGGTTCAGGGCGAACCAGATCCGGTACCGCGAACATGTCGAGGAGCCCGCTCGTGCGTTCGTCCGCTCCGCGGGCCCGAGGCTGCGGCGGATCAGCTCCCACCTTCTCGACGACCCGCGCCCGAACGGGGGCTCGGTGATGCGAATCTACCGGAACGTCCGGTTCTCGCGGGACAAGACCCCCTATCGTACGAGTGTCGGGATCCGGTTCATGCACGACGGAGGCGCGAACACCGACCAGTACCTGCCGGGGTTCTACCTCAACCTGGGTCCCGGGAACTGCTGGGCGCTCGCCGGGGTATGGGAGCCCGACCGGGCCGGTCTCGAGCGGATCCGCCGGGCCATCGTACGTCGGTCCCCGGCGTGGCGGAAGGTCCGCGCCTCGATCCCTTCGATCGAGGGGGATTCGCTGAAGCGCTCCCCGCCGGGGTTCCCGGCGAGCCACCCGTTCCTGGACGACCTGCGGCGGCGCAGCTTCGGCGCCCGGATCCGCTTCGCCGATGCCGTCGTCCTGCGACCCGGTTTCCCCGAGCATTTCGTGCGGTTGTGCGAACGGCTGGACCCGCTGAACCGGTTCCTGGCGAAGGCCCTCGAGGTAGATTACTAGGGAACGTCCCGGCCCCGACCGGGGGCCTCGGATCCGACGACCGGGATGGGGCGCCTACCGCTTCGAGCCCATGTAGGCCCGGGACTCCCTCGCGAGGCCGAGCCATTCCGCCTGGCACTCGAACCCGATCGTAACGTACTCCTTCCGCGGAGCTCCGCTCCCCGGTTGCCAGCCGGCGCCCGTCTTGGCGGCGATCAGCTCCTGCACCCGGGTCGGGGGGAGCTTCAGGACCAGGGCGCCGGTGCCGTCGAGCAGTCCGAACATCTTCTTCCCGATGAACAGGGAGCTGGTCCCCATCCCGTCCCGGAACGGCCGCTTCGCGTCGTCCCCTTCGGCGAGCTGGGTCGCGAGCCGGGCGAACCGCGTCCGGGCCGCCCCCGCGATCCCCCCCATTCCATCGACCTCGCCGAAGCGAGGGGCAGCGAAAGTTAATCGTTCGGACCTGGACCGTGGGAGGGGGAACTCCGGGAACCGGTCCTCGGGGCCCTAGAACCCCTGCGGACCTGCCGACGGGTTCGACTCGAAGAACCGCTGGGCCGGCGAGAGGATCCGGACGAGGGCGCTTGCGACGGCCCCTTTCAGGTCCGCCGGGTGGATCGATCCCGCGGTCCACGCTGCCACGAAGTCGGGCTCGGAGGTGAAGGAGAGCGGGCCGCCGTGCTTCTCCGCCCGCGGGATCTCGAACCGGCCCTCCCACGGGAACGCCACGAACCGGACCAGCTCCACCACCGGGTTCCCCTCCGTCTCCTTGGCGGGGCAGAAGGCGCCGTTGAGCCGTGTGCGGATCTCCTCCTCGGTGCACGGGATCGTGATGGCGCTCGTCGGGTCGGACTTCGACATCTTCCGCTCGACGCCCATCGTCGCCGGGTCCATCCGGCCCCCGCCCTTCAGGGACGAGATGAGGGGAGTGTGGACCGCGATCGGTGGTGTCCAATCGTAGTGGTGCGCCGTCTCCCGGGCCAGCACGTGGGCCCGCCGCTGGTCGATGCCTGCGTACGCCAGGTCCACCGGGAGTTCGAAGATGTCGGCGGCCTGCATCGCCGGGTAGAACAGCTTCGCCGTGTCGAGCTGGGACTCTTCCTCGCTCCGTCCCAGCACCGACATGGCCCGCTTGGTCCGGGCGAGGCTGGTCGACTTGGCGATCCGGACCACCCTCAGCCAGTAGTCGGCGTTCCCCGTGAGCTCGTGGGCCCATCGGAACTTCGCCTTCATGGGGTCGACGCCGAGGGCGACGAACGCCCGCTCCATGTACCGTCCCGCGGCCTGGATCCGGTCCATCGATCCCCCCAGCTTGTCGTTGATGAACGCGTGCCAGTCGGCCAGGAACACTGTGAGGTCGAACCCGGCCTCCTGGAGGTCGATCATCTTCCGGGCGCAGACCAGGTGCCCCACGGTAAGGCGGCCGGACGGCTCGAACCCGATGTACGCCTTCGGATGGGCCTCGCGCTCGAGCAGGGCCCGCAGCTCCTCGGGGGTCAGGACCTCCTGCGTCGACCGGATGACCCGGTCCACCCGTCCCTCGAGGTCCATGGGCGTCGGAGGAGAGGGGACCGTATTTAGGCTCCCTTCCGAGGCCCCGATTCCACCGTCGGGGGGGCGGGGGGCCCTCGCCGGTGGGTCCACACATATTAATTCCCCGGGGGGCGCTAGACGGATGCGGTCTACCATGGGGAGCGACTCCGCCGAACTGACCCCGGCCGCCCCCCGGCCCACCCGGGAGGCCGCGATCGAGGAGCTGGCCCGGGCGCTGGGCATCGGCCCCTCGTCCGCCCAGCTGCTGGTCGCGGCGGGGTACCGCACCCCGGAGCAGGTCCGGGCGCTCTCCGACGCCGACCTCCGCCTCGCCGGGGTCGACCCGGGGGAGATCGGGCACATCCGGGCCGGCGTCGAGGCGCAGGCGCCCGAGCCCCCGGCGGCCCCGCCCCCCGAACCCCCGGTCGTAGCACGCCAGTCCGTGAGCGGCGAGAAGATCGTCGAGCGGTGGCTGGACTCCGTCAAGCGGACCGAGCGTCCGAAGCGCCGCCGCGTCCCGCTGCCCGCGAAGGACTCCACGGACGTCCTCAAGAAGTGGGTCGAGGGGGACGACCGCGCCATGGAGGCGTGGATCCAGTCCTCCGAGTCGGTCCGCCCGCCTCCCGCTCCCGTCCCTCCGTCGCCCGCCCCGGACGCCGGCACGTCGGTGGTCCCCTCCCAGGAGACCGGCGAGGCGCCCGCCCCCCCGGCCCCCAGCGGCATCTCCCCGCTCCTCCAGGAACGGGAGGAGACCGTGGTCCGGTGGCTGACCGACCTGTTGGACCGGGTGAAGTCGGACCAGTTCGACCCTCACTCCCTGGTCCGGGAGGTCCAGGAGCTCCAGCGGCAGCTGTTCGAGGAACGGGCCAAGCGAAAGCAGCTCGAGGACGACATGGAGCACGTCAAGCGCGGCTCCATCGCCGTGATCAAGTACGTCCGGAGCCGGGAGGCCCGCTCCCGGGACCAGGCGATCCAGACGAAGGACGCCGAGATCGCGGAGCTCAAGCTCCGGCTCCTCCAGGGCGGCCTCTCCACCACGACCGACGGCGCGCTGGTCCCCGGCACCCCGTCCGGCGCCGCGATCGACCCGGCGACCGCCCGGGAGGTCGAGACGAAGCTCCGGGGCGAGTACCAGGGTCGGGAGAACCAGTTCATCGAGCGGGAGACCGAGCTGCGCCGCCGGATCGTCCAGCTGGAGGCCGAGGTGCGGAACATGCGCACCGAGTCCGAGGTGGTGACCCAGCGCGCCCGCCTCCTGAGCCTGGACGAGGGAAGCCTCCCCGACAGCCTCGATGAGCGCCTGAAGGCGTTCGATGCCCGGGAGCGCGAGCTTCTGGTCCGGGAGAACGAGCTCCGGACCAAGTTCGAGGAGATCCGGATCGGCTCGGAGGAGATCGAGCGCCGCCGGGCCCCCCTGGCGTTCAAGGAACGGGAGCTCGCGGCCTGGGAGCTGCAGCTCAAGACCACCAAGCAGGCGGTCGAGCTCGAAGCCCGACGCCTCGAGCAGTCCCGGGCCGAGGAGAAGAGCGCCCCCGCGATCCCCGTCGAACAGATGAAGCAGATCGACGACCTCCGCTCCGACCTCAACCGGAAGGAGGAGGAGCTCCGCTCCCGGGAGACGTTCCTTCACCAGCAGATGGAGGAGCTCCAGAGCCTCCAGCAGAAGGCCGCCGAGTGGCAGGCCGATCAGATCCACGCCGATGTGGTCGCCTCGGCGAGCGAGGTCCGGGTCCGCAGCGGCGTCCGACGCTTGGACGACCTGGTGTTCGGCGGATATCCCGCCGGCTCCCAGATCCTGGTCAACGGTCCGTCCCACACGGGGAAGGACATCCTCGCGCGACTGTTCATCGCCGAGGGCCTGAAGGCCGGGGTCCCCGCCCTGTGGGTGGTGACCGACAAGACCTACACCCAGATCCGCGACGAGATGACCGGCCTACTGCCGGCCTACCCCCAGTACGAGGCCCGCGGGATGGTCCGGTACGTCGACCTGTACTCCCGGAGCCTCGGGGTGACCCAGGCCGACAGCACCGCCCGGCTCCTCTCAGCCACCGACAAGGGCGGGATCGACCAGGTGGCGACCGTCGTGAACCAGTTCAGCCAGGAGCTGAAGGAGAAGTCCCCGAACTACCGGGTCGTCTTCGAGTCGGTATCGACCCTCACCGCCTACCTCGACACGACCGGGATGTTCCGGTTCCTCCAGCCGTTCGTCGGCCGCCGCAAGCTCGACGGCGCCGCGGCGTACTATGTCCTCGAGACCGGCATGCACACCGACTCGGACCTGCAGGCGCTCGAGCACATGATGGACGGCTCGCTCAACCTGAAGGTCGACCAGTTGAAGACGTTCCTATCGATCAAGGGGATCACCGACGCCCAGTCGAGCGCGTGGGTCGGCTACACCTTCACGAAGCGGTCGTTCAGCCTGGGGTCGTTCAGCCTCGACCACATCCGGTAGGCGGTCCGCTAGACCGTCGGCCGGGCGCCGGAAAGGTAGCGGGCGATCCCGTCACAGGCCAGGGTCACCCCGATCCCGAAAACGATCACCACGAGCGCCGGGAACGTGTACATCCACCAGTGGTCCAGGCTGGCGAGCGGGCTCCACCCAAAGCAGACCCCTTCCCCGAGGAGGAACCCCCACTCAGGGTACAGGTACGCCGGCAGCGGGGTCAGGTCGGCGAAGAACCCCTGGCCCGTCGAGCTGGAAAAGCACCCGAGGAACGGGAACGTCGTAAGGACGAAGAACAGGCTGTACAGGTCGATCGGGATCTGGGCGAGCACCGTCGAGAAGCTATTCGGAAGGATGTGTCGCCAGAGGATCCGCGTGGGGGTGGCGCCGGCGGCCCGGGCGGCCTCGACGTACGGCTCCCCCGCGACCTGCTGGGCCCGGGCCCGGACCGGCCGGGCGTAGAACGGCCAGAGGATCACGGCGAACGCCAGGACGAACACCGGCAGGTAGTCGTCGGGCCGGACGAACGGTTGGATCCCGAGGAACAGGACCATCACGAGGAAGAACGACGGCACCCCGACCAGGAGGTCGCTCACGGCCGTCACCACGGTGTCGATGGGGCCGCCGGCGAGGCCCGCGTAGGCGCCGGCGAACAGTCCGACCGCCAGGGCGAGGAGGATCGTCCCGCCGAGGAGCGCGAGGTCGATCGGCGTCGCCTGGACCAGCGCGGGGAGGATGTTGACCCCGATCCCGCTGATCGTACCCGAGCGGGTACGCGGTCGACGGGCCGGCGGGGTTCAGGCTCTCGCCGAGGACGGGGTTGATCGGGAGCGACTGTAACCCGCCCCGGAAGTGGATCACCGCGGCGACCCCGACGACGAGGAATCCCACCAGGATCCCGCCGCCCGCGAACAGCTGGTAGTTGCCCCGGAGCCGCTCGCGGACCGCCCCCCACCGGGTGCGGACCCGCCACCGGGCCTCCTCCTCCTCGGGGTTCGGGGCGGTCGGGCTCGGGAGCTCCACCGGTCCCGTCACGGCGACCTCCGGAGGAGCCGGGGATCGAGGTAGCGGGCCACCGCGTCGGCGATGACGTTCCCGACGAGCACCAGCAGCACGAGGAGGAAGATCGTGACCTGGTAGAGGTTACCGGACTGGAGGTTGGTCGTCTGCGAGAGGCCGAACCCGGTCGAGCCCACGTGGGTGAGCTCGCCGAGCAGGAGGGTCCCGAGGCCCGTGTCGTTGGCCAGGGCCTCGACGACGGCCTGGGTCCCGATATACGCCGGGAGCGTGGCCCCGAACACCAGCAGCATCAGCGGGAGCACCCGGCGACCGGTGTGCTTCCAGAGGAGCGTGGAGTCGTCCACCCCCCGCGCCCGTGCCGCCGTCAGGTGCGGCTCCTGGAACGCGTCGGCCACGACGCTCCGCGCGTACCGCAGGAAGATCGCCGTGTAGACGACCGCGATCGCGGCGGCCTGCCAGAGGGTCTTCATCAGGACCACCTCCTCGAACGGCCAGTCGCCGTGGAGCGCCCCGTCGATCAAGGGCAGGCCGGTCGGCAGGGTGTTGGTCCCGAGCCCGATCCAGTCGGGGTATCCGCCGTGCGCCGACCACCAGGCCGTGTTCGGGAGCGTCCCGTAGGGGCTGTCGCCGAAGGCCCGGAAGAACGGGTCATAGAACGTCCCGAGGAACAGCAGCACGAGGAGGAACGACGGCACGAGGAGCCCGACGGCCGAAAGGACCCGGGCGCCGACGTCCGCGGCCCCGTCGCGCTTCGCCCCGCCGTACATCCCGATCACCCAGGCGAGGCCAGCCGAGATCGGGAGGGCGAACAGCGCGAGCTGGATCGAGTCCGGTCCCCACCACGCGAGGAACGTCGTGGCCGGCTGTTTGAGCTGGCCGAAGGAGGCGTATCCCCAGTTGCCCGTGAAGAGGTTCCAGATGAACAGGCCGAAGCCCCCGAGGAATCCCTCTGCGGCCTGCCACGGGACCCCCCAGGACCAGGCGGCCCCCCCGGCGCACAGCTGAGTCGGGTCGAGCAGGCACGGGTTGGTGTTACGGTAGACCGCCGGCAGCACCGTACCGAAGACGTACAGGACCGCGATGATCCCGATCGCCTGGACCGGGACCAACAGGGACCGCATGAGAATGTACCGCCCGAACGGCCCCAGGAGGCCGGACGGTTGCCCCAGCTCCTCGTCGCCGGCGGGTCACCCCGTATCCGGCCGCCACCGCGAGCGCCACCGAGATCGCCGCGAGGGAGAAGACCACCGTGTCGGTCCGCAGGTCAGCGGGGACCGGGAACACCGGCGGGAGCAGTAGGGTCAGGTTGGAGGACCCGGCCACCGGTATCTGCACGAGCTCGATCAGGCCCGCATACCCGCCGCCGGCGCCGATATCGACCGAGTTGACCCCGACCGGGAGCCGGACGGTGAAATTCCCACCGAACCCGCTGGTCGTGACGGAGAGGATGCCCGATCCGTAGAACGTCGCGGTGATCCCCCGGAGTCCCATCCCCGAGGAAGCGTCGAGGATCGTGCCGCGGACCCAGACGAGCGGGACCGGGTCCAGGACGACCGTGACGTTCCCGAGGGGCCCGGCGACCGTGATGTTGTCGAACGCTTCGTAGAACCCCGGCAGGGTTGCCGTCAGTTCGTAGGTACCGTTGGGGAGGGACAGGTCGAACTCCCCGGACGAGCCGGTGGTCACCAGATCGCCCCCGGCGATCACCTGCGCCCCCGCGAGCGCGGTCCCGTTCGGGGCCACGACCGTTCCCTGGACCGGATAGGTCGGGGGCCCGCCGGCCCGCCCGATGACGAGCAGGAACCCGAGGTCGATCCCTTCGATGAGGTCGCCGTGGTCGATCGCGGGCGTGCCGTACGCCGGGGAGAAACCAAGGGAGAAGCTCCAGACCACCGCCCCCGTCGAAGGATCGAGGTCCACCAGCGCCTGGCTCGCGTCCGAGAAGTACACCCCGTTCGGGGCCACCACAGGGCTCGCCAGGGCGAGGTAGCCCGTGTACGACACGGTCCGGTTCCACACGCGGGTTCCGTTCGAAACGTCGAGGGCGATCAGGGCGCCCAGCTGCGTCGCGAGGTACACCCGACCGTCCCCGATGGCCGGGGCCGCGTGGAGCGAGTCGCCGGTGAGCACGGTGCGGACCGAGGTGCGCCACGCGATGGAGCCGTTGGAGAGGTGGATCGCGGTGACGTTGCCGCCGTCGTCGCCGACGACGGCGAGCCCGTTGGAGACCGCTACCCCGCTCGAGACGGTCGCACCGATCGGTACGGTCCACAGGATCGGGGGCGCCAGGACGCTCAGGTTGTACGCGACCACGACGCCGGCCGGTCGATGCCACCACCAGGGTGGTCCCCTCCACCGCCGGCGCACCGGCGAGTGGGCCCGCCGACCGAGTAGTTCGCGATCAGGGTCCCGTTGACCGGGCCGAAACCGAGGACGAACCCATCTGTCGAACCGGCCAGGACGGCCATGCCGCGCGCGGTGGCCACGACGGAGATCCCGCCGACCGCGGGTCCCCCGAGGGAGTGCCGCCATTCGACCGTGCCGCGGGTGGCGTTCAGGGCGGTGAGGCGGCCATCGCTGCCGGCATCGAACAGCGTGCCGTCGTAGAGTTCGGGACTCACCGGAGTGCTGCCGACCGTGGAGTTCCAGACCGAGCGGTTCGTGTCCGAACGGTTGTAGGCGTAGACGTTCCCGAGCGCGTCCGCGAAGTAGATGGCGGATCCGTTGGCGACCGCGCTGGTCCGGATCGCGGGGGAGTTCGGACCGAGGGGGGCGATCTGGGCGAGGAGATCGTCCTGCGCAGGCCCGTCGATCGAGGTGTAGCCGCTCCGGTTGGCGCTCCCCGCCAGCGTCGTCCAGTCGGAGGACGAGGGCGAGGACCCGGCGGGGGCGACCGAGGCGGCCGGTCGGATCCCGGCGGAGGTCCCCGGGAGCGACCCGACGAGCAGGAGCACGAGGAGGAGGACGGTGAGGCCCGCGGCGCCGCGGGGGCGGCCCGCCGGCCGCCCCGGGGCGGAACGGTCGGTCATCGGAGCCTCAGAGGGCCCCGGATGCCGTCGCGCAGGTATAAATACCGACGACGGGTCCTTTCTCTTGCTAGGCTAGACCGGGGGGTTGGGCGTCCCCTTTTACACCGAAACCGTCCTTAGCGGGGGTGACAGGTCGGAGCGACGTCCGGAAGAGGGGTCCGTCTTACGAGTCTCCGCAGACGCTCTGTTCCATCGGGCCGCGGGCATCGCGACGAGCGCTCGGAGGAGCGCCCTAGCGGTTATCCATCACGGGCATCGGGTCAGGTCCTGACGGGAGCAGCCTTACCGTGACCCGTCGACGCTGGTGGGGCGACGGGGCCGAGGAGCGCGTGGGAACTACGGACCCTCCGTCCGGGCGGCCATCCGACCGGCCTAGCATGACGTGCCCGTCGGATCGGGTATAACCAGAGGGACCTTGCAGAACGATTCGGGGAGCCGGATGCACACGTACGTCGACCTCTACTTCGCGCCGGATGGGACGTCGCCGCTCGATGTGGCGGAGCGACTGCGCGACACCGCCGGCCTCTCGTTCGTGGTCGGCCCCCACGACCTGCACTTCGAGTGGGCGAACGTAGAGGAGTTTCGGAACATGATGGAACGGATCCATACTGCGCTCCGGGGCACCGGCGTGACCTACAAGGTCGAGTCGGCCGGCGACGAGGCCGCGTTCGTAGAGCCCGTCCAATGGCCCCCGCCCCTTCGGAGCGGTCCCCCCAGCACCCGGGGTACCAAGGCACCCCCTAGTGGGCGCCGGCCGCACCCCGGGTCCTGGTTCAGGCCCGGGAGATGGGACGGGATTCCCCGAAGAGAACCCCGATTCCCACCGCCCGAGTGCCGAGTCGACCCGCCCCGACGGCTTGCGCCCGGGCCACGCCCCCACCCCCCTATTTCCAGTGGAGCGGAGCGGGAAGCGACGACGCGCTTACCAACCCTCGGACACGGGGTCGATGGCCTCCCGCTCGAGCGCGGCGCGGCGATCGGAGGGGATCGGTTTCTTCGAACCGATCTCGTAGTCATAGCAGACGATGACGGTCCTTCCTCTCGCGTACACTACTGTACGTTCCGGGTTGAGGAACCGGTAGAGCAAGGAGAAGCTCGTCCGACCGAGGGGCGCGGCAGGTGTGACCTCCCCGAGTATCTCGTCGCCGTAGTAGGCGGGAGCGAGGTAACGGCATCCGGCCTCGGCCACGATGATGTCGAGGGTACGAGGGTCCAGCTTCCTAGGATCGACCCCGTGCATCAGGGGCAGGTAGTGGTCACAACGAAGGGTCTCCATGAACCGGAAGTAGGCAGCGTGGTTGAGGTGGTTGAGGGCGTCCACGTCGTGGTACTCGACCGGGAACGTACGGTGGATCCTCCAGGAAGGGGTCAGAGTGGAGGGGAGGGGGGCCTGCGTCCGGTCCATGGCTCCGGCCCGGGAGACGGGATATATGGCCGTGATGGGTGCGCGCACCCCACAGCAGCGGGCCGGGGGTCGGGTGGGCGCGGTCGCCCCCTCTCAGGCAGCTCCAGTGGAAATGGAGGGGTGGGAGGGTCGATGCCTGACAACACCAGCGGTAACCGGGAGATGGCCGACGCCGTCCAGAAGGTCCGAGCCCTCACGAAGACCCACTCCGCCCGGTTCGAACGATCAATCCCCCTGATCGCCTCCGAGAACCTCCTCAGCCCCTACGCCAAGGAGCTCCTGATCAGCGACCTCCACTCACGGTACGCGGAGGGCCTCCCCGGAGAATCGGTACTACGAGGGGAACGAACAGGTCGACGAGATCGAGAACCTCTGTCTCGCCCTCGCCCGCCGCCTGTTCCGGTGCTCGTTCGCCGACGTCCGGCCGATCTCGGGGACCGTCGCGAACATGGCGATCCTCAAGGCCCTCACCGAGGCCCACGACCTGGTCGGCACCTCCCGGCTCGCCAACGGGGCCCACATCTCCTCGGCGTCGTTCGGTGCCTTCGGCCTCCGGGGCGTGAAGCCCGTCTACTACGCGTGGGACGAGGAGCGGATGACCATCGATGTCCCGAGGACCCGGGAGATCCTTCGGTCGGTCCGCCCGAAGGTCTGCCTGTTCGGCCTTTCGCTGTTCCTCTTCCCCCTCCCGCTGAAGGAGCTCTCCCCCACCCTCGAGGAGATCGGAGCGGTCGGGTGGTACGACGCCGCCCACGTTCTGGGACTGATCGGCGGCGGCACCTTCCAGGACCCGCTCCACGAAGGCTGCCAGGTCATGTCGGCCTCCACGCACAAGACGCTCCCGGGACCTCAGCACGGGATTATCCTGGGTGAGCCGAAGGACGAGGAGACGGCGAAGCGGATCCAGTCCGCCGCGTTCCCGGGGGTTACCAGCAACCACCACCTCCACGCGATGGCGGCGCTCGCGGTCTCGCTGGCCGAGCATATCGAGTTCGGTCCGGCGTACGCCCGTCAGGTGATCGCGAACGCCCGGGCCCTCGGCGCCGCGCTCCATGCGCGCGGGTTCGATGTCCTCGGGGAGAAACTGGGGTTCACGGCCTCCCACACCATCGCCGTCCGGGTCACCCGGGAGGGCGGTGGGGAGGACGCGGCACGTCGGTTGGCCGACGCCGGCATCATCGCCAACAAGAACCTCCTCCCGGGCGACAAGAGCCCGAAGCACCCGCAGGGGGTCCGGATCGGCACTCCCGAGGTGACCCGGCTCGGAATGCGGGAGAAGGAGATGGAGCGGATCGCCGAGCTCATCGACGACCTTCTCCACAAGGGACGCACGACCGCCCAGGTGGCGAGCGGCGCCGCCGAGCTGAAGTCAGATTTCACCACCGTGCAGGTACCTGCTTCGGCGCCGGCGAGGCCGCGTACCGGTACTACGATCTGGTGGGCCGGGACCCCTAACGGTCGCGGCGGTCCGGGACCGCCGGATCCGCGGACCCGGAAGCGGGCTCGGTCTCCCCCTCGGTCCGACGCCGGAGCGCCTCTTCGAGGGCTTGGTCGTCGAGCTCCACCCGCGGAGCCGGAGGGGGAGGGACCGCGAGGCGGAACCGGCTGCGTCCGTCGGCCCCCAGATCGGCCGTCAGGACCCCCTCCGCCACCAGGGACGCGACCCACTCCGTGACCTCCTCGGGGGTCGGCGGTGGTCCGGGGAACCGATCCGAAAGCTCGTCGAGGGTCCTCCCCACTTCGGGGTCGGCGCGGGCGAGGACGTGGGCCCGGCCCTCGGAGAGCCGATGGAGCTCCTCCTCGGTCGCCGGCGACAGTTCGCCGGGCCTCGGCCCGGCGCCCGAGTCGCCAGGGCGCCGGCGGCGCGCGATCGCCATCGCTGCGAGCCATAGCCCCGCGACCGTCCCGACGAGCGCCAGCACCTCCCACCACGGGAACGGGGGGGCCGCGGCGGGCACGGCCACCGTCAGCAGCGGCACCGCATCCTCCTCGTAGCTGACGTTCACGGTCCCGGCGGACCCGGAGAGCGCGGTGAAGTTGACCCAGACCGTGGAACCGTCCGGGTCCGGATCGGACCGCCGTGACGTTCGAGCTCGACAGGGACCCGAAGCTCTCCCGGGTCACGAGGAAGCCTCCCGTGATGTTGTCATCGAAGGCGTCCGTGATCCGGTAGAGCGCGGCGGTGCCCCGGGGGTCGCCGACGACCTGGGTGGGGTCCCAGAGTTTGAGGAGATGGACGTTCGGGATGACCTCCAGGGTCGTGCCGGGGGACTCCGGAAGGACCGGAAGCTCACCGCTCAAGGACAGGCCGAACGAACCGTCCCCCGCGACGGTGACGTTGAGGAAGAGGTGACCCAACGACCAGTCGTTCGGCGCGATCATGAACGTCCCGTTCGGTCCGGCCGGGGCGGGGCCCGCGGAGCCGTTCACCCACGCGCCTCGTGCCGGCCCCGACCCGACGGAGGTGACCGTCAGGAGCTCCTGGGCCTGGTAGGACGGCGTGGTGACGCCGGGTCCATCCGAAGCGACCCACTCGAGCTCGTACGGCTCGCCGGCGGCCACGGTGCCATCCCCGCCGCCCCGGACCAGTTCGACCTCGGCCGCATCGCCCGGGACGATGAGGGCAGGGAACTCGACGGCCTCCCGGGTGCCGAGACGGTCCACGAGCTCGAGGCTCACGTTCGCCCAACCGAGCGCCGCCGGGGCGTACCAGTAGTACATCGTGCCGTCGGTCCCGACCGTGCCTTCCATCAGGGTCGTGCCGCCGGTGGTGTTCCACCAGTAGCTCAGAGGCAATGCCCCGCCCCGGACGGAGGCCGTAAGGCCGTATGATCCCCCCAGCGACCCCGGATTGAGAGCGCCCGAGGAGATCCAGGTCGCGTTCATCATGGAATAGATCTCGACCGGCACGGCGACGGAGACGTTCGCCCCGGTGCCATCCGCGACGGTGACCCCGGCGTTGTAGGAGCCGGCGCTCCCCCACTCCACCTGGAACGGGTAGGCCGGACCGGGGCCGGTGTCGCAGAACTCGCGGCCGTTCCCGCTCGACAGGCACGCGGGACCGAGCGGAGGCGTTCCCGTCGACCCCGCGACGTCGACCGTCACCGTCGTCGGCGTGCCGACATAGGCGACGACCGGCGATGGGGAGACACTGAACGCGGGGGAAGGGGCGACGGTGAGCGACGGAAATGTCCAGGAAGCGAACGAGTAGCCGTTGGTGAGCACCGCCGAGGGCTGCACCACCCCCGTGGAGTTGTAGACGACCGACGTCGTGCAGTCGACGAACTCCGTCCCCCCGTTGGTACCGTTCTCCACGCAGGGGGCCAATACCGAGCGGGTCCCGACCCCCACGAAGATCTGGGCGGAATACGGGTAGCCGATGGCCCCGCTGCCAACGAGATCGAACCGGGCCGCCACCCCGACGTCCAGGGAGGTCGGGCGCACCGAACCGTCGGTGGCGGAGGTCGCGACCGCATCGAGGATGAGGTCGGCCGCGGGCGCGGACTCCGCGGTGCCGTTGAACGTTCCGTTCACCCAGAGGGCGAGGGCGCCCGGGTCAGCGATGCTGGCCTTGATCGTGAGGTTCGGGGAGCCGATCCCCGAGACGACGTTCCAGCCGTACCCCGTCAGGTGCCAGTCGTAGGAGACCGAGGCCGGTGACGGAGAGCCGTCGCCGGCCTCGGGGGTTGCGCGGATGACCGTCGGGGCATCCGTGCTGAGGGTGGCGCGGCCCGGCGGATCGAGGGCGACGGTCGAGAGCGCGTAGACGTAGGACACTGTCACGGCGGGGCCGTCCACCGAACTTGTGACGAAGTACCCGGCGGGGATGGACCCGGCGACGGAGAAGTTGAGCGGTGCCAGCGGGCCGGCGTAGAACGTGCAGGACGCCCGGTTGCAGCCTGACGCGGGCACGACCGCCGGGATCGAGAATCCACCCAGGCCATCGGTGACCCCGCTCGCCCGGGTCCTGGACACAGGTGACCGTCGAGGGTCCTCCCAGAGGAGAGTAGTTCTCCCGGACGAAGTAGGAGAACGCGACCGTCCGGCCGCCCACCGCGGGCAGCGGCGCGGGTCCGCCATCGACGAGGAGGGACCCCGAGAAGTTCGAGGGAAGCGCCAACCCCGAGCAGGGGGTGGCGGCGGCCGGACCCGCCCCGATTCCGTGCGGGGACAGGTCCCCTACCGCGTCCGCGGCGGGGGCGGCGGCGGTAAGCGCTAGGCTCGCCGCCAGCAGGGCCACGATCTTCAATCGGGTGGGCGCGAGCAACCGTCTCTCCCGGGGACGTTCGGCCCCCGGTCCGACAATCCACCGGGGTCCCCCCCTTTAATCGTGGCGAATCGAGGGCGCTCGGGGTCGAACGATGAACGATGACCGAGAGCGCCTAATCCCCGGGTGCCTGCGTGCGGCGTGCGTCGGATCCCCCGCCGGTTCACGGCCGCGGACCGTGTGGTCACCTACCTGACGCCTCCGAGGCTGAGTTCCCTTCCCCAGGAGCGCGGGCAGCTGGAGTACTCCTCCCGGTCCATGGTGTTTCGGGACGACGGACGCTCCCTACGACGGGTCTGGGGACCGCCCGACGACCCGTGGGCCGTCGGGGTCGAGGAGGCCGGCGCACGATGGCGGATCACCGCCTGGGGGCGGGATGCCCCGGAGGCCCGGGACGCCGTCCGATCGATGTTCGCGCTCGAAGATCCGTTGGAGGAGTTCTACCGGCAGGTCCGGGCCGAGCCTATCCTCCGGGGGACCGAGCGGCGGTTCCGCGGCCTCCGACTCCCGAGGGACCCCAGCCTGTACGAGGCAATCCTTCACGCCATCCTCGGCCAACAGCTGAGCGTGGCCGCCGCCCACACGATCAAGCGGCGTCTCACGGAACGGACCGGGGCCTTTCTGAACGTGGAAGGAGTGGACCTACCGAGGGTTCCGTCCCCCGCCGAGATCGCCGAGCTGGGATTCGACGGCCTACGGTCGGTCGGGGCCAGCGGCGCGAAGGCCCGCTCTCTGCTGGCGCTTGCTGAACGGTGGGCTTCGGGCGCCCTCGATCCGAAGGGGCTTTACTCAGGCGATCCGGAGGCCGCGATCGAGCGGCTCGATCAGGAGCCAGGCGTGGGGCGTTGGACCGCGGAGAATGCCCTCCTTCGGGGGATCGGCCGCCGCGACCTGTTCGTGGCCGGGGACCTCGGCCTGAGAGTGGCGCTGGACCGGTACGGCGCAGTGCCGCGCGCAGCCCCGGAGGAGGTGGCCCGATCCTGGGGGGAACGGTGGTACCCCGGATGGGGAAGTTACGCGACGCTCTACCTGTGGCGACGGCTGGTCACCGACCGGCCCGGCTAGCGTCGGCCCGCGGTCCGGACCCGCCATATCGCCGAGCAAGACGCGGCGTACGACTTCGTTACGCCGGCCCCGCATGTTTGTCGGTGTTCCGGCCCACCATCCTTATCCACCTCGGGACGGACAGAGCCTACCAACCGTCGTGACGCGGGTGGGAGTCGCCAGGGCACTTGGGGTGAGACCCCAGGGTCGGCCGGATCGGAACCGACCGGCCCCGCCAATCCTCGCCGTCGGGACAGCGAGTGCGAACTAGGATGGCAGAGACCGAGGAACAGCCGCGGGGCGGCTCCCAGGTGCGAACCGCGCGGCTAGGTCTCTTCGTCCTGATCGTAGGGGTCACGCTCGTGACCGTGCTGGGCGCCATGAGCCCATCCCATTCGGCCGGCCCGCAGGCCGCCGGCCCCGGGCGAATCCCCGGGGTCACGTCGTTTAGCCCCAACCCCCTCTCGGTCGGGGGCCTGACGACCACGATCTCGGACTCGCTCCAGCTTGGGATCTCGGACAATCCCCACACGATCTGCGCCTTCGGGGCCGATTCGTGCCCCGCCGGGGTCGGGCTCTCGCGCGTCACGCTTTCTGCCGCCGCGGGGAGCTCAGGAGTGCTCGCCTGGCCGAACGTCGAGATCGCCTTCGTGATCGAGACCACCGCGTACGACGGGGTGTACGATCCGACCGCCAGCGATCCGGGGCTGGACCCCTGCGCCGGCGCGGCCGCGGGCTCCGGTATCGTCTGCGAGGAATCGAACGGGGTTCCGTTCTTCGTCGCGAACGCGCAGCTCATCGCCAACTCGATCTCCGCGGCGAACCCTCACAGCCAGGTGTCGTTCGCGATGGTCGACTACTTCGCCAACATCAACAACTGGGACGACGGCGACGGGGCCGAGTACCACGTCGACATCCCCCAGTTCATCCCGTCCTCCCAGTTCGGCCAGGCCGTGAAGTCGACGTTCCAGGCGACCGTGCTCAACGGTAACTGGTCTACGGCGACTCGGACCTGTCTGACAACCAGCTCACCGCGTCGACGATCACCGCGATGTACGGGACGATCATGGGATCGGGCCTGGACTGGACGAACGACACCCACCACGTGATCGTCTGGATGGGCTCTACGGCCCCGAGGGACCCGAACTATCCGGAGGACTACTGCGTGGCACCCGACGACCAGTTCTACGCGTACGAAGGGTGCACCGGGTCCACCTGCGAGCCGTCGTACCAGTTCCCGACGGGGTCGAGCCCGCAGTGCGAGGGTTGGGTCAAGAGCCAGGATGGCAACGCGACCCACTCGATCGCAGCGCTCGCCAAGACCTCCCCGTCGTGCACCGGGTCGGTCGGGGGGGTCTGCACCGTGGATGCGATCGACTACTACGACACCCCGACCGATTATGAGAGCCAAGGGTGGCCCAGCGGCGCTCACAACGGCGGACCGGGCGGGTCGGCCGTGGTCCAGGACGCCTCCCACATCATTCTCGCAGGGTGTGACATCGCAGCTGCGACGGGAGGGACCTGGGACGGCCCCGCCTGGGCCTCCTGCCCCGATGGAGAGGCGGGAACGCTCCAGTACGTCCCCCACGGGTCGTACTCCTCCCCCAGCACGTCGAACCCCACGCTGTTCAACGCGCTTCGGCAGGTCGGGTTCGGGCCGGTCCTGGAGACCCAGGTGGCGTCGGGCTCCAATCACCCGATCTTCTCCTTCGTGCCGTTCGGCAACATCGCCCCCG
Organism: uncultured Thermoplasmata archaeon; assembly: GCA_963708255.1. GTDB lineage: Archaea > Thermoplasmatota > Thermoplasmata > Lutacidiplasmatales > UBA184 > Lutacidiplasma. The sequence goes on from CAVPSE010000005.1 coordinate 187,768, forward strand.
CTCCGGCCAGCGAGCTGCAGGCGACGGCCTCGTGCGTCCGCAACGGGATCGACCTCCGGACCTGCCAGACGGAGCCCACCCTGGTGAACTTCGATGGAGTGAGCTACCTGGGGTGGAACTGGTCCACCAACTCGACGTCGAATGTGATGTTCCTCGGCGACTACTGGACGGCGTCGTTCAACATCATCGCCAATGGCCCGCCGTACGCCTCCGTGCCGATCGACGCCTGCACGACCACGGACTGCAAGGCGGGCGGTAGCGGGGCGATCAACGGTCTGTACTCGTGGGCGTCGTACGTGCCGTACACGAACAACACGGTGATCACGGAGTCGTTCCCGCTCGCCCAGGTGACGGTCCAGCTGACACCCGCGGCGACCTCGCCTCCGAACGTGCCGCCGGCCCCACCGCCCGCGCCGCCTCCGTTCCCGATCCTGGCGCCATCGCCGCTGCCGGTGGTTCAGCAGATCGGGGTGGGCAACAGCGTCGGAGTGGCGAACGTCTCGCTGCAGGCGACGGCCGCCGGGTTCTTGGGCGCAGGGTTCACGACGATCAGCATCAAGAACCGGCCCGTGGCGATGAAGGTCGCCGCGAAATCCGGTACGTTCCGGTCGGCGTTCGACAAGGAAGTCGGCAAGGGCGACACCGGCATCGGCCGGTTCGAGTAGTCGAGAACTGAGATCCGACAGGAGCGCCGTCCGGTTGGTGCCGCGCGCCGGGCCCCGAAGGTCCAGCGATACGGCACATCTGGGACGGGCCAGTCCGACGGGGACATAGGGGAGCCCTCGTCACGGGAGGTCGAGGGTCTGTTCCGACCGGCAAGATATCCGGGCTGACAGCGCCAGCCAGCGATTCCCTCCATCCGGTAGGCCGGTTTCGCCCACCGGGTAATGACGTACGACTCGTTTACGGTGAGGTTTTCCTCTCGTTCAGTGTTCCGGCGCCCTACGCTTATCCCCCTTGGAACCCAGGAAGCCCCCAGGTGTCGTGAGGCTCGTGGTGATCACCGCGGAGCTCGGGAGGGGGACGTCGAGCGCGTCACCTCCGGCGCGATTCGGATCCCATTCCCTCGGTGCACGAGGGTGGGCAGGGGAACATAGATGGAGATGAGGGAGGACGTTACGCCGACCAGTCCCCGAGTCCGGAAACTCCGATTGGGCGTTCTTGCGCTGATCTCCGTCGTCGTCCTCATCACCGTGCTCGGATCGTTCGGCCCTGTCCACGGGACCCCCACGAGGGCCGGTGGCTCCGCTACGATCGCCGGCGCCAGCCCATTCGCTTCGAACGCTCTTTCCGTCAGCGGGCTCACCACGTCGATCTCGGATTCGCTCCAGCTAGGGATATCGGACAACCCCCACACCATCTGCGCTTTCGGTGAGAACTCATGCCCGGCCGGCGTCGGCCTCTCCCGTGTTACCTTGTCCGCCGCGGCGGGGAGCGCGGGCGTCCTCAGCTGGCCCAACGTCGAGGTCGCCTTCGTGATCGAGACCACCTCGTACGACGGGGTCTACGACCCTACCGCGGCTGACCCGGGGGGGGATATGTGCGCGAACGCGGCGATCGGGACTGCGACGCTCTGCGAGGAATCCAACGGGGTTCCGTTCTTCGTCGCGAACGCGCAGCTCATCGCCAACTCGATCTCCGCGGCGAACCCCCACAGCCAGGTGTCGTTCGCGATGGTCGACTACTTTGCCAACATCAACAACTGGGACGACGGCGACGGGGCGGAGTACCACGTCGACATCCCCCAGTTCATTCCCTCCTCCCAGTTCGGCCAGGCGGTCAAGTCGACGTTCCAGGCAACCGTCCTCAACGGGAACTGGTACTACGGCGACTCGGACATGTCGGACAACCAGATCACCTCCTCGTCGATCACCGCGATGTATGGGACCATCGTCGGGTCGGGGCTGGACTGGACGAACGACACCCACCACGTGATCGTCTGGATGGGATCGACCGCGCCCCGCGACCCGAACTACCCCGAGGACCATTGCGTCTCACCCGAGGACCAGAACTCGGCGTACTTTGGGTGCATGGGCGCGACGTGCGAGCCGTCGTACCAGTTCCCGACAGGGGCGAGCCCGCAGTGCGAAGGGTGGGTCAGGAGCCAGGACGGCAACCCGACCCACTCGATCGCGGAGCTCGCCAAGACCGCTCCCTCGTGCACGGGATCCGTCGGAGGCGTCTGCACGGTGGATGCGATCGACTACTACAACACCCCGACCGACTACCAGAGTCAGGGGTGGCCACTGGGCCGCACGAACGGTGGGCCGGGCGGTACCGCCGTCGTCGAGGACGTGTCCCAGATCATCCTGGCCGGATGTGACATCGCGGGAGCGACCGGTGGCACGTGGGACGGCCCTGCGTGGGCCTCCTGCCCCAATGGGCAGGCCGGTACGCTCCAGTACGTTCCCCATGGGTCGTATTCCGCCCCGGGCACCACCAACCCGAGCTTGTTCAACGCGCTCCGCCAGGTCGGGTTCGGCCCGGTGCTGGAGACCCAGGTGGCATCGGGCTCCGACCGACCGATCTTCTCGTTCGTGCCTTTCGGTAACATCGTGCCGGCACCCGCGAGCGAGCTCCAGGCGACCGCCTCGTGCGTCCGGAGCGGGATCGACCTCCGGAGCTGCCAGACGGAACCCAGTGTCGTCAACCTCGACGGCGTGACCTACCTCGGGTGGAACTGGTCGACCAACTCGACGTCGAACGTGATGTACCTGGGGGACTACTGGACCGCCTCGTTCAATATCATCGCCAACGGCCCGCCGTACTCGACGGTGCCGGTGGACGCGTGTACGACGACGCCCTGCGAGGCCGGTGGGAGCGGGGCCATCAACGGCCTCTACTCGTCCGCCTCGTTCGTGCCATACACGAACAACACGGTGCTCACGGAGTCGTTCCCGCTCGCGCAAGTGACCGTGCAGCTGACGCCCACGGCGACATCACCTCCGACCGTGCCGCCGGCTCCACCGCCGGTCCCGCCCCCATTCCCGATCCTGGCCCCGTCGCCGCTGCCGGTCGTGCAGCAGATCGGCGTGGGCAACAGCGTGGGGGTGGCGAACCTGTCGCTGCAGGCGACGGCCGCCGGGTTCCTGGGCGCCGGGTTCATGACGATCAGCATCAAGAACCGGCCCGTGGCGATGAAGGTCGCGGCGAAGTCCGGCACGTTCAGGTCGGCGTTCGACACGGAAGCTGGCGAGGGCGATACCGGCATCGGGCGGTTCGAGTAAGCCGGAGATCCGGGCCGCCTGCACAGGGGGCGCTGTCAGAGAGACCGCTCTCGCCTCCGCCGGGCCTACAGGGCGATACGCCAGCCCGTCCTAGGGAGGGTGCAGCCGGGGGGAGGAACGCCCCCCTCGATAGGGAGAGCACCCGACCGTCGACCCGGGGGACAGGCCCATCAGTCGACCTGTGGGTGAGTCCGGTCCCCATGCTCGCCGCCGCGCAACGGGAGTCGGGCCTCGACGTGGTGAACCGGGCCCCCACGTCCCAGGACGCTCGATTTCAGGAGGAGCTCGGTCACCCGGGTCGTCCCGAACGGCGTTTCCGAGAAGCGGGTCCGCAGAACATGGGCCAGCGCGGCGTCCTTCGGTGACCGGACCCTGAGAACGGTAAGGTGGGCCACGAACGGCCGGTCCTCCACAGGGAGCCCGTGCGATCGGGCCACGGCCACCAGCCGGTCGTGCAGGCGGGCGAGCTCCGCGGTGCCCTCGGCGATGCCGACGAACACGACTCGCGGCCGTTCGTCGGAAGGGAACGCACCCAGCCCGTGGAGGCGCAGCTCGAAGGGGGGCTCGGACTCCACCGCGCGCGCGAACGAAGCTCCCAGCGGGGCCGCGGCAGCGGCCTCGATATCACCGAGGAAGAGCAGGGTAAGGTGGCTCGGGGCTCCCTCCCCAGGCGTCCGGATGCCGGGGAGCTCCGGGGTCGGCAGCTCGACGGCGACGAACGCTCGCACGACACCGTGAGACCGCCGTCACCGATGAAGTCGGCCGTCCGGTCCCCGCCGGGCCGCCTTCGGGAGGGTCCAGACACCGGCCCGGCCGGGATAGGCGCCGGCAGCCTCCAGCACCGCTCGGACCCGGCGGGCCCGGGCCCCGTCGGCGACCAGGAAGAGCACGAACGCCCCCACCCGCTCCCCTTTCGACAGCCCGCGCCGGATCCGCTCGGGCCGAAGGGCTCCGGACACCTCGGCCTCCACATGCACGTCCCGGCCACGAAAGTAGCGCCACCCCCACTCCCCCCGGTGGCGCTCCAGCGCGTCGTAGAGTTCGCCGGGGGAGCGCGTCTCCTCGGGAAGCTCGGCGATGCGGACCCGCGCGTCGGGGAGCCGCGTGTCGAACCTCCCCTGCCGGATCGGCTCCAACCGGAGCCCGTGACGCGCGAAGATCCGCGCGGCCTCCACCACGAGCGCACGATGCTCCGAGCTTTCGGTCGCCGCCCCGGTCGGCGCTCCGATCCCCAGGATCCGCGCGCCGGCTGGCGTGATCCCGAGACGGCCGTCGTGGGCCTCGAGCCATCCCCGCCGGAGAAGCCGTCCGGTCCGAGCCACGGTCCGGTCCGCGGAGTCCACCGCCGCCGCCGCGCTCTCGACCCACGGGAGGGGATGGCCACGTTCCTGGGCTCCCCAGACCTCGAAGAGCACCTGGTCATCCTCGCCCGGGAGCCACGGTTCCTCCGGATCGACCGGACCCACCGTGGCGCGGGTCGACGCAGTGAGGGATTCCCATGCCCCTCGGGGGGACGAGGGCAACGGTCGGGTGGAGACGAGCCGGGCGGGCACTCCGGGGGTGGCGGCGAGGGCGTGACCGACCGGAAGAACCGGGAGCCACCGGCGGGCCTCGGCGTCCGAAAGCCCGATCCATGCGCCAGTGGTTCGCGCCGCCGCGGCGGGGACCCGGAACAGGACGTGCGAACCGGCTGCCCCGGCGGCCGCGGCGCGCAGTTCGGTCGACCATCGCTCCGGGTACTGGGTCGCCAGGAGGAGCGACACGCCGAACTTGCGACCTTCGCCCAGGATCTCTGAGACGAGCCGGGGGGAGAACGCATGGGCCTCGTCGAGGACGAAGAGGCATTCCGGGGCCCCGGCACCCCCGGCCGGCGGACCGCCGCGAGGTACGCCCGGGTCGCGAGCAGCGTCGCCGCGAAGGTGCTCGCTTCCGGACCCAGGGTCCGGAACGGGATCCGGACCAGCAGGGAGCCCCCGGTCGAAAGCCAGGGACCGAGCTCCACGCCGCCGCTGGGCGGGGCGAGAAGATCGCGCAGCCGCTCCGACAACAGGACCTTGGTGACGCGGGAGGCCGCCGGCCACAGGAACTCCGGGCTCCGCCGTTCGATCGCCGGCAGCTCCTCGAGGAACCGGGCGAGCTCCGGTCGACGTGTGGTGAGGCGTGCCGCCTCCCGCCGCCGCGGGTCCGTCAGGAGCTCGGCGAGGTCCGAGAGATCTCCCCCTCCTCGAGGGTGAGCCGGACGAACGTGTCGAACAGCCGTTCCAGCCGGAACCCCCAGTACACCTCCGAGCCCTCCACCGAGAGCCGTTTGAGCGCCGCCACGAGCTCCTGGGCCTCGCTCTCGCCATCGGCGTCGGGAGCCAGGATCCTCACGCCGGTCCGGGTGCCGGCCGCTCCCTCGACGTCGACGGCTGCGACCTTCCCGTGAGGCATCCCCGCGAGGAGTGCCGATGTCGCCGGGGCCAGGTCGCCGTGGATGTCGAAGAGGACCACGCTCCGTCCCGTTCGAAGCCGCTCGGCCGCGACGGACGCGAGCATCGAGGTCTTCCCGCTGCCGCTCGCGCCCACGACGACCGTGTGCAATCGGAGGTCGGCGTCACGGGGGAACGGAGGCGCCGGGGGTCCCGGGACGGCGGAGGCGGCCCGGGCCGGAGGCACCATCACGGGTCCGCGTGCGCAAAGACCGGGCAGTGTCCCTCTCTCCCAGGCCCGCCGGGCTCGCCATCCGTCGGCCACTCGCCGGGGGCGGATCGGAACCGCCGCGGACCGGCCGAGCAGCTCCGCCACCGGCACGGCGGCCGCGAGGAGCCGGCCCCCGAGTTCGTGGGCCGGTGACGGCGACCCGGACGCGGGCCCACACTCGCAGACCCTCCGGCCCCCCGGGGAACCAGTGCCACTGGGCCGACGACCCCGTCTGTTCATCGAACCGTTCGCCGACCGGGCGAAACGGGGGGGTGCTCGCGGTCCCGGCGGGATCGGTCGTTCGCCGGCCCTCGTCGACGGGGAGGGGGTTCGCTCTCGCGGGGGTGGGGAGGCCTTCGAGCACGGCGTACGCGACGATCTCGCCGCCCCTCCGAACTACCCGGGGAAGGGCGACGGACCGGCGCAGGGTTCCCGGGAGCCCTTCGGCCGCGGAGACGATCAACATCGCCCCCTCCGGCGTGGCCGGGACGAGGAAGGGCGAGGGGGTCCCCGCGTGTCGCTCGATGAGGAGGCCGAGTCCGGTGGGCGCGAACGCCATCCGGCTGGCCACCCGATCCAGGAACTCGGCCGCCCAGGCGCTCCCGGCGGTCCGGAACTCGTAGACGGGGAGGCCCGATCCCGCGGCCCCCATCACCGGCACCGTCCTCTCAGCTCGAGGATCTCCGCCTCGAGCTGACGGAGCCGGCTCCGCCGGGCGTACTCCAGCAGGGTCGAGGTACCGAGGGTCCTCCGTACGGGGTGATCGCCCTCCCAGAGACGGAGGCACCAGAGCTCCCGCCCGTCAGGGAGCCGGTACAGGGTCGCCCACGGTTGGTACGCACCCGCGATCGGGACGCGGAGGCGTCCTACCCGGACGACGCGGTACGGCGCGCCGGAGCGCGGCGCCGTTCCCGAACGGCTGGCGTGGTCGGCGATGGCGAACGGAACGGGTTCCCAGGTCGGTGTAACGGGGCGCGTACGCGCCATAGAGAACTCCCGGGACCCCCGGCCGCGGCACCAGCGACCTGGGGTCCCCTCGCGGGTCGGGGGCGTCGGGCACGAGCCCGATCACCCAGGTCGTCGGGACCCCGGGGATGCCCGGCGGGAGCACCGCCGCCCGGGGTCGGTCAGCCCGTCCGAAGGACGGGGAAGGTCTCCTCCAAGCCTGCCGGGGCCGCGGGAGCGCTCTAGTTGAAAGCGCTCAGGCTCGCGGTGCCGTCGGGAGGGTCCCCGCCCTCACCGTGCCGGCGTCGGGGGTCGGTTCGGTCCTCGGAGCGCCGGGGGGCCGATGGATCGGCGGGTCCGGTCTCCGGGGGCCGTGGCGTTCGGGGCGACGCGCGGTGTCGGGTTCCTTCGACCGGTCGAGATCGACGGGGTCGAAGCAACGGGGAACCAGCGTGGGCCCGTTCTGATACGCCGAGCCGATCGGCCCGGGGGGATGGAGGCCGAGGCCCTCACTGAACGATGAAAGGTGGGGTCTCGAGCACGAAGGGGGAAGGGATGGAAGACCCCGCCGCACGCCAGGGACGCGGTGCCGTCCCTCTAGGCGATGTGAGCGGGGTCTTCCGGGGTGGTTGCAGACCAACAGTGGGTATCCGGGGTATTTGAACGCCGGATCGGGGGGTGGTGAAACACCCCCTCGTGAGGGCGTTGCTAATGCGCCCGGCGGACCGAATCGTCCACCACGATGCGGGGGAGCTCGCCCTGGATCGCGGGGGTGCGCGAGCCGGGTCGCTCGGAGTCGGCTGCCCGAAGCCGCGGTGTAAGGTACCTCTCACCCCAGAGACGTAGCTCCCGGGCCGCCGGCCCGAGGCCCGTTCCCATCTCGGTCAGGGAGTAGACGACCACGAAGGGACGCGTGCTGACCACGTTCCGTTGGACGACGCCGGAGCCCTCCAGGAACTTGAGGGTCGCGCTGAGCGTCTTCGCGTTCAGGCGCGGGTTGGACTTCAACAGTTCACTGAACCGCTGAGGGCCTTCAAGGAGCCGGTGGATGATGGCCAGACGCCACTCGGTACCGATCACGCCGACCGCGGCAATGACGGGGCACAGGGCCCGTCCCTTCGCCTCGCACGGTTCGTCCTTGGAGTGCAGAGTGAGGGCGGTTCGCCTCGACGGAGAGGGCTGCATGGGTCGCCTTATTGCTCACATGGAGGCGCGTATATTAAGGCTTACGGTGGGTAACCGAGTTACCAAGGGTAAGTAGGTGCCACCTGACCGTCGGTGGGGCCTCCATCGTTCCCGTGGCCGGCAAATGGTTTTGGCTCCGTTCGGCTGCGTATCGACAGCATGCATCGAACCGGGACCGACCTCACGGTCGAGCGAGAGGTCGAGGACGACCTCGGGGTGCGCCGACGCTACCGGATCTCGGCCCGGTTCGAGCCGGGCGCGGGCGAACCCGCCCCCGGGCCGGAGGAGACCGCCCGCCTTCTCGCGGGGCTCTCCGGCGAGCTCGATGCGGCGCTCTCGGCGGGACCGATCCCCGGAGCCGCCGTGCGGCCGGACCGCTCCGTGGCGGAGCTCGTCGAGGTGTACCATCCTCGACAGGTGGAGCTGGTGGAGCTGCTCCTCGCCGAGGGAGAGCTCACCCGGGGCGAGTCCGCGCGTCTTCGAGAGTATCTCTCGACCGGCGGGGCGCCGACGCCGCCGGTCCCCGAGATCGGGGGCGTCCCGCCCACCGAGCGGCCCCTCGCCGCCGCCCCCCTCTCTCAGGACCGGACGTCGAGCTCGGTGCGCCCGGTCGATGAGCTGGTGCGGTTGTACCGGATCGAGTCCCTGAAGCAGGCGGGCGCGGTCCGCGGCCGTCGTCAGATATCCTACGAGGAGTACATGGCCCTCAAGCGCCACTTCGGCTCGGCCGAGACGGTCGCGTCCAACGAGCCTCCGCGGTCCTAGCGCCATCGCCGCCGCTGCGCGCGAGGCCGAGATCTCCGGCCCCCGCCTCTCTCACGACGAGATGGCGGCGGGCGGGCATCTGCCTCCGGGGAGCGCCGTCGCTGCGCGAAACCTCCAAGACGACCCGGCCGATCGGGGGAGAGACGAGCATGCGGTTCCGGACGTACGACGAGCTGACCCCCTCGATGGAGGTCGACCGTTCGCTCCTCCACCTCGCCGCGTTCAACGGGGTCTTCGCCCGTCGTTCTGTCGACATCTGGCGCCGCCGGGCGAAGGCGTTCGCCGAGTACGTCGGGCTGTTCGCCGAGGAACGCGGGCGCCTGGTCGGACAGATGTTCGTGCTCCGGATCGCGCTCACGCTCCCGAGCGGGCGGGAGACCGTGACCGGCATCGCCGGCGTCGGGACCCGGCCGGACCGGGGCGGCACGGGGGTCGCCCGGCGGCTCCTCACGGAAGCGCATCACCGCGAGAAAGAGGCCGGGATCCGGGTACTCGACCCTATGGACGAACCGGTCGTGGGGGGCGCATCGGCTGTACGAGAAGCTGGGATACCGGGACGTCTACTCCTCGCCGTGGGCGGTCCATGCCCCGCTCGATCCGTTGCCCCGGAAGCCCCGTGGGGCCTGACCCCGGCCGGCGCGCGGACCTCCCCGATATGGAGAAGCTCCATGCGAAGCAGGCCGAGGGACGCCTCGGGTTCGTCCGGGAGCCGAACGGCTACTTTTCGGCCTGGGTGGCCGCCGGCGATCTGGATCCCGCCCACGACCTCGTGGTGGTCCGTGGTGGGGGACGCGTTCAGGGGTACGCGCACATGGAGGTCTCGAAGCCCCGCGTGATCTGTGGCGAGATCGTGGCGAGCTCCTCGGCGGTCCGCCGGGCGCTGGTCCGGGAGGTGGAACGCCGAGCCGGCCGCCGGCCGTTCGCGTTCCAGATGACCCCCGTGACCGACACGCCCGAGCTCTTCCGGGGGAGCGGGTTCTCCAACTCTCCCCAGGGGTGGTACGTGTTCATGGCGAGCGCCCTCCGGCGCGCGTGGTCCCCACGGGCCGCGATCTCGGAGCTCGGAACCCAGGACCGTCGGTTCCTCTGCCTCTCCGGGGATCGGTTCTAGCGCGCGCCACCGGCTCCCGGCCGATCCCGGGCAACGTCCGCCTAGAATGCGAGCCGGCGCAGGGCCGGGATCGTGGTCAGGGCGACGATGCCGATCGCGGCGAAGGAGACGGCCAGCGCGAGCGCGACCGGGAGCAGGGCGAACGCGGCGACCGCGACCCCGATCAAGGCCGCCCCGGCCGCCCGGGCCGACCCCCGGAACAGGTACGTGTTCCCGAGAGTACGCCCGATGAGCCCCGGGGGGGTCGCGGCCTGGAGCAGCACGAGCAGGGTCGTGTAGAATGCGACGTCCACGAACCCCACGAAGAACCAGGCGGCGAGACTGAGCCCGAGCGACGGGGCTGCGGCCACCGCCGCGAGGACGAGCACTCCTTCGAGGGCCGTCGCCCCGGCGAGGATCATCCCCACCGAGCGCCGGGGCGAGAGAGCCCCGAGCGCGAAGCTGCCGGCGACGCCCCCGACCGCGAAGGCGGTGAACAGGAGACCGTACGATCGGAGCGGGTCCGCGAAGCTCCGATCGGCGACCAGGGCCACGAGGACCGGGGCGGTGCCGCTCAGGATCCCCTGCACCGCGGAGAAGCCGACCAGGGTCCGCATCGGGGGTGACCGGCTCGTCGACAGGTAATTCCACCCTTCCCGGAACTCGTCGGAGAAACCGGTCGACGCCGGCCGGACGAGCCGTGCCTGGAGCGGGACGGCCAGGACCGCCCCCAGGAGGTTGAACGCCCCATAGAGGAGCATGCCGTCGGCCGGGCCCACCACGATGAGGAGCGCCGCCCCGACGGCGAACCCGGCGATCTGGTTGCCGCCCGAGACGGCTCCGGAGAGACCGTTGGCGGCGAACAGGTCCCCGGGGGCGACGATCCGGGTCGGCGTGGCGTTGAGCGCGGTCCACGTGAAGTCCCACAGAAGGGAGATCGCCGCCACGATGGCCAGCAGCAGCAGGGGGGTGAGGCGGCCATCGCCGGCCAGGACCCCCAGAAGGAGCGCGAGTCCCCCCTGCAACGGGTAGCCGATCAGCAGGATGGTGCGGAGGTTGGTGACCCGGTCGACGAACGGGGCCACCGCGAAGGTCAGGGCGTAGATCCCGAACTCCAGACCTACGACGATCCCGGTGAACTGGGCGCTCCCGCTGATCTGCAGAGCGAGCCAGATGACCGCTACCGCGTAGACCGAGTAGCCGGTTTCGCCGGCCGCCAGGGAGAGGAAGTACGAACGGAACGACCGGTTCCGCAGCAGCGGACCGAACCGGCCCACCCCGGCGGCTCGACGGCCCGCCCCGGCAGCTGGGTCGGCCACGATCCCCTACGAGGCGGGCGCCCTCGGCACCACGGCCGTGGCGATGGCGCCGACGTCGGTGATCCCGGGCTGGAGGAGGATCGCGCGGGCCCTCGGGACGGCTCCCGACTCGGAGGAGGCCGCGACGACGCCGCCCGCCGGGGTCCGGTCCCCTTTGGCGGCGCCAGCGGTCCGGGCGACGCCGATCGTCATGTCGCGCCGGGTGAGCCGCCGGCTCGCCCGGGTCAGGAACTGACCGATGGCGGAGCGTTCGTCGGCGCCCTCGAGGAGACCGAGACTGAGCGGCGAGAAGGCCACCCACCCGCGCGAGGAGGGGTCCCCGTCGATCTGGATCGCCTCTTCCACCTTGAGGAGGAACCGGTCCGCCGCTTCCATCGGGGGGAGCGGGTTCGACAGTTCCGCGAGGCGGGGGAGCCAGCGCTTCTCGCCGACGACCTCGGAAGCGTCCCTCAGAGCATCGGCCGGCTCCGCGACGATCACCGGTCGGTCCACATTGGAGGGTCGGTCGACGGGGCGGGTGGGGTCCGGCAGGAACTGGGAGCGCATCTCCTCCGAGAGCCGGTTCCACTCGCCGATCCGTTCGAGGGTCGCTCGCCCCGCTCTCCGCTCCGGCTCCGAGACCGGGACCGTGGGGCCGCCGCCCAGCAGCGCCGCCCCCTCGCCCCGGTCCACCACGAGGGTGACGACGTTCGCCTTCACCGCATCCGCGAACCGTCCGGCCACGGGACCTCCGGCGGTGAGCCGCGCGATCTGACCTACCTCGGCCGGGGAGGCACCGGCTCGGGAGAACGACTCCAGGGAGGAGGTCCAGGCCGACGCCCCGTCCCGGGGAGGCGACGCGAGGTAGCCGAACGCGCCGGGCGACAGGAGGAGGATCAGGAGGTCCCGGTCCGACAGCTCCCGGGCCAGTTCCTGGGCCGAGGCCGCGATCTCGGAGGCGATGGGGGCGCCCGGCCCGGACGCCGGGACGGTGCGGGAGCGGAACGGCACCTCCGGAGGAAGCTCGTCCGGCCCCACCGAGAATCCTTGGGTCAACCGGCTCCCGAGCGCCTCCGTGACGGCGAGCGATTGCGAGATGGACGCCCGGCCGAGCGCGAGGAACGCGATCTCCCGGTACCGGGTAATCCGAACGAACCGGTTGCCGATCCGCAGGACTTCGCCATCACGTCGCACCGCGGCGCGGGTCAGTCGGTACGCGTCTGCGCCGGCGAGGGCGGCCCGGAACGCGGCCCGGTGGACCGGGTCGGCCTCGTCGGGTCCCGGGAGCTTCGACGGATCGAACGGCTCCAGAGGGAACGGCGGGGTCGCCACGATGAGGCGAGGGGGGCGGGGCTAATACTCCGTCGCCGGGGCGTCAGCCGAGGCTCAGCCGCTCCGCGGCGGCCGCGGGGCGGGGGCCGAGGAACGGCCCGGACCGAACAGGGTCGGGTCGAGGTCGCTCTTCTCGCCCAGCACCGCCCGGGCGACGCGGCGGGTCGACGCCGGCGCGAGCATGAACCCGTGGCCCGCGAACCCGTTGGCGTGCACGAAACCGGGGAGCCGAGGGTCCTCGCCGATCACCGGGAGGCCGTCGGGGGTGTCGTCGTAGAACCCGGACCATGCCCGAAGGACCCCGATCCGGCCCAGGCGCGGGACGAGGCCCGTCAAGGCCCGGGCCATGGAGGTGAGGAACTCCGGGGAGCTCGGCATCCCGAGGCGGGTGCCCGGGGGCGGGTGGAGCGTGAGCCCCCCGACGATCTCGCCCCGCAGGGTCTGGCTGAAGTACAGGCCGTCGGAGGGTCCGGACCACCATCGGGTCCAGGAACGGTTTCATCGGCTCGGTGGCCAGGATCTCGTGCCGGCTCGCGACGTTGGGGGCCTCGAGCCCGGCCATCCGGCTGACGTCGCCGGACCACCCGCCGGCCGCGTTGACGACGATGTCGGCCCGGAGGGGACCTTGAGACGTGTCGACGCCGGCCACTCGGCCTCCTTCCGTCCGAAGTCCTTTCACCTCCGTACCGAGGAGGACCTCGACGCCCTGCCGACGGACCGCCTCGTAAAGGCCCCAGATCGCAGGGAACGGGTAGAGCGTCCCATCGGTGCGAAGGAACGTGCCCCCGACGATGCGGTCGATCGAAAGGCACGGCGCGCGCTGGCGGACCTGCTCGGGGTCGAGGACACGGGCCGGCAGTCCCTCGGCCGCGACGACCCGCTGGACCCCTCGGAGCCGGTCGAGCTCGGCCTCGGTTTCCGCGAGGAAGAGGTAGCCCCCCTGCCGGAACCAGATGTTGTAGCCGAACTCCGTCCCGAACCGCCGGTAGTCCTTGACCGACTCCCGGGCGAGACGGACCGTCGCGGCGGTCTCCCACTGCTGCCGGACCCCGCCCCCGTTCCGCCCCGAGGCCCCGGCGGAGAGGAAGCCCCGGTCCAGCACCACGATCGGCCCGGCGCCGGCCGAGGCCAGGTGATGGGCGGTGTAGAGGCCGATGATGCCTCCACCGACGATGGCGATCCGGTAGTCGGAGCGGGAGGGACCGTCGGTCACGGCGTCTCCGGCGGAATCCCGGCGAGCGCCGAGAGCGGGGTCGGGGTGACCGGGGGCCGCTGGGTGATGTACCCCACCTCCGACGGCGGCCGCCCCTCGAGCTGGCTCAGGAGCAGGATGACGTCGGGGAGGCAGTAGCGACCCTGGCAAAGGCCGGTCCCTGCGGCCGTGTACCGCTTGATCACTTCGATCCCCCGGTACCCGCGGTGGGACGCTTCCTCGATCTCCTCCAGGAGCACATCCTCGCACGGACAGAGCACGAGCTTGCCGCGACCCCGGGGCCGGCCGAGCCACTCCCGATAGTAGCCCTCCAGCTCCCCGGGAACGTCGTCCGCGACGCGGGGGGGCGCTCCGACGGCGCGACCGAGTCCCCGAGGAGCTCCCGGGCGGCCGCCGCCCCGCTGGAAGGGGACCCGGCCGCGTCGACGAATCCGGCGGAGGTGCCGGCGGCCCACAATCCGGGAACGGTGGTGGCGCATCCCTGGAGCTCCGGATAGTACGCCCCGCCCGTCGAACGCCAGGCCATGCGGGCCCCTGCCTGGAAGAACAGCTGTGGGTTCGGGAGTCGCCGGTGCGCCAGGACGATCGCGTCCGCCGGGACGATCGTTGGGACACCCCCCCCGCGGGCCGCGAGGCGGACCGACCGGACCCGCCCGCCGCCATGGGCGCCGAGGAGCAAGGTGCGGGGGTAGACGGGCACCCCGAGCCGGGCCGCCCGCTCCGCGACGAGGCCGTGGACCGCGCCCGGGGCGACCACCGCCTCGACGCGCTCCCCCCACGTGTCGAGAAGCGTTGCGACCCGGGGGCTTCCCCCGACGAGAACGGCGTGGCGGAACGGCGGAGCGCCCTCGGGGGCGGAGATCGCGAGCGCGCCGTCCGCCGTGAGAACGCCGGGGCGATCGTTGCCAGGGAACATCAGCGGGCCATCGTACCCGCCCGTGACCACGAGAACGCGCTTCGCGGAGATGGAGATCCCGACCGTACCGTCCCGCACCGCCAGGGCGCGGAACGGCCGGTCCGGGTCGGGGCGGCCGGGGAGGAACGACAGCTCCGTTCCCCCGAGCCACGGGACCCCGGCGACCTTTGGGAGTCCGGGGAATCGTTCGACGACCGTAGGCACGATCCCTCGATCGAGCAGGATGCGTGCGGCGTCAGAGCCGCTCCGCCCGCCCCCGACGATCAGGACGTCCGTCTCGATCCGCTCCCCGGGCGTAGGGGGAGGGGCCGGCGTGTCCGGGACACGACCGTAACCGGCCAGGCGCCGGACGACGCGCTGGTAGAGGGGGGTGAACGCCCGGGGACGCCGGAACCCGTGGGACGTGTCGAGACCGCGGGGGAAGAGGTGGTCGAGCAGGCCCATCATGTCCCACCGGGGGGATGGCCACGCGTTCTCGGTCCGGATCGCGTCCCCCGGGGAGGGGACGTACCGGCACCCGCGGACATTAGGGACGCCGTTCACCCGCACGAGGCAGCCGGTACACTGTCCCGTCCCGCAGAACGGGGCCCGCGGCCGGTGGTATCGGATGGACCGCTGGAGGACCGGGATCTCCCGGTGCGAGAGGGCCTGGACGAGCGTTTCCCCGGGCGCGGACGCCAGCGGGCGCCCGTCAAAGCGGGCCTCCCGCGGCCTTTCGCTCGCCATGCAGAACGACCGGACGGCACCGGGCGGGCGGCTATTTAGGTCGGTCGGGCCGGCCGTCGGTGGAACCGGTTCCGGAGGGTAGAAGCGACGTGGCGAGGCGTCGTGCAGGGTACCTATATAGTGTAGGGAGAGGTCCCCAACCCATCCCCATGCGGACCGCCGGCGGATTTCACGGACGACGCATCCAGAAGACCGGCGGCTCGACGTTCATCATCTCTCTCCCCAAGAGCTGGGTGACAGGCCGGGGCCTTCGCCCGGGGGATGTCCTGTTCTTCGCCCCCCGGTCGGACGGGTCTCTCACGGTCTACCCCGAGGAGGGCAGCCGCACGGAAGACCTCCGCCGGACCGTCGAGGTCTCCAACGAGATGGAGGAGGACCACCTCTTCCGCCGGCTGGTGGCGGAGTACATCGCCGGCGCCCCGCTGCTGGAGGTCCGGACCCCCGGGCGGATGAACGCCCGCACCCGGGACGTGGTCCGGAGCTTCACGCAACGGATGATCGGCCCCGAGATCCTCGAGGAGACCGCGGACGCGGTGGTCCTCCAGGACGTGGTCGGCTCGAACCCTCTGCCGATCCCGTCGGTCATCCGACGGATGCACCAGATGGTCCGCGCGATGCAGTCCGACGCCATGGCGGCGTTCCGGGCCCAGGACGGCTCCATCGCCAAGGATGTGGTCGAGCGGGACTGGGAGGTGGACCGGTTGCACTGGTTCGTCCAGAAGCAGGTCACGACCGCCCTCCGGGACGCCCGGACCCTGGCCTCCCTCGGGCTCACCCTTCCGGAGTGCGCCACCTACCTGCTCGCCTCCCGGGTCCTCGAGCGGATCGCCGACCACGCGGTCCGGATCGCGGAGACGGTCCAGATCCTCGACAACGAGAAGCTTCCGGCCGGGCTCGTCGACTCCCTCGACCGGCTGGCGGCCTCGGCCGCCCAGACCCTGAGCGATGCGGTGGACGCCCTGGAGACGAAGGACATCGACCGCGCGAACAAGGTCGTCGACGACGCGAAGCGAGTGGTGAAGGAGAGGGAGAAGATCCTTCGCGAGCTCGCCACGAAGCGGGGCCGGATGGCCGTCGGCCTCGCCTACGTTCTGGAGAGCCTCGAGCGGAGCGCATCGTACGCGAGCGACCTCGCCGAGATCGCGATCAACCACGCGGTCTCCAACCGGGCCGAACCGCCCATGGCACCCGTGCCGACCGGCAAGGCGGCCAAGGCCGCGGCCTAGAAATCCACCGGGCTCCCGGCCGCGGCGGCGCGAAGGAGAAGCCCTGCCTCCGCGGCGGAGGGGACCCGCGGGTTCGACGTGATCCCTGACATCCGAAGCGCGCGTGCGACGACCACGTCGAGCTTCCCCTCCAGCGAGGAGGTCGGGATGCCCGCGTCCCGCAGGGTCTTCGGGAGCCCCGCGGCCTCGGTGGCCGAGCGGAGCGCCCCGGAGAGGGCGTACCGGTTCTGGACCAGCGCCACGCCCAGGGTCGGTCCGAGCGCGGCGTACCGGTCCCGGGCCGAGGGGAAGTTGAACTCGACGACCGGGGGGAGCAACGGGGCCGCGAGGCGGGCGTGAGGGACGGCGAACTCCGTCGACAGGGCGTGGGCGAGCGCGTGGGTGAGACCCACCTGGGCGTTCGATGCGGCGATCCCGGCCTGGGTCGACGCGTAGAGCAACGACTCTCGGAGATCGTCATCGGGCTTCCGACCGAGACGGGTAAGTCCGGGTACGCCGACCGAGAGGGCGGCGCGGGCGTGGGCGTCCGAGAAGGGGTTCGCCCACTCCGAGACCGCGGCCTCCAGGGCGTGGGAGATGGCATCGGCGGTGGTCTCCGCGGCGACCCTCGCGGGGAGGCTCGTCAGGAACGATGGGTCCACGATCGCCCAGTCCGGCACCAGCTCCCGGGAGGCGACCTCGAGGAACCCCCCGTCGTCGCCGTGCAGGTGAGCGACCCAGCTTCCCTCGCTCCCGCTCCCGTGCGTGGTGGGGACCGCCGCGAACCGGCTTCGCTCTCGGAGGGAGAGAGAGGTGAGGGGGGTGATCGACTCCCACGCGAGGTCGGGGTGCGACCCCCGGATCCAGAGCGCCTTGGCCGTATCGATGGTGCTCCCCCCTCCGATCGCGACGATCCAATCGGGCGTCGAGGAGCGGGCCGCCGGCACGAGCGCCTCCACGGTCCGGACCGTGGGCTCTCCAGGAGGGATCGTCAACACCTCGACCGAACCGTCCATCTTCCGCAGCTCCTCGACCGCGCGGACCCCGGCCGGGGTGGGGGCGACCCCAGGGTCGAGGATCGCCAACGTCCGTCGCGCGTCGAGCGCGCTCAGCTGCTGGACGGCCCCGGGACCGAGGGCGATCCGCGGGGTGGTGAAGAATCCGAGCATCGGTCCCCCGGCGATGGGTCTACTCGGGGGCCGCGGGACCCTGCCGGCAGCGCGGGCAGGCCCCGGTCAGAGAGAACGCTACCAGGTCCACCGACCACCCGTCCGGCGCGGACCGGGAGATCGCCTCGAGCCGAAGCTCCTCGTCGGTCTCCAAGGCGAGGGCCGCGATCCGCCCGCAGTTCCGGCAGACGATGTGCGCGTGGGGCCTCTCCGCCAACAGCGGACGAGGGCCGTCCGAGCGGACCGGACGGGCCGGTTCCCGCGGGGGGACCGGCTTCGCCCGGCGCCGGGGACGCGGTGGGAGGGTCTTTCGCGACCGACGTGGGGAGGGCACGTCGTCTCCGACGGAGCCCCCGTATTTGAGATGGCGGCGGGCGCCCCCGAACGTAAGCGAACGGTGAAATTCCATCGAGGTCGTGATCCACCGGAGGGAGCGATGGCGGTCCGACCCGTTCGGCTGGACCTCGTGATGGCCGAGTGGTGTCCGCACTGCTATCCATTGTCCACCGAGCAGGCGAAGCTGCTCGCCAAGGATCTCGATGTACCCCTTCGGGTCCTCGACATCGATCAGCGTGAGCAGGAGCTGGTGGCGGATGATCTCGTCCGACGGTACGGCGACTGGACCGAGGACTACCTGATCCCCCAGGTGTTCCTTACCCTCGACGACGGCCGGGTCGTGCACCTCCTGACGGGGACGCCGGGCAGCGTCGCGGCCACGGGGCGCTCCTGGGAGCGGGTCCGGGCCGAGCTCGCTCGCCCGGCCTGATCGGTCCGGGACGCTAGGCGGACGGCGCCGCGGCGGGGATCGGTGGCCCGGACGGGGCGGGGGGCTCGGACCGGCGCGTCGCCCCGGATCCGTTCGATCCGGGCGGCGATCGCCCGGTCGAGCCCGACCTGGGCGATGTCCTGGGCGTACGCCGCCGTGCGGTCGATGGACTGGAGAACCAGCCCCAGGGACGCGGAGGCGAGGGGGGAGAGCTCCGGGGCACCGTCGCGGACCAGGAAGCTCTCGGTGAGCGTCGCGTGGGCGGCCAGGAGCGCTTCGCCCGTATCGATGAGGTCGTTGGCCCGGTCCACCTCCGGGTGCTCGGTCACCTCGAACGCGCTCGCCAGGTACTCCACGGCCTGTCGGTGGTAGGCCCTCAGGGCGGCGGTCACGGCCTCCGGCACCGGGCACTCGGCGAGGCGGGCCGCGTTCTCACCAAGGATGACCGCGTGGTCCCCGACCCGCTCCAGGGCCCGGGCGAGCAGCAGAGGAGAGAGCGGGTCGTGCCGGGGGGCCGGTTCCCCCTCCCCGAGGTGGTGTGGGTCGAGGCGGAGCACGAGCGTCCGCTCCACGAGCCAGGCCTGGCGATCCACCTCGTCGTCCCGCTGGGCGAGGCTCCCGAGATCGGCGTGCTGGCGGAGGTCCAGGAACCCGCCGGCGGTCGTCTGCATCTCATGGACGAGCTGGAACATCCGGCGGAGCAGGAGGGGTGGGGCCAGGTCGGGTCCCGCGGTGATGTCCCGGAGGACGAGCACCTCGCCTTCGTCGCTCACGACCTCCGGCTGGACCGCCCGGCGTCCGAACATGCGGGCGATGCTACGGGTCTCGGCCGTGATCCCGCCGGGTTCCAGCAGGACGACGTCCGTGGCGCCGCCGAGGTACGCGGCCACGAGCTGGCGGAACAGGTGCTCGGGCGGGGTGTTCGGCGGGACCGCTATCGTGCAGGTGTCCCGGTCGGCCTCGGCCAAGGGGGCCCGGACCAGCAGCGCCCCGTCCTGCAGGGTCTTCAGTTCCACAGGGCTTCCCGGCGCCAGGCCGCGTTCACCGACCCAGGACTTGGGGAGCACAACGCCCACCGTCACCGAGCCCATTCGCTGGAGGCGCCGCGGCGTGTTCGTCGATCCGTCGGCCCCGCGATCGGGGGCCGGGCGCCGCCCCGAGGCGGCCGTTCCCTTCTTTCCCTTCGTTGTCATCGGAGGGAAGATGTCCGAGGACGGATATATAGCGATTGGATTTAGAATATAGACTTAGCAATAGACTATAGGTTACACGTGCCCGCCAGCCCGGGCTCACTCGACCTTGAGGTAGCGGCTCGCGACGAGGGTCCCTCCGACGAGCATCACCGCGGCGAACACGGCGAGGTAGCCGAGGTAGGCCCAATCGGCGACGCCGTTGACGAGGATCCCGCGTCCGAACAGCGCCGAGTAGCCGACGGGGTTCCAGTTGGCGATGTCCTGCATCCAAGTCGGATAGTTCGCGGAGGGGAACAGCGCCCCGCTCGCGAACATCAGTGGCATGGTGATGAAGTTCGAGATGACGCCGGGGGTCTGCCAATCGGTGCTGGAGGCCGTCACGGCGAGGAAGAACGCCGAGAAACCGATGCCCAGGAACAGAGGCCGAGGATCCAGTCCGACCCACATCAGCGGGTCCCCCTCGAAGCGGACCCCGAAGACGTACGCCGCGGCGACCATGACGGGGATCTGGACCAACCCCCGGGTCGCGGAGCCGAGCGCCTTGGTGAGGTAGACGGTCGCCTTGCTCGTCGGGGTCAGCAGGATGCGCTTCATGAAACCGAACCGCTTGTCCTGGATCGTGCTCATGGAGCCGAACATCCCGATGGAGAGCATCGAGGTGCTCAGGACCCCGGGCAGTAGGAACTGGAGGTAGCCCGTCCCGGGGGGCGCGTGGAGCAGCTGCGTCCAGCTAGGCGACCGGGACGTTGGCGAAGCTGCTCCCGAAGAAGGCGAGCCACATGAACGGCTGGACCAGGGTGATGACCAGGACCCAGGGGTTCCGGAACGTCTTCGACGACCTCGCGGGCGTAGAGGCCGATAGAACTGGCTCCCCTGGGCGACCCAGTCGCCGTGCCCGGTGCTCGGAGCGGTAGCGGGCAGCGCCACGATTCGGTCGTCCGGGTGCTCATTGTCGCGCCCTCCGCACGTTCATGTAGAACTTCCGGAAATCGTGGACGTCGCTCGCCGGCCTGGTCGATCTGCTTGCCGGTCATGTCCATGAAGACCGATTCCAGGCTCGGCTTCTCGACGTTCAGGCGGCGGATCCGGTCGGTCCCTGACCAGCTGGAACAGCTGCGGGAGGACCTCCTCGGCAGCTGCTCACCTTGAGGATCCAGGCCTTTCCCTGGCTCCGGACCTCGAGACCCCGGGGATCGCCCGGAGCAACGCCTCGTCGATCCCGTCGGCGAGGTCTCGAGCTCGATGAAGTCGGCCTTCACCCGGGACTTGAGCTCGCCGGGGGAGCCCGTGGCGATGAACTTGCCCGTGGTCGATGATCGAGATCTGGTCGCAGAGGGCGTCGGCCTCCTCGATGTAGTGGGAGGTGAGCAGGACCGTGACGCCGAACTCCCTGTTGACGCCGGTGATGAGCTCCCAGAGCATCCGTCGGGTGCTCGCATCGAGGCCGATCGTCGGCTCGTCCATGAAGATCACCTCGGGCTGGTGGAGGAGCGCGAGCGCGATCTCGAGCTTCTTGCGCATCCCGGTGGAGTAGCGCCGAGACCTTGTCGTCCTTCCGGTCGCGTGAGGTCGAAGTACTGGAGGAGCTCCGTCGCCCGTGTCCTTCCAGTCGGACAGCCGCTGGAGCTTCGCCTGGAGCCAGAGGTTCTCCCACCCGGAGAAGTCGTCGTCGAGGATCACCTCGGCCGCCACCCAGCCGATCGTTCTCCTTGACGTGCATCGGCTCCGTCCGGACGTCGTACCCCGCGACCGAGGCGTCCCCCGCCGTGATGTCGCTGAGCCCCGTGAGGAGCTTGATGATGGTCGTCTTCCCGGCGCCGTTGGGGCCGAGGAGCCCGAAGACGCCCCCGACCCGGACGTCCATGTCCACGTGGTCGACCGCCAGGAGCTTGCCGTACGCTTTGGTGAGGCCGACCGCGCGGATCGCGCTCCCGTCGGTCACGGGCCCCGCCTGCCCCGCCGCGTGCGACGCAGCTTCTCCAGCCCCCGCGTCAGCTCGGCCACCGCGTCCGAGCGGAGGTGTCGCCCCTCCGCCGCGTCCGTGGTGGCGCGCTGCAAGTGGAGGGTTAGGCCATCGATGGACGTTCTCAATCGCACCAGCAGGAAGGCGCCGGGGTCCCCCGCCCCCATGACCTCAGCCCACAGGGCCGTCAGGTCCGGGGTCCCCGGCCGGGCTGGGGCAGACCGGGCCCGGAGGCGGGCAAGGAGCTGCCTTCCCGGCTCGGTGATAGTGTAGTCCTGGCGACGGCCACGCCGGGTCCGGCGGGCGAGGTCGCGGCGCACTAAGCGCTGGAGCGCCGGGTACACCGCCCCCGGCCCCGGGCGCCAGGCACCGTCCGTCCTCTCCTCGATGCGTTCGGCGAGCCGATAGCCGTAGATCGGTCCTTCGCGCTCCATCAGAGCGAGGGCGTACAGCGTGAGGGCCCCCCGGGCCCTTTCGCCGCTCCGGGGGGGGTTGGGGACCATGCTACCCCCACCGCGGCAGATAGGTATTTTACTATTACGTATGCGATACATGAGGCCCGGCTCCGGTCGCGAGGATATGGTCCCGCCGGGGGCCGGTGTCGGGGTCCCAGGCAAACGGACGCCGGATCCCAAAGCACGGGATGGGTCCGACATCACCGCGACGTTCGGGCCAGCTCCTTGGCGGATTCCCTGACGCCCTGGGGCCTCCTCCCATCCAACGCTGACGCGCGTGGGAGGAGGGGACCCGCAGGGAGGTACGCGGGTCCCGGAACGGGTTGTGGAACAGGATCCCTCAGTTCTCGTTCTGGAACTTAGCGGTCCCTGCCGATCCGCCCTGGGCATTCGTCCCGAACACGCCGACGCTGCCCTTGGAGCCAGTGCCGCCGTTCGTCCCGCTGGCGGCCCGGTGGGAGCCCGCCCCGTCCGTCCCGCCGAGCCCTCCGCTACCGGCGCTGCCGCCGGAGCCCAGGGCACCGCCGATACCGGGACAGGCCGTGCCCGCGGCGCAGTTGTTGACGCCACCGTTCCCACCGACGATGCTGTTCGCCCCGAAGGTGAGCCCGGAGACCGAGGTGTGGGACCCGTTGAAGATCGCGCCCCCTTCGCCCGCCCCGCCGTTCCCTCCGGCGCCCGACCCTCCGCCCGTGCCCCCGGTGCCGCCGGTGCCGCCGGAACCTCCGTTGCCACCGACGGCGCCGGATCCTACCGTGGTGCCGGATCCCCCGTTCCCGCCGTTGCCGCCGGTGCCTCCGGTCCCGCCGCTGCCGCCGGTGCCAGCGTTGCCGCCGGCCCCCCCGGACGCGCCGGCACCGCCGACCGCGGAGTTGTACGTGAAGACGTCGGTGGTGAGGGTGAGCGTTCCGGAGCTGAACCAGGCTCCGCCCTCCGCGGTGCCGCCGACGCCGCCGGTCCCGCCGAGGCCGCCGGTGCCACCGTTCGAGGTGTTTCCGCCGAAGCTGCCGGAACCACCGGCCCCGACCGGAGCCTCCCTTCCCTCCGGAGACCCCGCTGCCCCCCGAGCCGCCCGATGTGCCCGGCGCCCGGACCCGCCGGTGCCGCCCGAGCCGCCACCCCCGCCGTACCCGCCCGTGCTGCCGGCCCCGCCGGTGGCGATACCGAATTGGAAGGTGGAGGCGCGCGAAGAGGCCGTTCCGCTCGCGTAAACGCCTCCGCCCATCCCGCCCCCTCCGGCGCCCGCAGGTCCGCCGGCCCCGCCGTTACCGCCCAGGCCGCCCGGCGCCCCGGCCGACGTGGGCTGGCCGCCTGCGCCGCCGGCTCCGCCGTTCTCGGCCGGAGAGTTCGAGCCACCCGAGCCACCGGACCCTCCGAAACCGCCCTGGCCCGCCGCACCGCCCGTCGACCCGAAGATGCCCGAGCCGCCCGGACCTCCGTACCCCCCCGTGCCTCCGGTCGCCGTGGCCTCGTAGATCAGTGTGTTGTTGAGCCACAGGTGGACGCCACTCGAGTAGACCGCGCCTCCGGTACCCGCCCCGCCGATGCCGCCACCGCCCCCCGCGCCCGCGGTCCCGGGAGAGCCGGGCTGAGCGGCAGCCCCGCCCGATGCGCCGCTCGCGCCGGCACCCCCGGTCCCACCCGTCCCCGTCGTGCTGGGAGCACCGTTGCCGCCCGCGCCGCCGCGACCGCCGGTGTCACCGATGCCGCCGTTCCCGCCGGCGCCGCCCTGTTCGCCGCTGCCGCCGCTGCCGCCGCTACCACCATACACGTGGTTGTACTCGATCGTGCTGTTGAAGATCGTCACCGTTCCGGGTACCTGTAGATCGCACCGCCTCGGCCGGCGCCGGCCGCGCCGCCCTTGCCACCAGCGCCGCCGGCCCCGCCGGTCGCGCCGTTGGAACCCGCGGAGGCCGCCCCGCCGGCTCCGCCGCTGCCGCCGTTCCCGCCCGAGCTCGACGGAGTTCCACCGTTCCCGCCACTACCGGCGAGAGCCGCTCCCCGCGCCGCCGCCGCCGCTCCCGCCGAACCAGCCTGTGCCTCCGGACCCCCCGGTTCCGCCATAGGCGTAGTTACTTTCGAAGAAGGAGCCGGTGACGTTGAGCTTCCCGGTGTTGAACACCGCGCCGCCCTCGCCCACGCCGCCGCCCCCGGCGACCCCGCCGTTGCCCGCCGCGCCGCCCGCGGCCGACGCGCCGTTCGTGCCGGATGCGCCGCCGGCGCCGCCCCGAGTGCCGGTGGACGGAGTGCCGCCCATCGCGCCGGAGCCGCCACCTCCGCCGGCCCCGCCCGCCCCACCGGACCCACCGGTGGCGCCCGCTCCCCCCGTGCCGCCGTCGACTTGGTTGGACTCGAAGATGGCGTTGGTGAGGACGAGGGTGCCAGCGTTGTAGATGGCACCGCCCTCGGCGGCGCCCCCGGCTCCCCCACTCCCGCCATTGCCGCCGTTGCCGCCCGTCGCTCCTGCGCCGCCGGCTCCGCCGGCGCCCCCCGCCGAGCTCGATGGGTTGGTGGGGCTCGCGCCGGTGCCTCCGCTCCCGCCGGCACCCCCGGCCCCGCCGGCCGCCCCGTTGCCCCCGGTCCCGCCGGTGCCACCGACCGCCTGGTTCGAGTAGAAGTTGTCCGAAACGAGGATCACGGTCCCGCTGGTGATCTGGATGGCGCCGCCCTGGGCTGTGCCTCCGGCCCCGCCGTTGGTACCAGCGCCTCCGGCGCCGCCGGGCAGTGCCGGTACCGCCCGTGCCTCCGGCCTGGCCGGTGCCCCCAGTCCCGCTACTGCCCGTCGCCCCATTGGAGCCGGTGCTCCCGGCGGTCCCGGTACCTCCCGTGGTGCCGGCCTTCCCGGCGACGTGCCCGCTCTCCAGGGTGATGGAGGTGATATTGAGATGGCCGCCCTTGACGAGGAAGAGCTGGCTGGTCGAGCCGCCGGTGAACGTGATTGAGAAACCGCCCGACGTGATGTTCACCGTCAGGGTCGAGCCGATGGTGACCGCCGAAGTGAAGGTCATCGTGCAGGCGGCGCCGAACGTGACCGTGCCGCCGAGCGCGACGTCGCTCTTGAAGGTGGTAAAGGTGCACGGGGAAATGACCGTCCCGGCCGAGTGCCGGAGAGGTGCCGTGTGGCCGGCCGCGGTCGGCAGGACCGCCACGAGCAGGAACACCGTCACGAACGCGATCAGACCCCACAGACCCGGCCGTACCTTGGACACCGACAACTCGAACACGAAGACCCCCGGTGGCGCTCGCACCGAATTTCCGCTATAAAGATATACGACATTCCGCGACGGTTCGACGACGCTGATATCGGGCACCGACGTGACCGGGCGTCGCATTCCGCGGGTCCCGTTGCGCTCAGGACCCCGGGTCGAGAACCGCCTAGCTGTCGGCCACCGGCGGGGTCGATTTCTGGGGTCGGGACGATTCAGCCGGGGGGCGGGCGCCGGCTCGCGCGGAAGTCCTGCTCGAGGGCCCGCGCCAGGTGGCCCCACATCACCCGGAGCTCTTTTTCGAGGACGGGCTTCGGAGGGTTCCTGACGCCGAGAGCAGTGGCCCGGCGTTCGCCTCGCATCGTGAACTCGGTACCGACCGTCCGGGAGCTCTCGGAGAGCGTAGTCGAGGACCCAGGTCCGGTAGTTGCCGATCGCCACGGCATGCCACCGGTCAGGGGGATGCAAGCCTACCGTCTGCCGGCTCCACATCCATCCGTCCGGGGTGTCGTCGAGGTCCTCATAGACAACGGTCCGGGCGGTGCGACGGAGTATCCTGCGCGTGCCCGTTTCCCCCTCGAGCTCGCGGTCCTTTGGGGTGTAGTCGGTGCACCACTCATACGAGAACGCAAGGGGGGCACGAAAAACGGTGCGGATCCTGTAGACTCTGACGGGGGACGCCATGACCGGAGGTCTCCAGGTGCGTCCAGTCTCGAACGAGGCAAATACCTTGAGGGGCCGATCGACGGGGGCGTGCTCCTCGGCGACGCGTCCGAGCCATGAAACGGTTGGGTGCGGGATGATGGACCTGAACCGCCGGGTGGGTCGAGTATCGTCGAACTCGCCAAGGCCCGACGTGACCTATCGGCTCCCGGACGGTCGAGACTCCATCCCATCGATCCGACAGCTCCCCCTGACTGGGACGGACTCTAGGGACTGGCGATCGCTGGGCGGAGCGATCCAGGGCGCGATGAGGGAGCCGAACGCCAGGCACTCAGCGCCCGCTCACAAGGTCAAACGGTGTTTGTGGGTCCGGCACTCGTCGGTGCGCCCGGGGTGGCACAGGATGCGGTAGAGGTTCTGTACGGGCGGAATCTGTCACTGCAGGCTCAGGGCAGAGCCATCGAGAGCAGAGGATCGGACGTGTCCGCGAACCACAGGGCCTCGGTCGGGCATGGGCGGATTCGTGCCAGTATTTGGACCCTCTGACCCCGACAAGAAGCGAGTAGAAGAGTCCGGCTCACCTGTTCTTGCGGGGCTCCCCCCGTCCCATCCTAGTGGCCTGGGCCGGGGTGGTCCGGCGGGATGTCAGACGACGGCGAGAACGAGATCGTGTCGGTGTCGCCGGGGCCGGATGCGACAACAGCGAGACCCGACCGGGGTGCTCTAAGAAGGGTGGCACCCGCCCGGAGCGCGAACCCGGACCTGCCACGCCCGATGGCCGGCGTTCCATCGATTAGGGTCGGGGTAGGGCGAGGGTAGGGCCGGGCACGGGCACGAGTGGGACCTGTTTGTGACCTACCCGTAAATGGAGGCGGGCCGGTCGGGCGCTGATGACGCGACCCGGAACGCTCGCCCTTGTAACGACCGCCGCGCTGCTCATGCTGATCGTGCCCGTCGCCGCCCAGGCCCAATCGGTGCCGTCCAACACGCCGGCGGCTCACACCCCCGGGAGTTCCGGGGTAAGCGCGGTGTTCACGATGACCGACAATGCGACCGCCAACTCGGTCCTGGCCTACCGGATCGCCTCCGGCGGCTCCCTCGTCGCCTATGGAGCGTTCCCGACCCACGGGGCCGGCCTCGGCGCCAGCCTCGCCGACCAGGGGTCCCTGGCCCTCACCGCCGATCACCAGTGGTTGCTGGTCGTCGACGCGGGCAGCGACCAGGTGTCGGTGTTCCACGTGAACGCACCGGGTTCCTCCCTTCCGCTGCTCACGTACACGGACCGTGTCGCCTCCGGCGGAGTCCTCCCCGTCAGCATCACGATCCATGGATCCCTGGTGTACGTCCTGAACGACGGGAACTCGACGACGGCCGGCACCATCGCCGGCTTCACCCTGAGCAGCTCCGGCCGCTTGGCGGCCCTCGTCGGCTCGTCACTCCCGCTGAGCACCCCCACCCCGACCGGATCGGCCCAGATCTCGTTCAACCCCGCCGGCACGGTCCTCGCGGTGACCGAGAAGGCCACCAGCGTCATCGACACCTACACGGTGGCGACGACGGGGCTCGCCTCAGGTCCGACCAGCACAGCCTCGAACGGGAGCACGCCGTACGGCTTCGCGTTCTCGCCGAACGGCAACCTTGTCGTCAGTGATGCCGGCCCGGGCGCCCTCTCCAGCTACAGCATCTCATCGACGGGCGCCCTGACGGTCGTCAGCGGGACTGTGTTGGACAACCAGTCGGCACCGTGCTGGGTCTCGTTCGCCGAGGGCGGGCGGTACGCGTACACCACCAACGCCCACAGCAACTCGATCTCGACCTACCAGGTCGCGCGGAACGGGAGCCTGGTGCTCCAGGCGTCCGTCGGCGCCACCACGGGTGCGGCCCCCACAGATGTCGCTGTGACCACCGGAAGCCAGTACTTCCTCAGCTACGATGCCGGTGCCGGGGAGATCGATGTGTTCTCCCTCGGGACCTCCGGCTCGCTGACCGAGGTCGCCAGCGTCTATGGCCTGCCGGCCACGGCGGAGGGGCTGGTCGCGTTCTGAGCGGTGGATGCGCCGGGGGGTGCCCGTGATAAGGGGCACCTCCCTCGGAAACAGGCCGTGATGAACCCCGCGTTCCGCTCACTGATGTGGTACCTCCTGATCGGGACCCGTGGGGGACCGAACCGTTGGAGGCTGCTCGAGGAACTGCACCGGTCCCCGGCCAACGCCCACCAGTTGGCCTCGTCGCTCGGCCTCGATTATCGGACCGTCCGGCACCACCTGAGGCTCCTGGAGCAGAACGGCGTGGTGGCCCGGACCGTCCCCGGGGCGTACGCCCCGCCGTACGAGCTCTCTCCCTACCTGGCGGAGCACTTCGAGCTCGTCCGGGACACCGTTCGGACCCCTCCGACGCCCCGGGGCCGCCGGGTGCGCTTCCCGGCCGCGGATCGGCGCGGACCGGAGGCGGCACTATGACGAGCGCCCTGATGGAGGCCAGTATCGTCCTAGGGATCGTCAGCATCGGCCTGGCAGCGGGGCTGTTCGCGCTCTACCGTCGGCTCTACGCCCAGACCCGCAGCCACTTCGGGCTAGCCCTTCTGGTCTTCGCCGGGGCCTTCGTCGCTCAGAGCGCCCTCACAGTGTTCTCCGACCTGTCGGCGATGCCGCTCATCCCGGATTCGTTCGTCCCGTTCCTCTTCGGTATCGGGCTGTGCGAGGCCACCGGCCTCGCCGCGATGGTCTGGACCGCCTCGCGATGAACCGGCGAGGTCGGTCCCTTCGCGCGGCGGGCCGCCATCCTCGTTCCGGATCACCCACGGCTCCGGCTCTACGTTTCGAGCCCGGGCCGGCGGTGGCCCGGTTCAGCCGACGTCCGTGATGCGAACGCCCGAAAGCTCGACTCAGCCACGAGGGTGCCGAGCCCGAGTTAGAAGAGTGTCAAGGCAAGAGGCAACCCCCCCTCGGGCGAGTGCCACTCGAAGCATCGTGGGGGGTGATAAGTGCTTATGAGGGCATAGCTCTGCTAGAGCGTATGGCACTCGCCACATCCGCGCGCCGGGTCGACGTCACCCTCGGCACCACAGAAATTGTGATGGCGCTGCTCCAGGAAGCCGGGGACCCGGTAAGCCGGAACTGGCTCCTGGAACGGCTGAAAGAGTCTGGTCACACGACCACCCGTGCCCGCCTAAACCGGGCGTTAGCGTTCTGCCTTGACATGGGCTTGGCGATCGAGGGGTCCAAAGGCATCCAATGGACCCACACGACGAGTCCGAGTCTCCACCGATCCCCTGCGAAGGGCAAGCGGCTCTGAAGATAGGATCGGTTCGGCACCGGCCGGTACGGTCGAATCGACCGTCGCCCCCGAAAAAGTCCGTCCATGTTCAGACCGGGGCCGGCGTCCGCCCGAGCGGGGCGTGATCCCGGTCCAAGGGCTCGATCCCTCCGGAAGCCGTGCGACCCCGATCCATCTCAGCACGTTGCACCCCCGGTCAAAGCAGATGAACTGGTTAGATGCGGGGCGAGGGACTTGAACCGTCGGGCGGCTCAAATACTGTAGAAAACGCGTTTTGCTGTCCGTCTTCCCGTCCCCACGAAGCACCCTCTTCCGAGCTACGGCTCGGATCGCCATTCAGCTACTCCCTCTCGGGGTTCCGATCGCTGAAGCCGCCCGGCCCGATTGGCCCCCGGAGACACCCCTTCTCGTAGGGATCAACTTGCCCAACGGCAGGCGGAGCCCTACGAGGGTGGGCTCACCCCCCGCAGAAACTCAGGCGCGACCCGCGGGCCTCCCGTCCGCCCACCCCAAGGTCTACCTGGCACCCCGGACAGCCTTCGGCCCGCTCCCAAAAGGATCCAGCTCCGCCGTGGTCGACCTCGTTGGGGTCGCCATGTCACTTACTTGGCACTAACAATTAGGGTTAGGTTTAAATCACTCGCCCAAGTGGACTCCACTATGGAAACCCTCCAGAAGCTGACCCGTCGACAGCTGGAAGCCCTCCGAGCGGTCGTCGTCAAGGAGACTCCTGAGAAGGGAGTCTCCCTCAAGCTCATCGCCTCCACGATGAAGGTCAGCCCCCCCTCCGCCCTCGCCCATCTCACCCCCCTCGAGGAGCTAGGGCTGGTAGAGCGCTATCGGGGGAAGAGTCGCCTCACCGAGCGCGGCCGGGGGACGTGGCTCGAGTACCAGCGTCATCACCGCGTTGCCGAGACGTTGTTCGGGAACCTGGGCCTAGCTCCGGACGCCAGTTGCTCCGCTGCGCGGGAGATTGACCTTGCGATCTCGCACCGCACCGTGGAAGACGTCTGCCGGGCTGCCCAGCACCCCGTGACCTGCCCGCACGGCGAGCCCATCCTCCCTTGCCATTCCTCGAACAGAGGAAGCTAGCCCGACGGCTCGACATAGAGGACTTCGCAAATGCAGAAGTGGACCAAGATCTGGGTCAGCGTAGCGATCGCTCTCGTGCTCGTAGGTGGGGGGGCGTACGCCTTCCTAACCAGCACGACCCCGACCAACCCGTGCGCCGGGGTCGCGACCGGCTCAACCTCAAGCGGATCCCAGGCCGCAGGAGTCGCCACCGGCCAGCTCGCCACCCCACCTCCCTCCTCGGTGGCCGCCCAGAAGAAGACGTCGGGCTCGATCCTCAGCCCTGGGGTGCGCACTCCGAGCGGTGGACCCAGAATGGCGACCGGTTCGGGAGTGATCGAGGTCGTCGCCGCGGAGAACTTCTGGGGAAGCCTCGTGTCCCAGCTCGGTGGGAATGACACCTCCGTCCTGAGCATCGTTTCGGATCCGAACGCGGACCCCCACGAGTACGAGGCCAACACCTCCGACGCCATCGCGATCACCAATGCCCAGTTCATTATCGTCAATGGGGTGGGGTACGACGATTGGGCCCTCCAGCTCATCTCGGCCGAAACGACCCCCAACCAGCTCGTCCTGAACGTAGGGGATCTGAACGGGGTCACCGTCGGTGGAGGGGTCGTGAGTGGCAACCCCCACCAGTGGTACAATCCCCCCTACGTCAACCACACCATCGCCGCGATGTACGCGGATCTCGTGCAGATCGCGCCGTCCGATGCGGCGTACTTCCAGCACAACTATGGGGCGCTGAACGCGTCGCTCGCCTCCCTCTACGGAGAGGCCACGAGCATCAAGACGCACTTCGCCGGCACCGTCGTAGCGGCCACCGAGGACATCTTCGTGTATCTTGCCAACTTCACGAACCTCGACCTGGTCTCCCCCCGGAGTTCATGGAGGCGGTCGCGGAGGGGAACGATCCGCCGGCCCAGAGCGTCGTGACGTTCCAGTGTCAGCTGGAGAGCGGGAGCGTCAAGGTGCTGGTGTACAACGAGCAGACCGTGACACCTATCACGATGAGCCTCAAGTCGATCGCGGCCGAGAACAACGTCACGATCGTGGGGGTTACCGAGACGATCCAGCCTCCCGGCGTGTCGTTCCAGACATGGATGGACGCTCAGTACCTGCAGCTCTACAACGCACTGAACGCAGACCAGTTGGGCCAATGAGGGCACGGCATGAGTCCCCAGGGACCTGGGGCACGAGCCCTCGATGGGATGGGTCGCCTTGAGCGGCGATCTGGTCATTCAAGCGGATCACCTGGAGGTGGGGTTCCGCGACAAGGTCGTCTGGCGCGACGCCCAGTTCGACGTCCGGCGCGGTGAGTTCGTCGCCGTGATCGGCCCGAACGGGGCCGGCAAGACGACGCTGTTCCGGATGCTCCTCGGCCTCCAGCGACCCCTGGCCGGGCTCTCAGGCGTCTTCGGAGGCGTGCCCCGGCGAGGAAACGACCGGATCGGCTACGTTCCTCAGCGCCACTCCATCGACATCGATACCCACATCGACTGCGAGAGTTTCGTCCGTCTCGGCGTTACCGGGACCCGGTGGGGGCCGGGGCTGGCCCGCCGGGAGGAGCGGAAGGCGGCGGCGAGCGCCCTGGAGGCCGTCGGTGCGACCGACCTCGCACCCAAGTGCATCGGTACCCTTTCCGGCGGGGAGCTCCAGCGGATATTCCTCGCCGAAGCGATGGTGGGGAACCCAGAGATGCTCCTCCTGGACGAACCGCTGTCAAACCTCGACATCCGACGGAGCCGTGACCTGGTGGCGCTCGTCTACCGGCTGGTCCGATCCGCGCAACGTGACCACCCTCCTCGTGGCCCACGACATCAACCCCCTGATCCAGTGCCTCGACAAGGTGATCTACATCGCCAACGGCCGGGTGGCCACGGGATCACCGGCCACCGTCCTCACTTCGGAGAGCCTGACGGCCCTCTACGGGGTTCCCGTGGAGGTGCTCCATGACTCTCGGAACAACATCGTGATCGTCGGCGGCGAGGAGAACGTCGGGGGGGAGCACGGATGACGTTCGGGTTCAGCTGGAACCTCGTCACCGACCTGCGGGTCATGTGGCAGTTCGAGTTCATGCGCAACGCCTTCGAGGCGGGAACGATCATCGCCATCGTCGCAGGGATCATCGGCTACTTCGTGGTCCTCCGCCGGTCGGCGTTCGCCACGCACGCCCTCGGACATGTGGGGTTCTCGGGGGCTGCCGGCGCGGTCTTCCTCGGAGTGAACCCGGTCTTTGGGCTGCTAGCGTTCACCATGTCGGGGGCCGCCGGGATGGCCGCTGTTAGGGCGGCGGGCCGCGGCGCGGGACATGGAGATCGGCACGGTCCTCGCGTTCATGCTGGCCCTCGGGCTCCTCTTCCTGAGCCTGTACAAGGGATTCGCGACGGAGGCGTACTCGATCCTCTTCGGAGAGGTCCTGGGGATCAGCGACGCGGGTGTGATCTTCACCCTGGAGGCGAGCGTCGTCGTCCTGGCCGTTCTGCTTCTGATCTACCGCCGCCTGCTCTTCGCTTCCCTCGACGAGGACGTGGCGGAAGCGAAGGGGCTTCCGATGCTGTCCCTGGGCCTCGCGTTCATGCTCCTGCTGGCGGTGTCGATCTCGATCGCGGTCCAGGTCATCGGCGTTCTGCTGATCTTCGCGCTGATGGTGACCCCCGCGGCGACGGCCGTTCGACTGACGCGGAGCCCGCTCACGGCGATTCTCGTATCCATCTCCGTCGCGGTCTTCTCGGTCTGGCTCGGTCTGTCAATCGCCTTCTTCTCGGTCGAGCCGTATCCCGCGAGCTTCTTCATCGTTACGACCTCGTTCCTCCTCTACGTAGCGGTTCGCGGCGCGGGCGCGCTTCGGGGACGGTTGGTGCCTCGGACGACGCGCGATGTGCATGCCGGCGCGTCGATGGGACGGGGTCCGGATTAGAATCGACGGATGCCTAGGCCTGGCCCGCCAGCCGGGGACGGTCCGTCGCGGCCGCCGCCCGGGACCGGGAAGAAGCTTCGGGGAGAGGACGGAGGAGGAACCGAACGGCCCCATCGGCTCCCCGAGGCCCCGACGGTGCGGGTCTGCCTGCCGTGAGAGATCGCACCTAACGGCGAGGTGCGGACCCACAGTGGGGTGGGCCCCCCTACCTTGGGCGTTCGGGACATAGGATGCGAACCGCCGGAGTGTTCGAACTCGTCCTACGCCGTGCTCAAACCAGATGAAATGGTTGGGTACGGCGAGAGGTATTCGAACCGCCCGGCGGTTCAAATATCGTGAAAGGTGGACCTGCCGAAGGGGTCCACCGCCAGGCGGTCGGTCATGGGGCGTGGGAGGGGCCTCAGTCCGATTCGAGGTCCGGAGGGTGGAAGAGGCGGGCATACTCTTCGCGATGGGCGGGACTATCAAGGCGGGTGTGGACCTGGGCCCGGTAGAGGTGGTTCTTGCCGGTCGCGATGTACGCGATGAAGATGGCGATCATGGCGGGCGCGAGTATCTCGTAACTCCCCGTCATCTCGACCGCCATGACAAGGACCGCGAGGGGGGCCTTGGAAATCCCACCAAAGAAGGTCATCATCCCCACGATCGCGAAGGCGGAGATGGCCCCGACATCGAAGAAGTTCGGCAGGAGCGAGTGGAATGCGGCACCGACGCTCGCCCCGATCATCGATCCGATCACGACCGAGGTGCCGAACAGGCCCGCGGCTCCCCCACTCCCCACCGTGAGTGATGTCGTGACCATTCGAAGGGGGATCGCGACCGCCAAGGCAACCAACCCGAGCGGAACGAGCGCTGTGAGGCCTACTTGGCCCAGCACGACGGCCTGTACGAAACCGTAGCCCACATTTACCGCGGACAGCGCGGCGAAGTGCCCCTGCCAAGGCAGGAGGAAGTAGACCGCGAGGATCGCGAGCCCGGAGAGCCCGGTACCGACCGCGACCCGTACGGACAGAGGCCATGGAAGCGCCGCGAACCGTCGATGGGTGCCCCAGAACAGGCGCACAAAGACGACCCCGACCCCGGCGCACAGCAGCCCGAGAAGGACGTAGAACGGGAGTTGAACGGGATTCCAGTCGAGGTTGGCGGGGGTCCCGAACAGGGTGCCGAAACCGTAGATCGAGGCGTAAATCGAGTAGCTTGCTACCGAAGCGATGATCGAAGGCACGAACACCGCGGGTTCGAAATCGCCCGTGTACATGATCTTCGGCCGCGAAGATCGCGCCTCCGAGGGGCGCACGGAAGATCGCACCCACTCCGGCTCCGAGGCCCGTGGCAAGTGCAATGCGCCTGTCCCGGTCGCCGAGACGGAGCTGATCGGCCCACCAAGACCCGAACCCGGTGCCGATCTGGGAGGTTGGCCCCTCGCGTCCTCCGCTTCCACCCGACCCGAGGGTTAGCGCCGAGGCGATCATCTTCAGGATCGGGACTCGGCCACGGATCTCCCCGCCCCGATTGTGGAAGGAGTCGATCGTCGCGTCCGTTCCGTGTCCGGCGACCTCGGGCGCCAGATATTGGGCGATCAGGCCGGCCCCGAGGCCCCCAAGCGCCATGATGACCGGGAGCAGAAGGATTCGGGGGAAGCTGCTCGACCAGATGACGATCTGGGCCCCCGAGGCCCCCGGGTAGGGATAGCCGATGCCGACGATGTAAGCGAGGAAGAACTGGGTGGACTCGCTCCAGAGGAAGAAGAACAATGACGCCCCGACGCCCGCCACGATTCCGATCGGAACCGCGACGGCGGCCCAGTGGGCGAGGTCCCGGGACGCCCCGGACCACCCCGTCTGACTGGCGGTCCGTAGAGCATTCCACAGCCGCATGGGCCATTGCCGGTACTCCGAAACAGCTGAGGCGTGAGGCGAATCGGGAGCTCGATGGAGCCGGAGGCCGATCCGGCGCGTCGGGTGTCGACACGATGTGACTCTCGCAGGTCCCGTGCGGTCCTAAGACCCTAGTGGTTGGCCAGCAGGGAGGTCGAAGCCGTCGAGGACCTTCCCCGGTGGCGCGACGGGAAAAACCATCGCCACGGGTATCGTGCAACGAGGGCTGCTGCCGGGGACCGACGCATTGTTCTCTGCCTCGCCTGGTCGCTCCACCGGTACGCCCATCGCTTTACGAGGTCCGCGACGAGCATCTCGGTGGCCGCGTACCCCCAGATCGCCAGGATACCACAGGGGAGGAACGGCGCTCAGGAGCCAGCCCTCGAAGGCGAGGAGGGATGCGATGAGTTGCGTCCCGAGCACACTGAACACAAGCAGATTGGCCGGACGGGACCTCCAGAAAGGCCCCTCGGTCCGGGTGAGGAATATGACGAAGTGGCCTGCCACCGAGAGCTTGAGGTAGATCAGCGTCTGGAGGGCGCCGCCCGAGATGTGGAAAGTGCCGATCGCGAGCAGGAGGAGGAGAAAACTGGAGGCCACCCCCGTGACGCCAATGGAGGTCGCCACTCGCATGACGCGTCCCATCCGCCACGAGACCGGTCTGGGGGAGATCGGGGTTCGGTCGTACGCGATCGCCAGGATCGCCCCGTCGTTCAGGAGGGCGATGAGCACGATCATGATGGCCGTCACGGGGAAGAACCCGAGCAGGAGGATCGAGAGCGTGATGAACATCAGCAGTCGGATGGTCTCCTCGATCCGGTAGATGGCGTAAGAGGTCATGCGCGCGAACGTCTGTCGCGCTTGCTGGATCGCCGTCAGAATGACGCCCAGTCCCGGGGCCGTCAGGACGACGGCCGCGGCGGCGCGGGCGGCGTCCGTCGCCCCCGCGACCGCGATGCCGACATCCGCCTTCTTCAGCGCCGGGGCATCGTTGACCCCGTCCCCGGTCATCCCGACGATGTGGCCCTGCCGTTGGAGCTCTTCGACGATGGCGTACTTGTGTTCGGGAAAGACCTGGGCGAACACTGTGGCGGATCCGACTAAGCGGGCGCGTCGCTGCGGGTCGGCTTCACGAGTCCACTCCTCGGGAACCCTGACCTCCCCGACAAGGCCTAGCTGCTTAGCGGTCTCCCGCGCGATCGCAGCCTGGTCGCCCGTGACCATCTTGACTTGGACCCCGAGCTCCCGAAGGCCCGCCAGCACCTCCGTCGAGTCAGGGCGGAGCGGATCGAACAGGGGGATAACTCCGAGGTACCGCCATGGGCCATCCCCCTCAGCCTTGGCGACCCCGAGGGCCCGGAAGCCACGGCGCGCGATCTCCGCCACGGCGTGATCGAGCGCCGCTGTGAGGCTGGCTGTTGACCCAACGAGGGCCAGGATGGCCTGGGGGGCCCCCTTGCTCACATGGATTCGCCGGCCGTCGGAGGTGCGAACCTCGGCCTCGGTCCGCTTCCGCACCGGGTCGAACGGGTCGAACCGGACTCGCTCGATCCCCTCCGCAACGTTGGGGGCCCCCCGGGGCGCCCAGGATGGCGTCATCGATCGGGTCGTGGTCTTCCACCCGGGATGCGAGCACGGCAGCCTCCAGCAGCTCGGACCTTGTCGCGTCACCAAGTGGCAATGGGTCCCCGACCGTCAGCTGGTTCTGGGTTAGGGTGCCCGTCTTGTCCGA
Organism: uncultured Thermoplasmata archaeon; assembly: GCA_963708255.1. Lineage (GTDB taxonomy): Archaea > Thermoplasmatota > Thermoplasmata > Lutacidiplasmatales > UBA184 > Lutacidiplasma. The sequence continues at coordinate 224,643 of CAVPSE010000005.1, forward strand.
GCAGAGCACGTCGACGCCCGGCGAGCTCCTCCAGGGCCTCGAGCCGGCTCACAATGGCCTTTCTGCTGGCGAGGGAGCGGGCGCCCACCGCCATCGTCACGGAGAGCACGGTCGGCATGGCAACGGGGATGGCCGCGATCGTCAGGACCAGGGCAAACTGCAGCGACGTCAGCAGGTCGACGCCACGGAAGAGCGAGACAGCCTCGATGACGATCGCGAGCCCGATGGCCAGGGCGATGAGCGTGTCCCCGATCCCTAGGACTGCTCGCTGCAAGTGGCTCACCGAGTGAGCCTCGGCCACGAGCTGGGCGGTTCGACCGAGGAATGTCCTGGCCCCGATCGCGGTCACGCGAGCCGTACCCTCACCCCGTCGGACGATCGCCCCGGAATACGCCGAGTCTCTCGGCCCCCGGGTCACGCTCAGCGACTCCCCGGTAAGGGCCGACTGGTCAAGCTCGAGGGTCGCGCCTGGCAGGAGCACGACATCAGCCGGCACGATGTCGCCCATCCGGAGGCGAACGATGTCGTCGGGGACGAGCTCCCCGGCTCGGGAGGGAGAGCCAGTGGCCGCTCCGTAGGACCCGGGCCTGCGGGGCTAGGTGGGCCTTCAGCGCGGCGACCGCGTTGCCTGCCTGGTACTCCTCCCAGAATCCAACGACGGCGTTTACGAGCAACAGAGTTAGGATGATCGCAAAATCATCCCAGTGCTGCAAGATGGCGGCCAGGACCAGGGCTGCTTCGATCATCCAGGGGATCGGCCCCCAGAAGTAGCCCAAGAGACGCCGCCATCCACTCACCTTTCGTTCAACGACTTCGTTGAACCCTTCCCCGGCCCGCCGAGTGGCGACGTCGGAGGCGGAAAGGCCGAGCGGGCCGGCCGAAACTTTCGGGGGGCGGGTCAAGCCGGTGGGAGGGGGTGTCGCCGCGCCGCCGGCGGAAGCGGGTTTGCCGTCCCCCGACACGACCTCTCCGGTCCCCCGGGTGAGCCTCTCGCTACCCTGCCCAGTCCGGACGAGGGGGAGAAGATCGCCCGCTTGCGGGGCGGACTCCGACCGGGGTGCTTAGCGGCGACGGTCGCGAGCGCCGGCCGGACGCCGTTGGCCCGCTGCCTCGCGGGTCAGCGGCTGAGCGATGGCAGAGGAAGGGTACCCGGGCGCGATCGCACCGTCCCCGCAGGGTGTAGACCCGACTCTTGCGGACGGGCTCGGAGGAATCATTGAATCGTTGAGATGCCAGACTTCCGACAGTTCAAGTCGAGCGGCCCGCCCGTTGGTGGGGGGTCAGGTACGGGGGCGGAGGAGTCGAACGGGTCTAGGGCGTCGCGCACGTTCCGCGCCGCGCTCAAAGTATATGAAATGGTTAGGTGGGGGGAGAGGTTTTCGAACCGCCCGACGGTTCAGATATGGTGGAACGTGGGCACTTCCGGGGCGTTGGTTGGATATCGAATTCCTTGCGACGGTCGCCGCCTCCCCCTCGGAGGCAGTTCCGTTGCCGCCGGCAATCCGTCCCCTCCAGGCTGGGGTCCTCACGGGCCGGAACCCCGCCCCTCGCACCCACGGCCGCCGCGGGGCCATGGCACCGTGTCGGGGACCGAGGGGGGGTCGATCCCCCAGTGCCCAAGCGCGCCCCCACGATCAGCGCTCGCTCACGGGGTTGGACGGGCGGCTCGGGCGACCGTCACACTCGGCGGTCGAGTGACACTTCCGGGGGTCGGTTATATACCCGGATTCGGCGAGACCATCGACTGTCCTGTTCCGAGCCGGGAGTCCCGGAACACCAGTCCAACGGAACGCTCAGTGAAAGATGTTCAGGCGGCGTCGTCTGGCGGGGAGCAGCCTAGAGGCCATCGGGCCGGTCCCGCCGTTCCGTGGCTCGGGATTGTGGGGGTCATGGTGGTCGTGGTGCTGCTCGCAGCGCCGTCAGTGCCTGTCCCCCCCGTCGGTGCCGGCCCCCTCGCCGTGGCGTCCGCTTCATTGGTCGGCGCCTCGCCCTCTGCTCCTGGGGGCCATCTGGTCTCGTACAGTTCTAGCGTCGACGGGTGGCCGCTCAGCTACGAGGAGTGGCTTCCGACCGGGTACACCTCCGGGAGTTCGTACCCGCTCGCCGTCTATCTCCATGGGGAGGTCGGCCAGTCCGGGACCTGGGTCCGCGGCGGAGTCGTCTCCGGGCTGATGGCGACCGCGTGGGGCACCACCTTGATCCAGGCGGCTCGGTCCCACGGCTTCCTCCTCATCGCACTCAACACCAGGACTGGCGACGGGTTCTACGTCAACAGCCCGTTCACTGGGCCCCAACAGACGGACGTCCTCGACGCGATCGCCCACGAGGAGGAGATCCGCTCGGTGGCGTCCCTCTACCTGGTCGGCGATAGCATGGGGAGCGTCGGTGCACTTCAGATCGCGGACCATCTGCCCGGGGCGTTCGCGGGGATCGGCTCCATCGAGGGGTGCACGGACGTTTTCGAGATGCTGCAGTGGCGGAACACGCAGCACCAATCGGGCCCCGTCGCCCAGACGCTGCAGTCGAGCGGCGGCCAATGGCCCAACGGCAGTGCGGTCGCGGCCGGCCTGTTCTACTATGAAAGCGCGGCCCGCTTCTTTCCCGGGAACCTGACGAACCTCCGGCTGTACTATGCAGCCGGCGGGCAAGCACGGTCCTGCCCTTCGAACGCCTCCGTGTACGCCTTTCAGCAGGCGAACAACACGATCCTTCGCCCGAGCTGCCTCGTGGCCGCGCGGGTCGCGGAGCCGGCCAATTGCACGGGACCGCTCGCGACGCTGTCGGGTAACGAGCCCGGCAGCTACCTCTGGCGGTATGATTACGTGGCCAATGGTACGCACAACGGCTCCATCCTCGATGCCGCCGATATGCTGGCTTTCTGGGCGGGGTCGGTCCCGGGAGGCGTCGTCTGCGGCCTCCCCGGCGCGACCCCGGTGCCGTGCGCGCGGCCTGGGGTCGCCACCAGCCCATTCACGACCCAGTACTATGACTCCAGCGTCGACGGGGCGCTCCTCTCGTACTGCGAGTGGCTTCCCTCATCGGTACAGCGCCGCCGAGCGGTACCCTGTCCTTCTCTACCTCCATGGGAAGGGGTATCAAGGGAATTCTCTCTACACGGATACCGACGGGGTCACCCTGATCCAGGACGCCCTCGCTGACGGGTTCATCGTCCTATCCTTGAACACCCGAACATCAGGGGGCTTCTACGTGAACTCCCTCTACACCGGACCGCAGGAGCAGGACGTCCTCGACGCGATCGCGCACGCGAAAACCCTCCGGTCCGTCTCCCAACTGTGGCTCACCGGAGTGTCGATGGGCACGATGGGCGCCTTCTCACTGGTCGCGCACCACCCCGGCCTGATCCGCGGGATCGGCGTCATCGCATCCTGCTCGGATCTCTATGAGGTCCAGGCGTACAAGATCGCCACGAACCAGAGCAGTGATTTCGACGACTTCCTCAACACGACCGGCGGCTATCTGGCGAACCAGTCCCTGTCTGCGGCCGCCGAGACGTACTACCTTTCCTCCTTGCGGTTCTACCCACAGAACTTCTCGCAGGTCCGTATCTACGCCGCGCAGGGCGGTGACGATCTCTCCTGTCCGAACAATCCGGCGTTGTGGGGCTACCAGCAGGCGAACAATACGTTCGTCAACTCCACCTGCCTCGTGGCGACCAATCTCTCGGAACCGGCCCAGTGCACCCGCCCGCTGGCGACCCTGGCGGCCCGAAACCCCGGGAAGTACCAGTTCCGGTACCGTTTACGTCGCGAACGGCACCCACACTTTGGACATCCTGGATCCGGCCGACATGCTGGCGTACTTCCTCGGTAACGAATCGAACGGGATCTACTTGTCGAGCCCTGGCGGGGTCCCGTATCCATCGGGCCCCGGATAGCACTCGCGTCCGCCCGGGCGGTCACCCCGCTGCCGGCCGGATTCCATCGGCCCTTGATGGAGTCACGCTCCGGGTCGTGCTCCGCGTCGTGCTCGAGGCGCAGGAACGGGTAGAGGCGGGGAGTGGACTCGCAGGGGGCCATGAACACGTTCCACCCCACGGTCAGGCGATACGAAATGGTTGGAATCCGGGGGGAGGAACTCGAACTGCCAGTCGGCTCAAATCCCCTCGCGGGGACGGCCTGGAGCACCTGGGCGGTCGGGAGATCCACCCGGTCAGCCGGCCCTCGCCGCTGTACCCGGAGCTCCCCCTCACCTGTCACCAGCAGAATGTGCTCATCTCTCGGACCGACATAATGATTCAATCATGAGTGCTGCCGATCGGATGTCCAGCATCCCAGCCCACCAGTCTACCATTGCGCTTCTCCAGCGGCTAAAGCCCAAATCGAAGAACTGGGACGACTTCCTGCTCTCTTCAGGTCGCCTTCTTGGGCACCTTCCCGACGTTCGTAAGGCACCCTTGGCGGGCGAGCCCTGAGTTGGATGTGGCGCCTCTGAGGGATATGCCCGAGCGCTGGCGTTGGAAGGTGGCCGGCGGTCACCGAGGATCTACCGCATCGTCCAGGGTTTGCCAGAATTCGAAATGTTCGAGACGCGCTATCAGGTGTACGCTCGACTCCGTCGCTATCTGGCCGGCAAGCCCTGACTCGTAAGGAGCCGTTCATTGGCGCCGACGCCATGGGTGTAACCAGAGCGGATCTCAGACAACTAGCCCGCGAGGGCTCGGGCACCTTTCACGGCACTCGCAAAGTAGATGAAAGAGTTCGATGCGGGGAGAGGTATTCGAACCGCCCGGCGGTTCAAACATCGCGGGAGGTGGCCCGCGCCGGAGTTTTCTCGCAGGGCCCCCCGGGAGATCGTCGTCCTAGGTCGGACCGCTTGGAGTGGGCGGTTCCCAACCAAAACCTGCGCAGTCCGCCTCCACCGAGAGACGGCACCACCATCGTGAAGAGGGGGGGGTATGCGTATATAGGGAGGGTGTGTATGAATGCATCCATGGCGATATCGGCGAGGGCCCCGCGGCCGGTCTTCTCTCGGCCGCGGGCCAATCCCACGCTCGAGACGATCGAGTACATCCGAGCCGCCCTTCAGGGGTCCGATGGGCCCGTGAGCCGGAACCGGCTCCTCGATCAGCTCGCGGAATGGGGGCATTCAACCTCGCGTCAGAGCCTCAACGCGGCGGTTGCCTTCCTGGCCGCCGACGGAAATGTTGTCGAGGGAAGCAAAGGGATACTCTGGGTTCCCCCGGCGTCGGCCCAGCTACGTGAGATCATCCTCACCGGCGAGCGGCTCTGACGCATCCGGGCGCCGAGGAGATCGTTCTCTCCCCGTCGGCGGCCTCGGTGCTCCGGTCTCTGGAAGGCTCCACGACGAAGGACGCAGGCTCGATCGCCCATCGGGTCCACGAGCTTAGGAAGGTGCTTCTGGCCGACTGCCTCCACGGAGAAGTCGTCAGGAAGCGCTCGATTCCACGCCCACTCCGGGACCGGTACGGGGTCTCGAACCTTTTCGTGGAGGACCTCCCGTCATTCTGGAGACTCCTCTACACGGTGGTTCATGAGGGCCCCGAGCGGCACGTGGTCGTTCTCGAGATCGTAGACCATCGCGTCTACGACCGCTGGTTTCCGGGAAGAGGACGTGGTCGATAGCGCCCTTCGGATCCGAACCTTCTCCCGGCGGCGAAGTTCGCGCCCTGTCCGTGCGGGGGGCCCGCCTCGAGCGTCCTTGGGCTCCTTTCACCTTCCTCGTCGCGCTCAAAGTAAATGAATGGGTTCGATGCGGGGAGAGGGATTCGAACCGCCCGGCGGTTCAAATATCGTGAAGGAAGGCCCATCGAAAGGGTCCGTTGCGCGGTGTGCCGGGGCGGGCGCAATTGACGGGATCGGGACCCGCGGCCAGGGCGGTCGCGAGAGTCTTTCCCGGTGTACCGCTTAGGGCCTTTCCGGAATACGGCAACCAATTCGCTCCTCACGCGCTAGGTGGTCCCAAATCAGCTGTCCGGGGTCCCCCGGTGAAACCGCCGATTAGACTGGACCGACTCGGGAGGCATCTTCCTCGGCGAGGGCGGCTCGCAATCGCTTGAGTTTGTCGTAGAACTCGGGAAGTCGGAAGCCGAACCCTATGAAGACCAGGACGGCCCCTCTCCGATAGAAGACTCCCCGCCAGAGCTCGCCGACGTGGAGTGAGAACAGGCCCTCAGGAGCCACCCGCTGTCGTTGACGCAGTTCCTCGGTGTACCAGCCCCGTGCTGATGTGACTGGCGAATCGGAGACCGAGAGCTCGCGGAAGGCCGTAATGAAAACGTCCCGCACCTCCGGGGGCAGAGCTAGGAACTCGATGTCCGCCTCGTCGATGCTCTCGAGGGTGAATGGCACGGCTGGCTCAGTACCGGCTGCGCGCGGCTTTGCGCGATCAGATGCTCGATCGGATGGGACTTCCCCTCCCGGATGCGCCGGGCCAGCTCAGCTGCCGCCAGTTGGGTCGGGTGGGCCACAAGAAGCCCGCGAATGACCTCGTCGTACGTGGAGCCGCCGGTCTTGAGGCTCTCAAGGAGCTTCCGCGTCTCGGCTGATACGGTAATTGTGGTAGCCGCCATAGTCCGATCCAATTGACTCAATGGCTATCAGCCACTTAACTCTGTCGCGGACCCGGTCGCGCAAACGCTGGGCTCCCCGACGTCGCCAGGATCGGCTGGGCACCGGCCGCTAGGATTGGATTGACCGTCGCCTCCTAAAGGTCCGTCCATGTTCGGATCGGGGCCAGGGTCCGCCAGTGCGGGGCGTGATTCCGGTCCACGGGCTCGATCATTCCGCAGGCGGTGCGGGACGGACGCGATCCGTCTCAGCACGTTCCACGCCGCGGTCAAAGCATTTGAAATGGTTAGATGCGGGGGGAGGTACTCAAAACGCCGGGCGGGTCAATAATCGTGGGATACGACACATCTCGACGTACCCTGCCCAGGTATCCGTCGTCGCCGGACACGTTGGCGCCGGGAACCTGTCGGGCCCGGGGGTGGGTCCGTCCGTGGTACCGACGATAGGCCCCCCGGGCCCTCGCCCTGGGAGGATCCTACCCGGGGCAGAATCCTGAGTATTCGGTCGGGTAGAGTTGGATCAACACAAGGTTCAGCGCGTTCACGTCGACGTAACCTGGCGCCAGGAATCCGTTTTGGTCCGCGTTGGTGTTGATGTTCTGCTGGATGAGGTAGTCGAGACTCGACTGGGGGATACCTGTCGCGTTCGACACCGCAGGGACCTGCCCGTAGGCGTCCGAGGGGGTGATGTCCGGGTCGACACCTGAGTCGGAAGCCGTGGCGTTCCGGGGTTCGAAGAACTTGGGAGAACTGATGTTCTCCGCGATAAGCTTCGAGCCGACCTCGGTCCCGTTGCATATCATCGGACTTCCGATGGCCCCATTCGGGTTCTCTACCTGGTCGATGGCGGCCAGCGTGATCGGATACACTCCCATCAGGAGCACCGCGCAGATCGCGAGCAGGACGACGAGGGGTCGCACGTGCTCAAAGAGCGCCCTAAGCTGCATGGTTCAGTGGATCACCCAGGTTAGCACGATGTCGAGGGCCTTGATGGCCACGAACGGGAGGACCGCTCCGCCCACCCCATAGATCGCCATGTTGCGGAGGAACGTCCGCTCCGGGAGTTCCGGGCGGAACCTCACGCCGCGGAATGCGAGTGGGATGAGGGCCGGTATGACGGCAGCGTTGAAGATCATCGTGGCCAGGATCGCGGTCACGGGGCTGTGCAGTTGCAGGATGTTGAGCTTCTGCGCGGCCACACTGGCGGGCAGCATCGCGGGGAAGAGCGCGAAGTACTTCGAGACGTCGTTCGTGACGCTGAACGTTGTGATGGCCCCCCGCGTCATCAACAGCTCCTTGCCCGTCTCGACCACCTTGGTCACTTTGGACGGGTCCGAATCCAGATCGATCATGTTCGCTGCCTCCCGGGCCGCAGCGGTGCCCGAGTTCATCGCGATCCCGACGTCCGCGATGGCCAGCGCGGGGGCATCGTTCGTCCCGTCCCCCTCGACCCCCACGACGTGGGCCTGGGCCTGTTCCTGCTTGACCCGGGTGAGCTTGTCGGCCGGCTTCGCCTGGGCGATCACCTCCGCGATACCTGCCTCGTCGGCGATGACCCGGGCCGTGATCTCCGTATCGCCCGTGACCATCACGGTGCGGATCCCTGTCGCCTGGACCGCCGCCAAGCGCCCCCGGATCCCGGGCTTCAACTGGTCCCGGAGGTCGATCAGCCCGACGACCTTGGACCCGACGGCAACGGCCAGCGGAGTGCCACCTTGTCGGGAAATCTCCTGCGACTTCCAGAGCAGCTCGCCCCGATTGACCTCGGGGGCGATGGCCAGCACCGCATCGACGGACCCCTTGACGATGCGATCCGGGGCTCCGGATCCTTCGAGTTCGACGAGCTTCTTCCAAACCGGCCCCCGAGCCACGTCGGCCGAGACCATGGGAAGTTCCGGACGGCGCGCGGGATTCGAACCGAAGTTGGCCAGAAGCTCCACGCCGCTGAGACGGGTCTCCGCGCTGAAGTCAATGGTCGTTCCGGCCAGGACCCGGGGGGTAAGGGGAAGGGCCAAGCCCCGAGCCGTGGCCACCTCCGCGACGGATCGTCCCTCGGGGGTCCGGTCCAGCGCCGACGCCAAGAACGCGGCCTGGCCGACGTCCGCCTCAGTAAACCCTTCGAGGGGGATGAACTGCTTGACACTGCGCTGTCCCTGGGTGATCGTGCCCGTCTTGTCGAGGATGAGCGTGTCGACGTCCCCCGCGGCCTCCACAGCCTTGCCGGACTTGGCGATCACGTTGGCCCGCCCCACGCGCGTGATGCCCGCGATGCCGATGGCAGGCAGCAGCCCTCCCACGGTCGTCGGCATCAGCGCTACGAGGAAGGAGAGAAGGATGGCGAGGTCCACCACGAAACCGAGAGAGTCGGCGAGAACGAGGAAGCTTCCCACGACCAGGATGAAGATTCCAGTGAGGCCCACGAGGAGAAGATTGAGGCTGACCTCGTTCGGGGAGCGCGGTCGGTGGGCTCCCTCGACCAGCTTGATCATGTCGTCGAGGTAGCTGCGACCGGACTCCGCGACGATCCGCATGACCAGCGCATCGGAGGCCAGAGCGGTCCCTCCGATCAGGGGATCTCCCACTTTCTTCACGACGGGGGCGGACTCGCCCGTCATGAGCGATTCGTCCAAGTACGCGGTGCCTTCGAGGACTACTCCGTCCCGGGGAACGATTTCCGGGGGCCGGAGCCGCACCACGTCTCCCGGAACGAGGCTCTTGGACGGGACGACGATCACAGTCCCATCCACGACCTTCCTCGCCAGGACGTCCTGCTCGAGCCGGCGGAGGGAGTCTACACGGGCTTGGCCCTGGATCTCGGAGATCGACTCGGCCAGGGTCGCAAACCAAACGGTCAGAACGAGGATCAGGGTCAGGGCCACGTAGATCCACTGCGGCTCGGTGGTCAGACCCGCGAAGGCTTCCGGATCGAGGGACATCGCGCCGGTGATCACGGCAGTGGCCTCGACGATGAGCATGATGAGGTTCGTCCTCAGGAGGTATCGAGGGTCGAGCTTGCGAACGGACTGGACTACGGCCCGTTCGATCTCCCCCCGACCAAACCCACTTTCCCTCGTCTTGTGGTCCGACATTGTAGTACCTCTACCCGAAGATCCCGAGGATCAGGAACGGCAAGAACGCCAGGGCCGTCAGCACGAATGTCACTCCGATCAGGGTGAGGGTGAAGGGCCAGCCGTCGGTCCTGATCGGCTCGGGCGTGTCCCGGCGGTCCTTGGTGGCAAAGGACCCGGCGATGCCCATCATGAAGACGATGGGAGCGAACCGCCCGACGAGCATGACGATCCCCGTCGACACGTTCCAGAAGGGGGTGTTCGCGACGGTCCCCAGGTAGTCGGATCCGTTGTTCGCCGATGCCGAGGTGTACTCGTAGAACACTTGGGTGAAACCTCCCGCCCCCGAATGGGGACCGAGGATACCGGCGACGTTCCCGCTACTGTAGGCGATCGCGGCGGGTACCAGGATCATCAGGGGGTGGATGACGAAGGTCAGGACGGCGAGCTTCACGTCCCACCCTGAGATCTTCATCCCCAGGAACTCGGGCGTCTTGCCGACCATCAGGCCGACCATGAACAGGGTGAGGAACGCGTAGATGACGAGCGTCATGAACCCGACGCCGGACCCCCTGGGATCGCCTGGACGAACATGAACGTGAACAGGCTGGCCCCAGTCCTCGGGGAAAGCCCCGAGAGGTACGCATTGGTAGACCCGGTATCGCTGGAGATCGAGAAGAACTGGAACAGGACGCTGCCGAAACCCCCGAACCGCGTTTCGAGCCCGACGGGTCCGCTCACCGTTGTGAGGGAATACGCCAGGAGGGCCACGAACGGCGCGAGGACGGCCACCATGAAGGCCCGGCCGCGGCCCCTTCCCACCAGCTCCCCGTACGCGAAAATGAACGCTAGGGGGATGATGAGCATCAGGATGAGATAGACCAGGTCCGAGATGCCGTTCGGATTGGCGAAGGGGCTCCCCAAGTTCGCCCCATAGTACCCTCCGCCGTTCTGCCCCAGCTCCATGATGGAGTCGAACCCCGCCAGTGGCCCGACGACGAAGGTCTGGTGACCCCCGCCGATCAGCCCGGTGGTCAGAGTTCCGTTCAGGGTCTGGGGGACCCCGACCGCCATGAGAAGGAGGGCGCTAACGAAGGAGATCGGTAGCAGGATGGTGACCAACGACCGGAAGAAATCTGCGTAGAAGTTCCCGATCCCCTTTCCCTTCTGGATGAAGGGGCGCAGGAAGGCGAGTCCGACTGCGATGGCCGAGGCCGGAGCCACGTACTGGTTGAGCATGAGCACCAGCTGGGAGGCGACAGTAAGGGCTTGATCACCGGAGTAGTGCTGGAGATTCGTGTTCGTGATGAACGAGGCGCTGGTGTTGAAGTTCAGGTCCCACGAGAACGGAAGCAGCCCCCGGGGATTGCCCGGCAGCCACCCCTGGAGGCCCAGGACGACGTAAGTGAAGATGGCGAAAGCCGCATCGAGGAGCACGAGGGCGATGACATACTCCTTCCAATCCATCGATCTCTTGGGGTCGATGCCCGCCGCCCGGAACACGAGATTCTCGGCCTTCGAGAGGAAGCCCTCGAATGGACGAGGGGTCCCTCGGATCAGGTGGACCAAGTACCTTCCGAGGTAGTATCCGAGCAACAGGGTGAGGCCGAGCGCCAGCGCCAGTAGCTCGGCATCCGCTACCCCCTCGATCATCGTGCTCCTCGGGAACCGTTGGTCCGCGAAGGCGGAGTCACCCGGTGGGCCCGGGAGTCCGCACGTTCGGCTGCGCCGAAGTGGTCGTCAGCCGGGTCCCACGCCGGGTCCGTCGACCCGGTTGGCATGGCTGCTGGTGCTGGAATTGCGAACATCGGGCCACCTCGGTCGGCGCTAGTCGGTGCGCCCGGAGTGGCGCAGGAGGCGGTAGAGGTTCTGAACGGACGGAATCTGCTGGAGATTCAGGGCAGAGCCGTCGATGGCAGAGGATCGGACTTCTCCGCGAACCACAGGGCCTCGGACGGGCACGGGTGGATTCACGCACGTATTTGGAACCTCTGTCCCTAACAAGAAGCGAGTAGGAGGTACCGAACCGGTTCGCAGGTGGCGGCGTCACCCTCCTCCACGTCGCTGTCCTTCGTCGTCTTGGGCCCGCGATAAGTCCGACGATCTCCACGGGAGCCTCCGTTCGCTACACGGCCGACGCGTTCGGTCAACACGGGGGCCCCCGAGGGTCCCCCCGGGCGTCGCAACGTATGCTCCCGCGTAAGGTGGCGGGGTCTCTCCACCGGTAGGTTCGTGGCTGCCGCGAGCCCCGGACCCCCCGACGACCGCCGCCGACGGGAATGGGAATCGGCCCGCCCTCGATCCTGAGTGGCATCTCTCGGGCCGAGCACTCCCGCGACCCAGCCTAACCCCGCCGAGGGAGCCACGTCTCGGCGGAGCGATGCCCCCGCCCAACCCGTCCCGCCCCGCGGTCACCGGTTCTGCAGTCGGAGCCCGCGTGCAGAGCGCGGAGAGCGAACGCACCTGCCAGGGCCGGGAGGGCTCCCGACACTTGGTGGTCAATGCCGAGGCTGGAAAGGGACCGTAAGACCCGAGGTGTCCGCGGGTCGAACTCGTTCCAAGGGGTTCCCAGCCTAGATGAATGGGTTCGATGCGGGGAGAGGGATTTGAACCCACGAACTCCTACGAGACCAGACCCTGAATCTGGCGCCTTTGGCCAAGCTGGGCGATCCCCGCGCCACGGCGTTGGAACCGACCGGGCTAATGAGGGTTCCCGGGGAGCTGGGAGCTGCCTAGGCGGGCGCCGCGGGCCGGGCGTGATCGTGGGCCTTCTCGGCCGCGAGTACATCGATCGCCTCGCCGACCGTCGCCTTCTCGTGGACGATCGCCCGGAGGGCCCGGAGCATGGGGACGGGGTGGTCCGACTGCCAGATGTTGCGCCCCATGTCGATACCGTGGGCGCCGAGCGCGATCGCATCGTGGGCCAGCTCGAGGGCCGCGCGGTCGCTGTCCAGTTTGGGGCCTCCCGCTACCACCAGGGGGACCGGGCACCCTTCGACGACCTTCTCGAAATCGTCGCAGTAGTAGGTCTTCACGAGGTGGGCGCCGAGCTCCGCGGAGACCCGGCAGGCGAGCGCCAGGTACCGTGCGTCGCGCTTCTCGAGCTCCTTGCCCACGGCCGTGATCGCCATCACCGGCATGCCGGTGTCCTCGCCCTCGCTGACGAGCTGGGCCAGGTTGTTCAGGGAGGAGTGCTCGTGCGGGGCCCCCACGAAGACGGAGAGGGCCACCGCGGAGCAGTTCAAACGAAGCGCCTCTTTCATGGGGGTGGTGAGGGCCTCGTCGCTCAGGTCCTCCTTCAGGACGGTGACGCCGCCCGAGACCCGCAGGACGATCGGGACCTGGGCGGTCGGGGGCACGGAGGTGCGAAGGATCCCGCGGGTCACGGCGAGGGCGTCCGCGTGGGGGATCAACGGCCCGATGGTCGTTCGGGCGTTCTCCAACCGGCGGGTCGGGCCCATGAAGTAGCCGTGGTCGACGGCGAGCATCACCGTGTTGCCGTCCCCCGTGGGGAACATCCGCGCGATCCGGTTCGAAAGACCCCAGCTCATGGACTCCTCCGGCGCTCCTCGGGGAACCGGCTCTTAGGCGTTACCGACGTCCGTCATATCGCGCCCTCCCGCTCGGCGGAACGCAGCGTGACGGGGACCCGCGGGTCCTCCTTGACCCGGTTGAGGACGACCTGGGTGTTCGACCGCTCCACGTACGGGTCCTGGAGGGCACGCTTGACGAACCGGTCGAGGTCCCGGCGGTCGCGGAACCTCCCGATCAGGAGCGCGTCAAAGTCGCCGGTCACATCGTAGATGGCGTACGCGCGCGGGTCCTTGGCGAGCCGCTCCTCGACCTCCCGGAGCTTCCCCTTCGAGATCCGGATGCCGATGGTCGCCGCGAGGTCCCAGCCGAGCTGCTCGTCATCGAGGAGCGGGACGTACCCCTTGATCACCCCATCGCGCTCGAGGCGGGCGACCCGGGCGCTGACGGTCGTCGGGGAGACCTTCAGTCGGTGGGCGAGCTCCCGGTGGCTCCGGCGGGCATCGACGTTGAGCTCCTGGAGGATCGACCGGTCGAGGTCGTCGAGGAGGCTGGACTTTCGTGGCATGTATCGATAAACAACGGGACAGAAATAAAGGGTATCATTCCAAACATGGACATTCGTCCACTATTGTTCGACGAGGGTTGAAGTACCCCCAAGAGGTCGGGGAGCTGGGGGAGCTCGATTGGCAGTAGCGGGAGGGCGAGGCAGCGTCGCACAGCAGGAAGCTCGAGGGGCCGAGGCGCTGGCCGCGGATCAAGTCGGAGGGACTGCGCTGGGTGGAGCTGTTCTACACGGACCTCTCGGCGGGTTCAATCACATCCACGTGCCCTCGGCGACCCTCGACGCCGACTCGTTCGTCTCGGGCGTTCCGAAGCTGGACGGTTCCTCCGTCCGCGGGTTCCGTGAGATCTTCGAGTCCGACATGATCCTCGCTTCCCGACCCCGTCTACGTTCGGCGTGATGCCGTGGGGCGCCAGGAGCACGGCGGCACGGCGCGGTTCATCTGCGACATCCTGGTGGGCGCAAGCAAGGAAGCGTACGGCCACGACCCCCGGGGGATCGCCCGGCGGACGGTCGACGTGCTCGGCTCGGGCCGGGTACGACCGGTCCTACTGGGGCCCGGAGGTCGAGTTCTTCGTCTTTGATTCGGTGAAGCTGGTCCCCTCCGCGAACGCCGTCCGGGACGCCTGGGGCGGCGCCGGCTACCTCATCGACAGCGCCGAGGCCCCGTGGAACCTCTCTGACGGCCACGGGTCGATCCGGTTCAAGGAAGGGTACCACCGGAGCGCCCCGTCCGATATCCTGGAGGGAATGCGTTCCGAGATGTGCAACATCCTCGCCGACAGCTTCCACATCACCATGGACGCCCACCACCATGAGGTGGCGACGGCGGGCCAGGGGGAGATCAACATCCGGTTCGACGATCTCATCCCGGCCGCCGACCACGTGCAGGACGTCCACTACGTGATCAAGAACGTCGCCGCGCGGCACGGGAAGGTCGCCTCGTTCATGCCGAAACCGGTCTTCGGCGACAACGGGATCGGGATGCACATGAACCAGTCGATCTGGACCGGGGGCCACAACGCGTTCTACGACGCCACGGACCCGTATGCCGAGGTCAGCCAGACCTGCCGGTACTATGTCGGGGGGCTCCTGGACCACGCCCGGGCCCTCTGCGCCATCACCAACCCGACCACCAACTCCTACCGTCGGCTGGTCCCGGGTACGAGGCGCCCGTGTTCATCGCGTGGAGCCGGGCCGAACCGATCGGCGAACGTCCGGATCCCGTTCTACCACCGGGGTCGCCCGGACGTGAAGCGGGTGGAGTACCCGGACCCCGGACTCGGCCGCGAACATCTACCTCACCGAGGCGGCCCTCGCCCTCGCCGGGCTCGATGGGATCCGCCGGAAGATCGAACCGCCACCCCCTGTCGACCACGACATCTACAAGCTGAGCCCCGCCCGGCGGAAGGAGCTGGGGATCCGGGAGCTCCCCGGTTCGCTCGGCGAGGCGCTCGAGGCGCTCTCCTCGGACGACAGCTTCCTGAGGGAAGTGTTCGGCTCCTCGGTCCTCGACGTCTGGCACGAGCTCAAGCGCGAGGAACAGCTCCAGGTGAACCTGCGGCCCCACCCGTACGAGTTCTACCGGTACCTCGACGTATAGTCGGGGCACCCGGCCTCGGGCGTAGGCGGGGGACAGGGGATGCGGCCTCCGGAGCCACGGCTTTGGCAGAACGGGGTCATCCTCGGCCCAAGCATCGCCGAGGCCCTCTACGCCGAAGAGGGCCGGGTCCTCGCCGTCGGGTCGATCTCCGAGGTGCTCCGCTCGGTCCCGACAGGCGCCGAAAGAGTGGACCTCGGAGGCCGCTGCGTCATTCCCGGACTGGTCGACTGCCACCTCCACGTCGCCGCCTCGGTCCGGGCGGAAGCCTCGGTGGACCTCTCGGGGGCCCGGACCGTGCCCGAGCTGTTGGGGACCATCGAACTGTACCTGGCCCACCACCCGGGCCCCGTTCTCGGCGGAGGGTGGGACCAGGAACGGCTCGAGGAGCGGCGCATGCCCAGCCGAACCGACCTCGATCGGCTCCCCACCGACCAGCCGGTGATACTCTACCGGCGCTGCGGCCACGTGGCCGTGCTCAACTCGGCCGCCCTCGACGCCGCCGGGCTCCGGGACGCCACCCCTGATCCGCCGGACGGTACCTTCGGCCGCTCGGAGGGATCGTTGGACGGACGGCTGTTCGATGGCGCCATGGCGGTCCTCCCGGCCCTGGAGGACCGATGGTTCCCCCTGGAGCCCCACGCAGTTCGCCGTTGGTTCGAGGAGGAGGCGTCGGTGGGGGTCACGGCCCTCGGGGCCATGAGCGCCGAACCGGAGGAGCTGAGGAGCCTGGGTGACGCTCTCGGCGTGGGCCTCCCGATCGTGAAGGTGGGCGCGTATCTTCGGGCGTCGTGGCTGGGGGAGTTCGCGGCCCTGCGCCGGGAACTGGACGGGGCCTCCCTGCGAGTCAACGGAGCGAAGGTGATGTCGGACGGCTCGTTGGGGGCCCGGACCGCCTGGCTTTCCGAGCCCTACGAGGACGCGACGGGTACCTCGGGCACCTCCCTCCTCGGGCCCGGAGAGCTCGAACAGGTCCTTCGCGAAGCCGCGAAGCTCGGCGCTGCCACCGCGATCCATGCGATCGGGGACCGAGCCTTCCGAGGGGTCCTGGACGCGATAGAAAGGGTCCCCGACCGCGGGGTCGTCCGGATCGAGCATGCCTCCCTGGCCCTCCCCGAGCTGATCGAACGTGCCGCCACACTTCGTCTCCCCATCGCCGTCCAGCCCTCGTTCGTGCCCAGCGACCGATGGATCCCCGACCGGCTCGGGGCGAGCCGGGGCCGGTGGGCCTACCCGTTCCAGAGCATGCTCGAGCGAGGGATCCGGTTGGGAGGGTCCAGCGATGCCCCGATCGAGTCCCGGGACCCGTGGGAAGGGATCGCGGCGGCGATCTCGCCGGAGGCCGGCCGGTCCGAGAACCTCACCGCTCAGCAGGCCTTGGAGCTGTACACGAGCGGGTCGAGCTATCTGATGGGAGAGGACGGCGGAGGGACCCTCGCCCCGGGGACCCCGGCCGACCTGGTGGTCCTCCGGGCTCCCCGGTGGCCGGAGGCGGCGCTGCTCGGACGCTCCCAGGTGGAAGCGACGTATCTGGGGGGCGGCGCCACGTTCGTATCGTCGGGCTTCCGAGCCTCGCAGGGGCTATGAACGGCTGACACTCCCGGGCGCGATGGCCGAGCCGGCACGCGTCCCGACCCAGCGGTCCTTCTCTCCGACGATGCGGGTGGACGCGTTGATCTCCGACTGGCGCGCCGAGCTCGCCGGCGTCGGCGGGAGCGCCGAGGAACAGGAGAGGGGACTGTTCGCCCGGGCGTTCGACGAGTACCTCGAGGGTGACTACGGGTTCGGGCTCTGGTGCTGGCACGAGTGCGACCGCCTTACCAACGCGTTCAACGGCAGCGTTCGCGAGGTGACGCGGGTGCTGGGTCCGGGGAAGTACGTCGGGTTCAGCCACCGGCGGGCGCTCGCCGAGGCCGTCCCGGTCGACCGGATCTACCGGCCCCGGAAGGGCGACATGAGCACTCCACGGACCGACGCCTTCGTGCTCCCCCACTACCAGGTCCTGTGCGTCTACCTGGTCCGGGCCCGGGGCGGCGACCCGAAGGCGAAGGCGCAGCTCGACATCGCGATGGGCGAGCTCGAGGATCGCCGCCGGGCCGACCCGTTCCTGCGCCATTTCGAGACGTTCCGACGGCTCCTGGAGCGCCCGGCGGCCGGCCCCGATCCCCCCGGGACGGGATCCAGCGCTCCCGCCCCGACCGCCCCTCCGGACACGGCGCCGGTGCCGGACCCGCCCGCCCCTGCGCGGCCCCCTCGGCGCAAGGCGCCGGCCAAGAACTCATAGACCGCCGGTCGCTCGCCGCCCCACGACTCGCTGGCTCGTCCGTTTCGGGTACGATGGGAGCGGCTTCGCCGGCTGGGCCCGCCAGCCGGGGTTCCGAACGGTCGAAGGGACACTTCGCGACGGGGTCCGACGAGCCGGGATCGCCGCCGGCCCCGACGCCGGGACCCCTGACGTCGCGAGCCGCACCGACCGGGGCGTGCACGCCCGGGGCAATGCCGTCGCCCTCACCTCCGAGCTCGCCGGTCCCGCGCTGCTACGGGCCCTCAATGCGATCGCCCCCGACCTGTACTTCACCCATGCTCGCTCGGTGCCGTCGTCGTTCCGACCCCGACGCGTGGACCGGCGGTGGTATCGGTATTTCGAGCCCTCCGAGGGGCGGTCCATCGCCCGGTGGAGGACCGCCGCCCGGCTCCTGACGGGCCCGTTGGACGCCCGATCGTTCGGCCGGGGGTTCCCGGCGGGGACCCCCGCGGTCCGAACCGTCGACCGGATCGAGGTCAGCCCCTTTGGGGACCTCCTCCAGATCGACGTGGAGGCCCGGTCGTTCGTCTGGGGGATGGTCCGCAAGATCGTCTCCGCCCTGCGCGCCTTCGACCGCGGCGAGCTTTCCGCCGCCGAGCTGACGGACGGGGCAGCCGGCCGACGGCGACTCGCGCTTCCGCTGGCCGAGCCCGACGGGCTCGTCCTATGGGAGGTGGTCTACCCGGAGCCGTGGGAGTTCACGACGTCCCACGCCTCGGCCAGTCAGACCCGTGCCAGGGCCGCCGCCCGGCGGCGGCTGCAGGTCCGGGGGGCCGTCCTGGACGCCCTCGAGGGTATCTCCCCGTCGGTCCCGCGTGGGAACCAGGCGGATGGATTATAGACCACCTCGGGGTGGTTCCCGCCGGACCGGAGGGTCCTCGAACATGAAGTGGAGCACCACCGCACTGAGCCTCGGAGTCATCGTCATGATGCTCGGCGTACCGGCCGCGGCCGCCTCGGCACCGGTCGCCGCGCACGTCGCGCCGTACTTCGCCAACCACGGAGGGCCGATCCGCATGAGCAGCAGCTCCTCGACCAACTGGGCCGGGTACGCGGTCACCGGTCCGCGCGCGAGCGTTACGAGCGTGGTCGGCTCGTGGACCCAGCCCACGGCGACCTGCAGCGGATCCTCCACCCAGTACGCCGCCTTCTGGGTCGGGATCGACGGCTACACCTCCAGCACGGTGGAACAGACCGGGACCGACTCGGACTGCTCCCACGGTAGCGCGTCCTACTACGCCTGGTTCGAGTTCTACCCCAGCCCGTCCCGCGTGATCAGCACGGTCACCGTCCACGCGGGGGACGTGATCTCCGCCCAGGTCACCTTCTCGACGACCACGCACAAGTTCACCGTCAGCCTGAAGGATGTCACCACGGGTAAGTCGTTCTCCAAGACGGCCGCCGTGACGTCCGCGAAGCGGACCAGCGCCGAGTGGATCGCCGAGGCGCCCTACTCGGGTGGTATCCTACCCCTCGCCGACTTCGGCACGATCAACTTCGGTGTCGACAATACCTCGGTATCGGGGACCAACGACGCCACGATCAGCGGCACGACGGGGGACCTCGGCTCCTTCACGACCTCCGTCTCGATCAACATGATCGGGGTCTCTAACTCGAGCCTGACGAAGGCGTCCACCTCCGCGATCTCCACCGACGGGACCAGCTTCTCCGTCACGTGGCTGGCGGCGGGCCCCTAGGCGAGACCCGTCCCCGCGGCGAACCCTTTCCCTTCCCGGGCGGATTCCCCTAGTTCTTCGGTCATCGGCGATGTACGACGCTCGCGAGCGTCCCACGCGCCCGTCACTGTCGTACCGGCGACGGACCCTTATGAGGCGGGAGCACGGAACGGGTCTCGATGTCGCGCAGCTTCGCCGCGGTGGGGATCGTCGCCGTGTTCTTGATCATCGTCGCTTTGGCACCCCTGGCGACCGCTCCCGGGACCTCGGCCGGGATGTCCCCCCTCCAGAGCGTGGCCGTTACCCCCGGTCTCGGACCGATCACGCCGGCAGTCCAGAACTGCACCTGGGGGGGCTCGGCCTCAACTTCGGGGTCGCCGGCCTTGGCAACACCACGCGTGACGTCGGGCTGGCGCCGGCGATCGTGAACTTCACCGGCGACGCCGTC
This sequence comes from uncultured Thermoplasmata archaeon, assembly GCA_963708255.1. GTDB lineage: Archaea > Thermoplasmatota > Thermoplasmata > Lutacidiplasmatales > UBA184 > Lutacidiplasma. The sequence goes on from CAVPSE010000005.1 coordinate 244,383, forward strand.
GGCGGTCCCGGGAACTACACCTATTCCCTCTCCTACGGGGACGGCACGTTCTCGAACGGCTCCTATGTCCAGAACGTTACGGCGACCCAGTGGCTCAATTTCAGCCACCTGTACACACTTCCGGCGTCCTACGATCTCAACATCGAGGTCACCGGCACCTGCACCTCCGGCAACAGCTCCGGAACCTTCGGGGCCGGCCAGGGGTTCACCATCCTCGTCGGGGGGCCCGGCGGCTACACACCGGTCACCCTCACCGCGAACGTCACGAACGGGACCGTCCCCCTTTCCACCCACCTTCAGGTCGCTATCAATGACAGTCCCGCCAACGCGACGATCCTCTGGACGATCACGAACAACTACGCCCTCAGCCTGCTGACGTTCACGAACCAAACGAGCCTGAACCTCACCCTGCGCCAGCCCGGGCTCTACTTTCCGTCGGTCAGCGTGATCTACCCGAACTCGAACATCGTGTTCGGGATCGGGTACCTGCCCAGCGCCTACATCCTGGTCCAGCCGCTGGTCGATATCGCGATCTCCCAGTCCGCGCCGGTCTCGAACACCTCGGCGACGACGATCACGTTCTTCGCGAACGCGACCAACCTGACCGGCGGTCCGTACACGGGACCTGGGAACCTCAACTGGAGCTTCCCGAACCCCGGGGGTTACTCGAACCTCACCCCGATCGTGGTCCGAACCGGCCCGACCACGGGCTCCGAGGTCACGGAGACGTTCACCGTCGGCTTCCCCGGGCTCAACGCATGGTTGGGGACCTATGCGACCGCGGCGTTCGTCGACCCCTCGAACACGACCCTCGGGTTGAACTACACCTACTTCACCCTCATCTTCGGGAACTCGACGGGGGGAGGGACGGGGTTCGGGCTCACCGCCACCGCGAGCCCGTCCGTGGGGGTGGCTCCGTTCGCGACCAACATCACCCTTACATCGAGCCCGAACCCGCTCCCGCCGCTACCGCCCCCGGTGAACCTGACCGCGGGCTACGAACTGGATCTCTGCATCGCACCCTCGTCCCTGGGCTGGAACAGCACCTGCCCCACGTTCTCGGATACGATCGCCAACTGGACCGGCGGTCCCACCGTGGTGCCGGTCACCGGCCTTCCCGCCGGGACCTACCTCGTGGTGGCGAACCTCTGGCAGAGCGGCCCCAACGGGAGCCGCGTCTTCCTCGCGGCGGGAAACACGACGCTCTCGGTCGGCGTGGGCGGATCGGGGGCGACCCCCTTGACGGCGGTCGCGGCCGGCTCACCCCTGAGCGGGACGGCCCCGCTCAGCACGTCGCTGGGCGTCGCAGCGGCCGGGGGAGCGGCGCCGTACGACCTCTCGGTATGCACGGAGGGCCCGCTCTCGGCTCCGACGGGATCCGCGCCGTGCCACCCCGTGTCGGCGCTCACGGGATGGAACGGATCGTCCGCGTCCATCCCCCTTACCCTCACCGCGTCAGGGTACTGACGACGCGGTCGCGACCGTGACCGACTCCGGGAGCAACAGCACCACGGTGTCGGTGACGTTCAACGTGACGGCCACCGCGAACGCGAGCCCGCTCCAGGTCCACGCCTCCAGTTCGCCGTCCACGCTCGCTCCCGGCTCGTACTCGTTCACCGCCACGATCCAGGGCGGCGTGGCCCCGTACCGACATCCAGTGGGCGTTCGGGGATGGGACGTACGGCGCCAGCACGTCCGGCGGTACCGTGACGCACGTCTACCAGGCGAGCGGCAGCTACACCGCTACCCTCACGGTGACCGACTCCCGGGGCGCCGTCCAGACCTCGAGCGTGGGTCCCCTGGTCGTGGTGCTGCCCGCCTCCTCCGGCACGTCGCTCCTCTCCGGAGCTTCGTTGGGGATCACCGCCGCCTCGGTGGCGGTCATCCTCGCCTCGCTGGTCGCGATCGCGTACATGGCGCGGACCGCGGCCGAACGGCGACGCACCGACGCGTGGCTCCGGTCCCTGGAACCGGCGCCGCCCGGGGAACAACCCCCAAGTATGCCCGGACCCTGAGGGGGAACGGCGGGGCCGGGGGCGATAGGTTGGGCGGGCGAGCCGGCCACCGGACTGGGGTCGCGGTCCTCGTCCTTGCCCTCGCCGCGACGATCGCCGTCCCGGTCGCCCTCGGGGCGACCACCGCGCCATCGGCGGCGCCGACCCTGAGCCTCTCGGCGGCGCCGGGCCAGGGCTCGGCGCCGCTGACCGTCGACTTCCTCGCGTCGCTCACACCGTCCACAACGTTCGCGGAGTTCGACTGGTCGTTCGGGGACGGGAACTCCTACCAGGTGTCGGCGGAGGGGAGCTCCGACCCCGTGCACCAGTACCAACTCTCCGGGGCAGTACCTGGTCGAGGTCACCGCCAACGCCTCGGGGACCGTCTCGGAAGCCAGCCTGGTCGTTAGCGTAGGGCCGGCCGCTCTCACCGCCTCCATCGACACCAGCCAGGACGTGGGTCCGGCGCCGCTGACGGTACAGTTCTACGCTGGCGTGTTCGGTGGCACCGGGACGTACTCTTCGGTCGCGTGGGAGTTCGGGAACGGGGAGAACGGCAGCGGGCTCGAGCTCAATCTCACCTACACCAGCCCGGGCGTCTACCTCGTGAACCTGACCGTGGTCGATAGTTCGGGTAGCTCGGTCCGGGTCTCGGCGGGGATCTGGGTGGAGCCTCCGGCCTCGACCCCCGCGTCCTCCTCCCCGTTCACCCCGGAGATCGATCTCGTCCTCCTCGCGGTGGGAGCCGCTTTCGTGGCGTCCGTTGTCTACGCGTTGGCCGGGTCGCGACGGTCCCGATGGTCAGGGGCCCCCGGCCCCGTCCCCCAGGGCGCCGCGATGGGGCCGGCCCGCGCGCCGACCCCCGGGCGTGCGGCCAGCGCGGCGGCCCTCCCACCGGCGGAGGTCCAGGAGACGTACGAACGGGTGCTCACGTACCTCTACTGGACCAGCCAGCGGGCCGGGGCCTCGGTCGGGCGCGTCGAGGTCACGCGGGAGGGGATCGCCCAGGAGCTCCATGTGGCGCCGAGCACCGTCGGACGGGCCTTGCGGCGCCTCTCGGAGGCCGGTGTGGTGACCGCGTCGCTCGAGCACGTTCCCGGAGCCCCCCGACGGGTCTGGTGCTACGCGGTGACCCCCCGGGGGGAATCTGCCGCCCGACTGATGGGGCGGCCCGGGGGACCGGACTCCCCCGGCCCGGACTCCACCGTGCTGTAGGCACCGGCCCGAGGCGTGCCGAGAGCGTACTCGCCGTGCCGGGAGCGTACCGAGCGTGACACCGTCGTACCAGCGGCCGTGCTTTATGAAGCGGGTGCGCGCCAGAGCCGCCCGATGTCGCTGCGCACCGCCCTGGCCCTCCTCACCGTCGTTCTCCTCGTCGCCACCGGGTTGAGCATCTCGTCGATCGGCCCTGCTCGCGCCGACCCGGTGGCCACGCCATCCACCCTGCCGGCGTTGCCGTGCCCTTCGGGGAATGCGACCAACGGTACCGTGACCGCTCAGGTGCTCTGGAACTCTTCCAACGGCTGGGTCGGGCCGGCCCCGGTCAATCTCAGCGTGGGCATTCAGGTGAGTGGACCCGTCGGACCCTACAACTACTCGTTGTCCGAGGTCGCGATCGGCACCACCCTGACCGGCACGGTTACGCTGCTCAGCAACGGGACCGGCGTCGCGTACGTTACCGAGGATTTCGCCGTCCCGGCCAACTATACGCTGAACCTGACCGTGGTGTCCAGCTGTGCGCCCTACCAGACGGCTGACTGGGGCGGAACCGTACCCGTCTACGGGCCTGCCGGCCCGGATCCCCTCCACATCTCCGGTGGCCGGAGCTCTCGGTACGTCACCGGGAACGCCTCCTACAACGCCACGGTCCTCGGCCGGCCGGCGGGCACGACGATCGCGTGGGCGCTGTCGTACCCTGGCCAGACCTCGTACGGCTGGATCACCAACCAGACCACGGTGAATGTTACCCCGCTCGCGCCCGGGAGCGTGAGCGGTCAGGTGTTCGTTTGGTACCCCAACGGCCTGATGTACGCCTCGGCGGACCTACCGGTGTTCTCCTTCGGACCGGACGTGAACGTGACCTGGGCTTCGACCCCGGTCGCTAACGGGTCCCCGACCCATGCCACGTTCTGGGCGAACGTCACGCCGGTCACCGGGGCGCCCTCGGTCCCCGGAGCGGGCATCGTCTGGTCGACCCCGTACCTTCCTCAGGGCGTGACCGTGACCGGCAGCCTGCTGGGGAGCCCCACCACGCTGACCTTCTTCTACAACACCAGCTCGCCGGAGATCACCTGGGTCGAGCTATCGGCCGTCGACCAGGCCGCGGCCCCCTCCCAGGGGAACGGGAGCCCGAGCGAGTTCGACCTCGGGAGCCAGCTGGGATCGTTCTCGATCACCAACACGACCGGTGGCCCCCCCTCCCCTCAGCTCGAACTATGGGTCATCAACAGCTCCGAGGTCGTGAGCCACGGGAACCTGTCCTTCCAACTCGGCGCCCAGGTGCAGAGCGGGCCGGCGAACACCACCTACACCCTGGACGTGTTCGCCCTCCTGGCCAGCGGGGGGTCGGGCAACTGGACCGGTTGGAACATCACGGTCGCGAACTGGACCGGGGGCCCGACGCTCCTGTCCGGTAGCGTGCCCGTCGCCAACTACACCCTCTACGGGAACGCGTTCTTCGGTGCCAACGTCGTTCGAGCCAACGTTTCGCTGACCCCGCCGTCGGGGTCGAACTCGTCGACCCGGCTGGACCTTCCGCCACGACGACCGCCCTTTCCTCGACGAACCGCACCGCTTGGCTCAATCTCAGCGTGGCGGCCGTCTCCCCCAATGGGACGGTCGGCTACGGCGGTCCCTACCTTCTCAACGTCACCGTGTGGCGGAACGGGTCGACCTATGTGTGGTCCGCCCAGCCCGCCAACTGGTCGGGCAGCTGGTTGAACCTCTCCGTGGGCGTACCGTTCGGGAACTACACGGTGGTCGGGCTTCTCGACTCGGAGAGCTACCCGCCGCTCCAGCTGACCCTTCTCGACACCGAGCGGGTCAGCCTCTGCGCCCCGTCGTGCGCGAACCCGGGTGGGGGTGGGCCGCTCTCCCTCTCGCTGGCCGCCGCCCCGATCAACGGGAGCGCCCCGCTCAACATCTCGGTCGACATCGCCGCCTCCGGCGGCGTCGCCCGTACAACGTCTCGGTCTGCGTCCGGGGCCCGTCGACGACGACCTCGGTGACCGGTAAGTGCGGCTCGGCCACGACATTGAACGGGTGGAACGGCAGCAGCTACGAGATCCCGGAGACGCTGACCTCGATCGGGTACTACGCCATCAACGCCACCGTCACCGACTCCAACGGTTCGGCGGCGTGGGCCGCGAGCGTGGTCAACGTCACGGCGGCTGGGGCGGTTCCCGTCCTCCAGGCGCAGGTCTCCCTGATCGCTCCCCCGGGGGGACCGGGGGGACGTACAGCTTCGTTACCCGTGTGAGCGGCGGCGTGGCGCCGTACGACATCCAGTGGTCGTTCGGCGACGGAACCTCGGGCTCCGCGCTGCCAGGGTCGACGGTCACCCACGTCTACACGGCGGCCGGCACGTACGAACCTTCCCTGACCGTCACGGACGCCCGGGGGGCCGTGGCCACCACGCACGTGGGACCGTTCACCGTCATCCTGCCTTCCGCCGGCACCCGGGGCTCGGCCCTGACGTCGGTACGACCAGGCGCTGCTCGCGGGAGGCGCGGTGATCGTGGTGGCCTCCCTGGTGGCCCTGGGGCTCGTCGCCCGGTGGGCGGCGCAACGTAGGGAAGCCCTCAACTGGCTGAACGACCTCGAGAACGGTCGTGGCCCGGCCGCTCCTCCCCCGAAGCCGTGAGGGAGGCGGTCCGACGGTCCGTGTCCGGGGGTCGGATCCGGTCGATCGCCGGCTGATCCCGTTCCTCCTGCTGGGCCTGCTCTTGGCCGGCGGAGTGGCGGGAGCCGCACCGACCACCGGGATCGGACCGTCCCCGGAGGCGCTCGGGCTCGCCCTGACGGCGACCCCGACGAACGGGAGCGCCCCCCTCGTGGTCGCGTTCCTCGCGAGCCTCACCCCCAACACGACCGTCGGATCCTTCAACTGGAGCTTCGGCGACGGGACCTGGTACAACCAGTCGGCCACGGGTCACTCGAACCCGGTCCACGCGTACGACTCCGTAGGGGTGTACGGCGCGCACGTCAGCGTCAACGCATCGTCCGGCAGCGCCAACGCCTCGGTGACGATCGACGTGGTGGCGGAGAACCTGGTCGCGGTGATCGATGCGTCGCCTCTGAGCGGCCCGGCGCCCCTGACCGTCCACTTCGTCGCTGCCATCTCCGGCGGGACCGGGACGTACGAATCCATCCTCTGGGCGTTCGGCGACGGGGACAGCGGGAGCGGCCCGGATCTCAACTACACCTACCCGATCGACGGGACGTTCCAGGTGAACCTCACCGTCACCGACTCCAGCGGCCACGCCGTCCGGAACCAGACCACGGTCACGGTCACCGGCGGGGTCCCGACCGGGCCCGCTCAACCCACCCCTGATCCGCTGGTCGCCGCCCTCCCGTACCTCCTCACGGCGGCCGCGATCCTCGGCGCGAGCGCGATGGCCTCGCTGGCCTACCGGGCGGCGGTCCGACGGCGGGCGGGGGCCATCGAAGCACCCCCCGGCGCGATGGTCGGGCCGACTCCGCCCCGCGGTCCCATCGGCCCGTCCCTCGATGGGAGCGGAGCCGCGGGCGGCCCAGCCCCCGCGGAACCGGGTGTCGTCAGCGGGCCGGGGGCCGCGCTGGACGAATCTCGGAGGCTCTCCGAACGGATCCTCATCCATCTCCTATGGTACGGGCGTTCCGGGGACCGAAGGGAGCGCCCGGGTGGAGGCGAGCCAGCAGGGGATGGCGCGGGCGCTCAACTCGGGCCAGAACACCATCAGCAAGGCGCTGAGCCGCGTTCGATGGACGCGGGAGCGGTCCGGGTGGAGCTGTCACACGTGCCCGGCGCGCCTCGACGCGTAAAGACCTACTCCCTGACGCCGCGCGGAGAGGCCGTGCGCCCGCTCCCTCACCCGCGGGCCCTGGGGAGGCAGCGGCCCCCCAGATCGTTCCGGCTGACGGCCCCACTGACGGGGGTGGGACCCTTACCCGGGGAAGGTCGGACCCGGAGAGCGGGTCGGGGACGTCCGTGCCGCCCGATTCGACCAGCGCCCGGGCAAGGCGCTCCCCCCGGGGGGTGAGGCGGTAGACCCGGAGCCGCCGGTCGCCGCCCGCCACGTGGGTCGTTTCGGAGACCACGATCCCGGCGGCGGTCAGACGGCGGAGGACCCGGCTGATCGCACTCTGCCCGGCGCCCGCGGTTCGGGCGAGGCCGGCCTGGGTCCACTCGGGGCCGGCAAGCTCCCCGGGACCGACCCTCGGGAGCGTGCCCATCGTGCGGAGGAGCTGGAGCGCCAGCCGTCGGCTCGCGGCGAGCCCGGAGGGTTCGGGAGGCAGAGGAGGGGGCACCGGGAGGGAAGCGCGCGAGGGGGCATCGCCGGGGGTCGGAGGGGCTAGGGCTACGACAGGGACGACGGCCGCCGCCGGCGGGGGGCCGACGGCGGTCTCGGCCGGTGCGGCGGGCGAGGCCGAGGCGGGTGCGGCGCGGGCCCCGCGGCGGCGGTTCAGTACCCACGCGCCCGAGGAGAGGAACACCGCGACGCCGACGATCAGGACCGCGACCGCGATATCCGGAAGATAGGTGGCGAGGCCTTGGGTCCCCCCGGATCGGGCCCCGTCCGGGGTGCCGTTCCGGGAGGAGGAGTTGTTGTCGCCGGCCGCCGCGCGGACCGTCACGTTGGCGCCGGCAGTCGCCGCGGTGCCCCGGCTGTCGGTCACGGTGAGGACCGCCTCGAACGTGCCGGCCATCACGTAGGTGTACCGGACGTCGAGACCGCTCCCGGCTCCCCCGTCGCCGAAGGTCCACAGGTACGACAGGTACGTCCCCGATCCTCCGACGGGGGTCGCGTTGAACGTGACGGTGAGCGGGGCTGTGCCGTTGACCGGCGATGCCTCCAGGTGGATCGCGAGGACGGAGGAGACGACCACGATCGTCACGGAGGCGTTCTCCGGACCCGCCGGCCAGATGGCCGTGGCCACCGCCTCGTAGGTCCCCGGGACCAGGTAGGTGTGGGAGGGGGCGTCGTACGACCGTCCGCTTCCGTTCAGGTACCTCCCCGTCGCCGAACGCCCACTCGTACTGGGGGGCGACGGTGCCGTTGGGGGTCGAGAGGCTGAAGTCCACGAGCAGCGGGGCCGTGCCCATCGACGGGTTCGCGTTCAGGACGATGCCGGCGCCCGACATGGGCCGGGGGGCGACGGCGAGAGCGGGGAGCGGGGTCGATAGCGGGACGGCCACGGCGATCAGGAGGAGGGCGACCCCGGCCGCCACCCCGGTTCGGGAGCGTCCCGGCCTCCGCCGGCGGCCCGACCGGTCCGTGCTGCTCATCCCCGCGCCCGCCCGGGCCTCTGGTCAGCGTCGGAGATCGTGGGCGGGGGGTTCGTCGTGCGGGTCCAGGCCGGCCACCAGCGCCTCCCCTTCACGGCCGACCTCCCGACGGAACAGGAACAGCGCGGCCAAGATGAAAGCGGCGGCGACGACGGCGCTCAGCGCCGGGAGCACCCACGCCGGGGCGCTCGTCGTCAAGGGTCCGAGGGTCTGGGGGGAACCCCGCCGGATCCGGTACTGTTCCGGGTCCCCGTGCCACCCGGGCCCGAGCCCCCGGATGGGGCGGTGACCGTGACGGTCGGAAGGACCGTGGTCACGTGGCGACCTACGGAGTCCGTGACGGTCACGCTCGGGATGAACTGCCCGGCAGCGCCATAGGTGTGGGTCACGCCCGCGCCGGGCACCGAGGAGGCGAACTGGCCGTCCCCGAAGCTCCATTGCAGCGTATAGGGGGCCTCGCCTCCGGCCGGGGTCGCGACGAACTGGAACGCCTGGCCCACGGTCGCGTTCTCGGCCACGGAGCCGTTCGTCCCGGACTCGACAGCGGGAAGGGTGAGGGGGGCGAAGACGGGGACGGTCGCGTTCCCGACGACGATCAGCGGGAGCGCGAAGTTCACGTACCCGAAGTTGGCGGCTACGACGGAGACGACGATCCAGTAGTACCCCTGGAGGACGAGCGGGATCGTGAGGGTTGTGATGGTCCCGTTCCACCCGGGAAGAGTCCCGCCGGAGGTGTTGTAGAAGGTGGAGTTCGTCCCGTTCCCCGAATCGCCGGCCACAGCCCACTGCAGGAAGTACGGCGCGAGCCCGTTCGTGGCCGATACGTTGACCGAGAGGTTCAGCGGGGCGGTGCCGTTCGAGGGCCCGAACGTGTACGACACGGCCGGCCACCAGTTCACGGGGGAGCCACTCGCGTTCAACGAGACCGACAGCGGGACGATGAGGAGGTCCCCGTCATCGGGGGAGCCGGGAGGACCCGTCAGGACCACCGACCCGGTCTCGAGGCAGGTGCCGGTCGGGACCGCCCACTTCGTCCAGGGGTAGCCGCACCCCACGGACTCGGTCAGCCTCGCGGTGGTGTTGTTGGTCGATAGGTCAAGGCCGCTGGTGCCGTTCCAGGCGTAGAGGTACATCGACGTCCCGTTGGGGAACGCCGAGGCGTTCGTGATGTTCGCCCAGAAGGTGACATTCACCGGGTACGACCCCACCGAGACGGTGACGCCGGTCTGGATCGGGGAGGGCCCTGAAATGTTGACGCTGGGAGAGCTCCCGCAGGCATAGTCGGTGCCGTCCGGCTCGACCAGGCACGCCGTGGCGTTGTACAATCCTGGAACGTAGTAGCTGTGGTTCTCCACCGCGGTATAGGGGTAGAAGCCCAACCCGACCCAGAACAGGGACCAGCCGGAGGGGATGGCGGGGCTGACGAAGGTGTACGTCACGTTCGCCGGGGCCACCCCGCTCGATGGCGTCGCGTTGACCACGACCGGATGCGGACCCAGCGTGGAGTTCCAGGCCATCAACTGGAAGTCGGTCGCCCCTTCCTGGGAGCAGGTGGCGTCCTCGACGAGGACCTGGACCGACCAGATCCCCGCCTGGAGGAGCGTGATGTTGCCGGTCGAGTTGAACGAGGTGAGGAACGCCGACCCGGTGGCGAACGTCAGCCAGGCGTGGAACGGCGGGAGGCCCCCGCCGCCAATGGAGATGTTCCAGGTGAAGTTCAGGGGAGCGGGACCGCTCCCGTTCGCCGGAGTGGAGGTGAGGGTGAAGTTCACTCCCACGGCGGGGAAGCTGACGTTCCCGGCGGGAGTGCAGTTCCACGGGGGGGTGACGTCCGAGGACGCCGGGACCTCCGCAGGGGAGGTAGAGGTGGACGGGACCGATCCGGCGGCCACCGGATGCCCGTAGTGGACGGAGACCGCGGGCCCCGAGGTGGGGCCAAGAACTGCGTAGTACGACGCGGACGCGACGCCCGTCGGGTGGGGGATCGCCCCCGTGGCGGCGGCCGCCAGGAAAAGGAGGACGATGCCGGTGGCCACGAAGATACGGCGGACCCTCGGAACCCTCCCGCCCGACATGACCGTCGGAGAGGTGCGGGTCTAGGTTGATAAACCTCGGTGGCCGGTAGAGCCCTTCGTTTTCCGGAACGGCATAAATCCGGCCCCGCGGCGTCGGGGCGGTCCTACTCGGCGGGGTCCTCTTCCGGGGGAGGGACCGAGGCTTGGCGCCGTCGAGAGACCGCGTACGCCACGACCGCGACGGCCGCCACCCCGACCGCAGCGAGGACCAGGAGGAGCTCCCAGTCCGACATCCCGCCGGTCGTGAGAGCCCGCACGGGCTGGGTCCCGTTGCCTCCGTGGTCCGACGACAGCATCGTGAGATTGAGGGTGAGGATGGTCCCGGCCCCCGCCCCGATGGAGATCGTGCGCGTCACGGTCTGATACCCGGAGAGGCTCGCCACGAGCGTGTAGTTCCCGATCGGGAGGGTGACGTTGAACGCCCCGTTCGAGAGCGTGAGGGTGGTGCCGTTGACGGTCACGATGGCGTCCGTGGGCACGACCGTGCCCGCCAGCCACCCGGGGAGGGGGGCGAAGGGGACCAGCACGCCAACGGGGGACCCGTGGACCGAGAAGCTGAGATTGCTGACGGTGACGGTGTAGGGGGCGAGGACCACGACCGAGGCGTCGTAGGTGCCGTTGATCATCTCCAGCACGATCGCGGTGCCGGTGCTGGATCCCGAGAGGCCCGCGACCGACACGGACCAGTTGGCGCCCGCCGGTAGGCCCGTTTCGGTGAACGTGACCGCCACCCGGAACAGGGTGAACGTGATGTTGATCGTCACGGGAAGCCCGCTGATCGGGACGGAGCCGCTCGACGGGCTGGCCACGAACCCCGGGACCAGGCCGACCTGGAACGGGTAGGTGCCGTTCGGGACGGGGATCCGCAGGGTGGACGTGAACACCGCGTGGTCCAAGCCATCCACCTGGACCGTCCAGGTCGTACCGGTCGGGAGCCCCTGGGCGACGAACGTGAGGTTGAACCGGGCGACGCCCCACGCGATCGCGATGGACCGGCCGGCGGCGCTCACCGTCACCGACCCGCCGGAGGGGGTCGCCACGTACCCCGCGATCCCGTCGACCAGGAACGTGTACGTCCCGTTCGGCTCGGAGATCTCCAGGGTCGCGGTCCGTCCGTTGATCCCGGCCCCTCCGACGACGACCTGCCAGAGGGTGCCGTTCGGAAGGCCTGTCTCGGTGAAGTTGACCGGGTAGGTCACCCGTGTCCAGGCGATCCCGACGGTGACGGACTGGCCCGCGACCGTGAAGTTCCCGGACCACGGGCTGGCCGTCCAACCGGAGAGCGGCGAGACCACGTAGCCGTAGGTCCCGTTCCGCTCCAGCAGGTTGATGACGGTCCCGGCCGATTTCGAGAGATTCGCCCCGATGGTGACCGACCACGGGGTGCCGGTGGGCAATCCCGTCTCCTTGAACGTAACGGAGTAGCTCCCCGCGGCCCCGAACACGACCGGCAGGTACGCCCCGGGCGGTACTACGATCGTCTGGCTCGCGTAGACCGAGCCGGAGAGCGTGTCGAGCTGGAGCGTGTACGTTCCCGGGGCGATGGTGAGGTTGGCGTCGCCGCCGATGTAGGTGGCGACCGAGGTGCCGTTGAGGAGGATCACGCCGCTGGCGAGGGGGGCCGACACGTTCACCAGGGCATCGTACGAGTGGTCGTAGAGCGACATGAGGCCGGCCGTGCCGCCTTTCTTGACGTCGCCATACAGGAGCCCGTCGGAGGCGACCTGGAAGCCCCGGTCCACCACGTGGTTGATCCCTTCGGCCGTGTCGCTGCCGAAGTTGTAGGCGTTCAGGACCGGCTGCATGTTGTGGCCGTTCCAGTAGTCGAGCGTCAGGCCGAGATTCGAGCCCGAGTCGGTGGTCTGGCTGCCTCCGCCGGGGCCGCCAAGGATGAGCTCGGCGTCGTTGAACAGCCCGTACGGGTTGTAGTTGGTCCCGTCGACGACGAACCCCTGGTCGCTGTAGCCGTGGGCGAAGGCGACCCTGGTGTTGTCGTAGGTCTCCCAGGATCCCGTATCGTTGTACTCGAACGCCACCGAGGGGTATCCCCCGACGATGCTGGAGACGACCCGGAGCTGGAACGTCGTCGGGTAGGAGAGGTAGATGTTGTTGCCGGAGAGGTAGTTGCTGGCGTAGTCGTAGTACCAACCGTAGGCGCCAGTCCCGTTCCCGGTGATGTCGTTGCCCGTGGTGTACGCCCCCGAGGCGCTCATGTTCCAGATGTTGTCGATGAACTCGATCAGGTTGGAGGTGGTGTTGAGGAACGCCACGTCCTGGATCCAGTACTCGAAGGTCCCACCGGCACCGCTGACGACCTGCACGACGTTCAACTGGAGGCTCATCTGGTCGATGGCGCCGAAATTGGAACCGTTGAGGACGGTCAACGACGAGATGTTGACCGTCCCCACGAACATCGTCGTGTTGTAGATGTACCCCGCCGAGGTGGCCGGGTCGACCCCGAAGTCGGCGATCCCCATGGGGGCGGGCTCGGAGCTGTAGTAGGCGAACGGGTCCACCTGGAACGAGGTGTGGGACTGAGGGAGCACGGGACCGCTGAGGAGATGGGCGAGTCCTGCGGGTTGGGGGAGGTGGCTGTGCCCTCCGAATGCCGGGGGGGCCAAGGAAACGGCGCTGACCGCCGTCCCCGGGAGAGCTGGAACGGCCAGGAGGAGAACGATGACCCAGGGGGCCCAGTGAGCGAGCTTACGCGATGTCACGATGGTCCGTGGGATGGTCTCGGGGGTTTCGGGCCATAAGGGTGTCGGCCCGGTACTCTGGAGCGTCCGTCGGGGATCCCGTCCCGTCGGACCGCGATGCGAACCGTCGCACGGTGCTCTCCCCCCTTCCGGCCTCCCCGGCCCCCGCCCACGGGAAAGCCCTGTCGGCGTCTCCCGCGGGCCGGGACCGGAACTTCCGGAGGGCGGGGGGAGTGCCTGTCGCGACCTAGAGGGCGGCGCCACAGCTGGGGCAGCGGCTCATCACTTCGTCCCAGAGGGTGCCGCAGTGTCGGCAGCGCACCTTGACCACCTGCCGTTCGATCGTGTGAACGGTGTGGACGGGCCGGGTCGCGTGCGCCGGTTCTGCCCGAGGCCGGGAGACCTTGGCCGATTGGATCGCGTGGACCCACTTGGTAGGATCGACCACCTCGGCCCGGAGCTTCGTGTGCCCCATCTCGATCAGGAGGTACCGCGGCCGCCGGAGGACCGAGACCACCGTCGCGTTGGTGACGTGGTGCAGGGGCACATCGAGGACCGTGTGCACCTCGGCCGGACGAAGGGTCCTCGCTCGGGGCTCTTCGATCACGAGCCGGGTCGAGGTCAGGAAGAAGGTGCCGCGCCCCTCCGAGTGGGGACCCCGGAACGGGACCACATGCTCCCGGAGGACCTCGACCTCCTCCCCGCTCAGCAGCATCGGCGGAGTTCCTAGGCGGGTCCGGGCGAAGAAGCCTTCCGTCCGGGGGCCGGCGGAGCGCCGACCCCCGCTTCTCCCAACGATCTACAGCGGCTTGGCCATTTTCATGACGTCGTCGTGGGTGACGTCCTTGTTGTGGTGTTCCTTGACGTGCATCTGGACGTACTTCACGAGCTCGTGCTCCTTCGCCGAGACGACCTCGAACCCATCCTCGCACGCCACCTTCCACCGCTTCATGGTCGCCTTCATGCCGGGCTTTCCCGCGTCCATCTTTGTTCCATCCACCCGTTTCCGGGTGGCACCGGCACGCCCCTTCGGAGTATGTAGTTTAGGGGCGAGCGCGGCCCGGGATCCCGGACCTTCGATCGAGGTTCCGGTCGTCGGTACCGTCGTCGCAGCCGAGACGAGCACCGGTCCCTTGGAGATCAGGAACCCGCCGGCTTCATGCGCCCCCACGGGTTCCGACGCTCGGACCCGAAGATGCCTCGAGTTCCCAGTGCGCCGCGCGCCGCCTCACCGGAGGGATTCGGCCCGGATCTGTTCCCGTTCCTCCGGGAACTGTCCAAGAACAACAACCGCATGTGGTTCGAGGAGAACCGAGCGCGCTACGAGGATCATGTCCAGGCTCCCGCCTTGAGGTTCGTCGCGGCCGTCGGTCCTGGGCTCGGGAAGGTAAGCCCCTACCTCGTCGCGGACCCGCGTCCTATCGGGGGTTCAGTGATGCGGATCTACCGGGACATCCGGTTCTCGAAGGACAAGACCCCGTACAAGACCGCCGTCGGGATCCGGTTCATGAACGGCTCGGCGGGCATGGGCGAGGGGCACGCCCCCGGGTTCTTCCTCCGGCTCGCCCCGGGGGATTCTTGGGTCTACGCCGGGGTCTGGCAGATGGAGGGTCCGCCCTTGGACGCCGTCCGAAAATCGATCGTGGACCGCTCGGCCCAGTGGAAGAAGGTCCGCGCCGCCGTCCCCGAGATCGAAGGGGAGGCCCTGAAGCGCCCGCCGGCCGGGTACGATCCCTCCCACCCGTTCATCGAGGACATCAAACGGAAGGGGTTCAGCGCGGGGGTGGGGCTCACGGACGCCGAGGTACGGACCCGGGGTTCCCGGACCGGTTCGTGGCCACGTGCCGGGGCCTGAACCCGCTGAACCGGTTCCTCTCGGACGCCATGGGCGTCGAGTACCTAGCTCGGTGCGTCGCCCTCGATCGCGGGCTCTCCCAACGGTGCTTCGGGCTCGGCCACGAGCAGTTCCGCCGGCGGCTCGGAGGGCCCGCTGGTGCGCTCCGCTCGGGGAGGCATCCGGGGCGGGGGGCGGCGCCGCATCGCCACAGCGAGGAGGGCCACCACCACGACGATGGCCGCGAGGGCGGCCAGGACGAGGTACCCGTCCGTGGAGGGAAGCCCCAGGACTTTCGTGCCCCCGCCCCCGGAGGAGGGTGCGGTCGCGTTGAAGACGACCGACTCCGAGACCGCTGCCCCGCTCACGGTGACCGTGCCCTGCGTCGGCGTCGGGGTGAAGCCGACGACAGGCCCCACGGAGTAGACGTACGTCCCGTTGGGGTTCCCGGAAAAGACGAGGCTCCCGCTGGCGGCCTGGGGGACCCCATCGAACGTCACGGACCAGAGGGTCCC
This sequence comes from uncultured Thermoplasmata archaeon, assembly GCA_963708255.1. GTDB lineage: Archaea > Thermoplasmatota > Thermoplasmata > Lutacidiplasmatales > UBA184 > Lutacidiplasma. Next base: position 259,984 of record CAVPSE010000005.1, read on the forward strand.
GGAGGGGAGCCCCGTCTCCGAGAACGTCACGTTCCAGGAGGTCGGGGGCGGGTTCCCGGAGGCGTTGACGGTGAACAGGATCGTCTCCATCGCCGGGCCTCCGTCGACCGAAACGTTGCCGGAGGTCGGGGTCGCGTTGTAGCCGGTCACCGCGTCGACGGTGTACGGGAACGTCCCATTCGGCTCCATGAACGCGATCGCAGGGGTGGTGGAGGTCCCCACCGTCCCGTTGACGCTCACCGACCACGAGGAGCCCGCCGGGAGGGCCGTCTCCGAGAACGTCACCGTGTACGTGGTCACTCCCCAGCGGATCGTCACCGACGCCTCGGAGCCAGCCACCGTCAGCGAGCCGTTGCGCGGGGACGCGGAGTAGCCGGGGACCGCGCCCACCACGTACCGGTAGGTCCCATTGGGCTCGGAGAACAGCACCTGGTCCCCGCTGGCGGCTTGCGGGGTACCGTTGAGGGTGACCGACCAGGGAACACCGCCCGGAAGCCCCTGTCCGAGGAACGCGACCGGGTACGCCACGAGGTACACGACGATCGAGAACGAAAGATTCAGGAAGATCCCACGGGGATCCGTGAGGCTGACGTTGGCCGTGTAGGTCCCGGGTGCTCGGAGGATCAACGAAACATCCGCCCCGGCAGGCTCCGCGCTCCCGTTCAGGGTCCATTGGACGTTGTCGAGGGGAACGCCTCCGTCGACGCTGCTGTTGAGCCAGACGGGCAGGGGCGTGCCTCCGGAGGTGCTGGAGGTCGAGGCGGTCAACGTCACCGGGGTGACGGCGAGGGTCCACTCCATCGAGTCGGTGTGTCCCATCACGTTCTGGCCGTCCACCAGGAGCATCTGGTGGTCGCTGGTGTCGTACGTCGACATCCCCAGCCAGATCCCGGGCGGGGCCACGGCGGGGCGGAGCAGGGTCCACGCGCCGGCGTGGAAGGTCCAGGTGTCGTTGTAGATCACCTGGTAGCCGGGGTTGGCCGATAGCCCGCCGAACAGCACGACGGTGTTGGTGGCGCCGTCGAACACCATCTGGGAGTTGAGCCTCCCCGACGGGCCGACATTCGCGGTGATCTTCGTCCAGGTGACGTTGTTGAACTCGTAGGTCGAGTTCACCCAGGTCGCGGTGGAGGAGTTCCAGCCACCGAACTCCAGGACGTACCCGTCGCTGGCATCGTACGTCATCGCCGAAAGGGAGACATTGGTCGGTTCCGAGCCCACGGCCAGCTCGGTCCACGTGCCATCGAACAGCCACGTCTCGGCGGGATCGGTGGGGGCCAGGTAGAGCATGCCGTCCAGGAGTGGGTCCCACGTCAGGGGGCCCGGGGTCCCCGGAGGGGGGGCGTACGGGAGGGAGAGGTTCTGCCAGGCGGACCCGTTGAACAGCCAGGTGTCGTTGTTGGAGTTCCCGCCCGAGCCGGCGCCCACCCCTCCGAACAGCACGATCCCCTGCTCCGTCGGATCGTAGGCCATGGCGTCATCGATGTACCGAATGGTGGGGGCGACCGCGGTCGCGACCTTGGACCAGTTCGTCCCCTGCAGCTCCCAGGTATCATTGAGGAGGCCGAGGGAGTCGCTGTAGCCGCCGAACAAGAAGGTGGCGTTCACGGCGGGATCGTACGCCATCCCGCCCCTGTACCGGGGGTTCGGCAGGGCGGTGAGGTTGGGGGTGAGGTTGGTCCAGGTGGGGACGAACCCGGTGACCGATTGAGTGAGGCCGTTCGTCGGGGGGGCGACGGAGGGTCCGCACATCGGGATGGGGGACCCGTTGTAGGTCATCGAGCGGAGCGAGGCCAGGTCCGACGTGACAAGAGCGGCGGGGAGGGGGACGTAGTACAGGGCCTCGGAGTACGCCTGGCCCTCGTGGATGGTCCAGTTGAGGACGTTGATCAGGTTCTCCGCGTCGGCCAGGGTGTAGCTGCCACCGAACGCGCTCCCGGGGTCCGGGTAGACGATGACGTAGCTGAACGTGACCAGGGGGTAGTCGGACGCGCCGGGGGCGTTCAGGAGGTTGACCGCGCTCCAGTTGTCGTTCGGTGGCGCCGAGGGGTCCAGGTCCGTGATCGCCGAGGCACTTTCGGCCACCGTGGGGACGACAAAGTGGCCGTCGGGGTTCTCCAGGGCCGCGAACGAGATCCCGTTCTGCAGAGCGTACACCAACCCCGTGTACCCGATCGAACCGGTCGTCGTCTGGACGTAGGTCGTGATGCCACCGTCCGCACGCTCGCCGGTCCCCGTCGGCCAGATGGGCGACTCACTGTACCCGACCTCGCCGGCCCACGTGGACGACTCCATCGAGAGGTACTGGGTCAGCACGTAGCTGGTGCCCGCCGCATCCGACCGGTGCGCCACCACGATGGGGTCGGCGGGGAGCGACACCCCTGGGTTGAGGGCCACCAACGCAGGGTCGTTCCACATGGTGATGGTCCCGAGGTAGATCTGGGCGAGGACGCTGCCGTTCAGGTCGAGGCTCGCCACCCCGGCAAGGTTGTACACAATGGCGACCGGGCCGGCGGAATCCGGAATCTCGAGAGCGGTGGGTAACACGGTCCGCTGGGCGGTGCTGAGCGGGGCCTCGCTCATGGCGAACGTGGTCGTCTTGTCGCTCAGGTCGACCACACCCGTCCCGTCCCCGACCGCACTGTAGACGATCGAGCTGGCCGTATCGGCCGAGCTCCACTCGTATTCCAGGGGGAAGACGAACGTCGAACCTGCCCCAGTGACGCTGAGAGGGGCCGGCGGGACGCAGTTCAGCGGGCTGGGACCGGCACTCGAGGCGGAAACGATGCTCGACTGCAAAGGCCGTCCGCCCGAGGAGCCTGCGGAGCCCCCAGCAGCAACCCCTCCGAGCAGGACCAGCGCGACGATTCCGATCGAGACGACCGGGCCGGTGCGAGCGCGTGCGGGCAGCCGCCCACTACCCATCCGGCGGCCCCAAACTTGCGGCGGTCGCCCCCCAGATCCAGCTTCCCTCCGGTCGGGGCCCGGCATGAACGGGAATGGCCCGCCGTCGCTAAGAAGCTAGCCGCCGGACCCGCTCGAGGTGGCGGGCGGCGATCGGCCGAACCGGCCCGTCGATCTGCTCTACGACAACTGGCTCGCCAGCGCCCCGAGGTGGTCCACCAAGCCCCGGAACTGGGTGAAGGGGTAGACCGGCTCCTGCCGGTGATCGGGCAGCGTCCGGGTCAGCAAGCGCCCGGATCCTGAGTCCGCGCGTGCATAGCTGAGGAACACCGCCGGGGATCCGGCGCTGGGGCTCCGGGCCCGGCAGAACGCTCCCGACCTCGGGGCCACCGCGTCCATCAGCGTTCTTCCAATCTGGTCCCGCGCGTCGGTGAGATGGTCCTCATCGAGGAGATTCCCCCGCGGGAGCTTGGACGAGAGCCCCTCGGGCAAGGCGTCGAGCCGCGTGAACACGAAGATCGGATCCAGGCGAGGGCTGGGGGCGCGGGATCCGGTCCCGGGGGCTCCGCCGAGCGCCCGCAGGATCCGGAGGATGGAGTCGTCGCGCGACGGCACGGCGGGGCCGTCCGATACCGTCGCGGGAGCGGCCCTGGTCGGGTCCAGCACGAAGATCGGTGTCGAGCAACCGACGAGGTCGCCCGGTACCGCCGGAGTCGCGGTCCCCCCCTCCAACACCCGCGCCATGTCGGGAAACCCGGACCGCACCCAACGACATTCGACCCGGAAGCGGGGCTCGAACGCCGGATCCTTCCGGAACGGTCCCCACCGTCGGGCCGAGCTGTACCCGAGTTCGAACCGGATCCGGGGGGGTCCTCCGGGGGGAAGGCTCGGGAAACTCTCCCGAGATCAGATGCCCGTACAACGAGGACAGAGTTCCCATGGCCTCTGACGGAGCTGAGAACCGGAACGTGTCTCGTTGTTCGCTCGCGAGCCGTGTCAGGGCGACGTAGAACAGCCCGGTGAACGTGGTGGATCCGGATCCGGGTTCTGAGAGGAACGCGGCGCGTAGCACGTCCTCACCCAGGGTCCCGTCCGCCCAGCGTTCTTGCGGTGGCCGGGTCCGCAAGACTTCCGGACGCGTCGGGCCTGCGGTTCATGGGCTCGGCGACGACGAGGCCGACGTGGTCCGGAAGCATTCGGACAGAGTGGTGTACCGGGCGGCCTCCTCGGGGATCCTGGGGAGGGTCGCCGCGTCCAGCGCGTTGTCCAGGAGCGCCCACGTGTTGTCCGTGCGGAACGCCCGGGCCGCCACCACCAGCTGGAACCGGGTCGCTACCGGCCCCGCGGGGTTGTCGCTGATGGCAGAGACGAACGGGAGGCGGCAGGCGAGGTGCATCACCTCCAGGATCCGCATCAACGTCAGCCGGCGGATGCCGGGGGTCGTGTCCCGGCAGAGGACGAGGGTCCGACCGTCGGGGGTCTGGAGGCTCCGGGTCAGGAAGGTCTCCGCCGACGGGAGCGACAGGAACCGGCCGATGCCCGGGGGCCCGGTCACTACCGGGCCCGGGGGATCGCGCAGGGGCACTTGGAGGGGTGCTAGCGTCGCCGGCCGCCGGCCCCGCGGCCGCGTCGAAGGCCCGGATCGCGCGATCGACGTCCTCGAACCCGAGCCGTCCGCTCAGGAGCGGGTCGGTGGGGACGACGGCCGTGTGGTTGAGGAACGTCCTACGTCGGTACTCCTCGTCCACAGGCCCGGGTCCGATCAATGAGAAGAGGATCTCGGTCCCCGAGCTCGCCGGGTGGACCATCAGGACGTCCACGGGGGCGTCATCGTCGTGCAGGCTCTCGCCCGCGAGGGGCGTGTAGATGCCGTCCAATCGGCGGGCGTAGAAGGAGAGGTTGAGGTCGGCGGACTGGGCGAGGACGCTGTAGCCGACATCGGGGGCCGACCCGTACACCCAGTGGTCCAGACGGAGGCTCCCGCCGGGACCGGACGAGGCGCTGGCGGGGTCCGGGCTCATGCGGCGCCCTCAGGTGGGGTGGAGGCTGTTCTCGTCCTCGCCCTCGAGATCCGCCACGTCGTCGGCGATCCGACGGAAGTACTCGATGAACGCGAAGTACCTCGTTGACCGAGAAATCCATCTGGGCAGCGGACCCCGCCGCCGGCGGCTTCAACTTGATCTTCGGGGCGGCCACCGGGGCCATGCCGGCGTCGGCGGTGACCGTGTGGATCCAGCTGGCAAAGTACCTGGGCCTGGTCGAAGCTGGGACCTCCCGCTTCCACCCGCGCCCCCCGAAGCTGGGAGAGCGTCTGGGGCAGGAAGACCCGGAGGAGCTCCTCGCAGAAGTCCCTCCGCTCCTTCGAGTCGTAGTCGGAAGGGATCCCGGGGGGGAGCCCGATCTGGTGGAGGAGGGTCTCGCTCAGCTGGTCGGTCTTGGTGAGGACGATGGCGGGGAAGATGCGCAGCCTCGAGGGCTTCTTTCCCGCGGCCTTCTGCCGCTCGTATTCCTGGGTCTTGTACGTGGCGAAGTTCACGATGAGCTTCGCGATCTCGCCATCGTAGTTGACCATCTTTCGGAAGCTCGGGGAGGTGGTGTCGAGCGTCATCCGGCTGCAATCGACCAGGATGACCACCGCGTAGCTTTCCAGGAGCTGCTTGATGATCGGGCTCGACGCGACGCCCGACGTGATGTACTCCTGGACATCCTCGCCGGAGACATCGTACGCGGCGAACTGCACCCCTTTCCAGGGCCGCAGGAACCGGGAGTCGGACCGCACCTTCAGGAAGTCCATTCCCTTCCCGACCAGCGTCTTGAAGCCGAAGGTGAACCGGACCTTGTCCATCTCGTACTTCAGGGTCGCGTCCGGGAACGAACCGTTGACCATGAACTTGTAGATGTTCGACATCAGGGTGAGGGAGTCCGGCGGGGCGAAGAACCGGAACGTATCCGCCCGGGACGTGCCGTACTGGACCTCGGCGGCGTAGAGCGCCCCGAGGAAGGTCGTCTTACCGGAGGCCCGGTCCCCGAGCAGCGCGGCCGGGCACATCGCCGACCGATTCAAATCGGATTATTTAAGACGGGCCGCGCCGGCTCGAGAGACCCACCGCGTCCCTCACGTCGATGGTGCGGGACCCTCGGGCGGGGCCGCGGGACCGCCCCCGGTGCCCCCCGTCGGGCCTACGGCGGGGCGACGGCGCGGGGCCGACACTGTATCGGAGTGAGCCGTCGCGTCCCCGGTCCCGCCGGACGACCTTCCCCCCGTCCAGCGCCCAGACCCCCTGCTCTCCCCCTCGTCGGGGATCGCCGTAGACAAGGTCGTTGAGCTCCGCCTCGAGGTACCCGCCGTCCGTCTCCTCGTCCGGAGTGTACGAGCCATCTTTCAGGAGGCGGTTCAGAAGGGGAAGATCCCTCGGGCGGCCTTTCCAGCACACCTGGTCGAACAGGTCAGTGGCCGGCGGCCCGCCGACCAGGGCGGCGCGAAGAGAACGGTAGCCCGCGTTCTCACGACAGTCCGCCGAGGGGGGAGGGGGGAACCGGGTCTCCTTCTCGGACATCGAGCGTAGGATCTCGATCCACTCCGGCCGGGTCCGGCTGGGGCCGTACCATTTGGGCAGGTAGAACCGCAGCGATCCGGCCGGACCATCCACCGGGTCGGCGGTCGGGTCCCCGGAATCGACGGGGGAGGTCGGCGCGATCTCCAGCTGGTAGGTGGAGCCCGAGGTGTTCGCCCGTTCGCTCGGCCACCGCAGCGTGCACAGGGCCACCCCCGGGGTCCGGATCGGGTCAAGGAGGAGGAACGAATCCTGCTCGTAGGTGGGGAGCAGCGCCTGCAGGGCCGCGTTCACGTCGCGGGCCGCCGTAGATTCCGCCAGATCCGTCAGGCGGGGGAGCACGACCGTGGCGGCGGTGCCTCGCGGGACCTCCGCCAGATCGTCGAGGATGGACTGGGCCACCCGCAGGAGCAGCACCTCGTCCGGCGGCCGGCCGCTCAGTGTCGGGGACGCTTCGTCGTCCGAGCTTCCCCCGAATAGCAGGTGCCACCGCGCCGGGTGGGCCCCGGCCTTCCCTTCACTGATCCACAGCAGCCGATCGGCCAGCCTCGGCGTGCGGCTCCCTCCGGGCACCCGGGACTCGTAGAACAGCCCCCCCCAGGCGGACCGGGCCCACGTCGGCCAGGGAGTTCGCCCCGACGGGGCGGTGGCCGCCGAACTGTCGAGATACCATCTCTCGGCCAGGAGTCGGAGCAGCTGGGCCACGTCCTCCCGCGACCCGGTCTCCTTCCGGACCCGTGGGAGGAGAAGCTCGGCCTCCTTGCTGAGCTGCCGGAGCGCCTCGTGGTCCTTCGTCTGGGCTTCGTGCAGGACGTCCGTCAGATTGAGGGAATTCAGGCCGAACAGATCGAACCGACCGTCGGCGTCCATCCGCATTAGATAGCCGAGGCCCCGGGGAGCTGGCGCGGCTCGCGGCCCCGCGGACGATGGAGTTCCCGACGGGAGAAGGACCCAGGAGCCCCAGGTCCTGCCCGCCGGGCGGGCGTCGGTGGGGGGGCTTGTGGAGCCGGAGGGGACCGCGCCGCTCGGGGCCGGCGCTGGAGCGCTCGGGGGAGGCGGGGGAGGCGGCGGGGGCGGCGGAGGCGGGGGGGGAGGGGGTCGGAACGCGAGGGCGCGACAGTTGCCACAGAACCGGAAACCGGCTGGGTTCCACCACCCGCAGACCTGGCAGCGCTCCATGCCCGCTCCCGGCCTGTCTTGCATCCTCCCCTCCCCTAGCGGCCCCGATTGGGAACGACCCGCGGCGGCCGGCGTCCCCAGTTCGCGATGGTCGGACAGGCCCCCGCCGGCCCAAGAACGTAACGGGTCCGCTCTCTGAGGGGGATGGGGAGATTCGGGGAGAGTCGGCGATCCGAACGGCACACGGAGGGTCCGGTCTGGACCCGCCCCTGAGTCGAGTGGTGTATTCGAGCAAATCCCGCCCACCTCGCCGGACCACGACGCACAGGAACACCCGCCACCGTACCCCTGCCCACCACGGCCCACGTGGATCCACTGGACCGACCGTCGACGTGCACAGGGTCGGCCCCGCGCCGGACCGGATGTGAGGGCGGGCTTGATCGGATCCGGCGCCGCCGGGTCCGGTCTGTCTCCAGGACGCATCGTCCAGGAGGGGCGAGTCTCGTTGGGGCTGACTCTAATAGCTCGACCCGCGTGGTGGGTCGAGGCGGTCTCGATGGGGTGGGGGGCGTATGAGGAAGGCGGCCTGGTCAAGGTGCTCGGAGCGTTCCTCATCCTCGTCGGAATCGGTGTGGCGGGCTACGAGATCTGGCTCAGCCGGAGCAACTGGATCATCGCGCTGGTGGCGTTCATCGTCTTCCTACTCGTCGGCGCCGCGCTGGTTTCATGGGGCGGTTATTCCCGGAGGCAGAACACCCCGATGGGGCGCGTCGAGGACACCCGCGAAAGGTGATCCCAGGGGTCCATAGACTCAATGATCCTGGAACGTCTCGGGAAGGCGGCCCTTCTCGGCCGCAGGCGCGGGGGCCGCGGTCGTCCGAGAGAGGGTCGTCTCGATTGAACCAGCGAGGGCGTGGGACCGCGCCCGGCTGGGAGCCCACACTGCCGCGGCAAACTGACCGAACCTCGGTGGCCCACCGAGCCGCCGGGAACCAGAGGGCCGCTCCGTCGTGGGCTCCGGCGCCCCCTGCCCCGCCTACCTCCGCCGGCACTCGCCCGACTTGGGGAGCCCGTTCAACCGGGGCCGGGGCGGAAGCCGGCGGACGACATGCCCGACATCGTCCCGGCGAGCGGGGTCGGTGCGCCTGCGGGTCGGATCCGGAGGAGTTCGTTCCCGACCTACCTTCGCCCCGGCACCGGTCCCTGCGGCCCGTGGGAAGGCCCTATTCGGCCCGTTACGGGGGGTCTATTACCCGAGAGCCCCCACGGAAAGCTGAGGTTCGCGATGGAGACCGAATCTACGACCCCACCGACGCCGATCGACGAAGCAGCGATGCGGTGCGAACTGTGCGGTGCCGCCCTGGCGAACCATGCGGAGCTCCAGGAACATCTCCAGGGCCACTACGAGAAGCAGGCCGAGGGATTCCCGGCAGTTCCCGAGGGACCCCGCCACAAGTGCGCGTTCTGCGACGCCGCCTTCGAGACCCCCGAGGAGCTCCGGGCCCACAACGGCCAGGCCCACAGGAAGTGAATCCCCCCACCCTCGCTCGGGGTGACCGCCGCCCATAGGAGCGCCGTGGGATCGGTGAAGGCGTTGGCCCGGGGAGTAGGACCGCGCGGGGCGGCGGCCAAGGGCTGGTTGGCCCGTCACCTGATGCGACCGCGCGCGGCCGACGGGGTGGTCGCTCCCGCGCTCCGTCCCCCTTCGATCGGTGGCCGACCGGGCCCCTCGGGTCTTCCATGGCGTCGTGTCATGGCCCACCCCCCGTTGGCGTCGTGCGAACGGGGACGTTCGGGCGACCTCGGGTTGATCTTCGCACGGTGAGCGATCCCATGCTGGGGGTCGACGGGTTCCCAGCGGTGGTGCTGCTCCTGGTCGATGTGATCGTTCCGCTCGCGGCGCGGGTCCCCCGCTGGACCCTGTTGATCCTGGGGGCCGTGCATGTCATCCTCGGGGTGTATCTCGGGCTCGGAGGGAGGCTGGGACCTCTCTGACATCCACCTCGGGGGAGGTCCCCTCAGCCGCGCACCCTTCGTAACGAGACTCGCGGGGCGGGGAACCGGACGGAGCCGTTGCCGCCGGGATTCCGAACTGCCACCGGGCCCAGGGCAGGGGACGAGGAGGGCCGCGGTCCCGGCTTCGGCAAGCGCCTACCGTCGGGACCCCTCGGGGGGAACACCCTCCTACTCAGCTCTCCGGGCCACGGAAAGCGATAGCACTCGCCCGGTCGACCGTCAGGGCTGCTGTTCCGAGCGAGCCCGCCCCGCGCCCGCCGGCCCAGTCCCGGTCGCCCTGGCGTCCGCCGTGTACCTCGTCAGCCGAACCCGTACGCGACGTCGGGAGCCCCGCCTCCCCCTCGTGGTGCGGATGGGGTCCCTCCGAGTGTGCCCTCCGGGGGCACCGATTGGTTAGCACCTCTCCGGAAGGATGATACCTCCCAAATCGGACCCGGTCTCAGGGGTTTGGACGATGTCGAATGTAAGTGCGTACGGATACCCGAACATCGGTCGGCTGCCCTTGGGCGTCGCCGTCCTGGCGATCCTGATCGGGGTCTTCGGGTTCTTCATCCTCCTGGGCGGAGCGCTCCTCTTGGTGTTCGGGACGAACGTGGTGTTCGGGTCGGGTGGAGTGATGGTGTTCGGTTCCAGCGGGGCAATCGCCGGGCTGATCCTGTTCCTAGTAGGGGTCCTGACGCTCGGCGTCGCGGTCGGACTCTGGGACCAGGAGCTGTGGGCGCTGGCGCTCGCCGTCATCGTCCTGTTGTTCTACGGGGTGGTCGAGCTGGTATCCCAGGCGTGGCTCGGTCTGCTGATCGTCGGCGTCCTGTTGGTCTACCTGATCGCCGTCTCGAACCACTTCGACTGACCAGGGAGTTCGGGCCAGGGAGGTGGGGAGATGGGGCGATCGACTCCGACCCGTCCCGCTGGGAGCCGAACCATCCCGGGAGAGGCGACCTCGGAGGGCCGGTCGGACGCCGTGGAGCGCGGGGCGGGTCCCCCGGTAGTGTTCCTCCACGGGTACCCCCTGGACCATGCGATGTGGGACCCCCAGCTCGACGCATTTTCTCCAGCGCATCGCGTGCTCCTGATCGATCTTCCCGGGTATGGATTGGCCCAGGCCCGGCACGTTCCGGACACGTTCTCGGAGTTCGTCGAGGACCTCCACCAGACCCTGACAGCGGCCATCGATGGTCCGGCGGTCGTGGTCTGCCACTCTTTCGGAGGATACCTCGGGTTGGGGTTGTACCGCGATCGATCCGGACCTCTTTGCCGGCCTGGTGCTGGCCGACACTCGCTCCGAACCGGACTCTCGGGACGCCCGGGAGAAGCGCCTCGCCACTGCGCAGCGATTGGAGGACCCGGGCGAACGGCTGGACGTCGAAGAGGTGGTTCGGTCCCTCGTGTCCCCGGCGACCCTCGACGCGGGGGGGGCCACTGTGGAATCCGTCCGCGAGATGGTCGCGCGCGCCCGACCCGCTTCGGTCATCGCCACTCTCCGCGCCATCGCGGACCGCCCCGATCTCGGCCCGGGTCCTCCCCGGATCCATGACCCGACCCTGGTATTGTGGGGCACTGAGGATCGGCTGATCCCACCCGAGCAGAGCCAGTCGATGGTCCCTCGGATCGCGGGGAGCGTCGGTCTCCCCATCTCCGGCGCCGGCCATCTCCCCTCGCTCGAGGCGCCCGAGCTGTTCAACAGCTCCCTGCGCAAGTTCCTGGAGAGCCTGCCCCCGTGGGGCCTTCCGGGGGTCGCCGCGCCCTGAGAGGGCCGGACGGAGCAGCGTCGGAGCGCGGCGGCGGTCGATCGTTCGAGGCGGTGGTACCATGGAGGGTGTGGCGTGCGAACCGACCCACGGAGAGGGCTCCGAGCGCGGGGCGTCGACCCACTGCTCCAGGGCACGCCGACCGGGCGAGCTCCCCGGCCTTCGAGGAACACCCCGCCGGAGGCGGTCGGACCCACCACTCGGCGACCGAGGCGCCGGCCCCGCGTGACCCCGGACCCGAGGGACGCCGACCAGGCCACAGAACCGCCGGGGCCCAACCGATGGGCATTCGCTCTCGCCCTGAGCTGGCTCGTGGCGCTGGCATTGAGTGGCGCGACGCTCTACTATCTCATCCTGCGGTCCGATATCCTGGCCCCGAGCTACTCCACCTACGCACGGGCCGCGCTGGCCCTTGCGTTCGGGATCGCCGGGGTCATCATCGTCGGCCGGATCGTCTACGGTATCGCCCGTCGCTTTGCCAGTCCCCGGCACGCCGGGCTCATCACCGATGTCTACCGGATGCTCGCGTACACCGTCCTCGCCCTGGTCGTCCTCTACGCCCTTGGAGTGAACGGGTATACCTTGCTCGCCGGGGGCACCTTCGCCGGACTGGTCGTCGGTCTCGCGGGCCAGACCGCCCTCGCGAACGTGGTCGCCGGAGTTGTCCTTCTGATCGGACGACCGTTCGAACCGGGGGAGCGTCTGACGCTGACCAGCTCGCAGTTCGGCTTCCTGCTCCCCGCCTACCCTCCGAAGTTCTACTCGCAGGACCTACTGATCCCCGGTTTCACCGGGACGGTCCAGGACATCGGCCTTCTCTACACCGTGATGCGAATGGACGAGGGTCCGACGGTCTCCCTTCCGAACAGCCTGGTCATCCTCGGTGCCTTGGTCTCCCACGATGTCCACGAGCGGTGGGTCCGGGTCAAGTACGAGGTCCCTCCCACCATCGACCCGGCGGTAGCCATCGCCCGCATCCGCGATGCCGTGGCGGCCGACGAATGGGTCGTGGGCAAGCGGACGGTGAAGGTCTACGTGAATCAGGCGACCCAGAGCTCCTACGTGATCTCGGTCGACGCCCTGTGCTCCGGGAGCATGGAGGAGCCTCCCCGGAGCGCCCTGTACATTCGGATCATCGCGACCGTCGCGGAGTTAGCGCGGGCGGGGTCCCGTGCAGCCCCGGGCAGTCCGGATGGCGCCGCCGATCCTCGGCCGCCGTAGGAACGCCCGCGTAGGTCCGCGTCCCTCCGGTGGGGGACCCATTCTCCCGCGGTCGCGAGCGACGGATCCGGCTCTCCGTCCAGGGACCCGGACGGCCCGGCGCTTCCTGGTAGGTTACGGGGCGACTATTAGGCGCCTCCCCGAATGGTTCCTCCGACGGGAGGATCGATGGTGTCTGGAAGATGGTGGGGGAGCGGGGGGCATCCCGAGCGGGGGGGTGCGGGCGGAGCCGGAGCACGTGGCGGCCCCGTCGCGCGAGCGTGGCCCTGGAGACACCGGCCGTCACCCCGAGGGACCCGGAGCGCTCCGGCCACCGCGGTCGGCCGTAGCGCGACCGACACCCCGAGCGCCCGGGCTCCTCCGGATCGACGCCAAGAGGGACGCATGTTCACCATCGTGGTCGACCCACTGCTCGCCTTGGCGGGGTTCGGGGTCGCCGCGCTCGTGGCAGGCATCTGGGCGTACCAGCTCGAGCGGGGCATGGCGTTCCGGCCCGGAGTGGCGTTGCTGGGGGCCGCCACCTGCTTGGCGTTCTTCTTCCTGGTCGAGAGCGGCACGTGGTACGGGCTCGCGGCCACCGCCCCTCTCGACCTGGGGCTCCTGGGGCTCGCGATCCTGATCGGGGCGACCTACGCCTACGATTCGTCCCGGATCGTTCGGTTCCCGGACGGTCGTCAGGGTTACCGAAGCCGGCCCGCGATCCCGATCGTGTGGTTCCTCCTGTTGAGCCTCACGGTCGCCACCGAGGTTGTCTTCCTCGGCCAGGTGACCGTGCTCGATATCGTCCGTATCCAGGGGATACCCGACCCGGCGCTCGCCATCGGAGCCTCCGTGGGAGAACCGGCCGCGCTCGTCCTGGGCCTCGTCGATGCGCTTTTCGCCGTCTCGACCGGTCTTGTCCTCGGCCAGTCATCGGGGGTGCACGCGCGGCTGGCCCACCACCGGTGGGCCCACCGCACCCGGGCGGCCCAGGTCCCCGCGGGCCGATAGGGCGCGCCGCCGAGCCCTCGAAGCGTCTGCGCCAGGCCCAGGTTCAGTCCCGGAGACGGCGGGAGCTCGAGGCGGGGCTCAGGCCGTCCGCGGCGCGGCCGAGCACGTCCTGGATCCGGGCGGCGAGGACGGGCTTGACGACGGCCTGGACCCGACCGGCCCGGAGCAGGGGCGCCACCGGTGAGAGGGCCGGGTCGGTGGCCGAACAGACGATGATCTGGAGCTCGGGGTCGCGGTGCACCAGGAGCTGAACGAGCTCGGCTCCACCCGACGGCAGTCCGACCGCCTCGCTGCCCGGGGTGGCCGGGCGGTCGGACGGAGGCCGCAGTTCGAGGTCGATGAACGCGATCTGGGGCTGCCATTCGGCGACGATCTGGAGCGCCTCCGTGACCGTGGGGGCCATCCGAAGGTCGGGGAGCGCGACCCCCAGCCGCGTCAGCAGCGCCTGCATGAGCTTGCGAGCGGACGGCGAGTCCTCCACGACAAGGATCCGAGCGTGGCCATGGACCGGTGCGCCGGCGGCGCCACGGCGCCCTGGGCCGGTGCCCGACCGGCCCGGGGACGCGGGGCCTAGGGCAGGGGTCATGGCCGAGCGCCCCGGGACGTCAGGAGGGACCGGACCTGACCTAGCAAGGCGAGTCGGTCGATCGGCTTGCTGAGATAGCCGGAGCAGCCCGCGTCAAGGGCCTTCTCCTCGTCGGACTTCATGGCGAACGCCGAGACGGCGAGGATCGGGATGGCGCGGGTCTCCGCCCGGGAGCGCAGGGCGCGCACGAGGGTGTACCCGTCCCGTCCCGGAAGCCCCAGGTCCACCAGTATCAGGTCCGGGGAGTGCGAGCGGATGGCGGCCTCGGCTTCGTCGGCGTCGGCCGCGGCGTCGGTCTCGAACCCCGCCGATCCTAGGAGGACGCTCGCCAGCCGTCGGTTCGCGGCGTTGTCCTCGACGATGAGAACGCGGGTCATGCGGTCTCGGTGGAGGGGCGGTCCGAGACCGTTCGGGCGGGATCGGTCGCGGCCGGCGAAGGAGGCGTCCGGGGCGCGGTCGGGGCGAGGGCGGGGAGCCGGACCGTGAAGATCGTCCCGCGCCCGAGTTCGCTGGCCACCTCGACGGTCCCGCCGTGCCGCTCTACGAGCCTCTTGGTCAACGAAAGACCGAGGCCGGAGCCCTCGAACCGGCGCCCGGGGCCGACGTCGAGCTGCTCGAACTCCCGAAAGAGCCTCGGGAGGTCCGAGGGGGCGATCCCGACCCCCGTGTCCTTCACGGTCAGGACGAGGGACCGATCGTCGGCCCGGTCCACTCGGAGATCCACCTGGCCGCCCTGGTCCGTGAACTTGACCCCGTTGGACAGCAGGTTGTAGAGGATCTGCTTGAACCGAAGAGGGTCGAGGACGACGGTGCCGACCTCGGGGGCGACCTCTCCGGAGAGGCGCACCCCCTTCTCCGCGGCCAACGGGGCCACGACCGAGCAGACCTCCTCCACGGCGTGCCGGAGCTCGAACGCCTCGAGGTTCAGTTCCATCCTCCCCGCCTCCACCTTGGCGAGGTCGAGTACGTCGTTGATCAGCTGCAGCAGGTGGTGCCCGCTCTGGAGGATGTCCGCGACGTCACTCCCGCCAGCGCGCATCCGGGAGGTCCCCCTCTTGGGAGAGAAGGAAGTCGGAGAAACCGATGATACTGTTCAGGGGGGTCCTGAGCTCGTGCGACATGATCGCGAGGAATTCGCTCTTGTGCCGGTCGGCCTCTCGCACCCGCTGGTTCTGGACCTCCAGCTCGGCGTTCCTCGCCTCTAGCTCCTCCCGGAGCCGCCGCTGCTCCGTCACGTCGCGCGCGACGGCGATCACTCCGCGGACCGCTCCGTCCCGGCCCCGGAAGGCGGCCGCGTTGAACTCCACCCGGACCGGCGGGCCATCGGTGGCCACAAGCGCCGCCTCGAAGTTGGTGAGGCGGTGCTCCGCGAGGACCCGCTGGATCGCCTCGTCGGCCCGGCCCGGGTCCGAGAAATAGGCCTTCAGGGGCGTCCCGATGAGGTCCTCCCATCTCTTCCCGGTGATCTCCTCGACCCGGCGGTTGACGTCGGTAAGGGTGCCGTGGAGGTCGGTGATCACCAGGGCGTCAACGGTCGACTCGATCAGCCCCCGGTTGTACTCTTCCGAGGCCACGAGCTGCTGCTGGAGACGCTGGTCCTCGCTGAGATCCTTGGAGATCATCAGGAACCCTATCGGCTCGCCGGCGCCATCCCGCAGGACCGGTCTCCACCACCCGGGCGGGGAAGATCTCCCCGTTGCGCCGGCGTCGGGCGATCACCCCTTCCCACTTGCCGTCCCGGAGGGCGGCCCGGAGCAGGTCCTGGGTGCCCCCCTCCCGCTCGAGGGAGCTCGGGTCGCGGAGGATGCGGACGTGCTTACCGCGAGCCTCCTCGGCCGGATATCCGTAGATCATCCGGGCCCCGGCGTTCCACAGAAGGATCTTGCCATCGAGGTCCGCCGCGATGATCGAATACTCCGTCGAGGAGTCCAGAACGAGCTGGAGGAACGCCCGCTCATCCGTAAATGGAACGACGGCCCCCCCACCGGTCGCGTCCATGCCCTCCACCGGTCGACGGACCATGGGACTCCCCCCATTCGGCGAGCCTCCTAAAAAGGGAGCGCGACGCGACCGTGCTGGTCGCGGGCGTGCAAGGACGGAGGCGGGGGGGCGAGCCTCGCGCACTGGTGGAGAGGCCGCCCCCGTCCGGCCCCCCCCCTCTCCGCCCGCGCGCCGCCGGGGGTCTCCGCGGCACGAGCTCGTCACCGTCGGCACGGGTTATCCCCCTCCCGTTACCGAGCGGGAAGGAGGTATCGGCGGGGGACCTACGGTCGCCTACCTCAGGGGCCGGAGCGCGGCGTACCGTCCCCACCGCTCGGGGCCGTGGAGGGCCCGGGCGAGGGCGGATCGACCGGTTCCCGGCGCGTGATCCGAAGATACAGGAGGACCGGCTGGGCCAACCACGCGATGGTCCACCCGCGATCGGTGAGCGAGTAGCGGACCTGCGGGGGTCGAGAGGCCAGGACCTCGCGGTGGACCATCCCGTTCCGTTCGAGCTCCCTGAGCTTCTGCGAAAGCACCCTCGGGCTGATGCCGGGCAGCATGCGGCGGAGCTCCTCGAAGCCGGCCGCCGGGACCACGTGGAGCGCCAGCAGGGCATCCGACGACCACTTGCCAAAGATCGCTCGAACCATCGGCAGCTCTCGGCGGGCCGCGGCGACCCGGTCCGGTTCTACGCCTTGGAGATCGTCGATCCCTTCGGCCAGTCGTACCGCGGCTTCCCGAAACTCCCGGAACGCGCGCGCGGCCGCCGGATCGAGGTCCTCCGGGGTCCCCCCGCCCGGGGGCGTCCAAGCCGCGCTCGAGGGGCCGCCGGCCAACGGCTCTGTTCGCTCCACGGCTGGGGCCCCCCGTTTCCGGTCCCGCTGCGTTCGAAGCCCCCCCGGAGGGGAGGACCGGGGAGCCTAAAGCCCTCCTCGGCGGCCTCAGGGCCCCCGGAAGGTCGGCGCACCGTGCTCGCCCCCGATAGCAGACATCGGACCGGGGATTTGAACCCCCGAGGCTCGGAGATCGCGAAGATCGATCGAAATCTCCCCTCTGTCCCTGGCTCAGGATCGAGCCCGCGACGGAGCACCGGGCGGTCCGTCCCTCCCCTCGGCAGCACTTGGGGTACGGGGAGGGGGAATCGAACGGTCCGAGGGTCCGGACTTGGCCCGCGGACGTCGCACGCTCGGCCCGATTGCCGAACGCTCGGGCGCGCCCACCTGAAGCTCGAGGGGCGTTCGCGCGGATCGTGGGATGCTGTACTGTCAGTGAGCCGCGTAGTAGTCGGCGACCGCGTGGAACGACTCCTTCGGCTCCCACGGCATATCGGGGTACGCTTTGCTGTGGCTCCCATCGAGGAAGCTCTTCACCAGGCTGTATCGGACAATGTCGAGGTCGAACTTCAACGCGCGGACCAGCTGTTGCTCCATGTCGTCCTGGAGCCCCGCCCCCGGTTCGACGAACGTGAAGACAAAGGTCGCGTCGACCCCCCCTTCGTCATTGAGCCGCAGCAGTTCGGCCACCTCCCGGGCCTGCGTCGTCTGGTCGTAGACGTAGTCGCCCTTGAGCTGGGGCGGGACCTTTCCCCAGTCCACGATATCCCACCCCCGGCCCCCGAGGTCCTCCGCGCCCCGGAACGTGCAACACCCGAACTCCATGTTGGCGACGGGTTTGCCGAAACCCCGGTACCGCTGGATCAGGCTCGGGTAGATCTCGCGCATCCGCTTCTCGCGGTAGAGGTCCACTCCGACGAAGTCGAACGGGGTCCAATCGACCGTCTCGAGGCCTACCGAGGCGTAGGTGACCGGTCCATGGAAGACCTCGCGGACCTCCGAGTTCGTGGCCGCGAGAAACGCGTTGAGGGGAGGATTGTGCTTCCCTGCCCTCAACGTCTCCATCAGCGATGGGTGGGCCAGCCTCTCAAGGACGTTGGTGCCTTCGAGGAAGCCTTGGGTAAACAGGGTGACTTCGCTCCCCACGCTGAGGACCACCTGATCGGGCCACCGAACTCGTAGCTCCTCGGCCCTGCTCGCGCCGTCCACGACGTGGGCTCGGGTTTCCTCCTGGCCGCGGTCCCACATCTCGGGGGAGAGCCACACCTCGAGACCGAGGTTGAGCGCGTCTTCCGCTGCCACGGTCAGCCGGTCGAGATCGAGTCCCTGGAGACGAACGGCGTTGCAGTGGAGGTCGTTCTGGATGATCTCAAGTTCCCGGTGTACGACCTTGGGATCGAACTCGGGCCGCCAATTGCGCCCCAGCATCACACGCCCGACGTCGTAGCAGACCCCCTTCCGCCGCATGCTCCCTCCGACCGTCCCGCGCGGTCAATCGCGGTCCTCCCATCGGAGGCGCGCGTCCGTTCTTGACGTTCGCGCGGAGGATACCGTCATCGACCGCGCGCGTCCCACATTCATGTCGCGTGGCCGCGGTCCGAGATGGCCTCGTCAGACGTACTGGCCGAGCGACCACCCGTTCTTGTCAATCACGTCGAACAGGTTCCCGTCGGGATCCGCCAGGGTCACGAAATCATGGCCAGGTTGGGCGGGGAGTTTCACGACGGCCCCCAGCTTCAGGAGGCGGTTGACCTCCGCCCCGAGATCGGTGGCGTAGAGGTCGAGGTGGAGTCGGTAGTCGCTGAGGGGCCCCTCGTTGGATAGGCTCAGGTTGACGTTGGGACCTACCCCGGTCGGGTCCTTCAGTACGACTCCGTCTGGCTGAGGGGGGTCGCGGGGGATGTAGTGTAGCGCCTCGCTCCAGAACCCGATCATCTCGTCCAGCCTGGTGCAGTCGATGACAATCGAACCGATCCAGATTCCACTGTCCTGTGAGGAGGTCATGGCCCAGCGAATCTCCCTTGCCTGATAAACGGGGATCGTCGCGGAATCAAGGTCCGGCCGCGCGCTCAGCGCGGTCCCTTCCGCTCGCGTGCGCTCGGATGTCCGCCGAACCGAGCGGGACTCGTGGGCCCTCCACACATCGGCGTAGACGCACCGGGATCAGCGCACTGGGAAAAGTCGCGACCCGTGCCGTCCCTGCCCGCTCCCTAGCAGCCTCCGCAAAAGAGCGGAAAGCCAACACCCCCCTCGTACGGGCTCGTGAGAACGATGTCGAACTCAGCATCCCCCAGCGTCGCGTTGGATACGAGTCCGGTATCGAGGATGACGGTCATGTTAGACCCATTCGAGACGGGCGAGTCACCCCCGCTGGTCCACTGCTCCTCGGACACATTCCAGACTCCCGCGATCGAGCTGGGGGATGCCAGTGCCGCAACCTGCGCGCCCGGGCCGAGGGGCAGCGGGGGCGCGAGCGGCCCGTTCGCGTTCCCGCCCGCGCTCGCGTTCGCCACTACGAACCGGAGATGCGCTAGGGTGAGGCGCGGAAGCGACGCCTCAATGGTCGCCGCGTAGCAGACCTCCCCGCTGGTCGAACGGCAGCCCACCGAACCGGAAGACGCTCTCTCGATGCCCGCGGGCGCAAAATCGGAGGGGCCGATGTGGGGCGACGCGTCCCACAAGACGAGCGACCCGACGGCCGCGACCAGGATGACGGCTGCGGTGATCGCGACCAGCCAGGATCCGTCCGGCCCTTCGATTCTGCCGACCGGCCGGGGTCGCTCTCCATGCGCCCGAGGTGGGTGGGGGGCCCGATGGGGTGGTGACGTCGGCCTCTTCGGGCACGAAGGAACATACCGACGTCGCGACCTAAGGTTCTGCCGTCCGATGCGGGTCGACCCGGTGCCGCTCGTGCCCTCCCAAGTCACGAGCGCGCGAGATCGGAACCGGGCATCGGTCACCATCCGCTCCGAGCGATACCTCTCTGGGGCCGAGAGGTCTCTCTCGGAAGGGTCAAGAGGAGAAGGTAGGATGTCGACCACGATGGCAACCCAGGCGTACCACCTGAAAGTGGAACGCGATGAGGACGGGGTCCTGGTCGGGACCGTCCCCGAGTTGCCCGGGTGCGTGAGCCAGGGAGCTACCCAGACCGAGCTCCTGGACCACATGGAGGAGGCGATCCTCCTTTACCTGGAGACGCGGGACGGCGGCCGCGAGCTCCCCAAGGTCGTCTGGGTCGAACGGGCCCCGGCGTGACACCGTGCCGCGTCTTCTGCCACTCCCCCCCCGACGGGTCATCCGCGCCCTGGAGACGCTCGGGTCCGTTTTCCAGCGCCGGCGGGGAGGCCATGCCTCGTACGCCCATCCTGACGGGCGGATCGTGACGGTGCCGGTGCACCCCGGGCGCGAGATCGCCCGGGGGACCTTGCGCGAGATCATCCGCGTCTCAGGGGGCTCGGTGGACGAGTTCCTTGCCCGTACGCAAGGGCGGCGCCCGTGCTCAGCGCGGTCGCCCAGCGCTCGCGCGGACCCGGTCTAAGCTCGCGGGTCCGGCGGGCGTGGTCGTCGTCGGCGGCGGGCGAGGGCCCCGAGGGCCACCCCGACGGCCGCCGCGACGATGGCCCCCGACCCCCACAGGACGAATGGAACTCCCGCCAATCCGCCCGGAGGGGCCGGGACCACAGTCAGGTTGAGCCCGGCCGTGGCGAATCCGCCGAGCCCGTCCGTCACGTTCACGGTCACATGGAACGAACCCGAGGCCGCTGGCACGCAGGTCAGTGTGGAGGCGTTCGCGGTGAGGCACCCGCTGGGGAGCCCAGTGTAGACGATCGAATCGTCCCCCGCCCCCCCGGCGGTGGCCAGGTCCAGGGTCGTGAGGCCGCCCAACGGCACCACGGACGCGGTCGCCGTGAACGATGTGATCGAGGGGAGGGGATCGACGATCAGCGGGGCAGAACGGGAGCTCGACTGATGGTCGAGGTCGGCCACCGCCACCGAGATCAGGAACGAGCCAGCGGTCCGGGCTGTACAGGTCGCGAACGCGGTTCCGAGCCCGGCGCATCCGGCCGGAAGACCGGTATAGGAAATGGCGAATGGCGCGGTGCCTCCCGTGAACACGACCGAGACGGTGGTGGCCTGCCCGAGGTCGATGGCCGACGGGGTAAGCTGGAACGAGGTCACGAACGGGTCGGGGTTCACGGTCACCACGAGTGTTCGTTGCACTGCGAAACCCGCCGCATCGGTTACCGAGGCCGTGACAAGGAAGGTGGCGGCTGCCTCCGGGGTACACGTTACCCTCCCCGACATCGCCCAACTGGCAACCGCCCGGGAGCCCCGAGTACCGAGTAGCTCAGGGACCCGGTCCCCCCGCTGGCGTTCAGCCAAACGTGGAGCGAGGTCCCGACGTCGAGCACAGCGGGGGCGCCGGCGAAATCGGCGATCGCGGGGTCCGGGCTTACGGTCAGGGGGACGGTTCCCGAGGCATACCAGCCGTCGGCGTCCGTCACTTGCACGTCGACCGAATAGGCGCCTGGGAGGGTGGGGGCGCACGCGAGGCTCGAGGTGTTCGCGCTGGGGCATCCGGGGGGAAGTCCGGTGAAAGAGTAGGTGAAGGGAGGGGTGCCGCCTTCCTCCGTCACCGCGATCACCGTCGACTGCCCTACATCGAGGGCGGAGGGGGTGACGGCCACCCGGGTCACTGACGGCGGCGGTTCCACGAGCAAGGGGAGGGACTTCCACACCGTGTAGCGAGCAGCGTCCACCACGCTCGCGTTGAGGGTGTACGAGCCTACGGCGGTGGGAGCGCACACGAGGGTCGCCGAATCGTGCGTGCGGCACCCCGGAGGGAGCCCCGTGTACCGAGTAGTGGTACGGGGCCGTCCCTCCGGCGACGACCGTCGTGATGGTGACGGGGGAGCCCATGGTCAGGGTGGTGCGGTTGGCGACCAGCTCGGTGATCGCCGGGTCCGTGCTCACGGTGAGGTTCGCCGTGGAGTTGGCACTGCCACCGGCCGTCGTCGTCGCGTCCAGGGTCACAGCGAACAGCCCCGTCTGAGTGGGGAAGCAGGAGAGCGCGCTCACGTTCGAGCTGTCGCAGCCCGCCGGGAGGCCAGAATACCGGAAGGTGACGGCCCCGTGGGCGGCGAGGGGGGTCCCGTTGAGCTGGCTGCCCTGTCGCAGATCGATTGACGATGGCGACGCTACCAGCCGGCCCACCACCTCCGGCCCCAAGATCCAGGAGTCCCCGTAGGGGCCGAGGTTCGCCGGGTCACCCCCCCCGAACAAGACGGTATAGTTGTCCACCGGATCGAAGGCCATCATCACATACGCGCGGGCAGACGGGGGAGTCCCGGCCGACGTGAGCTCGGTCCAGTTGCCGCCCGAGAACGCCCAGGTGTCGACATCCCCCGCTTCCATGAAGTGCACGGTGCTGGCCCCGCCGAACAGTAAGACCCCCCCGATCGCGGAGTCGTAGTCGAGTCCCACGAAGCCCCGGAGGCTCGGACTCGGGGAGGGCGAGAGCGTCGTCCAGGTCCGATTGACGTAGGTCCACGTCGAGGGACCGTCGGATAGGACCAGGTAGCCGTCCGCCACGTCCCAGGCCATCGCGACGCCTACCGAGGCCGGTGGGCCTCCCGACACGTTCCCGGTGATGTTCGCCCAGACCCCGCCCACGTACGTCCACGTGTCGGAGTACCGGCGCAAAGCCGTAGGTTCCCCCGAACAGCACAACGTAGCCATCGTGGAAGTCGTAGGCCATGGCGACCCCGAACCGAGGTCCGGGGGAGAGGGCGGGGAACTTCTCGGTCCAGACGCCGTGGAGGAACACCCAGGTGTCATTGTACGTGCTCGCCGCTGGATAGGCATTCCCCTCGAGGCCGCCGTACAGGAGCAGGTAGCCGTCGGCCGCGTCCCAGGTGAATCCTGCCATGCACCTGGCAGGGGGGCCTTGGGCGACGGGCAGTTCGGTCCAGACGGCGTCCGAGTAGGTCCAGGTGTCGGAGAGCGAGGTGGTCCTCGAGTTGTTGTCCCCACCGTACAGGACCACGTATCGGTCGACGGGATCGTACGCCATCATCCCGGTGTACCGGTTGGCCGGTGAGTTCGTACCGACAGCGGAGGTGATATTGCTCCAGGCCTTCGCGTTCGCCGAGGCCGCGGGCGAAGGGGCAAGGTCACAGCCGATCGCGCCGGAGTGCCCGAGGGCACAGGAGGCTCGGTCCCCCAGGGCGGGACCCCCACCGGATTCGAGGGAGGCCTCCGCCAACCCGGTGGGTGAGGACTCACCACCGGCCGGATCCATCGATGCGGGCCGGGTCATCAGGGGGTGGGGGAGACCCCCGAGAAGTGCCAGGACTGCCACGAGGATCGACGCCCCGACGGCCACCGCGGCCCCCCGTCGGTACGGGACCTTGCCCGGGTCGCGAGACGAGAGGCCCATCGCCCGTCGGGACCGGGGCGGAACTAATACTGCTTTGCCGTCAGAACACCATGATACGGCTGGCGTCCTCTCGACTAGCCCGCGATTTGGGAGCGCCGCGGCCGGGTTGGCAGAGCTGCGGGCGCGGGATGAGGAACTCCTACCGGCGACGGCCTCGGTAGGATAGGCCTACCCGAGGCTGGGGTTAGCCCAAGCCCGCCGCAAGGCGTCGGAGGTGCGGTCGTTTATCCACCGGCTCGGCCTCCGCCGGGCGGCCAGGAGCGGAGGCGCGCGGACAGACTATGGTGCTTCGCATGCGGAGGGTGGTCGCCTTGGCCGTAGTGGCTGGGCTCCTCCTTTCACCGCTCGTCCCCCTCTGCCTCGGGCACACGCCCCCAGGTACCAGTACGCCTAAACCGCCAGCGTCCGGCCTCAATGGGACCCACAGTTCGCCCTCGAGGGAGGTCCGAGCTCCCGACCTGCCCCCGACGCCCGGGCTCGTCGGCCCCGACCCGATTCGGGGATACCATTTCGAGTCCACGCCGCTCGGCATCCAATACGGGGACCCCACTTGGTTCGCGTATGACGGCGCTGCGCGGTCTTTCTACATCGCCCAGGACAACTCGACCGTCAGCGTGGTCCCTGCCGGATCCATCGGTAGCGTGGCCGCCACGATCCCCGTCGGTGTCGCACCGTTCGGGGTCGCCTACGACTCCGGCGACGGCCGTGTGTTCGTGGCCAACAGTGGATCGAACAACGTCAGCGTCATCTCCGACGTGACGAACCGGACCATCGCGTCCGTCTCGGTCGGGAGCACCCCCTACGGAATCGCGTTTGACAACGCGTCGGGCCTCCTGTTCGTCGCCAACGGGGGATCGGGGACCATCACGGTGGTCAATGCGAGCACGCTCGCAGTGGTCGCCAACGTCTCCGTGGGCACCGAGCCAGTCGGTGTCGCCTACGACCCCGCGAGCCAGGATGTCTTCGTGGCGAACGAAGGGTTGGCGGACGTGAGCGTGATATCGCCTACCACCGACACCGTGGTGGCCACGGTCGCGGCGGGCGTGGCGCCCTACGGAGTCGCTGTCGACAATGCGACCGGGGAGGTGTACGTTTCGAACTCTCTATCAGGCGACGTGACCGTGATCAGCCCCTCGGGGTCCTCGATCGTCACGACACTAGCCGTCGGCGGGACCCCGGAAGGACTCACCTACGACTGGAGGAATCAGACGATCTGGGTCGCCGACGGGGGAGCGTTTGTGGTGGTCATCAACGCGTCCCAGAACCACATCGTGCAGGACCTGTTCTTCGATCCCCTCGGGGCGGCGTACGACCCGGACAACGGGAACGTGTGCTTCACCAACGCGGCCAACGCCACGTTCCAGTGTGTGACCTGGGCTTGGGAGCTGGGTTACGGGGAACTCGCGAACCTCTCGTTCAACGAGTCCGGCCTTCCGTCGGGGACAGTGTGGACCGTATCGATAACCGGCTTCTTCGGGACCGACGTCGAGAGCAGTTCCAACACTTCGATCATCGTCTTCCAGGTCTTCTACGCGTTCGGGGAGGGCTTCACCGTGGTTCCCCTCTCGGGATGGTCAGCAACCCCCGGTTCTGGCTCGACTCCGTACACCACCGGAGGGGGCAGCTTCAACATCACCTTCACCCGGGCGCCAGGGAACTACACGATCACGTTCCTTGAAAGTGGGCTCGTGTTCAATCCGTGGTACTGGCAGTATTGGGGCGTCAACTTCTCGGGTGTCGAGAGCTACTCGCCGGGACTTCCCATTGTTCTGGCCGCGACTAACGGTACGTACTGGTACCTGGGGCTACCCGGTCCCCGGCTACGCCGCGCCTACCGCGGGCCGGGTGACGGTCCAGGGGAGCGACGCGACTGTCGTCATCGACTACTCGGCCAATCCCACCAATCCTACCTACTCCATCGACTTTCAGGAGACAGGCCTCCCGAGCGGTCAGGCATGGGGCGTCACCCTGAACGGGACGGTGGCGGGATCCACCTTCAGCTCGATCGGGTTCACCGAGCCGAACGGAACCTATCCGTTCGCTCTCGCCGAGGTCGCGGGCTGGACGACCACCGAGTTCAGTGGCTCGATCACGGTCGCCGGGGCCAACCAGTCCGTCCCGGTCAACTGGACCCAGGTCACCTACCCGGTCATCCTCACCGAGACCGGCCTGCCCGTTGCAACCAACTGGTCGGGCACGATCAGCGGGACCACGATGACCTCCTCGGCCGCCAGCCTCGCGTTCACGGAGCCGAACGGAACCTACCTGTTCCAGCCGGGGCTTGTCCCCGGGTGGACCACACTTTTCTCGGGTCAGACCGTCATCGTGAACGGCTCCGCCGTCAACGCGTCCATCGGGTGGTTCCAGGTCATTTACGCGGTCGCGTTCACGGAGAGCGGACTTCCGTCCGGCACGGCTTGGTCGGTAACGATGAACGGGACCGAGCAGACCGCCCCCTCGGGAACGCTCACATTCACGGAGCCGAACGGCTCGTACCCCTTCACGGTCACCGCTCCGGAGGGGTACTCCGCTTCCCCCGCGACCGGCATAATCCCCGTCCAGGGTGCCGGCGCCTCCCAGAGCATCGCGTTCTCCCCGTTGTCAATGCCTTTGACTACGAACTTCACATGGCACATCAACTCGGAGGGGTGCCTCGCGAACGGCGGGGTCACGAACGCGATCACTCTCTACGCTAACGCGAGCGGAGGGACGTCGCCCTACGGCTACGCGTGGGTCCTCCCAACGGGCCCGGCCACCGGGCCGGTGACGAACACCACCCTCACCTACCTGGCCAACAATTCGATCACGCTGACCGTCACCGACGCCACAGGCGAGCGAGCGTCTCATTCCGCGTCGCCGGGCCTGCTGTTGCCGCCATGTCCCCCTCCGTACCAAGGGAACCTGGGGAGCAATACTGGGAACAACTCCTCTGCGATCGTGGTGGCTCTCGCGATCGTGGCCGTGGGGGTCATCGCGGCGTCGGCAGCCGTCCTACTCTTCGTCCATCGGAAGCGCCAGCCGTGAGGGTTCACAGCCACACCGCCATTAGGATCTCGTCGACGGGCTTCCCCTCGAGGATGACTTCGTCCTTGAGCCTGGCCTCCTCCACGAAACCGAGCTTCTGGTAGAGCGCGATCGCCCGCTCATTCGTGGCGAAGACCCGAAGTTTGAGCTTCCGGACCCCCACGCGCCGGGCCCAATCGATGCCGGTCTCCATCATCGCTCGGCCCAAGCCGAGGCCCCGGTACTCCCGGAGGATCGCGATGCCCAGCTGGGCAGTGTGCGCGTTCTTCAAATGCCGGCTCCGGTGGTAGTCGGCGCCTCCGACGACCCGTCCCTCGACCTCAGCCGCCAGCCAGATCTCGTACGCGGGGTCCGCGATGCGGAACTGCTCGCGCACCTCGTCCGCGGAGCGGAGGAACTGCTCCGTCATCACGAACACCCGCTCGGCCGCGATCGCGCTGACGTTCACAATCCATGCCTCCGCGTCTGTGGGGCCGCAAGCTCGGACGACCGCGGACCTCCCGTCCCGGACTGTGAGGACCCTCGGATCCATCCGTGCCTCCCCGCGGGCCCTGGCCGTCACGTGACTTTTCTGGGCGAGATCAGTTTGCGGGTCCCTGCCGCGGCGGGTACCATCGCCTCACTCATGGCGGACGAACCGGTCGGACTCCTGTCGGGTCTTCGGGTCGAATACCGAGGGGGTGACCCCGCTCCTCGAGGCGATCTTCATGGCCACCGTCCGCCGGCGGACCGTGACCCCCGTCAACCCCGCGGCCAGCAGACCCGCACCCGCTGCTTGGACCGAGAGCCCGGCCGCGGCCAGGACCGACGCGATGGAAACGGGGACGGGTGTGGGAGTGGTCACCGGGCTCGGTGACGCGACGGGCACCGGCGGCAGATGTCCGCCCGGTGGCGCCGGGGGCGGTCCGGTCGAGCCGCCTTGACTCGGCGAGTCCGGGACGACAACGACCCGGACCAACGGGTACGAGAAGGTGCTCGGGGCCAGGGACCCCGGTTTCGTGTCGTTCGCCGATGTCAGGAACCCGCCCACGGACGAGCTGCCATTCGCTTCGCAGGCGGGCGTGGTGCAGGCATCGACCGGGACGGGGGTCTCGAACGGAGGACCGACCGCGATCACTTCGACGGTGGCGCTCCAGTTGTCCCCGGCCGCGAGCGAGTTCGTGTTCGGATCGGTGCTCCAGTTCCACTCCAGCACCCGTTGCCCCGCCACATCGACGACGGTAGGCGACTCCTGGCATCCGCCGGGGCTCCCCGCCGGCGTCTGGCAGGTCGCGATGGCTGCGACGCCGGGATTCACGGCGATGTTCCCCCAGGTCGCGAACGTGAACATCGAGCCCGATCCGGCGAAGGCGGAGATGTTCGAGTCGGGGGTCCCGAGCCCGACGCCCGTGAGCGCGCTCAGCAACGTTGGGTTCGTGAGGGCCGGCGAGTTGTAGGGGCCGTGCGCCACCAGGGCCAGTGTCCCACTGAACCCTTCACACGAGGCGTCTGCCGGACCGTCCCACGTGCCACCGGTCGCCTTCGCGAGATCGCAGCCCGCCGCGAGGATTGAATCCACATCCTCTTGGACGTAGCGGCCCCCCGGTCCGCCGCCCTCCCGAGTCGGCCAGGAGGGGCTCGAACTATCGGTCATGGAGTCATACAGGTCGATCGTGTCGATAGTACAGTCGCCTCCGAGCGACCCTGCGCAGTCCGGGGCGGTGCGGGCGAGGTCGGCGATCGACGCCTGCGCCGACCCGTTTGGGCCGACGACCCATGCCTCGCAGGCGGGGCTCACGACGCTCCCGCCGAACGAGTACGATGGCTCGCAGGTCGGGGCCGTGAAGTTGGCAGCGTTACTCGGGGTGCACGATGCACCGTCCGGAACGTAGGCCGACGGACTCGGGCAGTAGTTCACCGGGTAGTTCGGGTCGCGCGGGGCGGTAGAACCGATCCAGACCACGACGTGGTGGGTGTCGTTCGCCCATGCGATCCCTGCACCGGACAGGGTCCCGAACAACGCGGTGATGGAGGACGAGTGAAGGATGTTCTGGCTCAGGTCCGAGCCGAGAAGGTAGAGCTCCCCTCCGAGGCTTAGACTTACGAGGCTGGACTGCACGGCGGCGCCGAACCCATCCGCGGGAACCGGCTGACCCACCTCTACCTCGTAGTCGATCCCTCCGCCCCTGTCCCATGGATCGTTGGTGGCGGAGTAGGCGACGAGGCCGAAGCCGAACCGAGTCCCAGGGTGGGCCGTCGCGATGCCCTCCGCGATCGCGCCGGCGTTCTCCGCGAAGAACGGCACGCCGTTCGACTCCTCGCACAGGTCCGACGACCCGGGGACCTGGTCCGCGCAGGTATCATTCCCAGGCTCGCCCGCCGTCGGGTCGTACACGCCGTCGTACGGCGTGGTCTCGAGGACGAACACGATGGTGACCGCGCTCCAGCCGTCCCAGGTACTGGCGTTGGCGCGTGCCGTCAGCGTGACGAGCGAGCTACCCACCCCGGCGGAGCACGAGGTCGAATCATTCAGGCAGATCTGGGGCGACGAGCTTTGGATGCCCAGGGAGAGGCCTCCGGAAACGACGGCCGCGCTAGTCGCATGGGGAGCGGCCGAGCCCTCGGCCATGGGCAGGCCCGCGAGCACAGGAGCCGCCGGGACTGCCTGCGCGCCCGCCGTCACGAGCAGGACGGAGGCGAGCGCGAGGGAGCCCATGACGAGTCGAGGTAGGGCCCCCAGCCGCCGCCCCCCTGTTCCCTGCATGGGCTCGTCCGTTCTCCTGGCTCGTGTCCCAACGGCAGAGGCCCTAGGCTCGGCCCACTACAAAGTGGCCTCCCTCCCCTACGCTTCCGCACCGAGCCGTTCGGGTGGACCCGCAGGGTCGCGTCGCTGTCCCTCCGCTAGGGCAGGCCCCTCCCCCGAGGGCACCGTCAGACGGTTTCGGTCTCGACAGGTGGAGATAGGGCCGAGGCTTTCCCCGGGACCTCGAGGAGCCGTTTCACCGCCTCGCGTGGGATGCCGTTGGCTAGGGCCACGATCGCGCCGACGTCCTCGTCGCTCAGCGACAGAGACCATCGGGTCGCGGCGCCTCGGACGAGGGCCACGAGCTCGTCGGTCGTCACCGGAGAGAAGTCGAGCACGATGCACCGCGAGCGGATCGGGGGCGTGATCCGCTCGAGGTCGTTGCACGCGAGGATGAACATGCTGGTCCCGCGCTCGTTCTCGAGGGCCGGACGGAGCACGCTTTGGACCTCGGGGGAGAGCGTCTCGGCCTCGTCGAGGAAAAACATCCGGACCAGCGCGCCCCGACTGGGCGCCAGTAGGCTGGTCGGGACCAACCGATCGCGGACGAACTCGAGGGAGCGGTTGTCCGAGGCCTTCAGCTCGTGGAAACTGTTCTCCCAGTGGGCGCCGAGAACCTCGCGGGCGAAGGCGCGGGCCGCCGTGGTCTTTCCGACCCCCGGGGGACCATGCATTAGCAGGTTGGGGGGAACGATCCGCCGTTCCCGGGTGGCCGCTGCCAGTCCCGCGAGGCGCCCGAGGGCCTCGCGCTGACCGACCATCCCACTGAGCGACGTGGGCCGGAAATCCTCCAAGGTGACCGGAGCTGACCACGGCGACTCCATCAACGTGAACAAGCCCCCCTCATGGGGATAAGCCCGCAACACGGGCCTAGGCGTTGGTTCCGGTCTCCCCCATCCCTGAACGTTCAGGGTTTCCCATCTGGGGAATCGCGAATCGAGCCAACCCCGGCCGAGGGTTGCCGCCTACCGGGGGGACCGCCTACACCACGGTGATGGACGTGAAGACGCCGCTAATGGAACCCGACATCGTCCCGGTCTCCCCCGTAAGGTGGGCGTACGCGGTGTACGACTCCGCCTGGGCCAGTCCTGTGAGGTAGATCTCCATCGCGTAGGTGTCGGCGCTGCGGAGAGCCGCGCTCACGTACAGGGGCAGATGGAATTTGGAGGAGCTGGATCCGATCGCCGGCTCGCCGTAGAGGGTCGACGTGCAGATGAGGTGACTGCAGCCGGTCGAGTTCTGGGTGTAGTTCGTCGCGTCCCACGAATTGGTCGAGCCCACGAGGGACCCCGTGGTGACGTCCGCCAATCGTGCGACCAGGCCGAAATTGTAGGTGACCAGCTGGGCGCAGTCCGGCGCCCCGGTGGACTGGATCGTCACGCAGTGGCCGTAGCGGAGCGCCCAGGCGACCTTGAACGTCGCTTCGACATGGAGCGTGACGTTGAAGGTGCCGCTCGACGCCACGCTGAACGGGATCGTGGTGATCCCCTGCGCGTTGACGGTGGCGCCGTTGAAGCTGGTGGAGCCCGTCCCTACGCAGCTCTGGGATACAGCCCCGATTGCGAGACCGAACGCCCCGGTGGAGG
This sequence comes from uncultured Thermoplasmata archaeon, assembly GCA_963708255.1. Taxonomy (GTDB): domain Archaea; phylum Thermoplasmatota; class Thermoplasmata; order Lutacidiplasmatales; family UBA184; genus Lutacidiplasma. The sequence goes on from CAVPSE010000005.1 coordinate 290,769, forward strand.
CGTTGAATGACGGTGCGCCTGACATGGTCCCGCGAGCGCATCCCGTGGTGGAGTTCCCAACGCCGCTCGAGGTCACCAGGAGACTAGTTGCCGAGTAAGGCGCCGTCGCGACCGTAGTGGTTGATGCGACAGAAGCGGCGCCGGTCAGCGGAGAGGCGATCACGAACAGCGCGACGAAGACCATCAGCGCAGGGAGGAGAGCCATTCTGCGTCGAGAACCCCGGATATGTAGTATCGGCATCTCGTTCCTCGCGCGCGTCGACCCGGCTCTCGGACCTGGGCCGGCTATAAGGCGGGGTGGTCCGGTACGATCAATGCGGCTCGACGGTACCATCAGAGTGAGACCCGCGGTTACCTGTGCGACCCCCACGAGCGGAGGACGGCAAGCGCGGGTCCCCCCACTTGCTAGGCGCGTCGTCCTGCGGATTGCGGTCCGCCCGCATCGGCACGCGCGGCGAATTGAGTCGGGGGCGACTCTACGGGCAGGGTGGGGCGGGATTCCCGCTCGCACCACCCAGGACGGGCCACGCGGACGCATTGACGCAGAAGTAGTTCACGGACGGGTGCCCAGCGGAATCGTCCACCGTGAGCGATCCGGAGTAGTAGCCGGCTCCCGGGTAGACATGGGTCACGTCAGGCTGCTGCGACTGACCGCCGTCACCGAAGGCGCAGGTGAACGTGTAGGGAGCGACGCATCCCGTCGCGCTCGCGGTGAATACGACAGATCCGACTGCGTAGGACGTCGCGTTCGGGCTCACATTCCCCGTCTGCCCGGGCTCCGGGAACGACATGCCGTTCGACACGTCGAACGGGCAGTACGATGCGTCCGCAGGGGACGATGCGGGGGTGAGGGAGGATGAGTAGAGGAGCACCCCGGCTGTCACCCCAACTACGAAGGCGAGCAGCGCGACCGTCTGCCAGGCGGGGATCGGCTGCGGCGCCATCGGTGCCGATCAGAGCGCCCCGACCGATGAAGGTTGTTCTCCCCGCACGATTCGTCGACCGGCGCGGGTCCCCCGACTCGGTCCGCTCGTGGGTACCCCCCCTCGTCACTTACCGGTGCGCCTTCGAGAGTCTTGGGAGGAATGCGCCGCTTGGAGTTCGCCCTTCGGGTCGCGCCCCTCGTGGCCGGCGTCGCGGTCATTCTGATCTTGGCCGCCGGATTGTTCTGCCTCGCCCCGCGCCCGTCATCCTCAGGGAATCCGGGATGCGGCCCTTGCGGCGCGGTGATCACGGTCGGGACACCGACGGAGAACTCGAACGGGGCCAATCACTGGTACAACTTCACCACCCGGTCCGGGGGGGCGGTATCGCCCTCGAAAATATCGGGTTCCAGTTCGCGGGCCTGACGGGGTCGCCCAATCCTTCGGCCGGGGGCTGGAGCTTGGTCGTCCTTGCCAGCTCCGGGGCGATCCTGGGCCTGTACTAGTCCGCAGGTTCGGATTGGGCGAGCGGCGGCGGGACCCTCCTGGAGGCCGGTCAGATCGCCCGGCTGGACTGCTCGAGCACCGGATATCGGATCCAAAGGTAACACGAAGGACGTTATCGGCACCGGCTCGTTCCAGGGTTCGATCAGCGTGAACATCCCCTGACCAGATCTGCCCGTCGGCATTCTCAATACGCGGGAATGTCCATCTCTGCGGTGTGCTGACCCCCCGCGAACGTCGTTACCTGACCCTGTATCTCCCGCTCGGGATCATCGCGGCCGTGCTCGTTGATGCCGCTGCATTCGCTGAGGTCGGCAGCTCCACCGGCTTCGGATCGGGGGGTCTCTGTCATGGATGCTCGGACTTCACGCCCATCGGCACGGCGCTCGCCCTCGGGCAGCCCATCGAAGAGGTCGCCGGAGCAAACCACTGGTACAACTTCACGGTCCAGTCCGCGGGGAGCGGCATCCTCACCGGGAACGTCCAGTTCCAACCCGTCACCGCCATGGGAGCGATCATTACCGCGGGTCATGGTTGGACCCTGGACGTCCTCGGACCGACCGGGCTTGATGTGGCCAGCTACTCGTTCAGTTCAGCTTCCTTCTCCGCCGGACCCGCAACGGTGCTTCAGAGCGGCCAAGTTTTTGCTCTCAACACCGGCTCGACCACCCTCAGCGGCCAAGGCGACATCCTGAACGTCATCGGTACCGGCTCGTTCCAGGGCTCGATCAGCGTCAACATCCCCTGACCCTGCTGCGGGACCTTCGGAACCATCATCGGCTTCGTGGGCGTTGGGTCCTTGCATGAGGCATCTTCGCGGCCGGCGCCTTTGGCTAGTGGGAGGTTCCCTGGGCGTGGTCGCCGTCGTGGCGGCCGTCGGAGTAGTGACCGAGAGCCAGGGGAACTTGTTTTGGCTGTACGGGCCGCCAACTCCCGCCTGTGCGCCGCCCCCGAGCTGTGACGGTCTCTGTGGAACTGGCCCTGCCTTGAGCAAGCCCTCCGAACAGGCTGTGGGGCCCAATCACTGGTACAACTCCAGTATCCAGTCAGCCGGTGGCGGTCTAACATGGGGGGATATCCGCGTCCAGGTGGTCACGGCCGTGAACGTCAATGTGACGCCCACGGCCGCATGGACTGCGGTCGTCACCGACATCTCGGGTTCTCCCGTCGCGACCTACGACTTCGTCAACGGAACCTGGTCGGAAGGGGCCAGCGTAGCCTGGACGAGCCTCCAGACCCTGGCGATCGACACGGGCACAGCGGACCTCTCGGCCGCCGGCGACAGGCTGAACGTCGTCGGCGTGGGATGCTTCCAGGGGTCGCTGAGCGTACCAATCCCCTGAGGCACCCCTTCCATCCCCCATCGAAGCGCCTACCCGTGGATCCCACGAAGCCCCACTTACCGTCAGGGGCGGCGGGAGGAAAGTTCCAGGACCCACTCTTCTGGGGAGTCCGCCAGGGGGCATCGAGGCACGAGCCTGGGAACCCCTGCGGCGGAATTGGACCATAGGTGGGATGCTCCCGGCGGGATTCGAACCCACGTTGGAGGGTTTCCCCGGCGCCGGACCCGGCGCCTCGAAGGCCCTCTATCCTTGACCGGACTAGACTACGGGAGCGCGGAACCGGCTGGCCCTCCGAGGGGCTAAAGGGTTTCGGTCGCAAGATCCAGGGTCACCGTCGACCGGACCCGAAACCCGCGACTGGTGCTCGGCGGCGCATGGAGCGGGCGCTCGAACCACGCCACGTCCCAGTACTTACCGAACTTTCGACCGACGCGACGGAAGGTCCCCACACGGCGGAAACCAAAGCGCCGGTGCAACCGAACGGACGGGGGATTCGGCATCGTGACTCCCGCCACGATCCGCTCGATGTCCTCTCCCTGGATAGAGTCAAACAGGGTGTGGTACAGCTGAGAACCGATCCCCCTTCCCACATGGTCCGGGGAGCAGTACACGGAGGCCTCGACGGTGGTCTCATAGGCGGCCCGCGGCCGGAACGGGCTCGTGGTGGCCCACCCCACCACACGCCGCCCTTCGGTCGCTACCCACAGGCGGTGTCGCCCGCCCGAGCTGTGCTGTTCGAACCACGAGAGGCGGTCAGCCACGAGAACGGGCGCCACCTCGAACGTCGCCGGGGAGAGCGTCACGTACCCGTTGTAGATCTCCACGATCGCACGCAGGTCGTTGGCGCGGCCCGGCCGGATCTGGGCGCCCGTTCGCTGTCCCCCGGGCCGGTACCCTGCTTCCCCATATGACCCGTACGAGGGGCCGCTTGAACGATTGAACACGAAATCCAGGTTTCGCTGGCCGGTCGTTCCTCGGAACGATTCCCCAGTGGGCGGCCGACCGATATTGGGTCCCGTGCCGGCGGCACGTCCCGCTAGACCGAGCCCACGCGGCGCTTGGCGAGTCGCGCTCGACGGGTTCAACCGACCCGTTCCCAGCGTTCCAGCTTCTGGACCTTTCCCAGCGTGGAACCCCGCCGGATCTCCTCGCGGACCCGGTTCTCATGCTCGAGGACATCCAGCGCGCGATTGGCGATCTCCGACGCCCGTTCCCGCGGCACCACGACGAGCCCGCTCGCGTCCCCGATGATCCAATCCCCCGGGCGCACCCGCTGCCCGCCGACGACGACCTCGACCCCGATCTCCCCGTGCCCCTTCGGCTCCCCGGCGTTCGGGGAGACGTGCCGACTGAAGACGGGGAACCCGAGCCGCACGATGTCGTCGATGTCGCGGGCCGCCCCGTCGATCACGACCCCCGCCACCCCCCGGCCATGCGCGCTCCAGGAGGCGAGCTCTCCCCAGATGGCCGTGGTGCTGCCCCCGGCGTCGACGACGATGACATCTCCGGGACCAGCGCGGTCGATCGCCTCGACCGGTTTCGCCCAGTCCCCGTCGCGGGTGACCACGGTGACCGCCGGTCCGGCGATCCGGACGTTCAGGTCCTTCAAGTGCGGGACGAGGCCATGGAGGGCGCCCTGGCGCTGCATGGCGTCGGTGATGTTCGGAGTGGAGACCTTCAGGAACGCGTCGCGGATCTCCGCACCGGCGTAGCGCTTGAACAGCTCCGTGGCGACCTCCTTCTGGCTGTCGATCGCCTCCCGGATGCGCGCGGTGGCGGCCCGGATGTCAGGGCTCTTGGTGATCGCGCCGCCCACGATGAGGATCCGGGCGCCGGCCCGGGTCGCCTGCGCGACGGTCTCCGAGTTGAGGCCTCCCGCGACGGAGACGGGAACGGGGGAGGCCTTGGTCAGCTCGGCCAGCACCTCGAACGGGGAGGTGCCCCGCATCTGCATGTCGATGCCGACGTGCCAGCAGACCGCCGCGGCGCCCAGTTCGGCGACCCGTCGGGTCCGGGCGATCGGATCGGCCACGTTGAGCAGGTCCACCATCACCTCGACGCCGTACTTCTCACCGCCCCGCACCGCGTCGGCGATGGTGTCGTCGTCGGAGGTGCCGAGGACCGTGACCAGGTCGGCGCCCGCCTTCGCGGCGATCTCGACCTCGAAGGCGCCGGTGTCCATCACCTTCATGTCGGCGATGATGCGGTGGCCGGGGAACGCCTTCTTGAGCTCCCGGACCGCATCGAGCCCCTCGGACTTGATGAGGGGCGTGCCGGCCTCGATCCAGTCGGCTCCGCCCTCGACCGCCTCGCGGGCCGCGGTCAGGGCCCGGGAGAGGTTCTCGAAGTCGAGGGCGACCTGGAGGATGGGGCGGTCCAGTCGCATGGCCGTTGCATCGGAGGGGCGCGTATTAACTCTCGCCGGGCTCCGCCCTCGGGGAACCCACGACGATCCAGGTCATCGAAGGGGACGCCCGTACGCTCCCCGGTATCGCGGACCGATCGGTCCACCTGATCGTGACCTCGCCTCCGTACCCGATGATCCCGCAGTGGGACGCCACGTTCTCCGCCCAGGGGGCCTCGGAGTTCGATGGGATGCACCGGATCCTTCGCGACGCGTGGCGGAGCGCTCACCGGGTCCTCGTCCCCGGCGGCCTCATGGCCGTCAACGTTGGGGACGCGCTCCGCTCGGACTCCGACGGGTTCCGTCTCTGGCCGAACCACGCCCGGATCCTCGAGGACGCCGTCGGACTGGGGTTCCGCCCCCTTCCCTACCTCCTCTGGAAGAAACCGATCAATCGGCCCAACGCGTTCCTGGGTTCCGGGTTCCTCCCGCCGAACGCGTACGTGACCCTCGACTGCGAGTTCATCCTGCTCCTCCGCAAGGGAGGCCCTCGGTGGTACCCTCCGAAGGATCCCGCGCCGGGTGGGGAGCCAGTATACAAGGGCGGAGCGGGACCTGTGGTTCTCCCAGATCTGGGGCGATATCCGGGGGGCGCGCCAATCCGAGGGGGGACGACGGACCGGAGCGTTCCCTCCGGAGCTGCCCCGTCGGCTGATCCGAATGTTCTCGTGCCGGGGAGAGACCGTTCTCGACCCGTTCGCCGGCACCGGGACCACTCTCTGGGAGGCGCATCACCTCGGCCGCCGGGCCATCGGGGTCGAGCGGGACCCGGACTTGGTGGGTCGGCTCCGTCGTCGGACGGCCGCTATGATCTCGGGGACGGGGCGGTCGGAGCGGTCCGGTGGCGCAGCTCCTCCTCGACGGCGTTCCGCAGGTACTGGAGGGCGGCGTCGTTGAGCCGGTCCAGGTGCAACAGCAGATAGTGGAGGTAGACCCGCTCCGGCCGGCGGGAGGGTCCCGGCGTGTGATGCAGTCGACCCGGCGTGGGGGGCTCGTCCTCCCCGATGACGCTCGCGAGCGTTTCGGCGTGGTGCTCGTTCTCCGGTCCATGCAGGGCCCGGCCCGTGGCGCCCGACAACGGTGGGTAGACCCGATCGACCGGGTCCGACGGGGGTTCGGCCACCGGCGCCGGGCGGGAGGCCAGCTCCGCCGCCGCCGCGGCGGTGCGGGCACGGTGGAACTGCACGTAGGGGTGGGTGGGGCGCGCGGGGTCCTGGAACTCGCCGATCGGTCGCCCCGCGACCTCCTCGACGAGGGTCTTCAGGCTCCAGCTCTCCCGCTTCCGACCCGAGCCTTCCGGCGGGAGATTGGCCGCGTCGGACACGGCCGGGGCTCGCCGGGCGGTAGGATAAACCTACGGCTCCACCGGAACATCGGACCGGGCGGTTTGACGCCCCCGCGGGTCGCCGAGGGCGGCGACCAGGAACTCGTACTCGGGCGTCGAGGCGATCAGTGCCATCGGGAGGTGGGACGGGCCGAGGCGGAGCAACGCCTCCGAGTAGCCCGCCTCCTTCGGGAGGCGCGCCTTCGGCAGCCACTGGGCCTCTGCCTCGGTGAGGTCGAAGAAGGCCCGGCACTCGTCCGATACCTGGGACAACCGCAGCAGGACGGTGGCCCGAAGGTTTCGCAGAAGCGACCGACCGCTCTCGTTGGCCAGGAAGTCGTCCGGGTTCTGGGTGACCAGGATCACCCCCGCCTCGTAGTGCCTCAGGTGGCGGACGAGCCGGTCGAGGAACAGCGCCGTCGACGGGTCCCGGGCGAGCAGGTGGGCCTCATCGACGATGACGAGCTTGGGGCCGCGCCGGTCCCGGACCCGACCGTAGATGGCGTCGGAGAGGTACGCGAGATGGAACGCGAGCTGGTTCTCGGGAACCCCCACGAGGCTGACCACCGTTGGCCCTTCGCCCCAGCCGGCGGTGGTAGGCCCGTCCAGGCCGCGCAGGGAGCCGGACCGGAACACCTCGAGGAGGGCCCGGAGGCGACCGGTCTCCCCCGGCGCCCGTTCGACCTCGTCGATCAGGTCGGAGAGGATCGGCACCCCGACGCCGGATCCGTACAAGCGAGCGAGCGCCGCGTCGAACGTCGCCCCTTCCTCGTCCCGGAGGCTGGGGAACAGGGCCCGTAGGACCGTGGCCACCCGCCCGGCCTTCTCGGTCCGGTCACCGCCGGTCGTCGCGGGATCGAGGGGGTTGAACCGGTGCTCCCCGCCGGCGACCTCGATGACCGATCCCCCGAGCGCCGCCGCGAGACCCACGAACTCCCCGAGCGGATCGAGGATCACGAGATCGAGCCCGGGCCTCATCCACAAGCTCCGGAGCGCCGTGAGGGCCGTGAAGAAGGTCTTACCGGAGCCGGTCATTCCAAAGACCCCCCACGAATAGCTCGCGTGGGACCACCGATCGAGGAACACCGGGCTCGCATCGTCCAGCAGCAGTCCGGTAAGGACCCCGCCCGGCTCGGCGACCGCTTCATCCAGGAACGGGAAGAAGGCTGCGACCCCGTCCGTCGGCAGGGTGTGCCAATACCCGGCCGGCCGGGCCTCGGTGCCCTTGAGGTCCGGCGCCGAGGTCGCCGCCGCGGCCTCGTACGTGGGGACCCGCACTCGGAAACCGGCAGCCCGGAAGCGCCGGCGGAGGTCGTCCCGGACCCGGTCGGTCTTCGGGAGGTTCGGCCCGATGGCGTGGACGCTCACCCCCACCCGCCAGAGCTCCTGCTCCCGGGCCGCGACCTGCCGGGAGACCTGTTCGGCGCTCTCGGCCTCTCGCGCCAGCTCGACCGGCCGGCCCCCGGCGCCCCCCGAGGAGGTGGCCAGCTCCGCCGAGGCGACGGCGTAGGCCCGATCCAGGATCTCGAGCGCCCGGTCGGACGGGACCCGGTGGATCTGGAGGCGGAGCTCCGCCGACACCGATGTGGGAAGGAGCCGTGCGAGGAAACCGAACGGCACCTCCGATGGAAGCTGAGGGAGGAGCAACGGGGCATCGACCCGACCGCTCCGGCTGAGCCATGTGGCCCCCTCGAGGGGGTCCGAGGGACGCCGCCGCGTCATCCGAGGCCTCCGAACGCCGGGGGTCGTCGGACGGTGACCCAGAGCGGCACGGCCGACGCGCCCAGGACCAGGCCGCGGAACGAGGCCACGGGGCCCGGGGCCGAGAGGAACATCGTCCAGCCGAGGGCCAGCGGTCCCCATGCGACGAGGAAGATCCACCGACCGGTGCCGTGCGTGGCCGCGACGAGTGGCATTCGAAGGATCCCGACCCCCGCCCCGAGGATGCCGAGCGCGACCACCAGGCCTAGAAAGTACGGCAGCAGCACCGACAGGATCCCGGCCAGGAGCCCGAACGAGCCCGACGCCTCCCCCAGATCCATCGGGAGCTCGGGGATCGGCCCCGGCCGGCGTCTCGGCCGCCCCTTCACGATCGGCTCCCCTCCGACCATCCCATCCGACCCAGGGCGGCCCCGAGCGGACGGTCGGCCAGTCGCTCGACCCGGACCCCGATGCGCCCGAGGTGGTCCGTCACCACGGCGACGTTCCGTTCGAGGCGGGCGGCCGCCCCGTCCCCCCGGGGAACCCAGATGGTGAGGAGGACTCTCCGTTGCCGCCGCCGCTGGCACAGGATGCGGACCATCTCCGTGTACCCGGCCCGCGCCAGCGGGGCGGGGGGAGCGAGGCCATCCGGAGGTTGGTACGGATCGCTCGAGATCGGCTCGGTCGTCATCACGAGGTACAGGCCCCCCTCGATCGCCCGGAGCAGGTCCCGGAACCGATCGAACAGCGCCCGAGATTCCTGGGGGGGAAGGAACGCGACCGGGGTACCGGACACTTCCAGGACCGCGACGAGCGCCACGCCGCCGACGCGGGCCGCGGGACCCAGCGCCCAGGGGCGCCGCTCGGGTACCCGGCCCCGGGAGAGCCGTCCCTGGCGAACGTGGTACGCCACGAATTCGCCTGCCTGCTCATCCGCGGGCTTCCCGGCCGGGTGGTACATCGCCAGAAGGAACCCTGCTCCGAGGAACGGAAGCCACCAGATCGGCGCCACGAGGACGGCGGGGACGGCCCCGACGGCGGCGTAGGTCGCGAACTTGAGGGCATCGCGAACCGACGGGAACGGTCCCAGTCGCATCCTTCGGTCGAACGACTCCGGTAGCACGACCGACGGAGGCCCGAACGGCGGGGCCGACTCACCCACGGCGGACGACCCCCGTCAGAGCGCCGGCGGGGAGGTGCGGGATCCCGCGGTTCACGGGAGGGAAGGAATCCCTCCGGGGGTCTTGAGGCGCCGCCGTCTGCGGGAGATGCTTCAGGAGCCGGGCCGCTCCGTGGCCGAGCACCTCCGCAGCGAACAGTGGGGCGGCGGCCGGGAACGCCGCGCTCCCGGAGGCCCGGCCGACAGCCCCGGCCACGTTGCGGACCCCCGGGGCGAGCGCCGAGGAACCGCTCAGGGGACGCAGGAAGCTCTGGGTGCTCTGGGAGGCGGTCGCCAGCCCCCGCTGGAGGGAATTGGAGATCGTGGCCCCCGCGGAGGGGAACCCCACCGACGTCAGCTGCGCCCCCGCCAGCGAGATCAGCGCCGGCGACGCCAGTGCCACCGTGAGGAACGCCAGCAGGGTCAGGATGTTGGGGGAACCCACCGCGAGCTCCAGTGGGATCACCAGGACGCACGGGAGGAATGCGAGCTCCCCGAACATGGTCCACCCCCGCCGGGCGAGCGGTGACAGAGGTGGGATCGGCCAGAGGAGGGTGAACGCCGGCAGGAGGACGAGGAGGACCGCGAGGAGGGCGTTGCGGACCGCGATGGCGGTCGCGAGGAGGAGCACGACCAGGAAGAGACCGAAGGTGAGGACGAACGCCAGGGCGCCGTTGTCCCAGGCGAATGAGAGCTCCCCCCACCCGGCGAGGTTTTCCCAGTGCTGCCACGCTCCGCCGTCCCATCCGGCGATGACCGGGTAGGCGGACCCGGCGATTTCGAGCATGCCACCGGCGATCGGGAGCGTGAAGTTCGCGAGGAGGGCGGCGAGGACGAGCCGGGCCAAGAACGGTTCGGGGCGGACGGGGGATCCTCCGAGCATCGAGCGCCCGAGGTACGTGAGTGCGATACCCAGCCCGACGACCCCGATCAGCGGGTCCACAAGGCTACCGAGGAGGAACTCGCTGAACGCGGCGGCGCCGGAGAGGAAGGTCCCCGACGCGAACGGGGTCGGATACAGCGCCGAGGCGCGCGAGGGACGGCACGAGGATGTTGTCGTACGTCGGGCCGATGATCGCCGCCAGGACCGCGGTGATGCCCGCAAAGATCACGAAGAGCAGCGCCTGGATCGTCGAGGACGTGAAGGACACGGACCTCACGTCCCGGTGATGACCCAATGGGCGAGGCCATAGAGCAGGCCTGAGACCGCGGCGGTGAACAGGATCGTTCCGATGAGTGCGTCGCGGGCGCGTTCCTTCGCCTGGACCTTCTTCGTCACGTCGTTCGAGAACCAGCTCAGGGCCACTCGGGTCCACACGATGGCGAGGAGCCCGCTACCGGAGAGGCCCAGCAGGTCGACGATCCGCCCGATCGCATTGGTGAAGTTCGAGACGGAGGAGCTCGTGGAAACCAGCGGAGCGCGCGGGCCGGCCCCGAGAGTAGCAGCCGGGCTCGATGGGTTCGGCCCCGGCCATGTCGTGCCGACGAGGAGCCCGATCACTAGCACCGCGAACCAGATCGGGGGAGCGCTCCGGATCATTGGGATCCCTCCATCGCGCCCGCCGCGTCCGGGGCCCCCCACTCCAGCACGGTCTCTGCCGATGGCCCAGATCGTTTGGCGAGTCGACCATCCCCGAGGAGCTCGTCGATGGTGCTCTGCATGGCGAGCTCACCGACCCCCGCCTCCCGCCCCCGGAGCAGCAGATCGTCGGGCTCGATGGTGCCCCCCCGAGCCAGGAGGCGCTTGATCACCCCGAGCGCGTTGGGGGGTGCGCCCGAGTTCTTTCGCCACCAGGAGGTCACGAGGACGACAAGCGTCAGGACCGCCAGAAGGACCGCCGCCGGCGTCGCGGCTTCCCCGAACAGAGATGGAGGTACCGATGGTGCCGGGTCGCCCGGGGACCCAACGCCGGGCGGGACCACCGCGACCGAGAGCGAATCCAGCGCTGTACCCCCGAGACCGTCCGTGACGGAAAGCTCGAGCGAGAGCCCGGTGACGTTCCCCACCTCGACGGAGAGGGAGACATTTCCGGTCACCCAGACCGATCCAGAGGGTCCCAGTGATCCTGCCGATGTGAGCGTCCACTGGTACGGGGGATAGCCGTCCCCGATCACGGCCGTCACAAGGAGAGCTCCTTCCGCCGGGACCGGTCCGGTCGGCGAGAGGATCCGGACCGAGAGCGGGGGAAGGACCGACACCGGTAGTTCCGCCGACGCCGAGGCCCCCTCTGAGTCCGTGACGATCACCGAAAGGCTGTCGTTCCCGGCCGCGTCGAACGCGGCGCCCCATCCGAAGGAGCCGTTCGCACCCACGGTTCCCGAGAAAGCAACGGGACTCGCGACCGGAGCGGAAGGAAGGACGGTCCAATCGATCGGCGGAGCGCCGCCGACGACCTTCCCGTCCAGCGAAAAGAGGGCGCCGGCCTCCGCGTACGCGGGACCTGGGCCGAGGTCGAGCGACGGTGGGGCGTACGAGGCAGCGACCGCGGTGGAGACCGTGGCCCGCCCACCCGCCGAATCGACAAGATCGGCGGTCGCGACGACCGCGCCCGGAAGTGTCGCCACCGCAGGTACGGCCGACGTGCCTCCCGCGAGGTCCACGATCGTTCCGTTCGAGGTGCCCGGCCCGACCGACCAATCGATGTAGAGGGGAGCCACACCGTCGGTCGCCGTGACCTCGAGCGTGAAGGGCACGCCTTCGTCGACCGCCTCCGGGGTGGCCGACATGGAGAGGGTGGGGCCGGCGACGAAGGTCACGAGGAGGCTTGACACACCGACGTCCCCGAGGCTGTCGCTGGCCGACGCGACCACTTCGACGGATCCGGGGGCGGAAGCATTGACCGCCCAGCTCCCGCCGGTCGCCCACCCTCCGGCGGAATCGTTCCAGCCCAGTCGGTACGGCGGCACTCCCCCGGAGACGTTCGCCTGAAGAGGGACGGCCCGGCCCACGTCCGAGGTGGAGAGGGGCGCCTCGATAGAAACCGAGAGGCCCTCGACCTGGGGGACCCCGCGGAGCTGGGTCATATGGGGCGCGCCGGGATCCGCCGGGGGCCAGGGGGCGCGTGGCACGGAAGCGTGGAGAGGCACCGGCCGGGCCTCATCGGCCGGGGGTGGCGAAGCGACACCGGCGGAGCGCGGGGCCACGGGGGCCGGCCCCGCGAACAGGACGCACAGCGCTGCCAGCAGGGCCCCGAACCAACAGTTCCCGACCGGACCCGCGCGCGCGATCCCTCCCGTCCGTCGCCGCACTCGACCACCCGTCGGGAACGAGCGGGACGGGCTACATCCCGGTTCCGTCAGCGATGAACGGTGGAAGGTGCGGAGCGGGCGCCGACGAGCAGCGCCACATGGTCCCGAGAGTACGGCGACAGGTCGAGCGACGAACGGACCGGTCGCCCGGCGTCGGCCAGGGTCCCTCGGGCCTCATCGACGACCGCCCGCCCCGGCCGGGACTGGGTCACGGACCGGACCTTCAGCATGAGGAGCCCGACCCCGCCCGGAGCGAGGCAGGCCGCCGCGTTCTCCGCAAAGATCGTCGCCTGGCCGCGCTGGGCGATGTCCTGGTACAGCAGGTCCACCTGCCCGACGTCCGCGAGGTACCGCTCCGGTAGCTGGGCGTCGGCGAGGATCGGCAACAGGTTCGGCCGGTGCCTCGACAGCCCCAGGAGGGGCGCGAACGAGACCGGGCTCTTCTCCACGACAAAGATCTCCGCGTTCGGCAGCAGGTCGGACAGGTGGCTCGCCGTGGTACCGTGGGATCCGCCGAGGTAGAGGATCGAACGGGCGCCCTTCCAGGCATCGGTCCCGCCCTTGAGCAGGTAGGCGGCCAGCTTGGAGCGGTACGGGTCCCAGAGCCGGTACTCGGTCCCTCCGTCGCTCCGCAGCTCCTCGGAGTGGACCCGGGCGCCGGGAACGAGATTGGGGGTGAACAGGTCTCGCCCGGAGCGGACGACCCCTTCCCAACCCGTCGTCTCCATGGTCATCTCATTCGATAGCGGCGGTGATCTCGATCTCGACCGGAGCGTTCGATGGCAGGGAGACGGCTCCGACGGCCGCCCGCGCGGGGCGACCGGCCTCGCCGAAGATCTCGATCAGGAGCTCCGTCGACCCGTTGGCGACCTCCGGATGCCGGACGAACCCCTCGGACGACGCCACATAGACGGTGACCCGGACGATCCGCCGGATCCGGTCGAGGGAACCAAGGGCCTCGGCGAGGGCGCTCAGGCCCTGGAGGGTCGCCGTCCTCGCCAGCTCCTTCGCCCGTTCGATCGACACGTCCCGGTCCACCCGCCCCGGCGACAGCACCGTGCCCGCGGTGTTCGCGACCTGGCCCGCGACCCAGGCAAGCCCGCGGTCCACCACGACCGGCGAGTACGAGCCCATCGGCTTCGGGGGAGGTGGGAGAGTGAGGCCGAGCGCCAAGAGCCGCTCGGTCGGGGTCGGCGCCATGGGCGCCCCACAGCGGAGGAGGGAAATAGGGATGCCCGGGAGCACCGGCCCTTCCGACGAACTGTTAAGGCGCGGCGGTCCATCGTGGCCCGATGGCCGGGTTCTTCCGTCGGCTCCGCCGGCCGAAGGAAGGCAACCCCGAGCCGGAAGAGGAGTCCTCCCTCGCGCCGGACGGCGCCGACGAGCTCCCCGTGGAGGAGGCCCCCCCCGAGGCCCCGGGGGAACCCGACCCCCTCCCCACTCCCGATCCCGAGGCGCCGGCTCCGCCAGTCCCCGCCCCATCGCCCGAGCCCGCGCATGCCGCAGCGGTATCTGTAACCTCGGTCCCCGTGGCGGGCTCGCCGCCCGCGGCGCCGGCGACCCCCACCGGTCCCCCCCCGCCCCTGCCGGCAGCGGACCAGGCCGCGGCCCGCGGGTCCCTCTCGCCCCGGCGCACCAGCACGCAATGCTTCCTGTGCGGCACCGAGCTCGACGGACCGTGGTGCCCGACGTGCCGGATCGCCTGGAACGACTGAACGCGGGGCGTCCCGTCGCGGGGTCCCGCGGCGCGCCGGTCCCGGCCGGTTTATAAACGGGTCGCAGGGTCGCGGGCCATGAATGACCCCAAACGGACCGCCGGCGGCGTAGCCGCGGCCGTCGCCTCGGAGCTCGACCCTGTCGAGGACCGGATCATCGACCATCTGTTCGAGCTTCAACCGGGGTACGCGGTGTTCCTCGGCCTCCACCAGGTACCGATGGGCGGATGCCCGACCTTTCGAGGGCCGCGACGGACCGGTGGGCCAACCGCGCGAGGGATCTGCTCGGTCAGCTTAGGTCGGTGCCGAGGACCGGCTGCCCCCCGGCCGCCACCTCGACGCCATCCAGCTCCAGCTCCTCCTCGAGAGCCCCCTTTTCGACCTGGAGGACGGGCGGGACCTGGAACGCAATCCCATGTCCTACATCGGACCCATCTCGCTCACCCAGTACATGGTCCGAGAGTACGCTCCCGCCGAGCTCCGGGTCGACGCGATGGTCCGGGCGATCTCGGCCGTCCCGGGCCTCCTTGAGGCCGGCGCACGGCGGCTCCAGAGCCGCCTTCCGGACCCGTTCATCCGCCTGGCCGTGGCGATGGGCTCTTCCATCCCCTCGCACCTCGAGGAGGCCGAAGGGTTCGCCCGTCGCCACTCGGCGGCCCTGGGAGACCGGGTACGGGAGGTCCGCACCCCCGCCGAGGCGGCGGTGAACGAGTTCGTGGAGCGCCTGAAGACCGACTACTCGTCCCGCGCCGTCCCGGAGTTCGCCCTCGGGCCCGTGAACTACCAGAAGCTACTGTGGGTGCGCGAGGGGATCGAGACCCCGTTCGCGGACGTGCTCGCCGCCGGCCGCGCGGACCTGGACCGGAACCAGCGCCGCCTGACCGAGATCGCCCAGGCCTCGCACCCGGGCGTCTCGCCACCCGACGCGGTGCACGCAACGCTCGAATCCCTTTACCGGAACCATACCACGGCCGCCGGGCTCGTTCCGTACGCCCAGGAGCTGGTGGCCGAGGCGCGGGCGTTCGTTGACTCCCACGACCTCGTCACGATCCCGCAACCGGACGTCTGCCGGGTCGAGGAGACCCCGGTCTACGGTCGGGCCCTCTCGACCGCGTCCATGAACCCGCCCGGCCCGTTCGACATCGGAGGGGACGAGGGGATCTACTTCGTGACGCCGGTGGACCCGACCTGGACCGCCGAGCGGCAGGAGCAGTGGCTCCGGGCCATGAACAACGAGATGCTCCGGAACATCACCGTCCACGAGGTGTACCCGGGGCACTACCTCCAGTTCCTCCACTTCCGACACGCGGCGGGCACGCTCACCCGGAAGGTCTACCTCTCGTCGTCGTTCGCCGAGGGGTGGGCCCACTACGCCGAACAGCTCGCGATCGAGGCCGGGCTCGGGGCCGGGGGCCCCGACGCGGAGGTGGCCCAGCTCCACGACGCTCTCCTGCGGGATTGCCGGCTCATCGCGTCCATCGGGCTCCACACCGGCGGCTGGACCATCGCCCAGGCGACCGAGCTGTTCCAGCGGGAGGCCCACTTCGAGGCCCTCCCCGCCGAGCGGGAGGCGATCCGGGGGACGTTCAACCCCGAGTACTTCTGCTACACCCTCGGCAAGCTCGCGATCCTCGAGGCCCGTCGGAAGCATCTGGCCGACCGGTTCGGCGGGTCCCGCAAGGCGTTCCACGACGCGCTCCTCGGGTTCGGGTGCCCCCCGATCGGGATGCTCGACGCCCTGTTCGAAGGGCGGGGCCGCTGACCGGCCCGCGGGGAGCCAGAGGACCGTAGACCCGACGTACGTCGGCTCAACGGATATCCGCCCCGGGACGGTGCTCGGGGCATGGCGCTGTACGTCCTGGGCTACCACCTGGCGATCCCCGGAGCGATGCAGCGCCTCTCCCGGGCGCGGCCCGACGTAGAGTGGAGGACGCGGCCCGTGGGGCGCCGGTGGCTCGCCGAGGCCGACGGGGCCGAAGCCGGGGGCCACGTAGGTGCTCCCCGAACCATGCTCGTCCCGCGCTCCCCCTCGGAACGGCGGTTCCTGGAAGGCCTCGATCGGTGGGACGCGGTGGTGCTTCCGCCGTTGGTCTGGCGCGCGGGGGAACTGACGGTCCGGCTCCTCTCGTCCCGAAGCATCCCTCCCGCGGCCTGGCAGCGGCGGTACCACGACGCCCGGCTCGTCGCGAAGCGTCCGATCCGGGCCGAGGAGCTGCCGGGGGAGGTCGGCGCGACACCCCCGTGGACCCTCGGGCTCTCCCCTCGCCAGCGGGAGGTGCTCGGCCAGGCGGTCCGGGACGGGTACTGCGATGTGCCCCGGCGGACCACGGTGGCCCGGGTCGCCCGGACGCTCGGCCTCGCGCGGTCGACCACGGAGGAGCACCTCCGGGTGGCAGAGTCGCACGTCATCCGCGCCGCGGCGCCTCTGACCGAGGGGTGGGGCGACCGCCACGGGCCCCAGGCCGGGGCCGAAGCGTGGGCCCAGTTCGCCCGGTTCTCGGCGGAGCTCGACCTGTACCTCTGGATGGCGCTCCGGGGGAGCGGATCGCGCGCGTGGGGCTCCGGAAGGACCCTCCCACCCGTGCCTCCACCGCGAGTCATCCCTATCTTGACCGGATCGTCGCGCACATCGCCACGGGGCAGGACGAGATGCGCGATCTTCCGGTCGACCTCGAGCTCACCGAGTTCGACCGGAGGGTCCTTGACGAGGTGCGTCGGATCCCATCGGGTCGGACGGCCACGTACGGGGAGATCGCGCGTCGGGTCGGTCGGCCCCGGGCGGCTCGGGCCGTCGGGAACGCCGTGGCCCGGAACCCGGCGGTGGTCGTCATCCCCTGCCACCGGGTGCTCCCGAGCGACGGATCGATCGGGAACTATTCCGGTGAGGGGGGCCCGCGGACCAAGGCCCGGCTCCTGGCCCAGGAAGGAGCGCACCCGCGGTCGACCCCATGACCGAGACGCCCGCGGTGGAGAACGCTCGGTGGGGGGACCTAGGCTGGCTCGTGGTCCTCGGCATCCTCTGGGGTTCGGCGTTCCCGATCATCCGCGCGGGCCTGCTCGCGGGGGCCGCCCCGTTCGCGTACGGGGCGGCAAGATTCGGCCTTGCGGCGGTCGCCATGGCGGTCATCGCCTTCGCGAGCCGGGACCTTCGGCCGGATCGCCGCACCCTCGTGCTGTCGGCCCTCTACGGCGGGGTCCTGGCGATCGCCGGCTACGCCGCGTTCCTGTACACGGGCGAGGAGTACATCACCGGGGGCCTCGCCTCCATCTTCGTCGCCACCACCCCGATCTGGAGCGTGATCCTGGCCCGATGGGTCCTGGGCTCCGACCGGATCGGGAGGGCGGGCCTCTTCGGCCTCGCGGTCGGCTTCGTGGGCGTCGTCGTGCTGCTGCTGCCGGATTTGATCGGGGGTCAGCGCAACGCGGTCCTCGGAGGCGTCCTCGCCCTGGGGGCGGTGGCCGCGTTCGCCGTCGGGAGCGTCCTGATGAAGCGGTCGATCCACACCGCCACGGGGCCGTGGGGACTTACCGTCCAGTTCGTCACCGCGGCCGCGGTGCTGGCCCTCGTGGCGGTCTCTCCGATCGGCTCGCCGGCCCTGCCATTGAACGAAACGGTCCTCGGGACGCTCATCTGGCTCGCGGCCGTGCCGTCCGTGATCGGTTACACGATCTACTTCCGTCTCCACTACCGGGTGGGGCCGACCCGGGCGAACCTGGTCGCGTACGTGAACCCGACGGTCGGGGTCCTCGTAGGGATCGGTCTGTTCGGGGAGGGGGTCACCCCGTTCGAGATCGCCGGGTTCCTCCTCGTCCTCGGCGGGCTCTACCTGTTGCATCGGGGAACTGGATCCCCTCCCGCCCCGACGCCGGTCCGGTGAGGTCGCTCCCCGCGGGCGCGGGCCGACGCGCCATTTTAGGGGTGCGGGCCTTGCACCCTCCGGGCGCGACGATGAAGATCGTGTGGATCTCCTACCCCGGTGGCCCTGCGGCGAAGGAAGTACCCGAGCTCCTGGGTTGCGCGGAGAACGCGCTGGGTCTTCGGGAGTTCGTGCGGTCCCGGGGTCACGAGCTCGTCGCCACGACGGAGACCGGACCGGCCCTTGACCCGATCATCGCCGACGCGTCGGTGGTGATCGCGACCCCGTTCTGGCCGGCGTACATCACCCGGGAGCGGCTCGCGAAGATGCCGAACATCCAGCTCCTCCTCACGGCCGGCGTCGGCTCCGACCACTTCGACCTCGCGGCCGCCTCCGAGCGGGGGCTCACCGTCGCGGAGGTCACGGGCAGCAACGTGGTCTCCGTCGCCGAGCACGTGATCATGCAGATCCTCGCGTTGGTGCGCAACTACATCCCCGCCTACCTGGAGGTGGTCCACGGCGGCTGGGACATCGCCAAGGTCGCCGCCCGGTCGCACGATCTGGAGGACAAGACCGTCGGGATCGTCGGGATGGGCCGGATCGGGCAGCGCGTGGCGCTGCGGCTGAGACCGTTCGATGTCGACGTCTACTACTACGACAACCGCCGGCTCACCACGGCCGAGGAACAGGTCCTGGGTGCCCGGTACCTCTCGCTCGACGCGCTGCTGCCCGTCTGCGATGTGATCAGCATCAACGCCCCGCTCACGCCCGCGACCGACCGGTTGTTCAACCGGGACCGGCTCTCACGGATGAAGAAGGGGGCGTACCTCGTCAACACGGCCCGAGGTCGGATCGTCGACACCGACGCGCTCGTGGAGGCTCTGAAGAGCGGCCGCCTCGCGGGGTACGCGGGGGATGTCTGGTACCCGCAGCCGGCGGCCCCGGATCACCCGTGGCGCACCATGCCGAACCACGCGATGACCCCCCACGTCTCCGGGACGACCCTCGAGGCCCAGCGTCGGTACGCCGACGGGATCCGGGACTGTCTTACGAAGTTCTTCGACGGCGCCCCGCTCGATCGGGATTTCCTGATCATCGAGAACGGGAAGTTCGTCAGTCCCAGCTACAGCTATGCGTTCAAGTAGGACCGGCCGGGCCCCGAACCGGGTCGCGACAACGATGGAGGATGCTGGCCTCCAGCGATCGACCGCGGTCTACGTCGCACTCCGCCCTGCCGCAGGACGGCGGGACGGAGGTCCTCGATGAGCCCCTTGGTCCGGGCGGGATTGCGGGTCGAGCGCCTTACCGTCGGCGAGGAGGGCGAGGTCCTTGGCGCCCAACACCTGTTCGATGACCGGGTCGACCCTGCCGCCGTGCGGACGTACTTGGCCGAGCCCCGGAACGTCTTCCTGATGGCCTACGAGGGGACGCGGCCGGTGGGATTCCTGCGGGGCACCGAGCTCGACCAGCTGGCGACCCCGCGCCGGCAGATGTTCCTCTATGAGATCGCGGTGGACGAGGTCCACCGGCGGAAAGGGGTCGGGACCGCGCTGATCGAGGTCCTCCTCCACCACTGCCGCTCGCACGGGCTTTCGGAGGTGTTCGTCTTCACCGACGACCCGGCCAACGTGGCCGCCGAGGGACTGTACCGGTCCACGGGCGGGGTGACCGAGACCGTGGGGGAGAGGATGTACGTCTACCGCCTGGCGTAGGCCGGCCCCGTGGCACCGGGTCCGTCCGAGGGGCGCGTCGAGGATGTTGAGCGGCTGTTTTCCCACGTTGGCCCCCGAGAACAGCCGGGCGAGCGCCGCCGGGGCGTTCTCGAGGTCGTTCACGCCTTCCTCCTTCGTGACCAGCTCCCGGGACCGGATCCATGCCTGGAGGGCGTCGGCCGCCGATGCGGCGCCGCACTTGGCATCAACGGGTGGGGGGCCGGAGGGACGTCAGCCCGCAGGGGCCCCCGTACGGGACGGCCTCCAGTCAGCGCAACACTGAAAGCGAGCTCCGCGGGTGGACCTTCGTGGCCACCCCATCGTTCCCGCCGCTCCCTCCCCCTCACACCCGTCTCGGCGTCGGTGGGGTCCTCCTCCGGGACGGCCGGGCCCTCGTCAACCGGGCGGTCTATCGGGACCGGTTCACGATCCCCAGTGGATACGTTGAGCCCGGCGAACCTCTGGAGGTGGCCCTCGTAAGGGAGTTCCAGGAGGAGACCGGCATCACCACGCGCGTCGGTCCGTTACTGATGACCCGGCACAAGGTGATCCACGCCTCGGAGAGCGACATCTACTTCGCGTTCGTCGTCGAACACGTCCGGGGGGACCCGGTGGCCCGGCCGCCGGAGATCGCCGAGGTCCGGGAGGTACCCGTGGCCGAGGCGATCGGGGCCCCCTGGATCTCCAGTCTTTCGCGGCTGGCGATTGGGCTGGCGTACGAGCGGGCCGGGGAGTGGCCCCGGTCCGTCTGGGACGGGGGCGAGGTCCCGGGACTCGCCTCGGAGGCGTACCACCCGGCGCGCGGCTAGACCGACCGTCCTGAGGCGGACCTCCCCGCGAAGAGAGGGCGGGGGGGTCCGCTCGGCCCGCCCGGTCCTTCCTAGAAGCCGAGGTTCTCGGGGATCAGGATGAGGTGGATACGGCCCGGCCGGAACTCGCGGTTCACCACGAGCATCTTCGCGACGAACGAGGGGAACCCGTAGACCTTCTTCGCCCGCTCGCTCTCGAGCGGGAGCGTGTACTCGTGGACCCGGTGGAACGCGGCGTCCAGGTCGGGGACGATCTTCTGCGTGCCGGCGACCCAGATGACCGTCCCGGCACCCGAGGCGTAGGGACCGAGCTGGCTCCCCGAGGCGGACGCGATGACGACCTGCCCCTTCTCCGTGATGGCATGAACGCTGCCCACGATGACGTCGGGGGCCGAGCCGAGCTTGCGCTGGGCGTCCGTGTTCTTCTCCTGGGCGAGCCGGATGACCTCGGCCCGGATGTTCCGGAACCGGGCGGGGTCGGCGAGGGCCTTGTCAAGCCCTAGGGCCACGAGGGTCTGGGAGGTCGCATCGAACACCTCCGAGCCCGCCGGAATGAGGTCGAGCACGGCCTTCACCGCCTCGGCTCGGTCCCGGACGAGGATCGCGTGGATCCCGTTCTGCTCCAGGGCCGCCACGGTGGTCCGGATCTGTTCCTCAGAGGCGAGCCGCGCGAACCGTCCGACAGGCGATGGTTCGGTCGAGGTAGGCGGGTGCAGGGTCGGTGTAACGGACGTGGCGGACATCAGCCGTGGCTATACATTGGGAAGTATTTAGACTACCATCGGTAAATCAAGGAAGTTGCTTTCTGTGGGGGAACTGAGGCAGGGGATCGCCGATCCCGGGCGCCCGAGCCGACGCAGGCAACTACAAATGCTACCCTCTGTATAGTGGCAGATATGGCGGTCGCTCGTCGGTCTACGACCCCGGCCAAAGCCGTCGCGGCCTCTCCGCCCGTCCCAGAGTCGGGCGGCGGGTGCCAGATCGCCGAGCTGTTCTCGGTCCTCGGGCGGCCGCACATGCTTCAGCTCCTCCACGTGTTCGAGGAGGCGAAGGGCGCCCCGATCCGGTTCAACCAGCTGCAGCTCCGTCTCAAGATATCGCCGAAGACCCTCTCCCAGCGGCTTCGCACCCTGGTGGAGGCGGGCTTCCTCGCCCGTCACGCCTACAACGAGATCCCGCCCCGGGTCGAGTACCAGCCGACCCTGAAGACGGAGGAGCTCGGCGAGCTGTTCCGTGCCCTCGACCGATGGTCCGCCCGGAACACCCTCCACCCGACCCCGATGGTGTCCGTGGTCGGGCGCGTCTCCGCCTGACCTGGAGCCCGGACGGGGCGGGCTAGATCCGGAACCCGGGGGCCGGGTGCGAAGGGTGGGAGGGATGGGACGGGTGCGATTCGCTTTCCCGCTTCTCCCGGTCGATGAGGAGGGTGAAGATGATCGGGCAGAGCGGGTCGATCGGTTGGAGGAGGTCGAGGTCGTACGTGTCCCGGACGGAAACGAACTCCTGGTGGATCGTGGCGACCTCCGCCCCCGAGGGATCCTCGATCGCGAACGTGTGGCGGATCTGGTTCCCCTGGGTCTGGAACATCTTGCGCCCATCGGGGTAGACCGCCGTAGCGGTGAGCCCGCCGAGCGCGCCCCGTTGGACCTGGACCGCCAGGACCGGGGCCCCCGCCCCGTCGACCAGGGACGAGACAGCCGAGCTCCCGTGAAGCTGCACCTCGACGACGCCTTGGAGGTTCCCCCCGGCATCCTCGAGCCCCCATAGGGTCGTTTGCGTCGAGAACGCCGTGAACCCGAAGTGCAGACCTGGCTGCGGGGTCGGACGGTCATGGAACAGCTGGGCCCACAGCTGCTGGCCCGAGTTCTCCTTCATGGTGAACAGGAGGCGCTGGACCGGTGTCATGACGCGATACGTCCTTTGGAGCGAGAGGAGCTGGTGCTGGAGGAGGAATTTCCGGTGGCCCTCCAGGCCTAGGAGCGCCCGGAGCGAGGGAAGGTTCGACGAGGGCGGTGACGGGGGGGCCATCCCTCCCAGGGGTGTGGTGGGAGCTCCGAATGGGTCCGTGGGAGCCGTCGAGGCAGGCGGAGGCGCAGGGGCTGCCGGGGGGACCGCGCTGGCGCTTCCCGTGACGGCCGCCCCGCACGCGAGGCAGGACCGGGCGCCGGCCGGAACCGCGGCCCCGCAGGAGGGGCAGAACTGGGAGGCCATGGCCCGGGCATCGGCCGCCTAGGTAAAGGTCGTATTGGGGCGGGGCCGGGAATGTCGGATCCCAGGGCCCCGGTGGACGGCCGGCCTCGCGGTATCCCTCGAAGGCCGGGAAGGAATCCCATCCAGAGAGGTCCCGCGACCGGCCGCTACGTATCCTTATCTAGGGCTTCCTAGGATGAGAGGTATCCACTGAGGTCGCCATGACCAACGTGGGCAAACGCAGACTGGTCTATCTGGGGACGATCGTCGCTATCCTTGCCATGAGCGGGGGGTACGTCGCGGCCACCGTCCTGGTGCCGGTCACGGTCACCCAATCGGCGAGCTTCTTCCAGGGCGGGAACGGAGGCGCCAACGGATTCTCCACCCCGTCCCTGGTGGTCGCCTCGACGCCGGCCGCGACCTCCTCGTGCACGTCCGGGACGCTCACCGGCGCCACCTCGGCCGGCACGGTGACGATGATCCTCTCGTCGACCTCCGGCGGCACGGTCTGCACGACCGGCGACTTCGCGGAGGAGTTCGTCGTCGCGTTCTCGGCCACTGTCACCACCCAGACCAGCGCATTCACGATCACGACCCAGGTCGGGGCGGGCGCCGTCGAGACCAACACGGAGTCGGTCACCTTGGGCACAGGGGTGTCGGGGGCGTTCACCCAGACGGTCGACGTGTTCGTCGACTACGGGGCGATCAATCCCCCGGCCAGCGGCGTCACAGTGCTCGACCTGGTGATCCAGTAGATCGGCACCGCGCGCTCGAGGAGGAACCCTTTCCTACGACGGAACGGATCCGGGCCGGTCACGTGGCCGACCGGGGCCGCTTCACCGGGCTATTCGCCGGAATCCCGCGGTAGCTTGCCATCCACCGCGTCCTGCAGGTCCGAGCACGCCGAACATAGCAGGACCCCTTCCCGGCGACGACCAGACTCCACGCACGTCTTGCAGATGGGCTCGCTGCAGTCGCCGCACTGCCCCACGAGCTCCAACGGTCGGCGGCGCTTCCCACACCCGCGACAGTACGTCGGCGATGTCGGAAGGCCCACCTCCGAGAACGAGAGACGTCGGGTCGGGAGGATGGGGGACGGTGGGGCACGAGCTACCTCCGGAGCGGGGACGGTCGGCTCGGCCGCCGCCACCGCTCGGCGGGGAGGGGGAGGAGAGGCCGGGGGCGGAACCGCGACGTTCGCCGTTGGGGGCCGCGGAGTCGCCAGAGGGGGCACGGCGGCCCGCTGTGGGGTCGCGGGCGCCGGCGGGGTCGCGGCCATCGATGGCGGCACGGCCACCGGTTCCGGTACGGCGACCGGTCGCGGCACGGCAGGCCGTAGCGTGACCGGGGCGGGGGGCCCCGGGTGCGGTAGCTCCGCAGCCCGAGGAGACGGAACCGGCGCCGCCGGGGGCGCGGGCGGGGTCGCCCGCGGTGTCGGCTCCGTCGGAGCGCTCACCTCGGTCGCGATCCGCTCGAGCTCGGCCAGCAGGCCGTCAATGGTGGGCTCTCCAGGGGTTCCCTCCGCTAGGCCGGTGGGGGCTGCCGGCGCCATCGGAGGAGTGGGGGTCGCGGGGCGACTCCGCTCGGTACGCCGGCGGGCCACCAGCTCCTCCCACTCGGCCCGTGGGATCGTCACCACGTCCCCGATGGCTTCGCCCTCCGGAAGGGCCGCGGCGATCAGGCTCCCGCTCGTCGCGACCACGCCCACGAGGGAGAACAGGATCCAGATCGGGTAGTGGCCCGGGAGGGGGCTCAGGTTCCCGCGGAACGAAAGGTAGGCGAGGACGAACGCCGCGAGGCCGACGACCAGCAGGGGCATGACATCGTCCAATCCGCCTCGGACCCGGTGGAGCAGCCCATCGTCCCGCTCCGGATCCGCCGGCTCCGCCGCCCCAGCTGTCGCCACGGTCGGGCCGGGTAGTGGCTCCTGCCCGAATTAGCTTCCCCCTGCTCTCCGAACATGTGCCGTGGCGTCCTGCCGTACCATCCGGGGGGTTTGGGGTCGTGGGAGCTCCACAGCGCCCTCGGTGACGGAGAGGAGAACCCGAGGGCGGCGGGGGAGGTCTTTAGCGGAGGGGGACTCCGCCCTCACGATGCTCAGCGGCGACGCGGCGGCGCCTCCCTGGGGGCCCGGATTCCTTCGTCTCAACTCACAGATCTACCGGGCGGAGTACGCCACCGCCACCGTCGCGATCCTGCTAGTCGTGTTCGGGTGGAGGGGGCTGGTCCTCCGGGAGCTTCCATGGACCGACGTCCTCCTCTTCGTGCTCTGGTGGGCCCTGCCGGACGTGGTGGCGTTCCTCCCCATCGGGATCGCCGCGAGGGGATCCCGCTCGTGGCCGTCCTGGGGGCCGACGGTGTACAACTCGGTCCACACCCTCCTGACGTTCGCGCTCGTGTTTGGGGTGGCCAGCCTGGTGTTCCGTCAGATCGAATGGCCCCTGCTCGGCTGGGCCGCGCACATCACGGGAGACCGGTGGGCCGGGTACCATCTGCGGGGGCCCGTGCCTGGCCCCGGTTCCTAGGGCGCCGGACCGGCCCCCGCGCCGGTCACGCGTACTCATGGTTCGCCTCGGGCCCCATGAGCCCGAACGCCTCGAACCGGAACGACTGCTTGATCACGCTGGCGATCGGGAAGAACGGGATCCAGGGCAGCATGTCCCACCGTTCCATCTTCACGAGGAAGTACGCCAGCGGGACCGCCCGGATCGCGAGAGCGAGAAGCAGGAGGTACGCGACGTCGATCAGCGCGTGGACGCCGAGCACGAGCAGCAGAAGGACGAGGAAGACGTAGACCAGGCTCCGGACCCCTGACCGTGCGAAGGTAAGGAACCAGAGCAACACGCCGAGCCCGGCGAACTCGGGCGTATCGCCCACGAGCGAGGGATAGTGCTGGCCGTTGGCCATGAGGATCCCCCGGGCCCATCGGACCCGCTGCTTCCGGAGCGCGTCGTAGTTCTCGGGAACGTCCTCGTAGGCGCGCGCGCCGAACTCGATGCGGACCCGGTAGCCGAGGCGCTGGATCCGCATGGAGAGCTCCGTGTCCTCGCCGTTCCACGGCACCCATCCCCCGAGGGCGACCAGGTCCTTGCGGCGGAACGCCGAGAACAGGCCGTCGATCACCTCGCCCGAGCGGGCCCCCATGATCGCCGGTCGCTGGAAGTAGTGTCCCCAGGCGATCTCGAGCGCCCGCAGCTTCCGCGTCCAGCCTTTCCGCTGGCGCGGGTGGATCGCGCCCTGCACGCCCCCCACCTCGGGGTCGGCGAAATGGGGGATGATCGCCGAGAACCCCAGTCGTTCGGAGACGAACGTGTCCGCGTCGAGGCGGATGACGATCTCCCCGGTGGCGAGGGCCAGGGCGCCGTTCAGCCCGTTCGACTTTCCCGCATGGGGAAGATCGACCACCATGCCCCGGGAGTTCCGGAGGGCCCGGATCGCCCCGCGCGCGAGCTCCGAGGTCCGGTCGGTCGAGCCGTCGTTCCCGACGATGATCTCGACCGTGCCCGGGTACTTCCCGGCCGCGACGTCGGCGCAGCCGGATCGCCTCGGCGACCCAGCGCTCCTCGTTGTACGCGGGCATGAGGATGGAGACCGAGGGGTGGTACTCCGAGACCGGCGGGACCCGGCGCCGCCGGAGCTGACGGAAGTACAGCGGACGGTTCAGGGCGAGGAACGACTCCAGGGTCACCAGCGGCAGGAGCAGCAGGAGCGTGAACGGAAGGAGCAGCGACTGGTCCGCGAACGTTCGATCGATCGAGGAAGATGGCGACCCCCGCGATCCCGATGGCGACGATCCCGGTCCCGAAGAACTGCAGGAGGGCCCCCGTGTCCCGGCGGAACCGGGCCCTCACGTGCTGGGGGGTCGGCAGGGAGAGGGTGCAGAAGACGAGGCCGGCGAGGAAGACCCCACCGGTCATCGTGCGGACTACGATGGCGAGGTTCCGCACGCTCTGGCCGGGGACCGTGAAGAAGACGGCGTCGAGAACGACCTCGACCCCGACGTAGAGGAGGATCAGCCCGATCGCCCAGAGCCGACGGTGGGCAGGGAGCGCGCGGCGCCGGTAGACGAGCCCGCCGGCGATCGAGAAGGCGGCCATCGCCGCCAGGTACATCGGGAAGATGTAGTCGGGGACCAGGAGCGAGCTCGCTGTGACCGCATAGACCCCCGGCCACGGCGACGGCCAGAACAGGAGGGCGCCCGCGTACGCCGACGAGGTGATCGTACGGGAGGAACAGCGCCGAGAAGAACGCCAGCTCCAGGGCCGAGACGGCCACGAATACCGCGGCCAGCACGGCCATGAACACCCGGGCCCGCGGGAGCGGGGCGTTCGGGGACGCCCCGGCGCCGCGCAGGAAGACCGTGAGCGACCTCGTGGCGGTCGAGACCTTCACGGGGACGACCCGCCGGGCATCCGTGGGCGGGGGCCCGGGGGGCGTGGCACCGGCGGCGGCCGGGTCCCGGGCCACCTGGACACGGACCGTGCCGACGATGGAGCTCGAGGGGCGATGCCGCAGCCATTCCGCCGTCGCGAACAGCCCGCCACCCAGGGCGAACCCGATGAGCATCCCGCCGAGGGGGATCCCCAGCGAGCGGAGGAAAGCGTCCAGGCCGTCCAGGAGCATGGCGAACTCACCGCTCCCGGCGACGCCGCATCCGTCGCGCGGGCCGGCGACCGCCCATCAGCGGGTTCGAGCGCCCCGGCGCCTCAGTCCGCGGAGGGTCACGAACCCGGCGAAGATGGACAGCCCGATCCAGAGCGCAGCGGCGGCCGCCCCGGAGGTGAGCGCCGCGACGAGGGCGGCCGACGGCTTCTCCGACGAGAGGTGGAACTCGATCTGGATGGGAGGCGCTGGACCGGCCACGGTGAGGGTTCCGTGGGACGGGACGGCGTAGTACCCGTCCGGGGCGTGCACGTCGAAGGTGTAGGTCCCGTTCGGGGCGAGGAACGTGGACCCGTTCCAGGCCCCGGCTGACGGTCAGGTTCCCGAGCCGGACCGACCATCCATCCGGGGCCGACCCTCCCATCGGCTCGAACAGCGCCGGGAACTCCATGAGTCGGAACGTGAGGAGCAACTGCTCCGCCGACCCGTTGACCACGAACGGGCCGGTCCGGGGCGTCGCCGAGAAGTTGGCGGGCACATCGACGGAGAAGAAGTACGAGCCGTTCGGCAGGGAGGACGAGAGCCAGGCCGAGGTCGCCGCCGTGGGCACCCCGTCCAGCACCACGGTCCAGTTGAGACCGGATCGGGTCCCGTTCGCCTCCCACGTAACGGCGTAGACCGTCGGGACGAACGGAATGTCAACGGTGAGGGGGCCGCCGAGCACCTCGAACGTCTTCTCGGGGACGTCCGCATGGTACCCGGCGACGTAGCCCAGCCGGTAGGCGTAGCTCCCGTTCAGGAGCTGGAACTCGACCGGGTATCCAGATCGGTCACCCGGATGTTCTGGGTCACGCCCCGCACGGTCACCCCGAGCAGCGTCGATGCGGGGAGCCCCGTGATCCGGAACGTCACCGGGAACGCGGGAGGGGGAGGTCGGATGAGGACGAACTGGACCTCCACGAGCTGGACCACGTCCGTGACGGTGAAGCCGCCGTTCGCGGGAAGGATACGGTACCCTGGGATCGGGCTGCACCTGGAACCCGTACCATCCCGACGGGCTCGTAGACCGAGAGGGTCGTCGTGTTCGACGCGGTCGAGAACCCGCGCACCGTCACCGACCACGGGGTGCCCGCCGGGCAGTCCCGACTCCCATAGGACCACCTGATCCCCGATCACGAACCGCGCCTTCTCCGTGATCCGGCCCGTCGGCAGGAGGGTGATGGACCGGTTCGACCCGTTGTAGCTCCCCGGTCCCCAGCCGCTCCAGCCGACGAAGGCGTACCCGACCGATGGGGTCGCCGTGAGGTTCAGCGGCTGACTATCGTTCCACCAACCCGACTCCGGGCGCGACCGTGCCGCCTTCCGCGGGCGAGGCGGTCACGTTCACCCGCCACTGATTGACGAAATCGATCGTAACGTTCGTGTATCGGCCCTCCACGTGGGCGGGGGACGAGACTCGGGGCCGAGCTGCTCGGACGGGGTCAGCTCGGCGCCGCCAATCGGCAGGGGGATCGGGACCGATCCGATGGTGTAGGACCCCGGCGGGAGCAGGAGGGAGATGTTCCCGGCCGTGGTCGTGTGGAGGGTCGAGTCAACGCTCGCGTACCAGGCGGTCGGGGCGGGGACCCCGCTCTCGTTCACGCGGACGTACGTCCCTCCCGAGGGGTACGCCTCGAACAGGACCATGCTCTGGGCCGGGAGGGTGTAGGTCGCCGGGCAGCCCGTCCGGGAATTCGAGCGGGATCGGTGTCGTGGTGTACGGTTCGACCCACCCCGTACCGTTGGCTCGCGTGTAGTGGATCGAGCCGTTCCAGCTCCAGCCTGCGACCGCCAGGCTTCCGGAAGGCCCCGCGAACTGTGGGGTGAACGTGATCCCATGGGAGATGTTGTCGTTCACCACCAGCAGGTCCTGCCGACCGGAGTCGCCTGGGGCCAGGGTATCGATCCCGTAGAGCGAGTGGCCGAGCCCGGTAAAGTTCACGGGGTACGCCTGGGTGCCGAGATGATCGAAGATCGACGTGTAGAGGGCGTAGTCGGTCCGGACGTGCCCCGTCGGGTCGAACCATGAGTTGGTCGTCGCCAGCTCCGCGGCGAACAGGTCGATGTTGGTGAGGTTGACGTCCATCGCCTGGGTGATCTGGGAGGCCAGGCTCAGGGATCCGGAGAACCCGATCGCGTACGGTCCGTAGGTGGACCAGGAAAGCGCGGAACCGAGCTCGCTGATGAACACGGAGACGTTGCAACCGGGGCAGGCCGACTGGACCGCCGCGCGGGCCGCCGCCATTCGGATCGGGATGTTGGCCGAGCTCTGGATCGTCCCGTAGAACGCCTGGAGGCTCCCGTTCCCCGTCCCGAGCCATCCGGCCGGATACTCGTGGAACGCGACGGCCTGGATCTTGTTCCCCGTCACCTTGAGGACCCCGGAGATCCACTGGTCGAACGTGTAGTACCCGCAGGTGCATCCGGACGCCGGAAGTCCGAGGATCGGGGTAGTGTTGTCGACGGCCCGGATATCTTTCACGTAGGCCAGGACCTCATCGCCGAACTGGGTCGGATCGGGGCCGTTCGTGTAGGTGGTCGGCCAGTTCTTCCAGGGGACCTGCCAGTGCCCCCAGAGCTCCGGCTCGTTGCCGATCATCCAGTACGCCGGATGGAAGCTCAGGTTGACCTCGGTGTAGTTGACGATCGCTTCGGCGAGGCTCGGGTCGTCGATCTCGGCCGGCACCTGGACGATGGCGGTGCAATCCACGGCCTTGCACATCGCTACGAACTGGCTCTCGTTCGTGAGCGCGCGGATCGGGGCGCCGGAGTAGGTGTCGTAGTGGGTGTCCGTGAGGGGGTCGTAGTCCTCCCCCGCCATCGCGCCCGGCCAGACGAGCACCCGTGCCGGGGTCGCGTTGACCGAGGAGGTCTCTCCGCGGAACACCCGGACCTCGTTGTTGATGGTGGCGCCCCAGAACTGGCTCGACAGGTTGGCGACCAGGTTGCCAACCGATAGGGTGGTGTTGAGGGTCGTGCCTACCGACGGGGCCACGGGTCGCGACCCTACGCCTGGCGTACCGTCCGGGGAAGAGCCACCGCTGTTCGCAGCGGGAAGAGGCTGAGCGAAGGCCCCTCCCGATAGGATCAGGATCACCACGAGCCCGATCGGGACCCACGGCGCCCGAGGGAAACGATGACGCGATGTCCGCACCGATCCACCTCCCCGGGTCAACGATCCGCCACGATCCCCCTAGGGGGAGGTCCGGACCATCCCCCGGCCCACAGGCCCCCCTCTCTTCAAGGTTCGCCGCAGAAACGGCGCCCTCGGACAGGATTTGCGACGGTCTGGATGGCCCCGGCCTGCCACTCCTGGGCCCCCGAAGGAGCCGAATCCAGCTCCCGCTCCGCCCCGAACAGAGCCGTTCTGCGCCTGTCCCCCGCCCCAGCCATCCAAGGGCTGGGGACAACCTGCACCGCGGCCGACGGGATCGTCATCCTCCCCAACGCTCCGAGCCCCGGTGGCGGGGCTCCCAAGTCCAACGAAACGTCGGTTCCCTCGCCGGAGAGCTCTCCCGAGGGCACCGAGGGGATTGGAGCTCGAAAACTATCGACGCTCGGAGACAGGACCCGGCGGGGCGCCGCCTCCCGCCGTCACGACGCGGAGGTCCAGCGCGGCTCACCCCGGGGGAGCCTTCGGGGACGCGACGGGTCGCCACATGAGGATGTCATCGAAGTACGTGTCTCCCCGTTTGAAGGCGCGCGGAAGGCGACCAGACTCGACGAACCCAAACTTCCGGTACAACGCGAGAGCCGGGGCGTTCTTCTCCATCACGGTCAATTGGACGATCTCGAACCGGCCTTCGCACTTCTTCAGGACGTGGGATGTCAAGGTGCTCCCTAGCCCCTTTCCTCGCCACTCGGGATGGACCGCGATAGCGAACACGCCCGCGTGGCGGTCCTCCAGGTGCTGACCCCTGCGGAAAACGGTGCACGAGCCGATCAGCTTCCCGTGGTCTTCCCCGACCGAGACGACCTGGTTCCCGGCGAGAACGTTCTTCCAGACACCCCCGAAGACCGCCGCCTCATCTGCGACCGAAGGCCTGGACGTGAAGGTGTAGACTCCAAGCTCTGGATTCGTCCGGAGCTCCTCGTACCGAGTGTAGTACAGGTCGACCCAGCCGGGGAAGTCGCGCCACTCGAGGTCCCTTACATCCACGACGGCCCCTAGGACCGTGAAATCATCAAAGTTGCGCGCGGTCGAGGGGCCGGCGACGCCGGACCGGTCGACAAGAGGGAGGTTGTCCGGTCCGTCTTCGCCGCCTGACCTCGGTCAGCTCGGCGTTGCGCCGCCGTTCCCTCAGACGATCCGGATCAGGTGGTAGGCGGCGCCGGGGTCAGACTGCGCGAGGACGAGGGCCGAGGTCAGGGGCAGGGTGCCGTAGACGAACACCCGGCCGTTCCGTACCTTCATGGAGATCCGGGTCGACGCGATCTCCTGCAACGCCACGGTGAACGGGTCGGTGGGGGATCCGATCATGACGATGTGGGAGGCCGAGCTTGCGAGGGTCTTCCTGACGAGGCCGGGAAGCGTCTCGGGGGAGTAGGGCGACTGGCCATCCATCGCCCCGGCGTGGAGGCCGTTGAGCCAGACGGTCGCCAAGCTGGGGGTGGCGTTGGACGCACCTTCGCGAAGGAAACGCGCCGCCTCGGGCATCCGGGTCGCGGTCGATGGGCCCTCGCTCGTAGGTCCCGCGACGAGCACCTTCTCCAGCAGGTCCGAGTCCTCCGCGTTCGGGAGGAGGCCCGCGGGGGAGTAGATGCGGACCCCCGCGGCGAACTGCTGGGGGGAGACGATCGGTCGGAACCATGCCCAGACGTCCGACGGGGACAAGCTGGGTGGCAGGATGATGAGGAGCCGCCCCCCGTGGGTGACGACCTGGCTCTGAAGCGGTGAGATGAGCAGCTTCGCCGCCTCGACAGGGACGTCATGGTCGACCTCGAGGAGGGTCAGCCGTCCCAGTTGTGGGCGTCCGAAGTGGGTGGCGTATCCGGTGGACCCCGGCCAGAGCCACCCCTCGCGCCGGTCGGGCTCCGGGTCGGGGGGGTACAACCGGCTATGGAAGTCCGAGGGTAGGGGTGAGATGCAGAGGAACTTCCCCCCCTCGAGCGTGTAAGGGTACCAGGCGTGGTCCACCCGGACCCCTCTCATCTTCTTGAGGTGGGTCCACCGCTCCAGGCGTTCCTGGGAGCTGGTGAGCGTGCACGCCACGACCCCGTCCACGAGGTAATCCAGCTGGGAGAGTCCTTCCCGCTCCACCACGATGACCAGGTGGACCCGGCCCCGGCCGAGCAGGCCGAGCATCAACCGCTCGACCTCCTCTCGATCCGGCAGGGCCCCCCTCTCCGGGGCCGGTGGGCCTACGTAGTGCTCGACCAGGGCGTCCCACGAGTCCACCACGACCATCCCAGGGCTTTCGGGCCCGATCCGGGAGAAGGCATCGATCACCGAGTCCGGCAGCCAGAGCTGGCCGATGTCCGGTACCTCCTCGCCCGATTGGACCAGTTCGGAACTTCGGGCCATGGCCCGCGCCTTGGCATCCACCCGGGGTCCGCCGTCCAGCGCCTCGATCACCTCGATAGGCGCCTCGACGTCGGACCGGACCCAAGGGTAGTCCTGGTTGAGCTCGCTCGCCGTGACCCGGCTCGTGATCAGGACCTTGCGGCCGCGGAAGCTGCTGAGGAGGGTCAGCGCGAGGGTAGATTTCCCCGCCCCGGGTTCCCCCCGGATCAGCAGGGACCGGGGGGGCTCACGGAGACTGAATTCGATCAGTTCCGGTGGCAAACGAAGGATCGCGCTCACCGGTACGCCCCTCCCAAGTGCCGGATTGTACACCTCCCAATGTACTATTTGATTCGACCTTAGCCGGAGGACCTACAGTTCGGAAGGTGGAGGCTTGGGAAGTCCGGCAAGAGGCGGGATCCCCGTCTCGGGGTCGGGGTCCTGCGAACATTGGGATCCCCGGATCGCCCGCGGTCACGCCACTGCGGCTTGCTCCCAGCGCGCCTCGGATGGCTCTCCGGCTCGCCCCCCTCCTGTTACCGCGAGGCCACGACATCGTGGGCATTAGGGCCCCGGTGTTGGGGGTCGCCACCCTCAGCGGGGACCCGTGGTCGAACCAGGCGAAGCAGTCCGTGACCGGCGGGAATGCCACGTGAGGGGCCAAAGGGAACTGGCACGCGGGTTCAGTTCGATCGCGATCGGTCTGCACGGCCGGCTCTACGTCACCACGACGACCGGATACCTGTGGGAGGTCGGGTACGACCCGAGCGGCGCGGCCAACACGCTCCGGGTTCCCGCGCTTTGGGTTAGCGCGGTGGGTACAACCTCGGCGACCCTGGCCTTCACCGCCGTGGACGCGGCCTGCCGGACGACCTACGAGGTGGAGCAGAGCGCCTCCTCTCAGGGACCCTGGAGCCGGGTCCAGGTACACCACGGCCAACTACACCTCCGGCACCGCCTCTCTTAGCCCGTTCGCCGCGGGAACGACCCTCTGGTTCCGACTCAGCACCCACCCGTGCGGTTTCTCCGGGGTCCTCACCTCGAACCCGGTCGTTGTGACGTTCGGCGCTCCGACCTTCCACTGGGCGGTCGGCATTCCGGGCGGAGCTCCCCCGCGTTGGGTGACCTGGCCTTAGGCCTGACCGCCCGCTCTCATCGCGGTCCGCCGTCGACCGCACGCCGCTCGGATTATCGGTCCGCCGCCCTGTTCGAAGAGGTGCGTATCTCGGCGTGCTCGAGCCGACCGAGGGGGGCGTACGTAAGGATCGCCACTCCCGTCTTGCTCGTCAACGAATCGACCAGTTGGAACCGTTCGGGCGGGAAGCCATCCTCGAACAGCCGCGCGCCTTTCCCTGCTGCGACGGGGAAGACAGCGAGCCGCAACCGGTCGAGCACGTTCTCCTTGATCAGTGACCGGACCAGCGTGGGGCTCCCGTGGACCCCGATGTTCCCGCCGGGCTGATCTTTGAGGGCCAGGACGCCTTCTCGGAGGTCGCCGCTCAGCAGGTGCGCCTTCCCTTTCGTGGGCCACGCGACCGACTTCAAGGTCCTGGACACCACATACTTCGGAACCCCGTTGATGTGGCTCGCAAAGGGCTCAATATCCGAACCCGGCCAAAACTGACGCCACTCCTCGTAGGTCTTCCGACCCAGGAGCATCGCATCTTCCTCCGCGATCTTCGCGGCGGCGTCCTCCTGGACCTGTTCATCCATCAGCTCCATGATCGCCGAATGGACCGAGTCAAGCTCGACGACGCCATCGAGCGTGGTGATCATGTGGGCGACTACAGTTCTCGCCACACGCGCTCCGTCGTTTCCGGCATCGGCTCGAACGATCGGGCTCGACCCGTAGTCGCCTGACTTAGTCCTCTTATCTCCATGTCGCGGCCGCCGCCCGCCGATCGACCCGAGTACGCCGAATCCATAAGGGATTCGTCGGTCGATTCTTGTTCCGGCTCGCCCCGTGGGGCTCTCGCGCGCTCATCGCGGTCGGTAGGCGACCTGGCGATCGTGACCGTGGGGGTGATTGGGGCCTTAGCCGCCCTGCTCCTACCCGTCCGTCGTAAGCGCCAGCCCCGACTGGAGCCGCGGGCGCCCCATGGCGCCGCCACGGTGTCCTTTCAGGCCGAGGGGCCAGCGTGGGTGAGCCTCGTTAGCTCGACTGGGGCAACGGCCTATCTACCGAACCCGCTCTGGATGCCGCACCATGGCCGCCCATCTCATCGTCGGCGCCGGATCGGTCGGGACGGCCACCGCCCTTCTCCTGGCTCGCCAGGGCGTGGAGGTTCGACTGGTCAGTCGGTCCGGAGCGGGACCGGACGATCCGGGGATCCAGAAGGTGCGGCTGGACGCGACCGACCAGGCGGCCCTGACCCGGGCCGCCACGGGGGCCGTAGCGATCTACGACTGCGCCAATCCCCCCTACCACCGATGGCCGACCGACTGGCCTCCCTTGGCCGCCTCGATCCTCGGAACGGCCATCGACACGGGCGCCGAGCTCCTGACGGTGAGCAACCTGTACGCCTACGGACCGGTCGACCACCCGATCCGCGAGTCCGACCCGCTCGCACCGGCGGGACCCAAGGGCGCGGTCCGAGCCAAGATGTGGACGGACGCCCTGTCGGCGCACGCGGCGGGCCATGTGAAAGTCACAGAGGTCCGGTCGTCGGACTACTTCGGCCCGGGGGTGATCGACACGAGCGTCGTCGGCCGGTCGATCCCCCGGGTGCTCGCCGGCCGCAGCGCCCGAGTCCTGGGGAACCCCGACGTTCCCCATAGCTGGACGTACGTGCCGGACGTCGCCCGCGCCCTGGTTCTCCTCGCCGGGGATTCCCGCGGGTGGGGTCGGGCGTGGCATGTTCCGACCGTCCCGCCGATGACACAGCGCGAGTTCCTCGGGGCAGTGGCCCGCGAAGCGGGCGTCGCGGTACCTGCGGTCTCGGGCATCCCCTCGTGGTTCCTCCGACTCGCAGGGGTGTTCTCGCCCACGATCCGCGAGTTGCGGGAGACGCGATACCAGTTCGAACGCCCCTTCGTTCTCGATTCCGACGAGTTCTCGGCCACCTTCGGGATGGTAGCAACCCCGTTCCCCGAGGCACTGCGGGCAACCGTTGCATGGGCGAAGGGGCCGGGGGTGACCCGGACGGACGGGCGCACCGCCTCACAGTCGCCCTCTCCCTGACGCGCCACGGGAACATCCTGGCCCCCTCGGCGGGGGCGCGTCCAGCGCGCTCATGGGCCGGCTGGCCGAGTTCCGCCGCCGGTAGCCGGAGTGCGCCGCCGATGACAGCGCCGAGATCCGTCCGTGGAGAACGTCACGCGGAGCCGCCACGTTTAGAGCTGCGCCAGGCTCATGGGCGGGGGCAGCGACATCACGAAGTCCCGGCCGGGAGGGCCGGGCGCGGGGGAGATCGTTCACCCAGCGAACGCGAGGGCGCGACCTCGGAGCCGACGGCGGCGCGTCGCCCGCCCTAGCTCATCGACACGATAATGGGGAGTCAGATATTCCCGGGCCAGGATGGCCGAAGAAGAGGCGATGAAGATCGTCGTCAATCCGTACGGGCCGTACCGGGTCGTGGGCAAAGTCCCGCTCGCGGTCCAGCGGATCACACCCAACAAGCGGGGAGAGTCCTGGGATTGGGTCGAGGGCCGCTCCTTTCCGGCCGAGAAGGAGTACTTCCTTTGCCGGTGCGGCCAGTCACAGAACAAACCGTTCTGCGACAATAGTCATCTGCGCGCCGGGTTCGTCGGCCAGGAAACAGCGTCTCGGCGCCCCGTTGAGCGTCAGTCCGAACACTCCGAGGGTCCGACCCATGTCCTGAGCGACGCTGAGGAGCTGTGCGCGTTCGCGCGGTTCTGTGACCCGGGGGGGAAGATCTGGTCCCTCATCGAACGGACCGATGACCCCAAGGTGCGCGAGCTCGTGATCCGTGAAGCGTCCCATTGTCCCGCCGGCCGGCTCGTTCTTCGGGAGAAGGCCACGGGGGCTGTCGTCGAGCCAACGATCGCACCGTCGATCGGTCTCGTGGAGGATCCAGTCCTGAAATGCAGTGGACCGCTCTGGGTGCGCGGGGGCATCCGGATCGAGTCGGCGAACGGCCTTCCGTACGAGACCCGGAACCGGGTGACCCTCTGTCGGTGCGGAGCTTCGACGAACATGCCATTCTGCAACGGAAGCCACGCCTCGATCCAGTTCCGGGACGGGTTGGAATGACCGAGGCGCAATCCATCGGGACCGTCTCTCGGAACGGCTGGACCGCGGGGTGTGCATGACCGGGGCCGAGGTTCCACCATCCGTCGAGGTTCCCCCTCTCCGGGTGCGGGTCGACCAGGTCGAACGATACCGGTTCGATGTCGAGCTACCCCGGCACCAGCCTTCCGCCATTCACGGTCGACGAGCCCCCGCCGGTGGGCACGGGGGCCGGACCCGACCCGGCCAGCGCTCTGGCTGGGGCCGTGGGACACTGCCTGAGCTCGACCCTCTTCAACACCCTGGAGCGTTCCCACGTCCGGTCCACCCCGATCCGTACCACGGTGACGGTCGCGTTCGGCCGCAACGCGGCCGGTCGAAAGCGGGTCATCAACCTGGAGGCACGGATCGATTGCGCCCCGCTCGACGAGGCGGACCGGGCCCGGTTCGACCGAAGCGTCGCAATATTCGAGGACTACTGCACGGTCACCGGGTCGGTTCGGGAGGGCATTCGGGTGTCCACGCAAGTACGTCCGCCGACCGGCGGGGGCTCCCCGGCGGGACCCTCGTAAGCACCTTCCGCCGTTGGTGGTCCAGCTCTGCGGATGGCTCCGCTCAGCCAGGGCCGGAGGGTGGAATCGCCAGCGCCCGGCGAGAAATCAACTAGAGGTGTCGGAGGGGGGATTCGCACCCCCCGGGGGTTCGAATATGGCCAAAAATCGCCCCCGAATCGGGCCCATGGGAGAACCGAAAAGTTGGGGGTATCTCGGAGGCCGGATCGGGCCCGAAAACGTGTCAGGCGAGCGAGTTCTATCCGGACGGCTAGCCGGGGCGCGATCCGCTCGAGCTGGTGAGCGGTCAGCCGGAGGGATCGGGGCGCTCGAGGGCGGATGCGCGGGAGTAGAAGCAATCCGTCGCGAAGTTGGAGGTCGCCCCACCGGTATCCCTGGCGGAACCCGTATCGATACTTCGCCGAGACAGCCTCCACGATGACGCCGTCGGTCATGATCCCGAGCCGCGCGGTCGTGGGCACGAGGAACGAGTAGGCGAAGATGCCCGGGATGCTGATGGCACCCGCGATCCCGAAGTAGACCAGGAATCCGGCGCCGGTGAGCTGTCCGTGCTGCCAGAACCCGCGCAGGGAGGTCACGATCAACCCGACGGCGACCGCGCCCCACAGGATCGCGAGGAAGCCCGCGCTCCACCACCGCCGTGGGAAACCGGCGATCCATTCTCACCTGAGGCGAGGCGGGCATGCTCCCGCATACGCGGTCAGCCTAATCGAACTATCGGCCGCGTGGGACGCGCAACATATGACATTCCTCGCGCCTGCTGACACCGACAGCGGGCCGCCGCCTATGTGAGCAGCGGCCCGTTGAACTCTGGGAACTCCGGGTGCCCTTTGGGATAGAGCTTCATCAGCCACTTTGCGTTCGACTCGAAGGGCTCTGTCCCCTGGACCGAGACGAGCCAGGACCCGCTCGCCGTGAGGATCTCCTCACAGAACATCCCGACATCGAACGCGGTGAACCCGGCCCTCCACACCGTCCCGACTTCCGTTCCTGGCACTGATGCGGTGAATCCGCTGGTCGAGGAGAAAAATAGCCCGCCTATACGGTCGTGCCGGACGAACGGCTGCGCCCTCGTGGAGCACAGAATTCCGGAGGTGGTAGCAGTCCCACCCGGTGAACAGTTCGGGGTGGGAGCCCCCAAACCGCGGGGCGACCCACTTGTCGTACCAGTCGGAGTATGCTCGGGCGGAATCCGCGTGATTCGGGTCCGCGAGGCTCGCACAGAGGCTCGGGATGGACAGAGCCGCCGCAAGG
This sequence comes from uncultured Thermoplasmata archaeon, assembly GCA_963708255.1. Classification (GTDB taxonomy): domain Archaea; phylum Thermoplasmatota; class Thermoplasmata; order Lutacidiplasmatales; family UBA184; genus Lutacidiplasma. The sequence continues at coordinate 329,818 of CAVPSE010000005.1, forward strand.
GCCGCCCATGGCGCACTCGCTCCGAGAGCCTTTCGAATGTCTGCCGAGAGGTCCGCAAGGGGATCCGTAGCGGCCGGGACGGTCATCGTCCCGCCAAGTTGCGGGGACGAATAACGTGAATCTTCCGTCGAGGAGGATACCTATCCATTAATCTTCACGTCGTAAACCTTGTTCCAGTGCCCGTTCGGGCACCGATAGCTGAGACGCCCTGTCACCTTCCAGGACTTGGTCATCCGGGGGTGAATCCCTGTAAGGTATCGCCACGTAGCACTGTCCCACACGATCGCCCCCTCCCGAATCAGAGCGTCCTTCATGGACCGATCGACCACTCACCCCCAAAGGAGCGATAACGTGAGCTCTAAGAACAGCCTGGGAGATTGCGGACGGTCTGATTCAGGGACCGCCCTCAGCAGGAGCAGGTCGTCTCCTTCCCCGGACGACCATCGCGTACACGAGCGCCGCGAACACCGCGGCCAACAGGATCACGACCCCCAGGAAGTTCTCGGAGTAGCCCGTCGCGCACACGCACGAGTCTATCCCCGACCGGCCGGAGTGCAGCCGCAGGTGATCGGGTGCTGGGCAGGAGGAACCGCCGCGATTGCAACGATCCCGACGCACAGCAGGGCAAGCGCGGCGCGTAGGCGATGATCGCCCTCACTGCCAGCGCAGCTCCCCCGGCCCATAGCGCTCGCCCTTAGAAAGTGGATGATTTCGCGCCAATTCCCCCGCGGTACCGCGGAGATACGGGCCGAACCCCGCAAGCCCCATCAAGGCTGGCACTTTCCACTCGACCCGCCGCGATGGCACCCAGCTACGACCTCTCGCAGTTCCCGTCGCCCCCCCCGGACAAGCAGGCGGACGCTCGATGGATGATCAACGTGTGTTCCGCGTTCTTGGTACTGGTTGCGGTGCTTATCATTCCGTTCGAGGTGATCTGGTGGGAGCGGTCGGGTCCGCTTGGGCTCAGTTACTACCTGCCTGCACTTTCCCTGGACCTTCGTCCTGCTCGTCCTTTGGCGGTGGACGATGCCCAGATGGACGGCGGCGGCCACGCGGTTCGAAATCGACTCCCGGGGCATTCGATTCTTTCGCGAAAAGGTACAGCCCTCGGGACTACCCGTGGGACGGGCGCTGGACAAGGTTCACCCTGGTGGATCGCAGACGAGCTCCTTCATCGAGAGGCCCCGGTCGGGCCATTTACCTTTGTCATTGATCCTTGGGGGGTCCCCACCCGGATTCCCGAGGAGGCGTTCGAAGCGACGCTTGCCATGGCACGCGAGAGGGGACGAGAGTGAGGCCCGAGGTCAGCCTTAGGAGCCGGGTATCTGGGAAAGGGGTAGAACTGACCACAGTCGCGTCGTCCCGGCGCCCTCGGTGGCTCTCTTAGCGCGCATTCGTCCGAGTGGGCGCGAGCACTTGGACGATCCGATCTATCACTCTGCGCGTCGCGAGGTGACGCCGGGGGATTGGCGCCCCCAGAAGTGAAAGTGACGGACCGCTACCCGTAAACCACGTGTGGGCCTGGGTGGATTAGCCTGCGATGTGGTCGCCGAAGCCTGGGGTACCGGCTCGCACTTGCCTTGGTCGGGGTCGCCCTCCTCGCGGTTGCGCTGGTCGCGAGCTTCTTCGGGCCGGCCACGATCCTGACGACCGGCCCGCCGCCGCCCGGTTCGGGCCAGGAGGTCCAGTTGCTTTCCCTTCTCACCGCCGCTGGAGCGCTCGCTCTCGCGCTCGCGACCTGGCGAGCCCGCTTCGGGACGATGATGGCCGGGATCTGCGTAGCGATCGGGGGACTCGCGGCAGGCGTCTACCTCGCGTTCGGTTACTGGGTTCCAGCCCTCCACGGCGCGACTACGCTACCGTACACCTTCCAGGGAGCCTCCTGATGATCTGGGGGACGATGACGGGCTTCTTCCTCGTGTTCCTGCGAACGTTCGCTCCGCGCTTCGTTCCGGCCCGATCAAATGCCCCAGCCGGCGTTTTGCATGGGTTCGCTGATCGAGCCTGGCATCGTGTCCTCCTCGCCTCGCGAGAATGACATGATGCAACGAGTCATCCCCCGTCCCACGCCCGCTCGGTTTAATTGGGAGGGCGTGCCTGTCGAACACGTGAGCCCCGACGCCCTCGAGCCTGACGACCGGGCGGGGCGGCTGCTCCGGGTCGCCGGTGTGGTGATCTGCGTCGGGGTGACTATCGGAGTGGTCACTCTGGCTCTATCGGAGCCTCCCGGCCGCGGCCCTCCGCCCGGGCCGATGCAGTGGATCTCTCCCATCGTCGCGATCCTGACCGTGTACGTCGTGGTGGCTTACTCACTCTGGTGGCGCGGCCAGACCCGCCCGCTGCCGCGGAGTCCGCTGGAGCCGAGTCGGCTTCCCTAGAAGCCCCTCGACCGCGCTCGCCCCCCCATGGCGAGTTGAGGTCCGAGCCACTTTCAAGGAATCCCCCTCAGCTTTCGCTCCCTCGTGGCCGGCGGACACCGCTCCTCCGCCGCCCTCACGAGTGGCTCACTAGGCGGAAGGACATCCGCCCGGCCCGGAACCTTGATTTGCCGACCACCGCTCCATGGCCCCGATGCGCAGCATCGCCTGCGCCGCGTGCGGCACGGTCCGGTGGGACTCGTCCGCCCGCTGCCCGGAGTGCGGTTCCGCGACCACGTTGCCCGAGCCACCGACGAGCGTGGTCGCCGCCCCACCCGCCGCAGGACGTCGCAGGATCCTCAACGTCCCCTGGCGCGAGGTCCCTGACGCGCCCTCCCCCTCGAGTGAACCGCCACCGGGAGCGCGTGGAGATCGCGATCGCATTGGTGATCGTGGGCGTTCTGTCCGTGGGGGTCCTCCTCTACGACGCAGCACGCCGGGTTCTCGTCCCCCTCGCCCCAGGTGGTCCTCACCAGTGGAACAGACAAGAATGTCACGAACGACCAATCGGCCGTGACCACTTTCACCATCCAGGGCAGCGGAGAGCTCGAGGTCGTTCACCGTCCAGGGGGGGCCCGCCAGCGCTTTGTCTGTTGGTCGAGCGAATGCGGGTCAGCCGGGCAGGACGGTTTCTCGACCTACATTTACAGCAGCGGTTGGGTTCACGGCGGCTCCATCGACATCCGTCTGAACTCCTCGGGCCTCTTCGGGGTAGAGGGGTTCGAACAGCGGGCAGCGTCACCCCGACGCCGTGTCAATCATCACGTGGACGACCGCTCTCCAAGTAGTGTACTAGCGGTTCTCCGCCCGCGAGGAACCCCCCGGGTGCGGCAGGCTGGTGCGCAAGCGCGCCGTCCTGTCACATCCGCATCGTGTCACCGTGCTTTCGCAAGATGACGTGAGGGTCGCTCCAATCGGTCGCCCCTCTAAGACAGTTGGCCGTGTGGGAATCGAGGGGCCGGGCCTGCGGGGACCGCCAGATTCATGGGTCCACAATCGATGTCCTCCTCGTGTCGCGGACGATCCGGGACTTTCGCCTGAGAGGGTGGAGCTGGGAGCAGGCCCGGGCGTTGTGCCAAGACTGGCTGGCAAGGAACGAGTTCTCTGTGATTGACCTCGCGGCCGACGGATCGGAGAAGCGATACCCGATTTGGGGGGTACATCTCTGGCTCCATCCCACCCCGGGGAGTCTCGTCGCCGTCAGCGGCAAGCTGTCCGGCGCGGTGGTTTTCGAACTTGCCTTCTTTCATGATGCGGCTGACGCTGATCGTTCGCGTCCAAGGATATGCCGCGGGTGCCGGTCCAGGCTGGCACGGGAAGGAAATGGAGTTCACAGCGTCCGCCCTGGCCGTCGGGGGCCTTCCGAGGAAGCGAGGGTTCGAGCGCTGTCAGAGGCTCGAGTCCGAACTTACGCAGCGTTCCGCACCCGCGGGTCCACCTCCGCCTCCCCCCGGATTCCGCCCCCCACTGGAGGGCGCCTGGTTTTGCCCCAAGTGTGGCAAGTCGGCGACGGCCGGAGCTGAATTCCGCCCCTTCTGCGGCGCGCCATTGCCTACGGGCTAAGGGGCGTACGACTTTCCGGGGTCCGCGGACGGGCCGACGCTTCGGATGACCCCCGTCCGTCCCGGTTGGTCGCTCGCTCCCCGCCCTCGCGAGGAACGAGCGATGCAGCAGAGCATCCTCCGCCCCCGCGCTCGCCCGCGGGACGGCTCGGGGGTGGCCGCCTACGGGGGCCCGGAGTCTCCTCCCGTGCACGATCGCCGTTAGCACAACCGCCCCGAATACCGTGGCAAGTAGGATCAGGACGCCAGGGAAGTTCTCAGGGTATCTGAACCGCGCACACTCACGACATCTCCCCCGACAGGCCCGGTGAGCAATTGCACGTGGTCGAGTGCTCCACAGGAGGAACGGCCGCGATCGCCACGATCCCCACGCAGAGCAGGGCGAGCGCGGGCGAGTAGGCGACGATCGGCCGCAGGCTCAGGACCGCGTGCCGGACCATGATGAACTGGCTGATGCAAGTTGCCCGCGAACGCGATGCCGAGCTGTCGCTAGGCGCCGGGCCCCCCTCAAGCGACGCGGAAAGAAGCGGGGAGTCAGCGCCGACGAACGGCGGGCCCGCCAGGTTGATCCCTTCAATCAGAGGATTGGGCTAACCACCGTCACCATGCCCGATACAGGGGGCTCCATGCCGGGTGGGAGAAGTCGAAGACATCGAAGACACAGTTGGGCAATACCTGCCCCAGGGAAGAGCCGAAGCCCAGGGTTCCCGACCCCCCCTCGGAACTCCCTGAATGTATTCCCCCAGCCCCCGAGCAGACTACGCCCACGGGCGATCCCGAACTCGTCCATGTAAGCGTCACCTGGGAGTTCCAGGCCACGGAGAAGCTGGGTGCTCTCAACGCAGTTTGTGCCGATCTGGTTCGCGGGGCAAGGATCGGACGTGGAGAAGGCGGTTGTGCTGGAGGCGTACGGAATTGTCGCCAGGGCGACGAGGACTACGATCAGTGTGACTGCGCAGAGCCCCGCGATCAGGTAGGCCATGCGGCTTCCCTTGGCCATCTTTGGACCGGGTATTGACGGGCCTGACGAACTATCCATGACCATTTGGTCCATCGGCCGCCTGCTACTTGGTTCTGTAGGTCCCCGCGCGGGAACACCTCGCATCGTGTCACCTTCGCTTCGCGAGGTCACACGATGCAATCCAGCATCCCCCGCCCCGCGCCCGCCCCCGCCGACCACGCCCAGAATAGCCGTCTCCGCACGGTAACGGGGAACCGCTTCCCCCGGAAGTGCTCGTGCGGCTGCGGGGAAGCGATCCCCCGCGACACGGAGGTCCGTTACGTGGTCGACTTCGGCGCCCCTCGCCCTTACCCCGCATACCTCCGTGAACACTAGCCCGACTTCGGGAGCCCCATTAACCCGCGCCTGACGAGGTCATTGACTACCGAACTATGCAACCTCGGACTCTCTTATACAAGAAATGCATTCGTCTCTTTGGCATCCGGAGTGGTGTAGACGAATGATGGTTGGATGTATCGGCGCGCAATCGGGTGCCCCCACTTCTCGGCTGGGACCGCGCCCCGGATCGGGAATATCAGTGCGGCAGGCGCGCCTGGTGTCCATTCTACTCGTGGCGGCGATGACCCTGCCGATAGCACTCGCGATTCATGAGGCGAGTTCCGGGGCTGGATCGGCCGCGACTGTGATCCCAGCAACCGGATCGAGAGGTGGCTCAATCGGGGAGGTCGAGGTTCAGGAAGCCCGGGCGTCCCTAGTGGCGTTTCTAGCGCGGTAGAGTAGGTTCCGCCGGACCGCAAAGGCTAGTGCCGGGGAGTGGTACCTCCCCGAGCATGGTACTGCGAGTTCGAGAGATCTCCAACGAGGAAGGCAACCGACTTCGGACCGCGGTCCGTCACTCGAAAGACCTCATCGAGATGAAGCGGGCCCAGGTGATCCTGGCCTCGGCCCAGCGGTTCACCGTCCAACGGATCGCCATGTTCTCCGGGATGAGCGACGGGTACATCCGAATCCTGATTCACTCGTTCAACGAGGAGGGGCTGGCGATGCTCAAGCCCCGATGGAACCCGGGGCACCGCCACAAGTTCTCCAAGGAGACCCGAGCTCGGCTGGTGGCCCTGGCCACCAGCCGCCCTCGGGACCTCGGACTCCCGTTCGGTCAGTGGAGCCTCCGGCGACTGAGGGACACGGCGGTCGCGCGAGGGATCGTGGAGTCGATCTCGCTGGAGTGGTACCGGGTGATCTGTGACGAGGCGGACATCACCCACCAGTCGATCCGGACCTGGAAGGAGAGCAAGGACCCCAAGTTCGAGGAGAAGCGGAGGCGGATCGACCGCCTCACGGTGAAGCGGCACAACCCACCCGTCGTCCTGAGCATGGACGAGATCGGGCCGATCTCGCTCAAGCCCCACGGGGGCAAGGGGTGGTTCCGGAAGGGGCTCCCTGGGCGGATCCCCGCGACCTACAAGAAACAGAACGGGACCCGGTACGAATACGCCTGTCTGAACGTCTTCCACCAGACCTTGAGCGTGAGGCAGGAGGAGCACAAGGGCGGTAGGATCTGGCTACGGTTCGCGAAGTACCAGCGTTCGAAGTACCCTGCGGACCAGAGGGTCTACATCATCCAGGACGGGCTCAGCGCCCACTGGACCCCCGAGGTGAGGGAGTGGGCGAGGACCCACAAGGTGACCCTCGTCTCGTCGGCCACCGATGCAAGTTGGATGAACCCGGTCGAGTGCCACGCCGGGCCGCTCCAAGTCGCGGCGATGGCGGGCAGCGACTGGTGGAGCTGGGGCGAGGTCGATGAGGCGTTCCGGAGGGCGGCCCAGCTCATCACCCGAGAACACAAGGCGTCAGGGAAGGAGTTCCGGAGCACCCAACACCGGGTCAGCAAACATCGTCGGGCGCTCTGGACACGCCGCTTAGCCGCCGGGGAAGGACCGGCCGCCGGAAGCCCGATGAATTGCTCAGCGTCGGATGGATCTTGCTCGTCCTCCTCGTCCTCCAGCTTCACTTACACATCTCCGTCCCCGAGGTACGCCGCCGCCATGGCGTACGACTCCCGGGATGGTTATGTCGTCCTCTTTGGCGGCTGCACATACGTCGGGACGGCATGCGGATCGGTCTCTTCTGAGACGTGGACCTTCGCTGCTGGCGGTTGGACAAAGCTGGCCGTCACTGGCCCGAGCGCGAGGTATGGGGAGAGCATGGCGAGTTACAAGGCCGGCCCCCTCGCTTCCCAATATGTCCTGCTCTTTGGGGGCTGCACCAGCTCGGGGACAGGGTGCCCAAGCCTTTCGGCCCAGACCTGGGAGTTCCAGGGCGGGGTTTGGACCATGCTGGCACCAGGAGCCGCTCCGAGCGCTAGATACTTCTCGAGCATGACCTGGGACACTGGTGCGGGCTACGTCGTCCTGACCGCTGGGTGCACCGCCGTCGGAGTTCCGTGCCCGGCTGGAGCCCTTCAGCACGACACCTGGGACTGGAATGGCATCGTCTGGTCAGCGCTCAACCCCGCCCCCTTCGCGGCCCGGTCCATGGCTGCGATATCCGATGATCCGAACAATGACGAGGTCCTCCTGTATGGCGGGTGCGCGAACCCCGGGGTTGGGTGTAGCGGGCCAGCCATGTCAGACACGTGGAGCTTCGCCGCCGGTGTGTGGGCCCAGCTTTACGCCACCAGTTCCGCCGGTCCGAGGATGGGCGCGGTCCTGTTCCCGGACCCCTTGGGGCCCGGAATCGTGCTGTTCGGTGGGTGCGTATTAGGGACGGGGGGAACGACCTTCATGTGCGGGTCCTTTGCCGCAGGAACATGGGACTGGGTTGGTCCGCTGCCTTTGCACTGGGCCCAGGTCTCCCCCACATATTCTCCGCCGAACGGATACCTAGGGGCTGCGGCCCCGGACCCGGGCGACGGGTATGGGGTCTACTTGGACGGCTGCACCCAGCCAGGTGCGATGTGCCACTTGATCGGCAGCAATACATGGACCTATTCCCAGACCGTATGGAATGAGGTCAGCCAGTTCATTCCGGCGGGCGGAGCAAGGTACGGTGTGTCGATCGCGTACGACCCGGGCCTCTTCATGGGCGGTTCGCCGGTGGGGGGCGTCCTTGCGTTCGGCGGGTGCTCTACTGGCGTAATCGGCTGTCCTCTAGCGCAGACGTGGATCTACCGAAGTGCGGGTTGGTCCCAGCTTGCCCCTGCCACTTCGCCCCCTGCGCGGTTCGACGCGGCCATGGCGTATGATGCCGGCGACGGGTACATGTTGCTCTTCGGGGGCTGCGCCGCAGGCCCCGTCGCGGGAAACTGTGCCCCTAGGGCACTCTTGGGAGACTATTGGGAGTTCGTGGCCAGTACGAGCGGCGGGGGTACTTGGACCAACCTCTGCACTGGGATTTGCGTGAGCCCCGGTCCGCGGTTCGCCAGCGGAATGGCATACGATACACTTGCAGGATACGCGCTCCTGTTTGGAGGGTACGCCTGTACGAATCCCCCAGCCTGCACAGCCGCGGCCCCCCAGCAAGACACTTGGACCTACAACGCCGGGACGTGGACGCCGCAGCCCAGCACCCCTCCAACCGCGAGATACGGATTCGCCATGACGTACGACCTTATTGTCGGCGCTCCCGCAGTGTTCGGGGGGTTTGATGGAACCTCCGTGCTCAACGACATCTATCTGTGGATCAGCGGGAACTGGCACGCCCTTTCACCCACCTCTGGAACGCCCGCTGCAAGGTTCCAGGCGTCCCTATATTTCGACCCTGTAAGCGGTTTCGAGGTGCTCTTCGGGGGGTGTTCCTATGGAGACGTCCCTTGTCCTGGGGGACTGCCGGCAAGTGCGCTGAGCGATACCTGGAAAGGCACACTTCACGCCACCCCGTACCAGGTGACTTGGACGCAGCTGTCGCCATCGATCTCCCCTCCGGCTCGTTCCGACACAGCGACCCTCTTCGATAGCTATGACAACTATGGGCTGTTGAATGGCGGATACACAATCGTGGGCGCAGCGGCCGATACTTGGGTGTATACATCCGGTTCCTGGGGGTTAGCCTAAAGCGGATTGAGGCAACTCTGACGTACCCGGGATGTGCGAGCAGAATACGCACCAGGTAAAGACTGCCGAGCGGGGCAGGTCTCGCGCGCCCCTGGTCGCGGTGGCGAGTTCCTTCGTTCTTGCGGCGGTGCTGGCCCTCACCAGCGTGAATGGCCCACAGCCTGTCCCCCCCGAGTCCGCTTGGCTCGTCCAGGAAAGTCAGTTGGTGCCCTCGGACGCACCTCATCATCTGGGGATGGGAATCCTGCCGCCCGTCGCGACGTTGGCAGCCCCGGGTCGCGCGATTGACGGAGACGCCCGGTCCGGCCCCCTCTCTACTGCACTCAGCGGAATGGTCGCTCTCAACGCGGTTTGGCACAACATGACCCCCAATATTGGACCTTCACCCGTAGGGAGGGCAGACGCGGCCATGGCCTACGATGCCTCCGACGGCTATGCGCTCGTGTTCGGGGGCCTCAATGGCTCCGGCCCGTACACGCCCCTGACGGACACATGGGCCTTCGAGCACGGCGGATGGATCCGGCTGTACCCTGCCTCCTCACCCCCGTGGCTCGTTGGGGCCGCCATGGCCTACGATGCCGCGGACGGGTACGTTGTTCTTTTCGGTGGTCAAGAGTACTATTCTCCGGGTCAGTTCACAGACTCGGATCAGACCTGGACCTTCCACTCGGGTTCGTGGACGAACCTCACTGCGCCCCTCCGACTCTCTCCCGGCGGGAGGACCGGAATGGCGATGTCCTACGATCCGAGTGCGCGGGCTGTCGTATTATTCGGTGGCGAGGACGAGGTCGGGCAGACCCTGAACGATACATGGGAGTTCCATGGAGGCAACTGGAGCGAGCTCACTCCTAGCGTGTCTCCGCCTCCCACGTACTGGGCGGCGGCGGCTTACAGCAGCTCGGTGGCGGGGACGGTGCTCTTCGGGGGCCAGTCGCCGGGGATATCTAATCAGACATGGGTGCTCGCAGACGGGAACTGGACGAACGACACGGGGGCGGTTGACCCCTCGGCGAGGTACGCGGGGAGCATGGCTCCGTACGACGCCCAGGGGGATCTTGTCCTGTACGGCGGCGCCGGCGCCCCGGGGGGCACAAGCTTCCCGAACGACACATGGGTGTTCTCGGGGGGGAACTGGAGCCGCGTGCCCCTCGGCCTTCACCCGATCGTCGGAACCTCGTCCGACATGGTGGCCGACCCCGAGGGGGGGTACGTCCTCCTGTTCGGCGGCTACGACCACCCGCCCGGGGCACTTGCCCCCGGGTACTCCAGCAACGGCACGTGGGCGTTCGGACCTCCTCTCCTCGGCTCGATCGTGGCGACCCCCAATCCCCTCGACGCGGGTCAGTCGCTGGCCTTCGCGGACCCATATGAGAATCGGACCTCCCCGTACTCGTTGAATTGGTCGCTCGGCGATGGTAACACCTCGGCCCAGGCTTCGTTCGTTCACACCTACGGTCTCCCCGGTGCCTATCTGGTGAGCCTGGCGGCTCGGGACGCCGCCGGGGACTACAACAACAGCACGAGCTGGGTAGCTGTGAACCCGGATCCCGAGGTCGATATCTCCGCGAGTTCGAACGCTACTGATGTCGGCGTGACCGTGAACTTCACTGCGACACCGATCAATGGGACCGCGCCGTTCCGGCTCAACTGGACCTTCGGGGATGGCAACGTGACGTCGGGCCCCTCGGTCACCCACGCCTACTCCGCACCGGGCGAGTTCACCGTCACCGTCTCGGCGAATGACTCGGTAGGGACGCTCCGCGAAGCCACCACGACCATCGACGTCGTGGCTCGCCCAACCGCCGGGCTCGATGTCAACAGGGCCGCGCTCGACGTTGGGGAGGTGCTCGTAATCACGACGGTCGTCTCCAACGGAAGTGTCCCCTACGGATACTCCTACTCCGGACTTCCGACGGGGTGCTCCGGTACCGCGACGGCCCAAGTCACCTGCCGACCGACCACGGCGGGAAACTTCTCGATCTCGGCGGTGGTTTCGGACCGGGATGGCGTGTCGGGCGGCACTCTGCCGGTCCTTGTCCGCGTCACGGCTCTGCCGGCCGCGGCGTTGAGCATCTCACGCGCGGTCATCGACGTAGGCCAGACAGTCACCGTTGCGGAGCACACGCTTTCCTCCGGGGCTGGGGGCCTCACCTTCGACGTCGCCGGCCTACCGCCGGGGTGCGCTGCCCCCACCGCGCTGCCATTCATCTGCTCTCCAACCACCGCCGGGAACTACTCCTTCACCCTGAACGTGACCGACGCCGCTGGCGGCACCAACCAATCGGCCGCGGTCTCCCTGACGGTGAACCCCCGCCTGGGAGTCGCGTGGGCCGCGGGCCCCGCCCTCAACCTTACGGTCTATGGTACGACCGAGCTATCGGTGGCGGTGACGGGGGGCACCGTCCCCTTCACCATCGAGTATCTCGGGCTCCCCACCGGGTGTCCCACCGCGAACTCGTCGGCGATCACGTGTACCCCGAGCGCAACGGGGAACTTCACCACTTACGTCCGGGTGACCGACTCCGTGGGCGCCGTCGCCCAGTCCGAGGTCAACCTCACGGTCGGCTACCCCCCACCGCAGCCCGTGGCCGGGACGGACTGGCCCTTTGTGGATGCCGGGTTGGGAGCCGCGTCCGTGATAGTGGTCATTGCCTCCGCGCTCGTCATGCGGGGGCGACGGCGCCGTCGAGAACCGTCGGTCGGCGAGCAAGTTCCGACGGAAGAGTGACCCGGGGAAGCGGCCCCGGGAGATCACCGCGCAGCATCGTGTCACCGTGCGTCTCGCGAGGCGACACGATGCAACAGAGCATCAACCGCGCCCGCACACGCCGACCACGCCGAGACCGTCCCCACTGGAGCCCCGCGTCTCCGAACGGTCACGGGAAACCGCTTCCCGCGGAAATGCGCCTGCGGCTGCGGAGAGGGAATCCCGCGTGATCCCGAAATCCGCTACGTGGTGGACTTCGGCGCCCCTCGCCCGTACCCCGCCTACCTCCGCGAGCATTCGCCCAGCCCCGGCACAGGCCCGGGTCGGAAGCACCGTCAGGGACGAAGCCTCCGCTCATCGAGCGCGTTGAATCAAGATTGCTGGCTAGCTTAAGCCACCTCGACAGGTCTCCGAAATCCTTGGCGAAGGATGGGAAGCCGTGAACCCGGGTCACCATGGCCGTCTGGTCATCGCAGGCGTCCTCGCTTGCGCTGTACTCCTCCTCGGGACCGGCAACCTGGCCGGGACGCCCATCGGGTCGGGCAGCCACCATCCGCCCCTCCCCGCGCCCGTGGCGGGCATCGTGGGCTCGATTCGCGAGCCCGTCTTCCTCGGCCGCAGCTCCGCCCGACATGGGCCTGTGGGGCGGGGCGCCCTTCCCCTATCGAGAGTCCGCATCGGTCGCGTTCGACCCGTCGGACCATTACGTAGTGGTGTTCGGGGGGTGGACGACCACACGGACGACCGGTGTCACGTTCGACCAGACGTGGACGTACCGCGCGGGAGACTGGACTCTACTCAATTCCCCGCAACACCCCAGCGCCCGGTACGGGGCCGCCATGGTGTACGACGCGGCGGATCGCTACGTCCTGCTCTACGGGGGATCCACCCTGAGCTGCAACCCGTCGGTGAAGGGCGGGTGCGGGAACGACACGTGGTCGTTCCAAAGCGGATCGTGGAGTCGGATCCTGACCTCGACTGCGCCCCCGGTCACCACCGGGATGGCGATGGTCTACGATGCCGGCGACGGCTACGTCTTGCTCTTCGGAGGCGCCGGTGCTCACGTTGGCCAGAGCGGAGCCACCTGGACGTATCATGCGGGTGTGTGGACGAACATTTCGGGGTCGGTGGGAACCGCTCCCTCGCCTCGGCAGGCGGCCGCCGCCACCTATTCGACCGCAGGCCATGACGTAGTGCTATTCGGCGGGGCGGCATCGGGCACGAACCTGGGCGACACCTGGGAGTTTGCCAACGGCAGCTGGACCAACCTAACCCCATCACTCGGTAAATCGCCGTCGGGGCGGGGCGCTGCGACCATGGCCTACGATCCCAGCACGCGGGTTGTGATGATGGTGGGCGGGTATCTCACGACCGGCTCCTCGGTCGTAGGCGTGTGGTCCTTCGCGAATGGGCATTGGACCAACTACACCAAGATCGAACCCACGCCCGCGAACTCGGTCGGTGAGCTTGTCTGGGATGGCCAGGACCACTCCATGTTCTTCCTCGGGGGCTACGCATTCTGGTACTCCTCGGGGACCTGGACCCGGATCGACGCGACGACGCCGGTACTCGGGTGGGGTGCGGCCGTGGCACCGGTATCCGAAGGACGGGTACGTCCTCCAGTTCGGGGGCGTCAATCTGTACAATGGGAATGGGAATCCCGGAGGTCCCTCGAACGCGACCTGGAGCTACCAGGGTGGCCGATGGACGAACCTGACCCCGGGCTTGAAGGTGTCGCCGTTGGCGCGCAACGGTGCGGCGATGGCGTATGACCCGAACTCGAACGCCGTGATCCTGTTCGCCGGGGAGACGTACTCAGCGGGCGGCCTGGGTGGCAGGGCCCTCAATGACACGTGGAGCTTCTCTGCTGGGGTCTGGACCAATATCACCCGCCACGGCCCGACTCCCCCCTCCGGCGGCTCGCTCACTTGGGACGCCCGGGACGGCTACCTTCTGCTGTACAACCCCGCGCCCCCCACGGATACGTGGGAGTTCGCCGGTGGGGTGTGGACGAACCTCACCACTTCCATCCACCCGACGTCGGGCTCTTCCAACTGCGGGTACGTTCCCGCGCTCGCCTACGATTACAGCGATGGGTACGTGGTCCTGTTCGGTTGCCTGGTCAGTGTCACGTGGACGTTCACCGGGGGCCTCTGGACCAACATCACTCACCATGGGGGCCCGAACCCAGGCTACCTAGGGCGGGACATGACCCTTGGATTCGACTTTGGCACCGACCGACTCATCCTGAGCGGCGAGGATTACATGGGCACCTGGGTCTTTCACCACGGCAACTGGACGTGGCTCGATCCTGACAAGGTCGATGGGAGCGGCTCCCCGGGCGACAACTCCAGCGTGGACCGACTGGGGTTCGGCGGTATGGGACGCACGCGACGGCTATCTCCTCGTGCTGGGCGTCTACGGCGAGTTCACCTGGTCGATTCGGTAACGAGACCCAGGACGGCGTTTCACCCGGCCCCCGCATCGTGTCACCGTGCTTTCGCGAGGTGCCACGACTCGGCAGAACATCCACCGCCGCGCGCCCGGTGAGACACCCATCCACGTGCGGAGCGGCACTCGCCCACTATCACTATCGTTCCGCACTTGACACACCGGGCTCCCAAGAGGCTCGGCCGCCCGGTGAGCAACCCTGCGACGAGCTCGCCGCGGCTGGTTTCGCCGTCGGGGGGCTCGGCCCAGCTCCACCGTATGGATGAGTCGCCGAGCGTGGCCAGGGGGCCCGGTAACATCTGCCCCCCGCAGGTGGGGCACGTCTTCGGGAAGGGCTCGCGGTTGGGGTCCCACTTGTCCTCAACCGGCTGAACGTAAGCGTCGACCAATCTGACCGCCCCCTCGCGACCGAAGGATCCGGCTAGCTATGAAGCTCGGGGGGGGCAGATCGACAGTCACCCCCGCATCCTGTGACCGGTAGCTCGCGAGGAAACGCAAGTGGACTCCCGTCGCGGGCGTAGGTAGGATGGCCGAACCGTCCGGGCGTCAAACGGCGGAAACGACTCCGACCAGCTGAGCGACGCCGCACACGAGGATTACGCCTGCCACGAGGCCCACCGGCCAGAGCGACACATCGACGACCGCCCAGGCGATCACCAGGAGGACGCCGATCACGAGGAGAGTTGCCCGCCTCGGGACGGGTCGTATGGCTAGGCCGACGTGGGCAGAAGTCTCGGACGACATGGAGTTTGCTTCCGCGTGTCGAGTGGGACGCCTCTAAACATGCTTTTCGGGCTGACCTACTGTCGCACCTCACGAGCATCGTGTCACCCTCGACTCGCGAGGTGACACGATGCAAACCAGCATCAACCGCCCTGCGCCCGCCTACGCCGACCGCGCCAGTCTTCCCCGTGGGCTCCGCGGCTCCGCACGGTAACGGGCAACCGCTTCCCGCGCAAATGCTCGTGCGGGTGTGGGGAAGCGATCCCCCGCGACCCCGAGGTCCGCTACGTGGTCGACTTCGGCGCCCCGCGCCCCTACCCCGCGTACCTCCGCGAGCACTCGCCGGACTTCGGGAGCCCGTTCAACCGGCGGCCGGGGCGGCAGGCGGCGGAGGACGTCCCCGGGTTCGTCCCCGCGGGCGCGGTGGGCGCGCCCCCGCACGAGCTGGAGCCGCCGGAGGGGTCCGCTCTCCAGCCCCCTCCACAGACCCGCCCACGCGGACTCCGACGCGTCCCCGAGCCCCCAGGCGGGCCGTCCGTGGGCGTCAGGGCAACTGGTGTTCAACGCGGGTCAGTTCGAGAGCGCGCGCAGCTGGTTCGCGGACTACGCGCGCGAGAGCGAGACCGCCGCGCAGCTCCGCGCGCGGGTGAACCGCGTCATCCTTGAGGACCTGGAGGCGAAGGTGATCGCCCTGCGGGCCCTCCACGAGAAGCTCCGCGACCGGCTCGGGGGCCTGTCATTCGGGGACATGGTGGCGCGCGGGCGGCCGGTTTACCGGCCGCCGGTCTCCGGGGGGTATCGCGTGTTCGAGATCCGGCTTCGCGTTCTGGACGCGCGGGAGCACGAGGGCGACGCCCCCTCCTTCCTCGGGATCGCGGAGGGGTTCCCGCAGGTGCTGGTGCACGCGACCTCGGCCGCGGAGGCCGAGGCGGACCTCGTGCGGGCCCTCATCGACCACATGGAGCGCCTGAAGGACCCCGAGGCGACGCGGATCCAGCTGGACGACTTCCCGACGGCGCGGGTCGTCACCCTTGTGGTAGGCCCGCTTTCGGCGTGATTCTGGCAGACCGGCCCCGGGGCCTACTGCTTGGAGCTCGCGAGTGGCTTGTCCCTCGGCCACGCAGCATGCGTTCGGGGGTTGAGAACCAGATCGAGGTGCTGCATGGTCAACGCGCCCAGGATTGCCTCGACTTTCAGCGCGCCTACGACGATGAACGGAGTTTGGGTAACATGGCGCCGGAGCAGGCAAATGCCGGGGAACTCCACCTCGTCCCCGTAGAAGGGAGATCCATCAGCAAGCCAAGAAGTCTTCTTTCCCCTAAAGGTCGAGAATCCGATCGAGTCAACGTCTTGACCTGAGTCCAGTCGGCGCCGAATGTAGTTGTTCCGAGCCCCGGTATCGAAGAGCGCCGAAACCTTGACCGTGGCGCGGACCCCCTGGATTTCGAGGGGGAGTCGGATTTCCCCCAAACTAGTCTCTCCAGGTGTATCCACGCTGGAACTCGGTCACGTCCCCCGTTTCGGAATCGACAGAGAACAGGGCAGTCTCCGGGGCATCCTCGCGACCCCCTTCGACCACAAATTCGACATTCGCTCGCCAATGCCCGTCCTCGAGCTTCGCGAACGTAACCTCGTAGTCATCCAGGTCGCCAACGGTTTCCTCGAGGTGCTTGTAGATCAGATCTTTGAGCTTCGAGAAAGTGATCTTTCCCTTGGGCATCTTGTCACCTCCCCGCCAAACCCGCGCACCGGCGGGGCCCGACCAATGCCGGGTAATCCTGGGCCGTGAGGTAATGGAACGGTCACTCCCCCTCACCTTTTTTGTGGAGCACAACGACGACCTCTACGGGACCAGTTATTCGTTGCGAGACCTCCCCGATCCACTTCTCCCCCGAGACATCGGGGCTCGTAACCGAAAACGTGTACCTGTCTCCTAGCGTCCCTTTGTCCAGGTTTGACCAAGTGAACCGGCCATCAATGTCCGTGGTCCCCTTCCAGTCCCTATGCTTCTCTGACCACGCGTCGTGATTTAGCCCGTGGATCTGTGCGCCTGCTACTGGCTTGCCAGAGGGAAGCTTGACCACGACGGTTACTTGAACGCCCATCGGAGGGCGTGAGGACCGAACGGTGTATCAGCCTTCCTGATTCGTTGGGCGGTGGGGGGTGCGGCTCCGACACCACCGACCTGGCCCCGCCCGCGCGCGCCCTTCCCCGCGTTCACCACGCTTTTGGGTCATGGGCGCCTTAGGACCCACGGTGGCCGCCCCGACCCGGCCGTTGACGGAGGAAGACGTCCGCGCCTATCGCCAGGCGGATTCCGATTCGGTCCCGATTCTCTCCGTCGACGACTTCGTCCCGAGCGAGAGCACGATGCACCTGCCCCTCGGCCGGTTGGTCGTCCGATTCGTGTTCTTCGTCTTCCTGATCCTGGTGGCCGGGGTGGTTGTCGTCGAGGTCATCCGGTTCGCGCTCGGTGGGTGAGCTGAGCCTCGCGCGCGCCCTTCCCCGCGTTCACCAGCCTTAGGATGAGATGCCTACCCGCTCGGGGGCGGGGGCGAGCTGAATCCTTGGCGGGGGGTGAACGAACCTCGGATCGACTTCGGGCCCCCGACCGCCTTCGGCTTCCACCAGAAGATGTGGGCTCCTCCGCTTACCGCGATCAAGGAAGCAAAGTAGAATCCGTATCCACTGACGACAACCCCCAGCACGAAAAGCAGCGCCCAGATCAGGGCGCCATCCGCGTAATGGTGCAGCGAGGTGAAGGAGTAGAATCCGACAATCACTATCAGGAGGCCGGAAAAGAAACAGCAACCACCCTGCCGAAGCCGCTGAGAGCGACCCCCCGACAAGGACTTGGTACGCCAACCAGTTCAGCGGTGGTAGGAAGGCGAGGAATGCGCCGTAGGTCGCGATTAGGAAGCCCCCGATCACGGCCGCGAGCGAGCCCCAGAACGGACCCCGTTCCGCGTCCTCGTACGAGCTCGGGTGGGGAATATAGGACGGGCGGGTGGGTGCCGGGGCCCCTTGTGAGTAGCCCAAACCAACCTCCCCCCCCGCCCCAACGCGAGCTCCCCCTTGAGCGTTCGTAGGGGCGGCTCCCCGCCCGCGAGTTAGACTGGCGCCGTGAGCGGCGAACGACCAGCCTCGGGCGGGTCTACCGCTCGTCGAGATCGGGCCGAGGTCACCCTGGACCCAGACCCGACAGCTCGCGCGCGCCCTTCCCCGCGTTCACCACACTCCCAGCCGATGGCGGGCAAGTGCAGTTAGGTCGTGCCGCCCGCGATCGACGTCTCCCCGGGGGTGACGATCGTGTACACGACGTAGACTCCGACGGTGTTTTGCACAGAGAACCCGGGCGTCGGAGCCTGCCACGGCCAGATATGGCCACCGAACGTGAAACTGTAAGTGTCTTGCCACTCAGTAGCGCCGTTGGAAATCGACACCACGCGGAAGGTGCTGACGTATCCGTCACCCATCCCCATGAGACTTGGGTAGGCGGAGAGGAGGACGGACCCGTTCCCTATGTTGTGAGGGGGACTCAGGTCGGTGGCGCACGGCCCGAGGGCGTCAAAGTCCGGCTGGCCGCAAGACGAGGCGGTGGGGAACTCCGACTCCCAGAGCTGGCTCCCATTGGGGGCGTACCCGGCGGTACGAGAGTCCTAAGGAGGACCAGGAAACGATCAGAACCCCGTCGGTCGAGGAAAGGCTCGCCGACTCCAGACTCATGTCGGGAACATTGAGCACCGGGATCGGAGCGGTGGCGGCTCCCGAAAGGGGGTCCAAGCCCGCGATATCGAGCGCCCCGGACGAGTCCGTGAGATAGTAGTATTTTCCGGTCTGCCGCCACCCCCTCCGCGACGTCCACCGAGCCAGTGAGGGTGCTCTGTTGTAGGATCCTGCCTGAGGAAGGGGCGAGGGTGAAGATTGCGGCGCCGGCGCCCGGTGCGGTCGGATTGACGCCGAGGACCAGCTCGTCATCTACGCCCTGCCCGGCGGCGGTGTTCGCAGCCCAGTTCTCGATCAGCCCGGGGAGGGGGAGCCCGTCAGTCCACAAAGAGTCCCCCGTCGTGAGATTCATCGCGTAGACCTCCAACGCCGCTGAAGAGCCTGAGTCAGGGGGGACCACTCGATCAGCTCCCCGTCCAGCACGACCAACTGGACGGATGTAGTAGTCTGCAGGGGCATCGACCACTCGTCGAGGATGGCTCCGGAGGCCGCGGTCACGCTCAGCACCGTGAGGTTCGTATCGGTGGCTGACGTCCACGTTACCGCGAGGCCGGCGACCGAACCCGAAGAGACCACCTGGGGGGAGAACAACTGGCCGTCGCCGGCCACTCCGAGCAGAGAGACGGGGGCCGACCAGGCCTGGGTTCCGGTCTCGGGATCGATCGCCTCAAAGGTGAAGTTCACGTCGGCGAACTCCCCGCCCTGCGACGCGGCCAGGCCCGAAGGTTGGTTCAGCGTGTAGGAGTAGGTGACGAACAGCCCTCCGATCTCCGCGCCCTGCCCGTAGGAGTTGCCGGCGAAGGTCCGGGTCCAGAGCTGGTGGAACGGGGGTGGCGGTGGAAGCGTGACGAGGTACGTGGTCGACACGACGGCGATCAGCACGACGACCGCGACCCCGACCAATGCCCAGCGCGGGCGACGTCGGCGGTTCGTTCGTTGGGTGGGGTCCGCGGAATGATGAGCCGAGCCGCGAGGCGCGGCAGCCGACCCCGGGAGTGGTATGGCCGGGCTTCCCTCCCCGCTCGCCATCCGGTTCCGAGATGAAGCGCTCGTTTGAATTCGTTTCCCCCGGTGGCGCCTTGGGGCCATCCCCAAGACTGGTCCCGGAAGGCCCACGCTGTGAACCGCGCGCGCCCTTCCCGGCGTTCACCACGCTTTTGACCCGCCGGCCGTTCCATGCCGGTTGTGGCCCGTTCGGAGCCCGTCGGGGTAATGGCTCAAGGCCTACCACTGATTCGACTGAAGGCCTTCCTGCTATTCTTCGTTCCATTGGCCGCGGTGCTGGCCGCGGCTGTCTCTGAGACCTCACACAGGACACCTGAGTTGATAGGCCTCGCAGTTGCAATCGCGGTCGGGATGAGCTGCGCAATAACAGCCGCGTTCACCCTTGCTCGGCTTTCGCCGAGGCTAATCATTCGTCCTGAGGGAGTTCAGGTGCGGGTCGGGTCGTCGTTGTCCGAGCTGTGGTTGTGGCACCAGATTCCTCCCCCGGACACTGGGGGGGTGCCCCGCGCGCTAGGTCTCTACGAGCTGGGGTTCAAGCCCGGGCCCTACTTTACGGACGAAGTCTGGCTAACGCGGGGGCAGCTCAGGGCCTTGGTCCAATCCGAGAATCAACCCGGCTGGATCCTCCCCGACGTGATCAAGCGCGCCCTCGACAAGGGCTGATCACGCGCGCTCAGCGCGGTCGGTCCTCGACCGCGCGCGTAGCCACTCCGTCTGCGACTCTGGCTTTCGACGCCAAATAGGCGGTCCACATGGCACGAAGTGAGCATGCCGATCCCCGCCATCCCGGTTCGCCGCCGTTCGCACCTCCCGGCGGTCTGTACCTCCGATCGCCATCGTCCTCGTCGTGGTTGTGCCCGGTTTGGGTTTCGGCCTCTTCTTGCCACCGACCAACAGAGGCCCTCCGTTCTCCTACCCCCCTGCCGCCTTCGTCCCGCGAGCACACATCGTCGCTCCCTTCACAGGCTCCTGGTCGGAGAGCGGGATGGGCAACTTTTCCGCCGGGTGCGTGGGTGCGGGCGTGCTCAGGCCCACCTTCTATGACGGCACTATCGGAAGGGGTATCGTCGCGCATTCCGTCAACGCCTCGAGCTGCTCCCGATCCAGCCCGCTCTGGGGGAGCCAGGTTGTCGTGAACGAGGGCCTCGGGGTATTCATCCCGATCAACGCCTCCCTTCTGCCGGGGTTCTTACATGTTCAGTTCTCGCTCCTGACGGTGGCGACCCGCGGGGTCGTTGCCGGCACGTGCACTTCGGGCGGCGGAATCCGGGATCTGTGAGGCCGTGGCGTCCTTCTCGGACGCGGCTAGCATCGCCGTGGTAGACAACACGACGGGGAAGTACGTCTCCGGCAGCTTCCCGGGGGGTCCTGTACCCGGCCCCGGGGAACGGCTCAAAAATCCTCACGACGTGTGTGGCGGGGAACTGCTCGACGGCCTACTCTGGCGGTCCGCCGAACGCGACCTACCGTATCGTGTCTCTGGTGAACCTCTACATGGACTGGCCGAAAGGGGACGCAGTCAATCCCCACGACGCCTACGACGTGGTGTTGCAAATCGACCTGGAGACGTTCTCTGAGACGTACACCTCACTCACCCTTACGGGGGCGAGCTGCGCTTCGTCGGCGGAGGTCTTCGTCCACCTCGGCGCAGTCGATGTGAAGTGAGCCTCCGGCGCGGCCCCGCTCGCGCTCAGCGCGGTCCCTTCCGCTCGCGCGCGTCCTTCCCCCCGTTCACCACGCCTTTGAACCGTCGGCCGCTCGGGGGCGCGTCGTGGCCGCGGCGGAGGACCCCGATTCACGGTCCAGAGGAACCCGACCCGCGCGTCCGAAAGGAACGGATCTCGCCGCTCTGGTCCTCTCCGTGGTGGCCGTCGCCTCGGTTGCGGGGTATCAGGTGGTCTTCGCGCTGGCGGTCCAGCCAGCGGAGCACGTCGACGTCGCGTTGTGCGGAGGGGCCATCACATCGGCCCAGTTCCTTTACTCTAAGGGCTCGAACGGGTATCTCTCCGTGGGATTCCCACCCTACCAGGTACCGCGACAAGTACTTCGCCGCGCCAGGGGACGTGCTCACGGCCACCCTTTTCCTCCACGACTCGGACAACGCGAGTGCCCATACGATCCAGAGCGTCGGGATAGACTACCCCTTCGCGCTGGCGGGGGAACCGCCTTCCCTCCCTGCTACGATAGCCTCGGGAGGGTATCTCGCGATCCCGGTCTCCTTCTATGTTCCCTCGACGGGCGGCCTGTATGGCTCGCCGACCGCGATCGTCACTTCCTCGTGATCCGCGAGGCCAGCCCCCGTGGCCCCCGTCACATCGACTGCACCCGCCCTTCCCCGCGTTCACCACGCTTTTGGGCCGAGGTACCCTTAGGGGGACGGCGATGACCGGGTCGGAGCCCATCGATTTGCGAGTAGCCCGGGCGCGCAACCAGCGACCCAGGGCAGGCAATCTCATCGCCCTGCTTGTCGCGGTCGCGGCCATCGGCGCTGTCCTGACATGGGGAACAGCCGGCATAGGGACAGCGAGGGGTGCTCCTGAGCCCGCCCAGGGATCTGGGGCGTGCTCGACGATCCTGGCCGAGTACCCCAACGTCAACTCGACCATGTTCCAGGAGATCTGCGCCGAACCTTCGTTCCAATCGGCCCTCGACCAATGGGGGGTGACGAACTTCTCCACGGGGACCTCCTTCGGACCCGGGTGGGCGGACGACTACTACCAGTTCGTAGGGGTCGGGTACTGTTCGAACACCTCCTGGGGGGGCAACGACCAACCGTGCTCGGTGCAGGAGGACCTGGACCGTGAATCTCACGTCAGGGGAGGTGTCGGGGCCGACCCTCCAAGAAGGCCCGATTATCTGTGGGTGCGCGGAGGTGCCAGGCCGGCCCACGAACCCCTGGCCGGGGCTCATTCTTGTCGGTGGAATTGGCCTAGCGGTGGCGATCGGGCTCCTATCGGTTGTCCGGTGGCGACGACGGCGCACGCGAGGGTCCCCGCCCAGCCGATCCCCTCCGCAAGGGTCGCGATAGGGGTTACCGGGGCGCTGGCGTCGGGGAAGGCGTCCATCGCGGACCGCAGTCGCCCGCGCGCGCCCTTTCCCGTATTCACCACGCTTTTGGGCCAAAGCGGGAATCCGTCAGCTCGATGGTGGGCCCTGGTTCGGTGGGACGCGGGGCCGCCTCCGACTGAGCAGGACAGCCGCCGCAACTACCACAACGAGCACCACGGCTGCCCCAACCCCCAACCAAAGGACCGGGATGCCCGACGAGGTGGTAGAACTCGAGGCCGCACTGAACCCGACCTGCACCGAGATGTTCAGGCCATCCACGGTCGCGGTTCCAACGGTCCGGTTCGCGGTGTAGCCCGCGACCGAACTGACGGAGAACGGGTAGCTCCCGTTCGGGGCAGTAAGGTTGATCCACGCCGCGGATGCGGTCTCGGCTGTGCCGTTGAAGGTCACGCCCCAGGTGGTACCCGCCGGGCAGCCCGCCCTCCAAGAACGAGACGATGTAGGTGGGCTGGGTGCTTGACCGGAAGGCGATGGCTACGGAGGCCGGGCCCCTCGGAAACGGGGACTGCCCCGGACGCAGGATTCGCGATAGAACCAGTTGGGCCGGTGAGAGAGGACCGGTAGGTTCCGTCCGGCTCCGAGAATCCGATGGTCGTCCCAGTTGAGGAGTTCACGTCTCCTCCGAGCGTCACCGACCAGTTCTGACCCACAAGCCCAGACTCCGAGAAGGTGACACTGTACGTTGGCGGCGCGAGCACGGAGACGGATCCCGATCGGGCGTTGGTCACGAAGACCAAGCCATCGGGGTCGTCAGCGGAGATGGCGGTGGGTGAGGATCCCACGGGCACCGCCCCGAGGACCGAATTGGTGGCGGTATCGATTTCCGTGACGTTGTCGGACCCGGAATTTGCAACGAACAACGTGTCGTTCGCGGCATCCAGGGCCATGCCACCGGGTTGCGTACCTACCTCGATGCGATCGAGAATCGTTCCGTTCACCGCGCCGATGACCGCGACGCTATTGGACCCGGCGATGGAGACGTAAACTCGGCCGTTCCTGGGGTCCATGATGGCGGCCTGGGCATCAGAGCCAAGGCCGATCGTCCTGTCGACGTGGCCGCTTGTGAGGTTCACCTCGGCTACCTCGGAGTCGTCAGGGAACGGGACCCAAAGTTCGTAGGTCGAGGGGTCGATCCCGATGGTGCCGGGGGCAGCCGGGAGATTGTACTGGTTGAGGAGGGCGAGGGTCCCGAGATTGAAGACGGAAAGAACCGGCCCGTAAGAACCAAAGTAGGAACCGGGGCCAGCGGCGAAGAGCTGGCCGTAGCCGTTGTCGACCGCTAGGGTCGTGACCTGGGTGTCGACGGTGGCGGTACCATCGAGAGACCCGTTGGTCCCGTAATAGGAGGAGACGGCCCCGCCGAACTCAGCGGAGTAGAATCGTTGGCTAGGCCCGTTCCACACGAGCTGCTCGGGGTTGTAGGGGGAAGGCGCGGTCCGACCCACAGTCTCGGTGCTGGCGTTGAACTCCGTGAGGACCGACGAGGTCGATTGGGCAACGGCCACGATACGTGCCGCAGGATCCTCGGCGATTCCCGATACTACTGTACCTGTCGTCACCCACCCGGCGGCGTGGTACGGCGGGCCTCTGACGAGGGTGACATTGTTGGCGCCCGTATTGGTGACAATCGCCTCGCCCGTGGCGACATCGACGGCGATGCCGGTCGCGCTCGCTCCCACGTGAAAAGTCCCGAGATCGGTAAGCGCCGACGCGTTGAACACCGTCACGTTGTCGATGCTCTGGTCGGACTCGTAGAGCACGTTCCGGAGTGGATCGGCGGCCAGGCCTCCGGTCAGGACGCCGAATGAGACGACACGGATGACGGCGCCCGTGGAGGCATTGAACGCCTCGAAGCCCCCCCCGCTTTGGACATAGGATACATACCCCTCGTCCAAAGTGGGGTCGATGGCCACCGAGACGTTTCCGTTGAACACACTGCTCCCGGCCGCAACGTAGGTAACCAATGTCTGAGTGCTCGCGTTCATGATGGCGACCTCGCCGTCCCCGGTGGTGGTAACAAGTCCGGCAATGAGATTCCCGTTCGATGGATCGTAGGCCAGCCCGGTCGGGGAGCCCGCGAGGGTGGTGTACCCGATTGCGATTCCCGTCGCCTCATGGAGGGCCCCAACCTTCTGTCCATCGGCTACGAACAACAGCCCCGCTTGCGGGTCAACGGCGATGCCCGTCGATCCGTAGCCCGCGATCGGGAACGAGGCCCCGACCGCCATCTCCGGGACATTGATGACGGTCACATTGGCAGCGAGCGCGCTTGCAACGAAGACTTCGCCCGCGGCCGCGTCCGCCGCGATCGCAACGGGATCGTCCCCCGCCGGGATCGCACGAACTATCTCGTTAGAACTAAGGTTCAGCACGAGGACATTGTTGGTCCGGCTCGCCGCGATAAACGCGTATCCATCGGCGATCGCGACCGCCGACGGCTGTAGGCCGTTACCTGGAAGGAAGTTCCCGCCCTGCGTGCTGCCGTTAACCAGATCTATTGTCTCAGTGACACGGTCCAGAGGGAGTGTTCCCCCTGCGAGCCAGGAGTCACCTCCAGCAGAGGTAGGCCTCGAGGTTGCTCGGGCGGCCGGAGCCACCGCGAATTGAGCAGCGTTGACAGTGTGTCCGCTCGACCAGCCTTGGGTGACCGTGGGAGAAACGCCGCTGGAGGTGAGTCCGAGGCCGACTACGACTATGAGAAGGACCGCAGCGAAAGCGGTTGCGCGCCGGAGTCGCAGCGCCATCGCAGACATGTCCGTCCGTGCTACGTTCGACTGCCCTTTAGTCTAGCGGAATCCCTTGGACCCACCGGTCCGTGCCTTCGTGCTCAGCGCGGTCGCCCAACGTTCGCGCGCGCCCTTCCCCCCGTTCACCACGCTTTTGGGCCGGGACGGGGTCGGGCCGTCGCCGTGCTTCCGGTCCAGCTCACGAAACCGCCCGACCCGCGACATGGCCCCCCTCCCACGGATTCGGCGCGGACTTCGGGATACGCCCAGTGGGGCGACGTCGCTTGGCACATGGTGAACTTCCCATCGGCTCTCCGAGTCTCGTCGCGCCATGGAGCCCCCGGGGACCTCCGTAGGGCGATCTTCAAGGCGATGTCCGTCCACGATTTCGAGATCGTGTTTCCACCCGGACATCCCGACCCCGCGGAGCGATTCGAGGTGGCGCCAGTGATCGAGGGGACCACTGTCGGCGAGAGAATCGACCCCGCGAGCTCCGGCCAACGTCTCACGAGGTGGCTCGTTAGCCGCGATGCCATCGGCTCAGAGTTCTTCGCCGTCCTCGGGGCGCTCGCACTCGTCTACGCCCTTTCGACCGGGGTCCCCATCCTCATTGAGGTCGGGCTCGCCATGTTCGTCGCGTTCCTTTTGGTCTTCTGGTTCTTCTACTACAACCGTTCCCTGTCGACCATTCTCGTCAGGATCAGTTACGATCCGACTGCGCTGCCCAGCGGCCGGACCGGCGACGGGCCTGTCCCCCCGACAGACCTGACCCTCGCCTGGGGGAGGTTCAAATCCCGGAACGAGGGGGAGGCGCGTTTTCAGTTCCGCCGACACATGACCTCAGCGGAGCCGATTGCCGTCGACGCGGCCGTTGTTACGGCCTTGGTGGCCGACTTGACAGGGGAGTAACGGACGCACGTCCGCTGCGCGCCCTTCCCCGCGTTCACCACGCTTTTGACCCGTCGGCCGATTCCGGGCGTGCCGCTTTACTCTTGAACGCGGTTCGAGCGACCTGATGTCGGCGGCTGAGACGACGCTCCGAGGTAGGCCCGGAAGGTCTGAGCTCTCACGACAGGATTGGGACCACGTTCCGTTTCCCCGGTCGGTGGAAGTGTCGTGGCAGTCCGGATCCTCGGGGGGGATCTACAGATTGGCGTCGGACGCGCTTACTCGATCTGGCTTCCGGGTCCTCCATCCCGAACAGCTTCCGCAAGGCGGCTGGCCGGAAGTCGCGGGCCTCGAAGCTCTCGGACCTGTCGTCGGGGAGTCGGCTTCTGCCAGGCCGAAGGGGTCCGTACTGCGCCGATGTTCCGGAAACGCTGAAGCCCTTCTCGTCGCCGGTATCGTGGCCTCGGCCGTGGTTCTTGGTGTCTATGCAATCTTTGCTCGTGGGCCAAGCTCACAGGACTCCGCTCTGGTATCGGTCGTATTCGCCATCTCAGCGCTGGTGCTCTTTTTGAACAGGCAACGGAGGACGGTCCTGATACGAATCTCGGTGTCGCCGGATCCCCCTATGCTACGCCGGGCGAATGGCGTTCCGGGGGGCCCGCGGCAGGTGAGGGTTTCGTTCGGGACGCTGATCTCCAGGACCGAGCTCAAACCAGGATTGCGAATCGCACGCGATGTCGTCCGCATCGACCCGCTCCCGGTCGAGCTTCGGAGGTCCGCGCTTTCGTTTCTCGGCTCCACGAACTGGCAGGACAGGCCGCCACCCTCCCGGGGACCGGGTAGGACGGAGCGAGCGCGAGCCGGCCACCCGGAGGCCCGTCGATGTTCACATCCTTCTCGCCGCGATAGCCCCCCCAAGCCGCGTTCGGGTGGGTGGCCGCTCGCGCTCAGCGCGGTCCCTTCCGCTCGCGCGCGCTTCAGGACCGTGGCGGGGCACGAGCGATCACGGTGAGAGTGCTCGGCCGGCTGCCCATATTCCGCATCGATTCTGTGACATAGAGCCCAGCGGCGCGGGCGCGGTAGCAGATCTCCGGCAGCAACTCGCGCGGGATCGCGTAGCGGGCGAAGCCTCTCCAGAGGACCGTTCGAGGCTGCCCCGGGTTCGGGTCCTGCCGATTAGCGGTGTAGTCCAAGAATCGCAGCGTCAGTCGGGGGTCGTCAAAACGGAAGACTTGGAAGCGGCCAGACGCGAAAGCGAACTGCAAGGTGGAGTCGTCGACCCTTACGGAGATGGCTTGGTCGATTCCGCCGCGTAGGGTAGCCCCCAGGAGTAGCGCTCCCATCCCCAGGGAGAAGACGGCGATGAGGGCGTCAGCGGGCGGATTGTTTGTGGAGGTCGCCGGAGTTGATCCGAGAGCAAGGAGCAGAAACCTGATCACGCCGAAGTATACGCCGGCCAGAATCAGAGGGACCGAGACTACGCCAACGAGCAGGGCGTTCGCATTCCGGTTCGTGAGGTCGTTCAGGGTGCGGATATCGGCCTCTCACGGCTCGGCCATGTCGCGTCGCTCCCGCGATGGCCCTCGTCAGCATAAGGAACCATTCGCGTGCCGGTGGGCTCGCGCTCAGCGCGGTCCCCTCCGCTCGCGCGCGCCCTTCCCCGCGTTCACCACGCTTTTGACACAGGAACCGCTCTCGCCCAATCGTGGCCGCGCCCGCGTCGCACGAGTACGACCTCTCCGAACTCACCGCCGCCCGCCGGAAGCAACTTCCGTTCGTTCGGCAGATGGCGTTCGCCATGACGGGCTTCGCTGCTATCGTCGCCGTCGCCACCACGTGGGAGTGGGTACGCGGCACGTTCTCCAATCAGAAATTCGAACTCATCGTTCCGATCATGCTGGTGTGGGCGGTCCTGGGCTACTTCGGCACCCGAGCGGCGGCCCCAGACGTGGTCTCCGCGCGCGTCGGGCCGGAGGGCGTCGATTTCGTTCTCGTGAACCGGCAGGTTGTCGCGTTCCGATGGGCTGATCCGCGGCTCCACGCCCGCGTGCGGGAGTGGGTAACGGCGGCGGGAGTTACGCCCGCGCGCCATGTCCGCTTCGCGGTCCTGCCGCCCTTCGCACGATTCCTGCCCCTGATCCCGGAGGCACACCACGCCCTCCTCCAATCGGCGACCGCCGCGGGGGTCCGCATCGACGTTCTCGATCGTACCAATCCCCCGTCCGGGGGCTACATCGATAGGATACTCTCACGGGGTGGACCCGCGACCTAGCGCCCGTCGGTTGCTCGCGCTCAGCGCGGTCGCCCAACGCTCGCGCGCGCCCTTCCCCGCGTTCACCACGCTTTTGACACGGCAGAGGTTCGATAGGGACGCAGTGACTGGAACGGCGAAACGAGATCGCTCGACGGGTTACGTCGTGATTATCCGAGGACCCCTGGGGGTCGGTAAGACCACGGTCTCGCAGCGCCTCGCGACGGAACTGGGCGCGGAGTACATCTCGATCGACCGAATCCTCGATGACGAGGAGATCTGGGACGAAGGCGCCCTCTCGGAGTTCCTCCGTGCGAACGACTTCGCGGCCCCCCGTGCCGAGCTGGCACTCCCCCAAGGCACCCCGGTGATATTCGACGGGAACTTTTACTGGGAGGCCCAGATCGCGGACCTCGTCGGGCGCCTTCCGTACCCGCACTTCGCCTTCACGCTGGAGGCGCCACTCGCGGTATGCATCGAGCGGGATGCCCGGAGGAACCCCCCCCACGGCAACGAGGCCGCACGGCAGGTCTTCGAGAACACCACCCGGTTCGACTACGGGATCAAGGTGGACGCGAGCCGTCCCGTGGAGTGGGTGGTCCACGAGATCGAGTTGCGAATCTCGACGAGCCGCGCCGGGTCTCCCAGTTAGGGCGGCCGCTCGCGCTCAGCGCGGTCCCTTCCGCTCCTGCGCGCCCACTTGAAGGCCGCGCTCCCGCCCCGCGGGAGCGTACTTTCGCGCCGCTCGCGGGAGACCGCGATGAGGGGCCCCGGCGCTGCCAGAACCAAGATTACGCCGTGCGGCTAGTCCCCCGCCGTGGTCACTCTCCCAATCGAGCGGGATCTCACGGGGCTCTCCAGCCGGGGCTTGACCATCGCCAGCCGTGTCTTTCCGGCGCTCGTTACTCTCCCTATCTTTGCCCTTTGCGCGGGGGGCATCGTGTTCAATTACTATCACTGGGGGCCTGAGCAGGCTCTCGCGGTCAGCCTGATCCTGGTCCCCCTTGGAGGTTTCAACCTCACCCTCGGCCTGTGGGCCGTGTTTGTTGGGAGTGCCCCGGGCGCAACCTCGATCCGCATTGACGCGGAGGCCCTGACGCTACGATGGCCCAACGGCCGCGCGGACGTGTACCGGTGGCGGAGCTGGCGGACCCACTTCGTCGTGGACACGTACCCGAACTCGCCCACCAGGTGGTCTCCCACGCCCACGATGATCTCCGCGTTCTGGCGCCCGCCATCGATGATCCCTGACGACCTGGTTCCGACCGTACTGAACATCCTGGAACGCTCAGAGCTCCATGTGACGACTTACCCGACGCGGATTCGCCGGCGCAAGGTCCTCCGCCGCGACGTCCGCGGTTCGCACCAGGCCCGGGTCGATCTGGGCGCGCTCTAGGGGGACGGCCGCCCGCGCTCAGCGCGGTCCCTTCCGCTCGGGCGCGCCCTTCCCCGCGTTCACCACGCTTTGACATACGGGGGCGGCCGAGGACTAGTTGCCCGCACGCGAGCGAGTTGACCGCACTTCAACGGGAAACTCCCCGGGGTAGCCCTCGCCCCGTGGGTCCCCACCCTCGGTGGCTACGCGGGGCTGCTGATCGGAATCGAGCAAACATCGTAAGAACGAACCCGGTCAGTAGCCGAGCATGGCCCAGTCGACTCGGCGACGGAGACCGCTCTTCGCATCTCGTTTGCCCCGGGGACCGTGCAAGACATGCACGGGGGAATGCGACGGGCAGCGTCCCCCCTGCTGCCTGGCCCACCGGTGTAGGCACTGCGAGGAGTATGGCAACCATGACAAGGGCCGGTTCGAGGACCTGGCCCGGATCGCACAGCGAATTTACAACGAGGACCTGCTGTTCGTCCAGATCAGCAACAGCCAGCGCGTGAAGATCGACACGGCTCTTAGGCAGGCCCTGCTACGGGCCAAGATCCCAGTGGACTGACGACGCCGGCTGCCCGGATTCCCGAGGGTACGTTCCCGGCGGCACCTTAGGGTCGTTCCCCGGCGGGTAAGAATCGAGGTTGCTGCGGGCCCGCCGGGTAGCCTCGGACGCCCTCGCCGACTGATCAATTGACCATCGGGCGCTCAGCGCGGTCGGTCCTCGACCGCGCGCGTCCCACATTAAGGTCGCGCGGCCGCTGCCCCCCGCGCGACCATAATGGGGACACGGGCCCGCTCCTCGCTCGCACCGCTCGTCGCGGGCCCTGCGCGCTTGCTGCGCATCGATGACCGCGCTGAGCGCGCCAAGCGCCACCGGAACCCCTTCGATCGCCTCGCCGAACTCGCCAACGTCGTCGATCGCCCTCCCGAACGCAGTCCGCGTCCGGATCGCGGGGAGCGACCGCACGTACGAGGTGCGGGACGTCCTCCGCGGGATGGGCCTGCGGTGGGACCCCCTCTCCCACACGTGGCACGGCAGCGTGCCGCCTATGGCTCGGAACCAGATCGAGCGCGACCTCGGGCTCCCCGTCCAGCTCGTGCGGGCCCTGGACTCGTTCCCTGCCAGCGTGGACCCCCCCGTTTCCAGTCCGACCTCGCCAGAGGGCCCCCGGGCCCCTCGGCCGCGGGTCCGCGACGGTTCCAGGAGCCGCCTCGAGTCCCGCGTGGCCCTCCCGGGCAGGGAGGACGAAGCCCCGGAAGCCCCCCGGGGGCGTTTCACCCTCGCGGATGTGACCAGCGGCCTCCCGGACGACTCCCCCGAGGCGGACGAGCGCGCGGCCGCGCGGCGCCTCGCGGACCTCCGCGGGCGCGTAAAGGCGGCCCGGGCGGCGATCGCGCGGTCGCCCGGGGCCGCGGAGGCCCTCCTGCGCGACCCGGCACGAGCCGCGTGGCTCTGCGCGCGGTTCGGGATCACGCCCGTGCAGCTCCGACATGGCGCCCCAGTCGCGCACGCCGTCGCATCTTCGGACATCCGCGAGGTCCCAGCCCCGTGGATGGACTGGCTCGCCGACCTCCGCGCGCGGGAGAGTGCCGTGCACCGGCCCGGACCTGCCCACCTCTGTCGCGAGTCCTACGGATTGGTCTCGGCGAGCGGGAACCCTTGGGATGGAACATATGTGGCCAGTTGGCTCAGGGTCTGCCTCACGTCAGCTTCGAGGTTCGCAAACTCAATATCCAGTCCTGGAAGGTTTCGGAGCGGAAGGTTCCGGGGGTGCTGGGGGGTTCCCCGGAGCGCGACCTCCACTCGCGTCACGACCTTGTAATAGAGGTCGGCCGCGCCTCCCAGCCGGCCACCCTGAACGGCACGATCAACCAGAGCCGTCCGATCGTCATCGGTCAGCAGACGCCAGGGCGTGCCGTCCTCCATCACGCTCGTGAGGTAGGGGAGCCTCTCGGGTATCCCATCTGGCACCGGTCGGAAGTTCGAGAGTTGCGGCGGGAAGGTGTGGAGCTCCTCGCAGCACCCTCGGAGCACGACCCCCCGACGTTGCTGCCTCATCCACCCGATCGCACCCAGACTATCCAGCGGAAGCCCGTCCGAGCCGCTTCGCTTCACCATTACCCAGGCTCCGTTCTTCTTCACCACAGTCGGCAGATCCGGGGGACGCACATCGATGGCGTACGCCCCGTGATTCTCCTGAGGAAACGTAACCTGCCTAATCTCCAGACACACGGCCAGGAAGTCAGCGACGAACCCGTCGCCTGGCGAGGGCGTACCCTGGTGGAGGACGTCGTTCAGTCGCTCCCTGGTCACGGGTGTCCCATCCACGCCCCCTTGGTCATTTACCCCCGCGAGTACTTCCCGCCTTTCGCATTCGCAAGGGCACAGACTGCCTCTCGGACCCCATAGCCGACGTCGGCAGTCGACGCCTTGAACTCCGACATCCACTCCTCATTCGAACCGGACTCGTGGACGTAGTCCGAGAGCGCATCCCGATCTTTGGGGCGGCCGTGCGCGACCCGCCACTCGCGAAAAGTCACGACGAACGCACCCCTCGGGGCCAGGTCCACACCTGCTAAAGCGCACACCCCATGGTTAGGCGGGGGGAGCCGGCTGATACGCGTGGCGTGCCTCCGCTCTGGGGGTCCCCCCGCTCGCTTCGCTTGTGGGTGCTCCCCGCCGA
This sequence comes from uncultured Thermoplasmata archaeon, assembly GCA_963708255.1. Classification (GTDB taxonomy): domain Archaea; phylum Thermoplasmatota; class Thermoplasmata; order Lutacidiplasmatales; family UBA184; genus Lutacidiplasma. The sequence continues at coordinate 362,421 of CAVPSE010000005.1, forward strand.
CCGCGATGGGGGCCGTCCTACTGACGACGCGCTGGGGTCCCACCAAGGCGACCCGCTTGGAAGCGGCTGAGCCGGTACCGCGTGATGATCCGATAGTGTTCGGGAACCAGCGTGAGCATGTCCCCGTCGATCCGGACTCGGTCCCAGGGGAACTCCTCGGGAATCGCTCCCTCCTGAATGATCAGCCCGGTCGAGGAGTTTCGGAGCCGAGGCGCAGGCATCCGAACGACATGGGTCCAGGCCGCGGCGATCGGTATACCCGCGAAGATCGCGATGACTCCGATTACCGTGGGTGGGTCGACGTTGAACGTAGCCAGGGCCGCCCCAGGGAAGATCCGCTCGAGCGCGAAGCAAGCGGCCAGGAACGTAGCGGAAAACACGAACAGGAACCCGGCCGACCAACCGAGGCGCGACGCCCCTGGAATCCAATCCGTCTGGTCCACCGGGGCCGACATTGCCAACCCAACGCCATAGTGGGCTTGAGTCTGCCGGGCGGTTCAGACAGTTCTGCAGCCCACGCGGGTCCCCCCCACACGCTCCGCTCGTGGGCCCCCCCCACGTCGCTCGTCTTGTGGGCCGAGGAGAGGCGGGACTCGGGCCTATGACCGCCGCCCATCGTCCTCCGCGCTCACGGAGGTTCCGCGCGGCCGTCGCGCCCGGGGTCGCGGTCGTCGTGGTGATTTCGTGGGTCGCCGGCCCTCGCCCCTTAGGGTCTCGGCTGTTTAACTGCAACAGCGGTCAGGCTCGAATGAACGAGCCTCCCTCGCGCTCAGTCGGGATGGTTGCAGGACCATTATGTGGTACTTCGCAAAGTTCAGGGCTACCCCTTTTCATACTCGAACGCGTTTCGCAAGTGTGCACATGACGCGACCCCTGCACCGCGGGGCTTCGCGTCGCGCGCGCGACTTTTCGGGGAACGCCACGTGACGGGAACCGTATCTCTCCGGGACGACCAAACCCTGCTGCCCGAGCTAGGTCGTCGACCGCCAGGGCTAGCGGAGTAAGATGTCCGTACTAGATCGCGTTAGAACGTTCGGGAATCCCGGGAAGGAAGGAACGTCATCAAGCGGCCGCGAGGCGTCCGGTCGCGGACATCATCGAAGGTGGACTCCCCCGCGAGGCTGGTTCTTCGGTCCGCTCCGACCCTGGCAGGCGGTCCTTTTCGCAGTCGCTGGTTCGTTAATCTTCTTCATCAGCGCGGTTCCTCCTTCGGCGCTCACGCCGAGCCAAGGGAAGTTCCACGTGGACTCGTCGGGTGGTGGATCCAATGCGACCTTCAATCCTTACCTGGTCAACACGTCGATGTTCCCGCTTCCTGACGAGGTTTACGGGCCGCCCATGGGCGCCTGCAGTGGAATCACTCTCGACGCTCCGCGAACTGTCTACATGCCCCGCCTAGCGACCTATGTAACGAACGGCGTCCCGACCATCCTCCTGCTCGGTGTGGCTGCCTCTGATTGGTGTAAGTACATCGGCTCGGGCCACTACTACCCCATGCCCGGCAACTCCTTGGTCGTCTACTCAGGGACCTACAGCGGGAGCACGGCCATTGGGATTCTCAACGGGAGTCTGGCCAAGGGAAACCAGTTCCTAGGGAACACCGTGGCGAACGTCTCGCACCTCCCGGTCGTCTGGAACTCCTACTCGGTGATCGCGAGCGTCTCTAGCATTGGCAATCAGAGCCGGCTCGCATTCTCAGGGGACTCGATCGCTGTCAGCTCGACGGGAACTTACACGTACGCCGCGTACAGCTCGAATGGCACAAGCTACCTCTACGAGTCAACGAACATGGGTGCCTGGACAGACCTGACACCGTATGGGGTGGCAGGGGTCAATCCACAGCTGGCCTTCGGCGGAGCGGCGGTCGAGATGGTAACCCAAGCCTCGACCTCCGTTACGGTTTCCACTTTCTACACCTCCGGTGTAAGCGCAGCGAGTGACACCGTTTCGGTGACCCCGGCATACACAGCCGCGGCCTGGTACCCCACGGCGGCGATGGGCAACGAGGCGATCTTCGTTACGACTCCTTCTGGGCAGGTTGACTTACTCCAATCTACCGACGGTGGGCATACCTTTTCCACAAGCCAGGCAGCAAACTACTCATCGAGTTCCCCCAATGGATCAGCGGTCGCCACGGTCGGGACCACCCGCTTGGCGACGCTGGCCGGTTACCCCGGCCAGCTAACCGCCGCGGTCCAAGGGTCGACACTGTTTGTGGAGTTCACCACAGAACTGGACGGGCAAACCGTGGCTGCCGTTGTCACGTCACCGAACGATGGGGGCTCCTGGACCGCGCCCCAGACCGTTGCCTTGACGAACACGTCGGTCGTCAACCCAATGGTAGTCTCGTCAGAGCCGGGCTACCTCTACGGGACATGGCTCGAGAACTCTCGTGGCGGATGGACTGTCGATGCCGTCGAATTCTCGGCAGATGGGCGGCTGCTGGCCGGCCCGTCGCCCCTACCTGGTGCCACGCTGGGCGCCGTTTCTCCCACTGCCTATACCGCGCTTGTAATCGACGCCTTCGCTCGCCCGTTCTACGCGTGGAGTGTCCCGATCCCCCAATCTGCCACCGCCTTGGCTGGCTGCCTCGGCCCTGGCCAGCTAACGGCAAGATGCAACGTCGGTGCCATCCAGTACTCTGCGCCCTTCCTGACGCCCGCGAACGCCCTGAGCTTCATCAAAGCCGATCTGGGAGCGCTGTCGGCGTGGGACTTCGCTGCCGGCACGGTCGGACAGCTGCCCGGCAACGTTACGACCATCTCTAGCCGGATTGCGGGATACACGAGCAACTACTCCGCGTCCCACCACTCGATCGACCTTTGCACAGCCCAAAACCTCTCGGCGAACACCCTCTACGCGAACGTGACCCACGTCCTGTTCGCCTACACGTCATCGTCCTCCGCGTGCGGCAACTTTGGGTATGCTATCCAGGAGACGACGTCCGCCATCGTCAACGGAGCTCCCCAGCCTCCGCCGAACTACAAGTGGCACCAGTCGGTCGCTATGACCCTGGGCCCGACGGCTGCGAACACATTCCTTGCGGTCACGTCCTACTGGCTCATGGAGTCCCTGGGAGTCGCGGTCCCCTTTGGAGGCGACCCGCTTCGAGGGTTTTCGCCCACGAGTAGCATCCTCCCGGTCCTTCCCACACCGGTGGCGGGTACTCAGTCCGTGGGTTCTAAGACGGCGACGGTGTCGACGACGCCCTCCGCTCAGAACCCGACGACGGGAGAGCTCCCGATCAGCGCGACCTACCCGACGCAGTATTACAACTGGACGGGATCGACAATATACTGCGGCCACAATGGATACCTGCCGATCAAGTACTACGACGTGGGGGCCGTTGGGAGCGTCCGCTACAATGTCTCAGTCGAGAACACCTCACACCCCCTGTCGGCGGCCGCAGCGTCCTTCCCGACGGTCTTCCTGACCAATCTTACTCCGAATGCCACGATGTCGTGGAACGGAACGTTCTCGGGGTATTACTCAGGCACTGTGACGACCTACGAGTGCGGGAATCACAACGCCTCCTCGCCAGTCAGCCCCCCGGGCTACGGGATGGTGCCAAGGGTTGTGATCAATCTGCATGGGACGCTCACGACCACGCTTCGGATGGTGCCGGCTCAGCCCGTTCTGGCAATCAGCGGAACCCATTCCAGTAATCTGGGGTACTTCTGGAACAACACGATGGTCGCGATCGCGACCGGCCAGTTGACGAACCTATCCGCTTCGGGGCACACGAACACGTGGCACAACAGCACGGCCGGCTGGGGGATTGCGGAGGCGCTAGGCACGTTCAGCGTAGGTATCGGCTACAGCTACTCGTCCTGGATGACCGCGACCAGCAAGACCGGCGGTTGGAACTCTACTCAGTCCCCCGGGGTGTCGGCGAACGAGGAGTACAGGTTCGCCGGCGCTGACGACCGCTTTCGCGTGCAACTTTACTGTGGGCACGAACCCCGTCACCGTCTCGTCCCTCACCATCGCAAACGTCTCCGGGGGAGGTGCTTCGATCGCGTGGAAGAGCAACGTCGGCGGATCGGGATGGGTCCAGTTCTACGAGATGGGGGTGACGCAGAACCTGACCGCCACCGCCATCGAGGCGCAGTCAGGTTCGTCCTATTGGTATCACGCGCAGCTTCATGGGCTCGGGGCGCTCTCGCTATTTTCCCTAACAGCCACAACCGGGCTAGGACAGGGGTGCCTCACCTACGAGGCAGCTGCCACGGCAACGTTTTCGACCGCATCGAACTTTGCCCTCTCCGAGACGGACCTCCCCTACGATTCGATTGCCGGAACCGGTGGGGGGGCGCTCCTTACTTGGGAGATGCCCTCAAACGTAACTCGCTACATGTACGATAACGGATCAGTGGTTCTCGTCAATGATACAGCTCATCCCACTGCGACCGATGTCGTGATTCAGACCCTTTCGAGCGTGAACCCTGCCCCTGGTATCTATCAAGTGACCCTTGACCCTCCTGCAGCGAACGTCACATACACCGCTCAGGTGTTCCTGAACTTCAGTACGGTGGTCGGCGGAACCAAGCTCTTTTGGAACCTCTCGAGCCGGACGAGTTCGTTCGTGTATCTCCGTGATACCAGTGGAGATGGCCTCACTGACGAGGAGAAACTGCGGGGTTGGTGGATTGATTGGCCCAACGCCACGGGCGGCGCGACGATTTTCGGGGCGGGGGGCCCTCTGGTCGAAGGCGGAGCAACATGGGTAACTGCAGATCCGCAACAATACGCCACCAACGGACTGGTCTCAGATTTTGTCGAGAAGGAGTTCGATCTCGATCCAAACACAGTGGACACCGCGGGAAGCCACATGACGGATACGTGGAACCTGACATTCAACCTCGGCGCCAAGTCGGGAGGTCCGGCAACTCCAGTCGGCGCGAGGTTCGAGTTCTGGAACGAGAACTCGACTTACAACCCGTTCTCCGGGCGGCAATACCCCGGAGGGCAAATCCTCACTGGGCCGCTGGCTCAGCCGACCAATTCGACCCAAGATAACTCGCCTTGGTCGTCTGAGGTCCTGTGGTCCCGGGCGGACCTTCAGGGCTTCATTAACTACACGGGGGTCCAAAATGCGGGATGGCTCCGCGCGGTCTTCGGAACGTGGGGCAACGATCGGACCCTGACGGTGTGGGGGAAGCTCTCTTGGGGTTCCGACCCTCATGTACAATCCACGCCGCATGATGGAATTCCCGACGGGGCCCGGGTGAATCCGGTCGCAGACCAGGCAATCGAACTCTATGTCGGCGGCATCCCTGGCACTTCGGCAGGTGGATTTGCTGTAAATCCGAACAGTACCCGGTGGAGGTTGTGGCTCGATTCCGCAATCGGCGGGAGTCGCGCTGAGGTTTTACGCCGCGGGTGCCCCGAACGGGCTAGCGGGAAAGAACTACTCGGCTCAGCTCTTGACGAACTGCCCGGCTTCGGCCCAAGCCAGCTACCAGATTTCAATTCCCATCGCCAATCAGTCCGTTCCAGCCGAGACGCTCGAGTTGCAACTCTGGGCAAATACCTCCACGAATTCCCAGCCCCAGCCCAGGGTTCTGGCGATCGACGGATGTCACGTCGCATACAACATTTCTGTCTCCATGCTGAACGCCACGCCGCTGACAGGGCTAGGAAACCCTCCCGCTTCATTGAAGACGCTGTACGGGGACCCGGCTCAGATCTGCTCAGGGGTGCAGGGCGCGATTACGCGCACGTCATTCAGCTGGACCGCGGTACCCCTTGGGGCGAAATCCACCACTTATCTGTTTGTTCCAACGGGCAACGGTACGCTCTCCCCGCTTCCGTGGGGCCTCAAGCGGTATGTCGGTGAGCAATCCTTCGGGCTCGTCGTTGTCAACAACCCCCTTAGCCAATCGGTTACCTCCGCCAGCATCCCACTCCCCTGGGGCGGGACGTCCTCCGGAATCACGCTCGCCCCGGGCTTGAACGACTTCCTGATCCCACGCAATCAACTAATCGGCTCTCCAATAGGGGAGTCGATCCTCCTTGGGGAGCAAATCCCGAACGCATCTACGAACGGGGGAAGTCTCCTAAGCGGGAGCAACGGAGGCGCGGTTCTCAACGGCGGAGGCCAGGCGACGCTTGCTCAGCTGGAGTGCTATTGGCAGAACCGTGCCGTGACCGCCAGCCCGAGTCTCTGCGGGGCCGGATTTTCCGGCACGACCAGGAACACCTCCTACGCAGTGGAGGTGTCGGCTGCCCTGAACTGTACGGCAGGAAACTGCGGAGGGGTCTGGGCAGACCCCGCCGCTGAGAATGCTTCCAGCGCGGGGGCGGCCCTTGCCGTCCTGATCACACTCAATCTGACCAGTCAGACCGGATCTGCGGCCCAACTCGAAGACACTATCCTCGCAGGCCTGCTAACCAACACGACCGGGGGGGTGAACGGGACCCTTCAGCCGATCACCGGACAGGTCGGGCAGCTCGGCTTCGCCCCGGTCATTCAGAACGCGATCGCCAACGTGACCTATCCAGGCGGCGGCCTTTTCGGCCTTCCTACGAGCCATGCTACTCCGCCGGCACCCACGTGCTCGCCCTGGTCCGGGTGTGGCTTGGTGAGTTTCTTCAACTCGGCAGTCAGCACGCTGGTAGAAGGCACTGTTCTCGTCGGCCTGCTGATGTGCTGCGCGGTAGTTCTCTACATCGTTCTCGGTCCCGCCTGGATGTCCAAGGTCGGTGGTGCGGTCCGGGCGGCGACTGACGCAGGCCTCGCTTACGCGGGGAACTGGATCGCGCGTGCAGAGGCGATGGCGGTCCAGTGGATCCTCTCCGAAGTAGCTCTTCTGTTCTCCCCGGTGACCGCCCCGATGCAAACGGAGACGGCGATGGCTGCGACTCAGATGAATCGATCCATCGATCAGGCCATCGGGGTTAACGGGGGGAACTTTACCTCCCAGGGCAACATTACCGCGTCAGCCGCCAACAGCGTGGCACAGAGCTACGCGACTGACCTAGTCGAGGGGGCGCTAGTCCTTGCGGTCTTGTTTGCCGTTGGAGTGGGAGTATTGACCGTGGTTACGCCGGCTGCCTTCGCGACAAACGCAGTCGATCGGTTATTCATCGGCTTGCTGGTGTCCGCCGCCGGTTCTCTGGCCATCACAGCGGCGGCGGAGTACATCGGGGTACCGCTGATCTATGACCTGGAAGGTGTCGTGAACGGCACTGTCCCGCAAGCTGCGAATCAGAATGTCTGGAAGGCCACAGCAGATTCGGCCGGATGGTTTGCCTCCGGTCAGGGTGCGGCTAGCAGCACCTACACGCTGATGCGTACTGCACTCAAAGTGGGAGTGAACATGGCTTTGGCGGTCATTTCGTTCGCGCTCGCAGTCCTGGCCCTTGTGCTAACCTTCTATGCTCTGGTGAATCACTCTTTCAACGTCGCCATTCTCGGCCTCACGGTCGCTGTCATGAGTGCCTGCATTGATGCGAAGCCGCTCCTCCTCCCCGGTAACGATCCGACTTCCCCCGCGGCCCAGGAGATTGCCTTGGCTACAGTGGGCGTTGACGGTGTCGCGTTCCTATCTGGACTATACGACCTAGAGACCTAAGCGTGAGCGACGCTTTCGTAACGACCAGCTCCCGGTACCCGGGGATCCCATTCACAGAAGAGGGATACTCCACTCGCGGACGCTACTTCCTGCTGGCGTTCGGGGCTCTGATCTGGGCCGCGGTGATTTGGACCGCGGCCTCACATCCCCGGTTCGTGAGTGTATCGAATCCTGGCGGGCTGTATGCCTCAGTTCTCGGAGGTATCATGGGTGGCCTGTTCGTCTTCTACGGGGTGTACGCGTTCCCACCCAACGCGTCTGTCGTGCTCGTGGATGGGCATGGCGTTCGCCTGGAATTCACGCGGCATCGTCCCGCGACGATCGCATGGTCTGCTCGCCGGGGCCGACTGGTCATCGACGCGAGAGTCGCGGTCACCGAAGAGTCGTTTCGACTGACCTACGCACGGTTTCGGACGACGCACATATCTAAGGAGGCCTTCGAGGGAATCAAGGCCACAGCGCGTGCTCACTCTTGGATTGTCACCGAATCCAGGCTCGGTCCGGGCAGCGTCAGAACGGAAATGGTCGGACCCCCATGACCAGTCTCGATCTCTCATCGCCTGAAACTCCCCTATCGAGAGCACAGTTCGCGCAGCATCGATAGGATGGCTCGCCCAGTCGTCGGTGTCCCTCTTGCGAGGGCGCCGCATCGCACTCAGCGCGGTCCCTTCCGCTCGCGCGCGCCATTCCCGCGTTCACCACGCTTTTGACCCGTCGGCCGATTCGGGACACGCCGTGGCCGCGTCTCAGCGTTCGGTTCGCGACCAGCGCGCGGGACTGGCTCCCTGGGGGCTCCAGGACTGGCGTCAGTGGAAACTCCCGTCGGTGCTGGGTTCGTCGGCGCCGGCCACTTCTGGGGATGGGTTGCGCCGGTCCATCTCCGGGGAACTCGCTGCGGCCGGGTACACCATCATCTTCCCATCCGGCCAGCCCGACCCCCGTCAGCGTTTCGGTGCGGATTCCGTTACGGACGGTCTCGTCGTCGGGGAACGGTTCGAGCAGACCACACCTGGGCAGCGGTTCTCACGGTGGCTCACGAGCCGGCACGGAATCATCCCCCTCCTCTTCGGTCTGATCGGGACGACTGTGCTGATCTACACCTTCTGGAACGGGGACCGGGGGCGGAGACCGTAGGGCTCGCTGCGTTTGTGATCGCATGGCTTTTCCTTTGGTTCAACTTCTACATCCGGCTCCAATCCACGCTCCTAGTCCGAATCTCCTATGATCCACGCCAGACTACCGCGACGCCGCCCCCCTCGGGCGGGAGCGGACGCGTCGGTGTGACCATCGAGTTCGGTAGGCTGACCTCCCACAACGAGGGCGTGCGGGGTTCCCAATTCCAGCGGATCCCGAACTCCATCGACGCTGTGTCCCCAGAGGCTGCGGGGCTGGTGGAGCTCCAGGCGGCACTCGCCCGGGGGTAACCGCGGGCTCCGCGCGGTCCCTTCCGCTCGCGCGCGCCCACTTGAAGGCCGCACTCCCGCTGCGCGGAAGCGTTCACTCGCAACGCTCAGCGGCCATCAAGGGGCCTAGCCTCGCTCATGTCACCTGGTCCGAGGCCCACCGGAGCGGGCCCCCTCCTCTAGGACCAGGTCCCTCCGACGTAAATCGAGTCATCGCCCAAGATGTACGGCGAGCTCGGGGACTGCCCCCCGAAGAGCACCACGTACCCCGCATAAGCATCGTACGCGAGCACCCCTCCATACCTAGCGGGCGGCGCTATCGAGTGGGTCATGTTTGTCCAGGTTCCGTGAATAAAGGACCAGGTGTCTGCAGAAGCGGCCGTACCACTCCGAGCTCCTCCGAACAGGAGGACATAACCGTCCTTGGCGTCCCAGGTCATTACTGCCTCATCAAGTCCGCCCGGCGGGCTAACCGGGCCGCGCGTGATGTTCCGCCAATTCCCTCCCTTGAACACCCAGGAATCGCCGAGCGCGAGCTGCCCACCATACATTACGACCTCCCGGTCGACAACGTCGTAGGTCATCGCCGGATTGTACCGGGCCGGAGGGAGAGTCGCCGGGGTCAGCTGGCTCCAGCTCCCATTGGAGAAGACCCAAGTGTCGCTTGGTGAGGTGCTCCCAAAGAGCACGTCGTACCCGGCCGCCGAATCGTAGACGAACCCTGGGAGCACCCTCGCCGACGGGGAGCGAGTGAGCGTCGGCGTCAGATCGGTCCACGTCCCGTTCTTGAACTCCCAAGTCTCCCCCAGGATTCCGCCCGTGCAAGCCACTCCACCGAACAGGATGACTGCCTGTGCGCTAGTGACCGTTACGTCGCGGCTGCGTAGGCCCTGGGACTTGGTGAGTAAGCGGGGTGGAGACGGATGCCGCGGGTCCCGTTAATCACCCAAGTGTCGTTTAGGAAGGACGAGACACAGTTGCGCCCTGTCCTCATCCCTCCGAACACCAGGACGCCGTGGAGCGACGGGTCGTACACATTGGCGGCTCCTGTTCGGTTGCCCGGGAGCATCGGTGTCGACAAAGGCGCAAGGGAAGCCATGGAGGGTTGGGGCAACGTTTGGCTCCCAGTTGTTGGAAAGCTGGCACTTGGGGATGTGCCCCGGAGAGAGTGCTCGCTGGGGAGTACCACGCCGGACCCAACGAGAACCAGAGTCAGCACGAACAGCATTGCAGCAGTTCCTCGCCTGAGCATTACCTACGTAACTCCCGGATCTGTAAGGCCTACGGTTGGCGGTTATTATTGCATTCCGTGAGCTGAGATCGATCCGCCGCGAACCCCGCGCGAGGGCCGGTTGCGCCATCCGGAGGTGAATTGCCGGCGGCGGACCCTGCGCTCATCGCGGGCGGTCCTCGCCCGCGCGCGCCCTTCCCCGCGTTCACCACGCTTTTGGGTCATGGGCGCCTTAGGACCCACGGTGGCCGCCCCGACCCGGCCGTTGACGGGGGAAGACGTCCGCGCCTATCGCCAGGCGGATTCCGATTCGGTCCCGATTCTCTCCATCGACGACTTCGTCCCGAGCGAGAGCACGATGCACCTGCCTCTCGACAAATTGGTCACCCGATTCGCGTTCTTCGTCTTCCTGATACTGGTCGCGGCGGCGGTCCTCGTCGAAGTCATCCGCATCGCGCTCGGTAGTTGACCCGCCCCGCCACCCGCGCGCCCTTCCCCGCGTTCACCAGCCTTAGGATGAGATGCCTACCCGCTCGGGGGCGGGGGCGAGCTGAATCCTTGGCGGGGGGTGAACGAACCTCGGATCGACTTCGGGCCCCCGACCGCCTTCGGCTTCCACCAGAAGATGTGGGCTCCTCCGCTTACCGCGATCAAGGAAGCAAAGTAGAATCCGTATCCACTGACGACAACCCCCAGCACGAAAAGCAGCGCCCAGATCAGGGCGCCATCCGCGTAATGGTGCAGCGAGGTGAAGGAGTAGAATCCGACAATCACTATCAGGAGGCCGGAAAGAAACAGCAACCACCCTGCCGAAGCCGCTGAGAGCGACCCCCCGACAAGGACTTGGTACGCCAACCAGTTCAGCGGTGGTAGGAAGGCGAGGAATGCGCCGTAGGTCGCGATTAGGAAGCCCCCGATCACGGCCGCGAGCGAGCCCCAGAACGGACCCCGTTCCGCGTCCTCGTACGAGCTCGGGTGGGGAATATAGGACGGGCGGGTGGGTGCCGGGGCCCCTTGTGAGTAGCCCAAACCAACCTCCCCCCCCGCCCCAACGCGAGCTCCCCCTTGAGCGTTCGTAGGGGCGGCTCCCGCCCGCGAGTTAGACTGGCGCCGTGAGCGGCGAACGACCAGCCTCGGGCGGGTCTACCGCTCGTCGAGATCGGGCCGAGGTCACCCTGGACCCAGACCCGACAGCTCGCGCGCGCCCTTCCCCGCGTTCACCACACTCCCAGCCGATGGCGGGCAAGTGCAGTTAGGTCGTGCCGCCCGCGATCGACGTCTCCCCGGGGGTGACGATCGCGGACACGACGTAGACTCCGACGGTGTTTTGCACAGAGAACCCGGGCGTCGGAGCCTGCCACGGCCAGATATGGCCACCGAACGTGAAACTGTAAGTGTCTTGCCACTCAGTAGCGCCGTTGGAAATCGACACCACGCGGAAGGTGCTGACGTATCCGTCACCCATCCCCATGAGACTTGGGTAGGCGGAGAGGAGGACGGACCCGTTCCCTATGTTGTGAGGGGGACTCAGGTCGGTGGCGCACGGCCCGAGGGCGTCAAAGTCCGGCTGGCCGCAAGACGAGGCGGTGGGGAACTCCGACTCCCAGAGCTGGCTCCCATTGGGGGCGTACCCGGCGTACGAGAGTCCTAAGGAGTACCGAGGAAACGATCAGAACCCCGTCGGTCGAGGAAAGGCTCGCCGACTCCAGACTCATGTCGGGAACATTCGAGCACCGGGATCGGAGCGGTGGCGGCTCCCGAAAGGGGGTCCAAGCCCGCGATATCGAGCGCCCCGGACGAGTCCGTGAGATAGTAGTATTTTCCGGCTGCCGCCACCCCCTCCGCGACGTCCACCGAGCCAGTGAGGGTGCTCTGTTGTAGGATCCTGCCTGAGGAAGGGGCGAGGGTGAAGATTGCGGCGCCGGCGCCCGGTGCGGTCGGATTGACGCCGAGGACCAGCTCGTCATCTACGCCCTGCCCGGCGGCGGTGTTCGCAGCCCAGTTCTCGATCAGCCCGGGGAGGGGGAGCCCGTCAGTCCACAAAGAGTCCCCCGTCGTGAGATTCATCGCGTAGACCTCCAACGCCGCTGAAGAGCCTAGAGTCAGGGGGGACCACTCGATCAGCTCCCCGTCCAGCACGACCAACTGGACGGATGTAGTAGTCTGCAGGGGCATCGACCACTCGTCGAGGATGGCTCCGGAGGCCGCGGTCACGCTCAGCACCGTGAGGTTCGTATCGGTGGCTGACGTCCACGTTACCGCGAGGCCGGCGACCGAACCCGAAGAGACCACCTGGGGGGAGAACAACTGGCCGTCGCCGGCCACTCCGAGCAGAGAGACGGGGGCCGACCAGGCCTGGGTTCCGGTCTCGGGATTGATCGCCTCAAAGGTGAAGTTCACGTCGGCGAACTCCCCGCCCTGCGACGCGGCCAGGCCCGAAGGTTGGTTCAGCGTGTAGGAGTAGGTGACGAACAGCCCTCCGATCTCCGCGCCCTGCCCGTAGGAGTTGCCGGCCAAGGTCCGGGTCCAGAGCTGGTGGAACGGGGGTGGCGGTGGAAGCGTGACGAAGTACGTGGTCGACACGACGGCGATCAGCACGACGACCGCGACCCCGACCAATGCCCAGCGCGGGCGACGTCGGCGGTTCGTTCGTTGGGTGGGGTCCGCGGAATGATGAGCCGAGCCGCGAGGCGCGGCAGCCGACCCGGGAGTGGTATGCGCCGGGCTTCCCTCCCCGCTCGCCATCCGGGTTCCGAGATGAAGCGCTCGTTTGAATTCGTTTCCCCCGGTGGCGCCTTGGGGCCATCCCCAAGACTGGTCCCGGAAGGCCCACGCTGTGAACCGCGCGCGCGCTTCCCCGCGTTCACCACGCTTTTGACCCGTCGGCCGCTCCGGGGTGTGCCGTGGCCGCCCCTGCGTCGCAGGAGTTCGACCTCTCCGAACTCACCGCCGCCCGCCGGAAGCAACTTCCGTTCGTTCGGCAGATGGCGTTCGCCATGATGGGCCTCGCGGTGATCGTCGCCATCGCCGCCACTTGGGAGTGGTTCCGCGGAGCGTTCTCTGATCAGAAATTCGAACTCATCGTTCCGATCATGCTGGTGTGGGCGGTCCTCGGTTACTTCGGCGCCCGAGCGGCGGCCCCAGACGTGGTCTCCGCGAGCATCAGGCCGGACGGCGTCGATTTCGTTCTCGTGAACCGGCAGGTTGTCGCGTTCCGGTGGGCCGACCCGCGGCTCCACGCCCGCATCCGGGAGTGGGTGACCGCGACGGGAGGCACCCCCGCGCGCCATGTCCACTTCGCCGTCCTGCCGCCCTTCGCGCGATTCCTGCCGCTGACCCCAGAGGCGCACGATGCCCTCCTCCGATCGGCGGCCGCCGCGCGGGTCCAAATCGAGGTCCTCGACGGTACCAATCCCCCGTCCGGGGGCTACATCGATAGGATACTCTCACCGGGTGGACCCGCCACTTAGCGCCCGTCGGTTGCTCGCGCTCAGCGCGGTCGCCCAACGCTCGCCCGCGCCCTTCCCCGCGTTCACCACGCTTTTGACCCGTTGGCCGCTCCGGGGCGAGCCGTGGCCGCGCCCGCGTCGCAGGAGTTCGATATCCGGGCAGGAGTCGCTCTGGATTGCTCGCCGTTGGGAACCCCTTCACGTCATGACTTACGTAGGGATGGGGATGCTCGGCGCGTTCGGATCGTTATTCTCCTGGGTCGCACTGGATTCGCCCAAGGTCCTCCCCGCCGGGTTCAGAACCGCCCTCCTCGCCTGCTCGCTCTGGTCCCTAGGAACGGCGGGCGCGTTCGCCTGGCTGCGGTGGAAGTCGCGGGCTACGCCTATTCACTTGGAAATTTCGGAGGACGGGCTGATGTTCGACTGGGCGGACGGCCGGCAAGAGACCCTTCCATGGCACCGTTTCGGAAGGATGTTCCTACTTCGCGACTATTCCAACAATCCGCGCGTCGGCGAGAACTCGCCTCTCGGGCGATGGCAGATGGTACGGTGGGATCGACCGCCGTACCCCATTTCCGAGGGGGCGTTCCGGGGGATTCTGGAGGCTGCAGGGTCCCACGGATTCAGAATCGACGCTGAATCGATCCCACAATCGTTCTTCGGAGCCAATGCGCGCCGGGAACTCAGACTCCGACGCGCCACATAGCCCGATGAGCCAAGGTTCCGCTCGCGCTCAGCGCGGCCCCTTCCGCTCGCGCGCGCTTTTCCCCGCGTTCACCACGCTTTTGACCCGTCGGCCGATTCCGGGCGTGCCGCTTTACTCTTGAACGCGGTTCGAGCGACCTGATGTCGGCGGCTGAGACGACGCTCCGAGGTAGGCCCGGAAGGTCTGAGCTCTCACGACAGGATTGGGACCAGGTTCCGTTTCCCCGGTCGGTGGAAGTGTCGTGGCAGTCCGGATCCTCGGGGGGGATCTACAGATTGGCGTCGGACGCGCTTACTCGATCTGGCTTCCGGGTCCTCCATCCCGAACAGCTTCCGCAAGGCGGCTGGCCGGAAGTCGCGGGCCTCGAAGCTCTCGGACCTGTCGTCGGGGAGTCGGCTTCTGCCAGGCCGAAGGGGTCCGTACTGCGCCGATGTTCCGGAAACGCTGAAGCCCTTCTCGTCGCCGGTATCGTGGCCTCGGCCGTGGTTCTTGGTGTCTATGCAATCTTTGCTCGTGGGCCAAGCTCACAGGACTCCGCTCTGGTATCGGTCGTATTCGCCATCTCAGCGCTGGTGCTCTTTTTGAACAGGCAACGGAGGACGGTCCTGATACGAATCTCGGTGTTGCCGGATCCCCCTATGCTACGCCTGGCGAATGGCGTTCCGGGGGGCCCGCGGCAGGTGAGGGTTTCGTTCGGGACGCTGATCTCCAGGACCGAGCTCAAACCAGGATTGCGAATCGCACGCGATGTCGTCCGCATCGACCCGCTCCCGGTCGACGCTTCGGAGGTCCGCGCTTTCGTTTCTCGGCTCCAAGAACTGGCAGGACAGGCCGCCACCCTCCCGGGGACCGGGTAGGACGGAGCGAGCGCGAGCCGACCACCCGGAGGCCCGTCGATGTTCCCATCCTTCTCGCCGCGATAGCCCCCCCCAAGCCGCGTTCGGGTGGGTGGCCGCTCGCTCTCAGCGCGGTCGCCCGACGCTCGCGCGCGCCCCCCTCAAGCTCGTAGGCCTTCGGCCCGTTCGCTCGCTACGCTCGCCGAGCATGAAGGGGCCCGGCCTCGGGGCTCGCTCGGGTCGCTCGGCCCGAGGCCTGCGCGCTCGCGTCCGGTCATTAAGTAACGGTGGCGATGAGGGGGTGGGTCGGGAGGCGCAGGCACAGTGTCCGAACGCCCGTCGGTTGCGATCCAGCCGGGATCGGTGGAGGTCGCGGCGGAGGGTCTGACGATGATCCGGCTCGAAGGCCTTCCTGATCATTCTTGCCCCATTAGCCGCCGTCCTCGTAGCTCTCGTTGGCGAAAGTTCGGAAAGGAGCGCGCTCCTGATCGGAGTTGCCGTCGCTGTAGCGATAGCGCTGGGCGCGGCGACCTCCGCCGCCTTTACGTGGGCCCGGCTTTCCCCCCTTCTCGTCATTCGCCCTGAGGGTGTAGAAGTGCGCGTGGGGTCGTCTCTGTCGCACGTCTGGCTATGGTCTCTGATACCCCCTCCTGACACCGGAGGATTCCCGCGGGCGCTCGGGTTGTACGAGCTTGGATTCAAACCGGGCCCATACTTTACGGACGAAGTCTGGCTAACGCGGGGGCAGTTGAGGGCCTTGGTCCGGTCCGTGAATCGACCCGAGTGGATTTTCCCCGACGTGATTAAGCGCGCCCTCGACAAGGGCTGACCCCGCGCGCTCATCACGGTCGGTCCTCGGTCGCGCGGTCCCTTCTTGAAGTTCGCGGGGCTCACGCCACCGGTGCTGGCTCCGCGGACCTCAGGTCCCCTTCCCGAGGGTCGTCACCCACCAGTAGACGCTCCCAAAGCGGCCATGGTGTTCCTTGGTTCGGACGGTTATGCGGAGGCCGAGGCCCGTGGCCCTGGCAACGGCGATCTGGTAAGCCTGGGAAGGAACTTCCAGGTCGAACGGGAACCCTCGTGCCACGACCCGGACGTGGTCCGGCAGCGGTTGGTAGCGGACCCCCAGGCTCTGGGTCCTCTCCCAGAACTCGAGGTGCAGGTGCGGGTCCCTCCACTCGTGATCGACTGTCCCCCCTCGAACTCGGAGGATGTGGATCCCCTGGTCGTCGATTAGTATCTCTCGGATCGCGCGGGCTTGGAGCAGCGCCACCAAGAACCCGAACGCCGCCGCGAAGCAGACGGCCGGCAGGACCAGCGTCCCCGTGATGTAGGCGGTCGGCGCGTGGGGATAGTCTCGGGCGACCGAGAGTCCCAGCAGGACTTCTACCAGGATCAGGCCGACGCCCAGAACCACGAAAATGGGGATGAACGCCCGGCGCTGCATGGCATACTGAGAGGAGACATCGAAGCGGGCCGGACCCACCCGCAGGGACGTCCCCCAGCTTTGCATTCAAAGGAATAGGCAGGTTCGGTTCTTAGAACCCTCCGTCACGGCAGGAGGGAATCCAAGCGGCCCGCCCGCGCTCATCGCGGTCGCTCATCGACCGCGCGCGTCCCACATTAAGGTCGCGCGGCCACGGCCGCCCGCGCGACCATAATGGGGACACGGGCCCGCTCCTCGCTCGCACCGCTCGTCGCGGGCCCTGCGCGCTTGCTGCGCATCGATGACCGCGCTGAGCGCGCCGAGCGCCACCGGAACCCCTTCGATTGCCTCGCCGAACTCGCCACCCGCCTCCGCGTTCCCGAACGCGGTCCGCGTTCGGATCGCGGGGAGCGACCGAACGTACGAGGTGCGGGACGTCCTCCGCGGGATGGGCCTGCGGTGGGACCCCCTCTCCCACGCGTGGCACGGGTCCCTCCCGCCCACGGCACGGAGCCAGATCGAGCGGGACCTCGGCCTCCCCGTCCAGCTCGTGCGGGCCCTGGACTCGTTCCCGGGGGTCCAGGACCCCCCCGCTACGATTCCAACTCCGCCGGGCGGCCCCCGTGCCCCCCGGCCGCGGGTCCGGGACGGGTCCCGTTCACGGCTGGAGTCCCGCGTTGCGATCCCCCGCGAGGAGGAGGCCCCGGAGCCCCTCCTGGGCCGGTTCTCCGTCGCGGACGTGACCAGTGGCCTCCCGGACGACTCCCGCGAGGCGGACGAGTGCGCGGCCGCGCGACGCCTCGCGGACCTCCGCGGGCGCGTGAAGGCGGCGCGGGCCGCGATCTCGCGGGCGCCCGGGGCCGCGGAGGCCCTCCTGCGTGACCCGGCGCGGGCCTCGTGGCTCTGCGCGCGGTTCGGGATCTCCCCCGAGCAGCTCCGGCACGGAGTCCCGGCTCAGGGTGGCGACGCACCCTGGGAAGCGCGGCTCGGCTCGGGGTTCTCAGTGGACTGGTTGGAGGAGGTCCGCGCCCGGAGGGAAGCCGTCCTCGCCGGAGCCTGGGAGTCATAGGCTTCCAGGAGGGGGGGGCCGCCGAGCGTAGGGCGCCCCAAGGCTGAAAGCAGGGCCCACCGTTTCGAGAACCCGTGCCGCGCGGCCCCGGGACCCCGAGCCGCCTCGCGATGGCCATCCTGATCGCGGGCGCACTTTCCGGCTTGGCGTTCGCAGGCGTCACGGCCGGAGGGCCCGCAACGGCTTCTCCGTCCGCCCCCCTTCTTCGCGCATTGCCCGTGCTCGACGGGGTGGGGGGCGTTCCGACAACGCCGCAAGATGGGGCTCGCGATGGCGGGAACGCCCTCGGCTTCACTCCCGCCCCGGCGGCCTCCGGGGACCGGAACGATTGCCTCCATTCCGGTTGGATCCCATTATTCCTATCCGCTGCCCCCGGTTTTCGCCAGCTCCAATGCCGACGTGTTCGTTGCCAATTTCGAGTGCGGTGCGTGCCAGGGCTACGTCTACGCCATCGATGGGGAGACCAACGAGGTCACCACCACCATCGCCGTGGGGCTCGCCCCCGGTCCCCCGACCTACGACACCGACAACGCCCTCCTCTATGTGCCCAACTCCGACTCTTCCAACGTCAGCGTCATCAACCCGACATCCGACCGCGTGATCGCGAGCATCGGGGTCGGTGCGGGGCCGTCTGCGCCCCTCTACGACCCCGATAACGGCTATCTGTATGTTCCGAACGCCGCGAGCGACAATGTCACCGTGCTGTCGGGGAGCTCGAACACCGTCGTCGCCAACATCTCCCTAGGAGGTTCCAACGACTCCCCCCAGTACGCGGGTGCCTACCCATGCGGAGCGTACGATCCGGGGAACCAGGAACTCTACGTGCCCACGTTCAGCACGGCGGGTACGCCGCAACTCAACAACGTTACGGTCATCTCGACGAAGAACGACACGGTCGTGGCTCGCGTCCCCGTCGGCCTTGAGGCGTGCGGGATCGTGGTGGACCCCGCCAACGGGGACGTATACGTCGAGAATTCGGCCTCCGATACCATCAGTGTGATCGACGGAAACACGAGTGGGGTCATCGCGACCCTCACGGTGGGGTCAGGCCCTCTCGGGGTCCCCGCTTTCGACCCGACGAACGACAGACTGTTCGTGGCGAACTGGTTCTCCCAGAGCGTCAGCGTGGTCAACACGTCGTCGAACACCGTGATCAGGAGCGTCTCTGTCGGGCCGGGACCCGCAGAGGCCGTCTATGACCCATCCACCGGAGAACTGTACGTGCCGGACACGGCGTCCGGCCACGACGCCGTCACGGTCATCAACGGTACAACGGACGCCAACCTCGGAGAGATTGCTGTCGGCATCCAGCCTTCCCAGCCGCTGGTGGATCCGGCCAACGGCGACCTCTACGTCACCAACATGGAGTCATACAACGTCACGGTGATCGAAACAGGCGTCTGCTCTACGCAGTGCCCGGTGACCTTCCAGGAGACCGGTCTCCCAGCGGGGACCAACTGGTCGGTCGTGATCGACAACGACACGAACGTAACCCGCGCGCCGGGAACCAACAACCTGATCCTGCCCGGGGGCACGTTCGCCTTCACCATCCCGCCCCTGGCGGGTTACATACCCTCCCCGAGCAGCGGTTCCCTCACCGTAGATGGCCACCCCCGCGCCGTCAACATCACGTGGACGATTCCCTCGTCCATCGTATCCCCCCTATCGATGCCGACCTCGATCGACCTCGGCCAGACCGTGACCTTCACCGAGGATGCGACCCTCGCCCGAGCGCCTCAGAACTGGACGTGGGCCGGCCTCCCGCCGGGTGTCAGACCGAGAACGCCTCCCAGCTGTCCTGCACCCCCAACGCGACGGGAGCGTGGAACGTCTCGGTGACCGCTTACAATGCCACCGGGGTCGCGGTCCTCACCGGGAGTTCGCCGTTCACGGTGTTCCCCGATCCGTCGTTCGTGTCTCTCACAGCAAGCCCCGCGACGGTCGACCTGGGTCAGAACTCGAACCTGTCGGTCCTGGTCGTGGGCGGCTCGGGCGACTTCACCTATCAATGGTCCGGTCCGGGGAACGCGTTGGGTTGCCCGTCCCCGATCGGGCCCCGGGTCGAGTGTTCCCCGATGGGGACGGGATCCTTCCAGGTCTGGGTGATCGCCTGGGACTCCAACCTCGTCTCCGTCATGTCGTCCCGGGTGAACATCGTGGTCAACCCCTCCCTCACGGCGAACTTCGGTGGGGGGAGAACGCGACCGATGTCGGTTCCACGCTCACTCTCTCGACCGAGCCCGAGGGCGGCACCCTGCCGTACTCCTACTCCTGGGCCGGATTCCGCCGGGGTGTCCCACGGCGAACGCGTCCTCCGTGACCTGCGCGCCCAGCGGGGCGGGTCGAGTACTGGCCGACGGCGACGATCTCCGACGCCACGGGGGCCTCGATTCAGGCGTACTTCCTCGATGGCATCACGGTCCATCCGCCCCTGTCCGTGACTCTCCGGGCCTCGCCCAGCACCGCGATTGTCGGAACGCCGGTGACCTTCACCGCGAACATCGCGGGCGGGACCGCTCCTCTCACCCTCACGTACCTCGGTTTGCCAAATCCCGGATGCACCGGCATCTCCACGCCCAGCGTGAAGTGCTCGGTCTCCGCGCCCGGGGTGTGGCATGTCAACCTGAGCGTGCAGGACGCGGCCGGCGCGACCGTGTACTCGAACCTGACCCTGGTGGTCAATGCGACCGCGGCCCCCGCTTCGCTCTCCTCAGGTGACGTTGCGATTATCGTCGGCGTAATCGTCGTGATCGCGGTCGCCGCCGTGACCGTTGTCGCCGTCGTGCTGCATGGGAGGAAGGCTCCCCTGCGACCGACAAGCGCCAGCCCTCCCTCCGCCCGATAGCGGGACGAGCGCGCGGCCGCGCGACACCTCGCGGACCTCCGTGGGCGCGTGAAGGCGGCCAGGGCCGCGATCGCGCGATTCCCGAGCGCGGCGGATGCCCTCCTGCGTAACCCGTCGCGGGCGGCGTGGCTCTGCGCGCGGTTCGGGATCAGCCCGGGTCAGCTGATCAATGGGGTTCCTGCCATGGAGGCCGAGGGGGGCGAGGACCTGCGAACCCGAGGTGGCCCCCCCTTGGACTGGCTCGCCGAGGTACGGGCACGGGAGTGGGCAACCTCCCCACCGACAAGTCGGACCCATAGGTTCCACGGGGCAGCCGAAGCGTGCGGGGTCGGTCCAGATTGGCTCAAGTGGACGAGGAAGCATCACCTGGGTCGAAGAAGCGGAGGAACCTGTGTATCCGCAGCGCGCTTACAGGTTCTCGTAAGCTATCAAAGGTCTCGAAGTATTCCCGTAGAGTCGGCCGCACTGCACGCTGTGGGAAGGCTCTGGCTTGTGCCCGAGACGAACCCCCACGGCCCGTCCCGAGCCCGACGATCAGGACGTTCTTCGCTTCGCCAGCCAATAGAAAGGGCGAAACGCCGCACTCTCCCGCCAGAGCGTGAAAGAGGCCCGGGAGCGTCCGATCAGCGCGTAATTGCCCCATAATGAAGATGATGCTTGAAACTTCCCGCCCATTGTAAGATATCTGCCGATCAAGCCGAAGAACCACGCGCCAGTCTATCGCCCCGTCACGAATGAGCCGTCGCTCCTCGCGAGGCAGTGCGGCGGGTCCCAATAAGTGTGGGCGCATTCGCCGCTCCTGAAATGAAACGGGCCTTCGTTCTAAGCTCGCGGAAATGTCTCGAATCCTGTCCGCCGTTCGTGTCTTGACACGAAGGGGGGAAGTACCCAGCAGTGGGCGAGGGTAGCGCAGAGTCCCCTGGCGGTTGCAGAAGTGATTCCATGCTCCTTCGAAATCAAAGAATACCGGGAACTCCGGTTCTCTGGGGTTCAATTGAATTGCCGTGAGAGGCATGCCGAATGCTTCGGCTCCGAGGCCAATCCCGAAGGATCTACTTTCATCGGCGGTACGGTGAAAGACTACGGCGAACGCTAGCTGAGTTCCCGACCAAACGCTGATCGCTCCGGGCGTCAAGCAAAGCGCTCGGATAACTTCGGTCAATCTGTCGGAGTGCGGCCTTGAGACGAGGAGCGTGACGCGTTGGACTCCGAGGATGTCCGGATGGGGGATGTAGCGATCTTCGAGGACCCCTGCCTCGAACAAGCGTCGTTTCGCCTCACGATACGATGTGCGAGGAACCTGCACATCCCGGATTCTGCTCTCCTCGGACTCAAGTGACGCGCCTAGAAGGCTCGACACAGTTCGTGCCTCATTTTCCGATAACGGGCGGGTCCGCAGCGGTGGTGGGGACCGATTGCCAGTCTCTAGCATGCTAGGCGGTCTCCCCGAGCTGTTCTCGGCCTGCTGGTCTTCTACTCGCATGACTGCTGTGGGATCACGAGGGGGCTCCAAGACGCATGACTCTCGTTAGATTTAACGTGAGACCGCGACTGCATTTCGCCGTTATCCCGATCGTAGCAATCCTCCTCTTCGGCTGCATTGCGACTACAACCACTGGAGTCCACCACGCTGGATCGGCCGTAATCGCCCAATTACCCCAGGCCATGGGCACGTCTGCGGACAATTCGACTACCGGGCTTCAGGCGGCACCTCCAACCAACCCTGGGGCCATCATCGCCACTCTCGTCCTAAAGAATGGCACCGTCTTTCCTGGGAACTATGTCGGAGGTGGGGTAGGCGTCGTTGCTTCGGCGATCGAATACGATTCGGCGAATGGGCAACTCTACGTACCGAATTCGGCCCAGTCCAACTCTACGTTCACCAATTCCCTCATCGGCTTCTACGGGTCGAACGAGTCGATCACCGGCAAGACACAGGTTGGCCAGGAGCCGGATGCCGTCGCGTATGACTCGTTGGACGGCTACCTCTACGTTGCCAACCTTGGCTCGGCGAACGTCTCCGTGGTAGATCCGGCGACAGGATCAGTTGTCAAGACGGTGGCCGTGGGGACGGGGCCGATTGCCATCGTCTTCGAACGCCTACAGCGGGTACTATTCGTGGCAAACTCGGGTTCAGACAACGTGACGATCATTAACGGTTCCAATCAGAAGGTGGTGTCGTCTGTGGGAACCGGAACCGGTACCGATGCCCTCGCATACGACAGCCAGAATGGGAACGTCTACGTTGCGAGCGAGCAGTCCTCGAATTTGACAGTCATCAACGGCACGACCGGTTCCGCCGTGGGCTCACTTACGGCCGGGGCGGTGGGAGTTACCGCGCTTGCCTGGGCTTCGGCAAGTGGATACCTTTACGCTACGGGCGGCAACCTGGGCATTGTCTATGTTATCGACCCGACCAACGACACCGTCGCCGCGACTATCCCGGACCCGTTCTACCCCGTCGCTCTTCAGTACGACCCGCTCAACGGCTACCTCTACGCTGCCAACGACCTCGCGCCAACCTACGGAAATGTCACCGTAATCAACACGACGAACGAGTCCATAGTCGGTACCGTCAGTGTGGGCACCAACCCCAGTGGGATCGCAGTCGACCTGGCAAGTGGCTACGTCTTCATCACGAACTCGCCCATTGGAACTGTTTCGGTGTTGAACCCGTCAGCGGCCGGGACTCAGGTGTACCTGACGTCGGTAACCGTGGCCCCGCGATTCTCCGATCTAGTGGCCAACCAGTCGAGAGGTACTCTCCGCAACGCCGATCTGTTACCCAGGCTCCTGCGGGGCAGGAGTGAGTTTCACCTGGCAACTTGCCAACAATGACGGGTCGTTGAATCGCTCGACGGGAAACCAGGTCACTTTCTTGGCTGGCGACAATCAGAGTAGCGAGACCGTTTCAGTGCAAGCTTCGCTGAACGGGTCCACGGCCTTCGCCTCGGCGCTTGTTAACATCAGCTCTCCGCTTCAGTCGGTTGGGATAAGCCCAGCCTTCGCGGTCGTCCCGGTTGGGGGCAATGCTACATTCCACGCGACCCCGAGCTGTTCCCCAGAACCGTGCTCGGGAACACTATCGTATTCGTGGTCCCTGAACAACACCCTCGGATCCCTGAACGCCACCTCGGGATCTGATGTGAGGTTCGCCGCTGGTGCAGTCGTCGGAAACTCCACACTCCAGGTCTTCACCCACCTGGATGGGGCCCAGACAGTAGCCTCGGCGAGGATGTCCATCGTGGCGCAGAGCTTTGGTGCGAGCCTCTCAGAGTCGGTCTCGTCCGGACCTTCTCCGCTCGCGGTGTCCTTCAACGCCACAGGGATCGGGGGACAGGCACCATACACTTTCGTGTGGGCGTTCGGCGACGGACTCACCGGCACGGGAGCTGATGTCCAGCATACCTACACTGCGCCGGGTTCGTACTCCGTGGTCTTGATCGGCTACGACGCTGCTAAACCGGACGACGCATCTCGACGCGAATGTCGTTGCGTATGCGCCTCCATCCTCCGGCTCCCCTGAGGACCTCGCCATCTCGCTTTCGGGAACACCGGTAACCGGCCCGGCGCCCCTCGCCACGACGCTCAGCGCGGCTGTTGCCGGAGGGACGCCCCCGTACACGTATGAATGGAGCTTCGGAGACAACTCCACTCCAGCCGTCGGTGCATCGGTCACCCACTCGTATGGCCAGCCAGGGACCTACATTGCGACAGTGTATGCGAGCGACGCCCTTGGCAACGCAGCGGAAACTGGAGTATTCATCTCCGTTTCCGGCGGCGCCGCGCCCTCGAACAGGCTCGCCGTGGCAGTCACAGTGCTCTCCTTGCATGGCGCCCCTCCATTGAACGTCGTGTTCTACCCTGCAGTAGCGGGGGGCACGGCCCCGTACACCCTCAGCTGGGCGTTCGGCGACGGTAGCTCAAACCTAACGACGCAGAACGTGGTGGGTGTCTCGCATGTCTTCACCTCCAGCGGGACCTTCTTCCCCAGCCTAGAAGTTCGGGACTCCTCCGGGGCTATCGCGAGCTGGACCGTGGACGCTTCGGCCCACCCCCTTGTGGTATCTGGATCGCCTGGGCCCTCCACGTCGCCCTGGCCCGTCATTACTCTGATCGCGGTCGGGACGTCTGCGGCACTCATATTGATCGTGATTGCAGTCGTCCGACGGGCACCCCGCAGGCCGGGGACATCCGACCAGCGATCCCCCTACCGAGAGTACCGTGTCATCTCGACCGGACATCCCGCGGTTGAGAAGGCGGCCGTCGGTTCCCGCCAACGGCCTCCAGGAAGAGGATCCTGAAGGAGACATGCTGTAGCACCGAGGACCCTCGACGGGCCAATCCGCGACCGAGGTCGAAGCCGGTGAGGGGGGTGCATCGCTGCGGGTCGGAGGAGCTCTGTCAGCGGCCTTGGGACTGGCTGGCGGAGCTCAGGGCCCGGGAGGGGGCGACCCTCCCATGGGTCGCTCCAGGGCCGACGGGGCGTTCCGACGGGGAAGGTGTGCCGGCTCGGCCCATTTATCCCGCCCGCAGGCATTCACGGTCTGAGGGGGGTATGCGGTCACCTTGGTCGCCGCTTGTACTTGCGGCTGTCGCGTTCCTCTTTGTAGGCTCGGTCCCGCTCGGATCCGGCCACGTACCCGGCGGAGCTCCAGCGCCACCGCCAAGTGGCATACCCTCCATTGCTCGATCGCCGGGGTCCGCGGCAGCACCCGCGACGTCTCCCAGCTGGTCCGTCGCCCAGACCCTCGTGCTGTTCAACAACACGACCGAGCAGGGGAACTTTCCCGCCGTCAACGGAGCATCGGCCAACGACGTCGCCTTCGACAACGCGACCAACGAGCTGTTCCTGACGGACCCGACCCAGAACGTGGTGAGTGTTTTCTCTACCGTAAGCGACGAGCTGGTCGCCACGGTACCGGTCGCGGACCCTCAGGGCGTCGCGTACGACCCTGGCACTGGGCAGGCCTTCGTCACGAGCAGTGTCCCCTACCCCGGGAGCGGGTCCGTCGCCGTGATCTCGGCCGCAACCGACCGGGTGGTCGCCCAGGCAGAAGTCGGAGTTGGCCCGATCGGTATCGCATATGATGCCAGGATGGGAGAGATGTTCGTGGCCAACTCCTACTCCAACAACGTCAGCGTGCTCAATGATACATCCGACTCGGTGGTGGCGTCGGTGACAACGAACGAGACTCCCGAGACCCTCGCCTTTGACAACACCACGGGGGACCTGTTCGTCGAGTACCGGGTGGGGGCCATGGCCGAACGTTAGCGTCATTTCTGCCGCCTCGAACTCGATCGTCGCAACCATCGACGTGGGCTCTCCCTGCGGAATGGTCTACGACTACGTTCTGGCGGAGGTGTTCGTGTCGGACTGCGGCGGGGACGTGACCGTGATATCGGGATCGAACGACACCGTCGTAGAAACAATCCCCGCCTCTCCTAACAACCTCCCCCTAGGCATCGCGTACGACCCGGCACGGGGAGAGGTGTTCGTGGCGTGGAACTACTCGGGCACCATCTCCGTGATCGCGGATACGGGAGGTGTCGTCGACACGATTCCTTCGGTCCACGAGTTCGCCGACCTGTTCAACGAGGAGGAGCTCGACATGGCTTACGATTCCGACCAGGGCGAGATGATCTTCGCCATCGCCGATGGCGGGCCTTCAGTCCTCGTCATCAACGACACCTCGAACGCCGTCCCCGGTCGGATTCCCCTCGCGAGTTCACCAGGGGCCCAGGTCTTCGATACAGGGACGGATGAGCTGTTCGTCATCGACGGAAACCAAGTCGATGCGATCTCGGGGTCGACCGATCATCTCGTCGCCACGGTGCCGGTGGGCCTGGACCCAGTCGGGCTTGCGTACGATAGCGGACTTGGTGAGATCTTCGTCACGAACTCCGTTTCGAACAACGTGAGCGTCATTTCCGATAGAACGGACAGTGTTGTCGATTGGATCGGGGTCGGTATCGAGCCGACGGGGGTGACCTACGACCCGGCGAACGGCAGGGTCTTCGTCGTGAACTCAAACTACACTTCGCAGTTCGTACAGGTGCCTGGGAGTGTCAGCATCATATCTGACACCACTGACGCGGTGACCGCCACGGTGCCCCTCGGCGAGTACTTCTACGATCCCCAGGCGGCGGTCTATGACGGTGAAAGGGGCGAGGTCTTCATCGGATCGCAAGGTCTGATCGAAGTCCTCAACGCAACGACAGGTCGGATTAACGGCTGGGTGAACCACACGACGGCCGTCGGTGCACCCTCCGGGCTGGCGTATGATCCCGTCAACTCCGTCGTGGTAACGGCGAACGCCATCTGGGACAATGTCAGTGTCGTAGACGACGCAACCTACGTCGTGACCGCATCCGTGCCAAGCGGTACCAGCCCGGTCGCCATTACGTACGATACCGATGCCGGAGACATGTTCGTCGCCGACCAGGGTTGCATCGCGCGTGGCTGCGTGCCGGGCAACGTGACCATTATCTCCGCCACGACGGACACGCCGGTGGGCACGTTGGCCGTTGGAGCGTACCCTTCCGGAATCGGAGTGGACACTACCAGCGGCCAAGTCTTCGTCAGCAACACTGACCAAGGGACCCTCTCCATCCTGTCGTATAGCCTCCCTCCCCCGAACTATACGGTAACCCTTACGGAACAGGGCTTGCCGCCCAGGACCAACTGGTCGGGTTCCGTTGGAGGCGTGACGGAGTCCTCCGCCACGGCGACGCTCACCTTCGCTGAGCCGAACGGGACGTACCTGTTCAAGCCCGGGCTCGTCGCGGGATGGTCCACCGGGACCTCGGGGCGGACCGTGGTCGTCAACGGCGGGCCCGTGAACCAGACCATCGCGTGGTCCCAGGTCGTCTACCAGGTCCTGTTCAACCAGACGGGCCTACCCGTGCTTTCGCTGCCGTCGGGCGGGCAATTTTCGGTAACCCTCAACGGAACCGAGGAAGGAGTCAACGGAGGGGACGTCGTGGTCTTCAGCGAGCCCAACGGCTCCTACCCGTTCGTTGTGACCCCGCCCTCCGGCTGGTCGGTCTCTCCGGCGAGCGGCACGGTGCTCGTCCATGGGGCGGGTGAGGTCCAGACGCTGAACTTCAGCGAGGTGATCCCGCCGCTGGCGGTGAACTTCACCTACCCGTACCTGTGGACATGCGGCGAACCAATCAACGTGACATTCACCTCCAATGTAACCGGGGCGAGCCCGGCTGACAGCTACTTATGGAACTTGGGGGACGGAAGCCCGCCATCCAACCAAGCGGATCCCACTCACGAGTATGCCTACTCGTCCTTCGGGACGGCGGTCACCCTCACTGTCACCGACGCCGCCGGAACGATGGCGATTCACTCGGAGACGCTCTACGTTCACATTGGGAACTGGTACGACCCGCTACATCCCTCCCCCGAACGAGAATGCCTCGTTGAGTTCGGCAGTCCTGGTCGCCCTCGCGATCGTGACCGTGGGGGTCATCGCGGCCTCAGCGGCCGTCCTCCTCTTCGTCCGCCGAAAGAACCAGTCGTAACGCGGATCGCGAGGGACTCGGGCCAGCTGCCTTTCGTCAGCCCGGGATTGCCCGTGCGACCGCGACCAGGGAAAGGACCCCGTCAGCGATGGACAAGGTGAACGCGGCGCCCAGAAGTTGGATGGGCCAAAGCAGGCCCTGGCCGACGGGAATCGCGCAGACCGCACCGCAGGCCGCCGATGCGGTCGAGAAGTTCCCGACGACCCCACCTCCACCGATGCAGGGTCGTTCACAGGACTGCACGAAAGCGATGGTCCCTGCAAGGATGACAAAGCCGAGAAGCAGGACCACGCCCGCGACCAGGGCGATCCGGAGGCCCGGCGGGCGGACCTGGTCGACGCGAGCCGAGGCGGCGCGCTTGCCGGCGGTCACGATTCCCGTCACCATCATCGTGAAACCCACGAGCCATAGCAGTGCCCACGCGACAAGAAGCTCGGTGAGCGCTGGGCGGAACGCGCTTCCGAACCCGCCGACGGTCCCGAGCAGGAGGAACACCATCGGGCTCAGGATCAGAACGACCCCGACGGGGAGAAGCAGCAATTTCGGCCCGGGTGGACTTCCGCGGAGCGCGTCATCGCCCCCGGTCGGATCTGGTGCGCTCATCCGACGCGGACCATCAGCGTGATCAAGTTGACGTCGGTATGAGCCGTGACGTCCACGGTCCAGGCCATGCCGACCCCCAGCGCCGGGTTCGCGTCTTCGAGGCAGCTCGCGTTGGCCAGCAATGCCCGAGCGGCGTCGGGACCCCCGGAGCATGAGAGTAGCACCGCCTGCCCCTGGCCTAGCTGGAGGCTGACCTGCGTCCCGTTCCGGAGGGTCGCGATCGCGTCAATGCCCGCGCTCAACGGGGCCGACCATGTGTGCCACGAGAAGACCACGCCCGCCAGATCCACGGTCGCCGGCGCGGAGCCTCCGTTTCCCGGCCAGACCGGGGTCACGTTCTGGATGGCGTAGAAGATCGCGGGGTCCGCGACGGACAACTGCGCGTCGATGGTATCGTTGGTCCCGGAGAACCACGCGACTCCGAACACTCCGTCGGGAGAGAACCACGACCCGTGCGGGGAGACCACGAAGGCGATGATTGACCCCCACCGGCCCCGTCGCCACACCTGCCAGGAAGTCGATCGACGGAGGCTGATCGAATGGCCAGAGGTGGAACATGACGCCGTGGAACGACACGTTCGTCACGTTGATCGCACCGGACGCGTTGAACGGGATCTCGATGTTCTCGGACGCGTAGGAGATGTTGCCGTTCGTGGGCGGGCACACGGTCGCCGCCGGATCGGACGCGCAGTACGGCGCGGGCGGATGGGCCGCGGAGTAGACGAACACCGCCGCCGAGGTCGCGATGACCACGACGAGCAGCGCCGCGACCTGCCACCGCGGGACCTCGGGCCGCGACATCGATCCTCGGGCTCAGGCGACGCGCCGAAGGACCGCGATCCGCTCCGCCTGGTACGGGGTCACCGAGTAGATGGCCCGGATGCCGAGCCGGCGGGAGAGCGTCTCCAGGCGAGTCCCGCGGACCGCCACCCGATCCCAAGTGAAGAGTTGCGACGGCACCCCGTACCCGAAGATCAGGCCCCGCGGGGTCAGCCAGAATCCCGAGGCGGGCATCGGCACCCAGAGCGTCCACACGACGCCGGGGCCGACCGCGATGAATATCGCCGCCAACTGGACCACCAGCGTCAGGTTCGGTGACTGGACGACGACCCCGGCCCAGAGCAGTCCCGCTCTCAGCAGAAGATCGGCCGCCACGAGCACGCCGCAGAACAGGAGAAGGAACCCGACCAGCCACGCGGCGCGAGACTTGCCGGGAACCCACTCATACGGGGGCTGGTGCCCGGTCATCTAACGGGCATCGCGCTCAGGGCCTTGAGGCTTTGGAGAAGCGCGTCATCGTCCCTCGAACGTGGGCCCCCCCCGCTCGTTCCGCTCGTGGGTTCCCCGGTCCGCGGGACCGCCTGGCATCGTGTCCATATCCCGGGTCGCCCTCTGGCATGCCATCCGTGACTGGCCGATCGGGCCCCGCGCGCATCGCTCGCCTCCTGCTCGTCGCGTGCGTCTCGGTGGCGATCCTCGCTGCCGCGCTGTTCGACCTGACCATCGAGACCGATTCGATCGTGCCCCGGACAGCCTACGGAGTACCGGCCCCGGTGACGCCGAACTGCCCTGAGCTCATCGGACAGGAGGAGAGGTGCGTAACGCCGTGGGGAATCAACGTGACGTGCCCGCCCCCGCCGTGGAACGGTGGTTCCGCCAATCACACGTCGCCCCTCTGTACGGAGAATCCAGCCAACTACTCTGCGGCGGTTGACCTCCTCGAGCTAGCCGCTGGAGCGTCGGCCGCTGCGATCGCAGTTGGGGCTTACTGGTTGGTGGTCCGGCGACGGCGACCCAAATAGGAGTCCCGCGGGCCTCCCCCACTCGCTCCGCTCGTAGGCGCCCCTGCGGGGGATTCGGGCTTATGCCGGGGCTGGAGAGGCCCGGCTCGTGCGGATCCGGCGGTCGACGAACTTCGCGGCCGCGATGCCCACCATGAGCGCGGCCACGACCCCCCCCGATACGACGACCGGGGTTCCCGCGGCGGATGCGGGCGCGTGCGCGGACCCTCGCGAGGGCCCGATCCCCCCCGAGGACGGGCTCGCGGAACTCCGCGCCCGGGAGTAGGCGCCCCATCTCTGCCCCCCCCGAACCGCATCAAGGTGTACGACTCCTTACGGGTCTCTCCTTCCGGTGGAATGCGACCGGCACGCTCGGGGGGGTACGGGGGAGAAGAGAAGGACTTGGAGCTCCGCCATGCGGCTCGGGGCCCTCAGTAGGCAGCGCTGCTGATGGACAGGGTAAACCAACTTATCTGACCGACCGTTGATGGACCCTGCCGGCCGTGCCCGCGAACGTACGACCCCCTATCGCTCCCGATCCCCAGTCGCGAAGAGACCTTGCGCGCGCCCCGCGGGGGGCCCGGGGTCCGCGTAACGCTCTCGTTGTGCTCCTCCTGGCCGGCCTCGTTCTCCTCGGAGCCTTGGTGGTCCTACCGAGGCCCCCCGCCGCCTCCCCGCTGGCCCCCGCCCCTGGAGCCCCTGACCGCCCCTTTGGATCCCTAGCCGCAACCGGCCCGGGAGGGTTCACAGAGTCTACTCTTGTCCTCACCAACAACACGCTCCTACCTGGGGACTTCCTGGCGACGAATGGAATTGGCCCGATTTCCGAGGTCTATGACAACATCTCCGGAAATCTGTACGTCGGCGCGAACGGCGGGTCGAGCCCGAGCAGCTCAGTAACGGTGATCAATGCGACCTCGAACCAGGTCCTCGCGACGATCCCGATGGCCGGCCCCAGCGAGTTCACCGTCGACGGCTCTAACGGGCGTGTTTACGTGGCTGGAGCGGGAACCGTCAAGGTCCTCAACACTCGCACGAACCAGGTCGCGCGGACCATCACCGTCGGGAGCATCCCTCAGGGGATCGTCTGGGACCCGTTCAACCACAACGTCTACGTCGCGAACGAGGCCGCCAACGGTGCTGGGAACGTCAGCGTGATTAACACTACCGCTGGGAAAGTCACTGCGTGGATCAAGACCGGGAACGGTTCCTCGGCGATCGCAGTGGACCCGGTGACCCAGGAGATCTATGTCGTGAATCCTCCCGACAACACCGTGAGCATCATCAACGGCACGACCGGATTGGTGTCGGCCACGGTCTACGTGGGAAGCTATCCTCAGGGGCTGACGTTCGCCACCACGACAGGGGCGGCCTATGTCACGAACGGGAACAACATCAGTGTCATCAATGCCTCCACGCACAAAGTGGTGGCCGCCGTTCGGGCCGTGGCCGACTCCGGGCCGGCGACCTTGGCCTACGACCCAAGCAACCAGGAACTGTATGCGGCGGAGTGGTTCAACAACCAAGTCGGAATCATCTCCACGACCAACAACACGGTCCTGAGGTCCGTGGCCACGGGAAAAGAGCCCGCCACGATCGTTCTGGACCCGGTCGACAGTGATGTCTTCACCGTCTGCGCCGGCTCAGGCAACGTGACGGTGATTTCCACCGCGAACGACACCGCGATAGGCACACCGTCAGTGCCGGGAGGGACGGTCAACATCGCGGTCGATCCAACCTCGGGAGACGTCTACGTTCCGAGCGTCGGGAATGACACTGTTACCGAGGTCAACGGCACGTCGCTGTCGGTTGGGGCGGTCATCCTCACCGGGACTTCTCCCCTCAATGTCGTCTACGACAACGCCTCCGGCGACCTATTCGTCACCGTTACGGACTCGAGCACCGTGCTGGTCGTCAATGGGACCACGAACCACGTCATCGCCACAATCCCGGTCGGTTCGGACCCCCGGAACGAACTCATCGATAGCGACACGGGCGCCCTGTGGGTTGAGGACAACGGGGCGGACCGGCTGAGCGTGATCAACACGTCGAGCGACTCCGTCACCGGCACGGTGATCGTGGGTGGCGGCCCCGTCACCGAGGCCTGGGATCCGTTCAACGACCAGATCTACGTTGCGGACTACACAGCAGGTGATGTGTCAATCGTGAACGGGTCGACTCTGACAGTCGTCGCGACGGTCGCGGTTGGCCAATATCCCCAGGGTCTGGCCGTGGATCCGGCCACTGGCCAGGTCTTCTCGATGAGCAGCTGGGACAAGAACTTCTCCGTTATCTCGGGGACCACGAACAAGGTCACCGCGAACTTTGGTGTTGGAGGTGCGTACCCTATCGGGGTGAGGTTCAACCCGGTGTACTCCTCCCTTGACGTGCTCACTCTGACGCCCAACGCGGTCAAGGTCGTGTCTCCGACGACCTACGCGGTGCTCTCCACGATTCCTATTGGCTACTCCACGTCCGCCCCGAACGGCATTGCCGTCGACGGGTCTACCGGCGACATCTTCGTCCCTTTCCTCGGCTTGAACTACAATGGAACGCTCGCAATCATCAACGGTTCTTCGAACAAGGTGGTCGCCAATGTCACGGTGGGAACGTACTCCGGCGGAGTATTCCCGGATGACTCGGACGGCGTCGTGTTCGTGCTCAACTCCGGCTCGAATAACCTGAGCGTGGTCGACCTGACCACGCACCACCTCGTGGCCACCATCCCGGTCGGTTACTCTGTCGCCACGATGGCGCGGAATGACCTCACCGGGGCTCTGTATGTTGCGAACAATGGCGAGGGGACCCTATCCATCCTCGGGGCTCCCCCCACCTACGATCTTAACTTCTCCGAGGTTGGACTGCCAGCGGGGACCACCTGGAGCGCCTCAGTCGACGGCCTGATCCGTAGCTCCGCTGGGACCACGATCACCTTCCAGTTGGCTAATGGTACCTATTCGTACACTCTGGGACCGGTTACTGGGTTTCAAGCCGTTCCAGCGAATGGCAGCGCCTTGGTCAACGGCACCGCCTCCACGACCATCGTCAGTTTCGAGCCGACCTACTTGGTCCAATTCAACGAGAGTGGGTTGTCGCCGGGAACCTCCTGGTCGGTCGACCTCAATGGAACCCAGGTGAATTCGACCGGTTCCACAATAACGTTCGAGGAGCTGAACGGGAGCTTCCCGTATGCCATCTTACCGCTGCCGGGCTGGACGACGGCTGGCTACTCAGGCAACGTGGCGGTCTCCGGCGCGACGGTGTTCCTGGACGTGAGCTGGACCGAAGTCACGTATCCGGTAGGGTTCAACGAGTCCCGCTTGCCATTGGGAACCCAGTGGGGAGCTACCCTGGGCGGGATACCATCAATAGCACGTCCCACTCGATCTTGTTCGAGGAACCCAACGGCACGTACTCGTATGCGATCGCGAACGTCCCTGGCTGGCGGGCGAGCGGGTACGCGGGGTCCATTTCTGTGGCTGGCAACGGGAACTGGACCCCTATCACCTGGACCCAGGCGAATTCCACGGTGACGTTCCAGGAGGAGGGGCTCCCGACGGGCACCGACTGGTCGATATCCGTCAATGGCTCGGCGATGTCTTCTACTTCGGGAGTGCTCCGGGTGGCTCTTCCGAACGGGACTTACTCGTACTCCGTGGCCGGCGTCCCTGGCTACCAGACGAATTCGTACGCGGGTACTGTGGACGTTACGGGCCATTCGCTGACGATCTACGTCAACTGGACTCGGGTTGTCTACCCGCTTTCGTTCAACGAATCCGGATTACCCGCGGGCACTTCGTGGGGCGTGTGGGTGTATGGTGCGTGGAGGTATTCCACGATCCCGTCGATCTCCCTCTCGGTCCCCAACGGGACGTTCAACTATACCGTCGAAGGGGTCCCTGGCTGGCGGACGACAGCTTACACCGGCAGTGTCGACGTGGCGAACGGGAGCGCGTCGGTCGAGATCGACTGGATGATCACGGTCTACACCGTCGAGTTCACCGAGACGGGGCTCCCCATTCCGTGGGAGTGGTCGGTGGCGCTGAACGGCGTCACCAATGACTCCGGCACCTCGACGGTCGGTTTCCTCGTTGCCAATGGTAGCGGCTACGCCTACTCCATAGCCCCCGCGAACGGGTACTCGCCGACCGACGCGGACGGACTCCTCACTGTCGCCGGGGCTGAGGTGTTCGAAGCTGTGACGTTCGCTCCGACATCACCGGCCGAGTCCGCGCTCTGGTTCAACGAAACTGGTTTACCGGCGGGGTCGAACTGGTCGGCAGAGCTGACGGCAACCGGATCCTTCTCCGGTACGGAATCGAACTACTCCCACGGGCCGTCGATCGGGTTCCGGGTCCCCGTGGGTTTAACAGCTACCTATGCCGTCTCCTCGATCCCAACCTATCACGCTACCCCTGCCTCAGGTGCCTTGGCGGATCCGGTCGATGGCGCCCCACTTACAGAAGCCATCGTCTTCAGCGTTACCAACGGCCAGGGTCCGCCCTCCCCGCCGTCGATTTCCAGCTTCACCGCCGACCCGGTTGCGCTGACGCTTGGACAGGTGGTCACGCTCCAGGTAGTCGTGAAAAACGGCAGCGCCCCGCTGTCGTACGTCTATGCCGGACTGCCCTCGCCATGCGAATCCACCAACGCGTCGACGCTCACGTGCACTCCGGAGAGCTCCGGCTCTTTCACTATCCGTGTGAATGTGACCGATACACTCCACCGGACGGCCGAGGCGAACGCCACCTTCACCGTGAGCGGGGCGGGGTCCACGCAGCCGCCGACAGGCGACTCGGGGAACTCCAGCCCAACACTGTTTGGCCTGCCCGCGGGCGAAGGGTACGCCTTGGTGGCCGCGACCGTCATCGTGCTGGTTCTGGTAATCGGCTTCGTGATCTGGCGGGATCGGCGTGGTCGCCCACCTGCGGGCGAGTCGGAGCCCGTCGACAGCGCCCCTGAGGCCCTGGAGCCCGTGGACAACCCCCCCGGTGCTTCCGAACCCTGAGTGGACCACGCCTCTCCTCCCCACCTACGCTGGTCTCGAGGCTTCGTGTCGAATCGATAGGGGCGAGACGCCCGAGATATGACCGGCCGCCGCAGCCAGCAACTTCGGCTGGCTACCGCGGGGCCCTCCCGCTCGCTTCGCTCCCGGGCCTCTCCCGCGCAGCGGTTGTGGCGACTAGGCCGGCGTTGGGGTCACCAGCCGCGCCCGCTCGCGGCGACTCCAGTACAACGCGATCGTGTTCCCGACTAGCGTCAGCGCGATGATCCCACCGAGGATGTCTTGGAACTCGCTGAGGCGAAAGACCAGAACTCCCGCGAACCACGCGGTTACGAGAACCGCGGTGGCCACGGCGCTGATCTCTGGGGCCCAGCCGATCAACCGCGACGGTCGCTTGGTCGCGGCCACGTGTTTGGTAACGCCAAGCCATCGCATCAAGACTTCGTCCGCGTCCGGCGCGGCTCCCCCCACTCGCTCCGCTCGTGGGTCCCGGCCAGTAGGCGGACTATTGAATCACGATCGGACGGTACCGTGCCGGCCAGCTCGCTCGCTGAGGCTGGGCGACCTTCAACCCATGCGCCGAGGCCGCCGCGATTAGGGTGGAGGCCTGCTCAGACGTTAGACGGCCCGCGATCATCCTCTGGAAGGTCTTCCCCGGTCGGGCCACGTTGAAGATCTGCTTGTGGTCGTCCAGCGGAAAACGCGAGTGGGGGTAGATGCGGACACGCATCCCCCAGTCGGCCCAGTTTGTCCGACGGCTCCTCCCCGGGGACAGAACCCACTCGACGCCGGTAGAGTCAATGACAATGGCCGTTGGCAGCTGGACCTGGAACAGGAAGAGGACGAGCCCCACGGCGGCGATCCCGACGGCGACCGAACCAAAGGCCCACGAACCGGGGTAGGTCCACCTGGCCACCAGCCCGAGACCACAGCTGACGCAGACGAAGCTGTTCCAGGCTACCAGGAGGGTCACCATCCAAACAATACCCAATGCGACGATCGCCCGGCTGAACCACGTCAGCCAAACCGCGGCGACGCTCGTGTCAAGCACCACACGGTCGTTAAGTGAGTCCACGAGGATCGGCGGGCCTCCTTCCTCGGCCAGGACCGGGTCCGTGTTCGCCACCTGAACGCCTCAGCACTCCCGGTCTTATTCGCCCGCGGGTCCCGCCCACTCGCTCCGCTCGTGGGTGCCCCCGCGCCACGAGCGGGTCGTAACCGTCATGCTTGCGAACGCTCTTGACGAACCATGGGCGGCGCCCCTCCGCCTCCGGTCGGGCTTCCAGAGACGGGCTACCCGTCTGCGCTGCCGCGTCCGCGGCGCTGGGGCCTCCTGGTCCTCTCGGCGCTCGGCGTGATCGCACTCGTTCTGGCGGCGATCTTTGCCACCGCGATGTCCATATCCCCCCCGATGGGGCCGGTGACGAGCGCCACCTACGGCCTCAACGCAACGTACGGGTCGTTCGCGTTCCCGAACTGCGCGGTCGTCTCCGTCAGTTGGGCGGACCTGGACCACCACCAGATCGGGTTCGGCGTCGGCACCGGGGAGGCCATCTACGCGTCCGACTGCCGGGGGCCACCCAATTCAGCGAACGAGGGGTGTCCTCCCGGGTCGTGCCAACCGGGTCGCGCCAGCGCGGGTGGTGGGCCGATCGAATGGGAGAACGCAACGCAGGGGTGGTTCCAGTTCACGGCGACTCAGCCCGGCTACGGATTCTTCGAGGACAGTGCTAATTCGACCAGCCCGAGCTACGATCCGATCCAGTTCACGGTCAGTTACTCCACCCCGATCATCCCCGCCTCCTGAGCAGTGCCCGCGCTGTTCGGGCTCTTCGGGACGGGCGGAGCCGCCGTCGTGTGCGTTGCCGGGCTTGCGGTGCGGCGCTCGAGCGGGCGGGCCTAGGTCCCCGGGAGGCGCGGGTCCCTCCCGCTCGCTCCGCTCGCGGGCCCCTCCCGCGGCGCGCGCCCGCCCGTTCTCCCTCCCTCCGCGAGGGAGAACGATGCGAGAGACCCCTGAGGAAGCACGCCGAGCGCGACTGTTGTGGACCGGTGTCATCCTGCTTGTGATCGGGCTGTCGCTGGTGCTCGTGGTCGGCGAGTGGTTCGCAATGCTCGACGCGTGCGTGGCGAACTCGACCTGCCCGGCGGGCACGTCGGAGGGTCTCCTCCAGGGCATGCTCGGGCTGCAAGTGATCGGGGTTGCGATGGCGGTCGGTGCGGTGGTCCTGCTCGTCTACCGGATCCCCATTCCCGCATCGCCCTGAAACGAGCCCGTCCCGACCACGAAGAACCAGCCGCCCGAGAGGGAGGTCGTCCCGGAATCGAGCGATAGGATTAGTCCACTCCCCAACGGGGTCGCCCCGCCAGAGGTCCATTCGCGCGCCGCCAGGTCGAAGCTCGCGATCTGCCCACCACTGTTGTTCAGTGCGTGGAGAGTCCACGATGTCCCGATGATCACGGAGGTCTCCATGTCGGGGAGGTCCACGTAGACCCGGAGGTCGTCCAGGGGTAGCCCGCTGTCTCCGGAGACCATGAAGTCGTAGACCCAGCTGCCCGAAGCGTTGGAATGCTGA
Source organism: uncultured Thermoplasmata archaeon (assembly GCA_963708255.1). Classification (GTDB taxonomy): domain Archaea; phylum Thermoplasmatota; class Thermoplasmata; order Lutacidiplasmatales; family UBA184; genus Lutacidiplasma. The sequence continues at coordinate 400,458 of CAVPSE010000005.1, forward strand.
GACTCGTAAAGTTGGACTGCGGGCCCGCACCCGTCCAACGACTGGCAGGCCGGAGGAGGGCCATTCGGTCCGTGAGGTACAAGGAACCAAAAGGCGATTCCGGCCACGACCACAAGGAGGGCTACAATCCACACGACCAGCCACGGAGAGTGAGCACCCGACGTGCGGGAGATCAGGGGGGTCGCGGCACCTAGGGGGGGATTCGGTCCGACTTGTGCCCCCATGCTGTGCCGACCTCCTGCTCCGACCTAGTGATCCGATACCCCCTCCCCCTTTCTAATAGGTCGGAGCACCGGCGCAGTTCGGAGCAGCCCGCGCTCAGGGCGACACCCCCGATCCCTTGGTTTCGGAGCTGTCCCTGTCCGCTCGCGTCTCGGATTCCACGCGGTCAGCGAGGGGTCGGAGGTCGTAGAAGCGCGTCATTGGGCCGCCCCTGCGCTCCCTCCGGCTTGGGACCCCCAGCGAGCTCAGGGCCATTCCGAGCCGCCGCGGATCCTCCAGGAGCCACTCGCCGGGTTCGGCTACCGATGCGAAATCCTCCAGCGTCACATCCGTGGCCCGGCCTTTCGCGAGGAGCAGGTGGGCTAGGACGAGGGCTCGGCCGAGACCGGTCCCATGGTCTGGGAGAGGGTCGACTGTGGGGAGGACGCCCCCCTTCCCCACAGACTCCTCGTCCGGCCCACCGGTCAGCCATCCCCACGTTGCTCCGTCTCCCCAGGCGTAGGGAGTCATGCCCCCCGCCGGGTCCCGCCAAACGAGCCCTACCCCGGCCCACGGCGTCGCGCTCGTCGCCTGGGTCCCGGCCACCGCCACGAACCGCTCGGCCGCTTCGTGGTCCGAGACCACAACGAGGCAGCGGCGTCCAGCGGACCTCGCTTTCGCCACGTTCTTGAGGACCTGGTCTGGCCGGCTGGCCAGGGTGGAGCACTCGACCTCCACGTTGTAGGTCCGCCCTCGCCGCTCGAACTCGGCATCGGGGCGGAAGTAACCCCCCTCCTGGGGCACGATCCGCACGGCGATCCCCAGCCCATCCAGGAACGCGGCAGCATCCGCGAGGAGCCCGCAGTGCTCCTCCGCCTCGTTCCGTGCCGCCTGGACAGCCTCGCGGAGGTAGCGACCCCTCCGGCGGAGCCGCAGACCCGTGCCCTGGTCCTCCGCCGCGTTCCCCGCCGACAGGCAAAGGCTGGCGGCTGCGCTGACTCGGTCCGGAGACCAGCCAAGGGCGCGCCCTATCTCCGCCCGCGGCCGAGCGCGGTCGCTTTCCAGCGCGCCGAGGAACCGGACAACCTGGTCCTGGGAGAGAGTTAGCGGGGATGCTCCCGAGTCCTCGGCGCGGGCGTACCGCCGCGAGGTCTCTTCCACCATCGCTGCCAGCTCGGCGGCCCTGGGAGAGCCGGCGACGGGGCCCCGGGTATCCACCTTGATCAGGCTGCCCCGGGTCGCAAGCGCGGCCTGGTGGGGTCGCAGGCCCGAGTCGAGGTCCTCGGGACGCCATCCGAACTGCTCCCCGCGGACGATTTGCCAAGCCTCGCGGGTATCCTCCGCGCCGAGGGAGAACATCATCCACGCGTCGACGTTCCCGACCATCGCGGAGCGGACCTTCGGCGGGATCCGCCCGAGGAACTGGGTGATCGGCACCACGTGCAGCCCGAGCCGCGCCCCCTCGCTGAGCATGTCCGCGAACGCGGGGATCGCGTAGTTGTGGAACTCGTCCACAACGAGGTAGATGGGCGTCTTCGGGCCGGGTCGCTCCTGGATCGCCGACCAGAGGCGCGTGAGGAAGATCGCGCCGAGGAAACCCGCTCCCTCTGTCCCGAGGGGTCCCTTGCCGAGGTTCAGGAGGAGGAGGCGGTGCTGGAGCAGCCTCTCGAACTGGACCGGGTCGGCCCGCTGGCAGAGGGCCTTGCGGAACAGCGGGTTGGTGGCGATTTTCCCGACCTTGTCGAGGGAGGAGATGGTCATCGAGTAATCGAGCTTCGGGAGGTGGACCTTCAGCGTGCTCCGGAGGGAGTCCCCTGAGGATAGGCGCTCCAGGCGCTTCATCGCGTTCTTGTCCGACAGCGCGGCGTACACATCGACAAGGGTGGTGCCGTCGAGGCCCGAGAGCCCTTGAAGAACGGCGCGCAGGATGAAATCCGCACGACCGCCGATGCTCTCCTCGCCCCACGCGTTTTTGATCGCTTGGACGAGGTCCCCCGACAGGCGCTCTGCCTGCCGCTCCCGCTCTACGGGCTCCAGCCCGCCCCGGGATGGCATCTGGAGGAGGTTCAGCGGGACCGCGGCCATCTCCACGCCCTCACGTGTGAACGTCGGGCGAGACGGGTCGATGACCACAGTGTCCTTCGCGACGTCGGCGGGTATCCGCCCGACTAGGTCGTGGATGAGCCCGCCCGTGGGCTCTAGGACGACCACCCGCGGGGATGGGTCGGCCCGCAGGATATCGAGTATGACATTCTGGGCGGCGGTGGACTTCCCCGACCGCGTCCGCCCTAAGATGGCGAGATGGTGCCACCCACTGGGGAGTCGGACGGGCGTTCCGCCGGCCGTGCCGAGAGACGCCGAGGCCGCCCCCGGTAGGGTCAGCAGCTCGGCCAGGGGACTGCCCACGGGAGCCCCCGCGTAGACCACCCCCGCGTGGCGCTCGCGCCAGGGGACGGGCAGCACCGCGGCTAGCTCTCGTCCGGAGACATCGCGCCTCGGGCGCGCGGTGGATTGCGAACGGAGGCTATGCACCACCATCGCCTGAAGCAGTCGCCCTCGGTGCGAACTCATTCGGATGCCATGGATCCGCTTCGGTCCGATAGTCAGGTCTCGGAGTCGTTCCGGTAGCCCCTCATCGGGCGCCATCCTGAGCTTGCGCCACGGGTCCCCCTGCCAGGACGCCCAGGACCCGACCCATTGTTGTAGGACGGGGAGGACCAGCTCCGGGTCACGACTGACGACCGAAGCTCGCACCTCGAGGTGATAGGCCGACTCCCCCCGCCGTCGGAGCAAGGTCGCCCGCTGGGAACTCTCGACGAGGGTCAGGAACTCATCGTAGTTGCGACCCAAGAACCGGTGCTCCCAATCCCCCACTCGGCGGAATACGAACTGGAGCACCACTTCGCACGCTTCGTCCCGGACCGTCGGTGCCAGGGACCGCAGTAGAGTCCCGCCACGGTCCAGGCCCGCGGTCAGCTGGAGCGGCCAGTAATGGGTCCGGCTGCCGGGCACGGCCCGGAGGAGGACCCCACGCCGAAGGTGCCGCTCCGTCAGCAGCGGACACTTGACGCGAGCACCGATCTCTGCACCCGGGAACGCCTCGCGGAGCGCCGAGCCGGCGATGTCCAGCATGCCGTCGGCCTCGCTTCCAAGGACGTACCGCGCACCGGAATTCGGGCCCAGAGCGACCTCGATCCAGACCGGGTTCGCGAGGGAGATATCGATAGGCGGGCGTTTCGAAGGCGGAGGGGCATCGGGGGCCAGCGGGCCGGGCAGGTGGAGCTCGCGATGGACGCCGTTGTCGGACATGCCGGCGGGGGTCCGCGCGGGGGGCTATCGACTTGGCCGCTGGGGCGAACGATGGAAGGTGCCGGCAGCGCGGCATCCTCAAGAGACCGGGGCCTCCTAGTAGCGGGCGTGCTTTCGCCGCAACGCCGCCGGTTCATTCGAGTCGGGGCGCTGGTCGGATCGGTTGCGAGCATAGGGATACTGGTGTTGGTCTTCGTCGCCCTCCCCCTTCTGTTCCCGACGCCGAGGACCCCGGGGTGCGAGTGCCCCCTGAACGTCACCCCACTCGCGTTTGGCCCGCCGAGCGAAGGTAGCGCGGGACCGAATCACTGGTACAACTTCACGGTCCAATCCGCCGGCGGCGGGATTGTGCTCGAGAACATTGGGCTCGCCATCGAGACCGCGACCGGGACGGACGTCGTTCCCGGCGCGTCATGGACCGCCCTCCTGCTAGGCCTCGGGGGAGAACTCGTGGGAACGTACTCCTTCGTGACGGCCAGCTGGACGGGCGGAGCAACGGCGGCCATTTCGAGTGGTCAGGTGCTCGTGGTGGACATAGGGGCCACGAATCTAGCTGGGGTAGGCGACGCGCTGAACGTATTCGGTACGGGCGGGTTCCAAGGCTCGATCAGCATCGGCATTCCCTAATCCACGGCCGTGACCTCGGCGAACGGCGGGGGTGCGACTCGCCGGCAGAGGCCCCTTCGTCCGCAAAGGTCGGCATGCTCATCGTCTCAAGCCGCCTAATCCCTGGCCGTGATGCGTCCGCGTAGCCGCCGCCTGTGGGTTGCAGGGGCCTGCCTCGGCCTGGTGGCTATCGTGGGGGCGGTCGCAGTCGTGACCGCGTTCGAAGGGAACCTCTTCTGGTTGCGCGGGCAGAGTTCCGCACCCTCAGGGTGCGGGTCTCCCTCACCGACCGGTGGCAACACCCCGCTCGGCAGCTCGGCCGCGCTCGGCACACCCAGGGAACAAGTGAAGGGTCCGAACCACTGGTACAACTTCAGCGTCCAATCCGCGGGGGGAGGGATCGCGTGGGGGGACATCCGCCTCCAGGTAGTGACCGCGGAGAACGTCAACATCACCCCGACGACCGCCTGGACGGCGGTTGTCACTGCTATTTCGGGGCCGCCCGTGGCGACCTATGACTTCGTCAACGGAACCTGGTCGGAAGGGGCGGGCGTGGCCTGGACCAGCCTCCAGACCCTATCGATCGACTCAGGCACAACGAACCTCTCCGCGGCCGGCGACATGCTGAACGTCCTTGGCGTGGGTTGTTTCCAGGGGTCGATCAGCGTCAACATTCCCTGACTGGGCGACGCCACGATGCGGAACGTGGCCGTGCTCACGAAACCGTGATTGACAACAGCCTCGCGAAATCCGGCCCGTACTGGAGGTCCTCGTAACCGTACGCGAGGCCGGGGTCCTGGACGTAGGCCCCCGAGACAATGTAGACCTGGGTCTCGACGTAGTAGGTGCCCGTGCCCAAGGTGCCGTTGACGTAGACATGGAAAGTGCCGGTCTGATGCTGGCTCCACGTCGCGTTACCGCCAAGGCAAGTCGGGTTGTGCCAGGCGCCAACGAAGCCACTCGAGGTGATCGAGGTGGTGCCTGCTGTGTTGTACACGAGCGCGGTCAGTCCCCACCAGGTGCACTCATCGGCGGGGCCGGGGGCATACCGGCTGTGCGCGCTCGCGTTGAGGGTCCAGCTCACCTTCCACTCGACGTCGACCGAATACGAACCCGTGAATGCGACCTTGAACGGGACTCCCGCCGCGCCGGCGTCCACGGTCCCATTGGCAATGCCAACCGTGTTGGTTCCACTGCAGCCATGCTGGTTCGAGGCGAGGGCCTTCTGGCTTATCCGGGCGACCCCTGTCGAGCCCACGAAACTCGGCGTCCCGGATTGAAGATACGAGGCCGAACAGCCCCCGGCGCCGCCAAAGAGGCTTGTAGTCGACCCGCCCGAAAATGGGGCCGTTATTGTGAGGGAAGTCAAGGAGACTGTCATCATGCCCCGGGTGACCCCTGTGGCTGTGGGGGTGGCCACAAGGAACGCGCAGAGGACACCGGCCAGGGCCACCTGGAGCGAGGGTCGCATAGGACCACTTCCTGGGACGACGTGATCGGTTATCCTCCTTTACGTCTCAAGGTATCTCCCCGATCCCGCGCCGATACCCTACGGGAATGCGACACTAGCTCATTTCACCTCCCGAATCGCCGCTTCCCCGTTTATCCCGCGACGTCCCACCCACCGTCGGTGGCGATGGGCGGGACGAGCGCTCGCCACAGGGGCTCCGGGTCGGTCGGCCCTACTCGGCTGCGCCTATCCCTGATCGTTGGTCCGACTGTGGACTGAAGAGGCGACCTCCTCAGGTGGCTCCTGGGGCGGAGGTCGCCGGCTCCGCACCGTAAGTATGGCGGCGGCGAGCGCCACAGCCAGGAACGCGATGATGCCCAGGAGGACGTACCCCTGCGTAGCCGGGAGACCTAGGACCGTCGGAACTCCCCCTCCCGGAGGTGCCGTTCGGCACGGGGGACGTCGGTGCCGAGAATGCGATCCCCTCAGAGGCGGGGGCACCGTGGACGACCACGGATCCCTGAGCTGGGTCGGGGGCTAGGCCGGCAATACTGCCGACCGAGAACGGGAACGTCCCGTTCTCGAACCCTACGACCGTGAGGTTCCCAGTTCCTGTTGTGAGGGTCCCGTTGAACGTCACGGACCATTCTGTTCCGTGGGGTAGTCCGCTCTCCGAGAACGTGACATTGAATCGGGGAGGTGGCGGGCCGGTGGACGCGGCGATCGAGAAGGTGACCGTCACCGTAGCCGCTCCTCCGCTCACGGGGATCTCCCCTGAGCTCGGCTTCGCCGCGTATCCGGCTACCGATCCGACCGAGTAGGTGTACGTGCCGTCCGGCTCCGCAAACTCGAGGTAGTTCGATGTGGACGTTTCGAGGGTCCCGTTCAGTGTCACGTTCCACAACGTCCCCAAGGGCAGCCCACCCTCCGCGAACGTGACGAGGTATTGGACGGGTTCCCAAGCCACGCGTACCGTCGCTGGGCTCCCGTTAACGAGGACAGACCCCGTGGCCGGGGTCGGTGTGTAATTCAGAAGCGGCGGGACGTAAAAATCGAACGTGCCGTTGGCCGAAAAGAAGCCGACTGAGTCCGTCATCGAATAATTGTGAGATTCCGCGAGATCGACCGACCAGTTGGTCCCCGGGGGCAGTCCGCTCTCCTGGAAGGTCACCGGGTAGGCGGGGGCGAGCCGAACGACGCTGACCGAATTCGACCACTGGTTCACCACGTAGAGGGACTCGTCACCTCCGTCGAAGGTGGAAGCCTGTGGCGCCATGCCGACCGAAACTGTCGCTACGACCTGAGTCCCATTGATCACGTCCACGCTGCTCGGGAACGGCGAGACGACGAATATCTCCCCGTTCGCCGGGTCGTAAACGGGCTGGTTTGGCGCCGGCTCCACAGGGACGGTCGCGAGAACCGTGGTTCCATTGATCACGGAGACGCTCCCGGGATCGTCGGCGACGTAGACGTAATCATTACTGGGATCGTACGTCGCGTACACGGTATCGGCCGTGAAAGGTGCCCCGACCACGACTGTAGTGACGAGTGTCGTGCCCTGGATCACAGAGACATTCCCATAGGCGATCGGGACGTAGACGTAGCCGTTCCCTCCGTCGAACGCGGAGACGAAAGGATAGCCTCCCGTAGCAACGGTGCCGACGAGTGCCGTACCGTTCAAGACGCTGACATTGGCTGAGCCCTCATTAGAGACGTACATGTCCCCGTCCGCGGGGTCGTACGTGATCGCGGAGGGGTCCGCTCCAACCGGGATCGTGGCAACGAGCGTCGAACCCTGGATTACGCTCACCTCGGACCCGTTCGAGTCCGCCACGTAGACGTCGCCGTCGGCCGGATCGAAGGCCCCCCACCCGGGCCCGTGGCCCACCGATAATGCGGTGACTACCGCCGTGCCATTGATCACGGTCACGTTGTCCGTGCTGTAATTCGGGACATAGACGAGCCCTGTCATGGTGTCCACCAGAGGGGGCTCGGGGCTCCCACTCACCGGAAGCGTGGCGATGTTGGCCGTGCCATTGAGGACGCTGACCGAGCTCGGCCCGAGCTGGACGCCGGAGGTGCTGTCATTCTGGTTGGTCACGTAGACCAACCCGTTGTACGGATCGTACGCCGCCGCGTCGGGAGAGACGCCGACCCCCACCGTAGCGACGACCTCGAACTGCTCGTAGAGCCCACTGGGGGGAATCGGAGCGACGGTCGTAAGCTCCGCCCGGAGGGCGAGCTAGGCCCCGGCTGGGTGCCGCATGGGGCTGCCCCACGCCCGTCGGGGTGGGCATGCCGCAACCTCCTAGGAACAGCCCGATCCCAATGAGAACGGTGGCAGCGGGGGCGGTCCAGGAGCCGCTCGGTCGCCTCACAGATCACCGCTGCCGTAGAGCCGGCACGTGCGCTCCGGGCGCCGTCGCCGGGGCTCGAAGGAAGGCCCCGACGATATTCAAACCACCGCCCCCGGAGCGTGCTGCTTCCACCTCCCACACCTGCGCCCACCCGTTTATCCCACGAGTCCCACCCACCGTCGGTGGCGATGGGCGGGACGAGCGCTCGCGCGCGTTCTATGGCCGCGTCCGAGGTGAGACTCCCCGCCGCGCCACCCCCGTCCCGTTCCTCGGTGACCGCGTCGCCGAGCGTCTCGCTCCGCGTGATGAAGGACCTGGTCGGCAAGCTAGGTCCCGAGCACCCCCTGCAGATCCTGATCGCGGGGGAGCCCGACGAGATGCCCCAGCCCGAGTTCGCGTCGAAAGTGGTCGGGTGGTACCGGTTGC
>CAVPSE010000006.1:0-48707 GCA_963708255.1 uncultured Thermoplasmata archaeon
TCACCGCGAGTTGGTTACGCGATGGCCTACGACGCCGCGGACGGGTATGTGATCCTCGCCGGGGGCCAATCTCCAATTGGAACTCAACTTTCTGATGTATGGGAGTTCCATGGCGGCCAGTGGTCAGAACTCTCTGCCAGCGGCTTCCCCGCTTCGCTGCAGAATTCTTGCGGGGTTCAGGCGGCCTTCGATACGACTGACAACTTCACGATGTTCTTGGGCGCAAGCTGCAACGGTGGCGCCACCGGTGGCGCGGCCATGGCCTACGAGGGCGGATCTGACGAATCCGGACCTGAACCAAACCACCGGACCCAACGCCCCCGTTCCCGGCTATGAAGAGGGAGCCTTGGCAAATGATCCCCAGCTCCATGGGTTAGTCTTCTTCGGTGGCTACGATCACACGTTCGTGTACGCGGCCGGGTCCTGGATCGATGAAAGCGGCAACCTACAGGATCGGCCCCGCAGGTCGACGCGGGAATGGCCTACGACACCGCCCAGGGTGGAGTCTTACTGTTCGGCGGGTTCCGTCAGGTGCGGATTGGGGAGTACACTTCCCCCGACCGCTTGGTTCTTGGACAACATGACGTGGACCAACATCACTTCCGCCCAAATCCCTCCCCCCGAGCATTACGGCGGCCAGTTGGTCTGGGACCCTGGGGACAACGCCTCGATCTGGTTCGCAATCGGGGCCAACTATACCTGGTCGTGGGGCGGTACCCCGCCGTTGGCCGGGCTCGCTATCCTGGCAACGCCCTCGCCCGCTGGCGTGGGTCAGGCCGTCGCGTACTCTTCCACGCACGTCGGCGGCAGGGGTCCCTATACGTTCGCATGGACCTTCGGCGACGGCGGGGCCAATGTGTCGTCTAGTCCTACGCACACGTACCAGAGTTCGGGGTACTTCCTCGTGTCGTTGACTCTCAAGGATGCGACGGGCAACAGCGCTACGGCGACCCTGTCCCTGTTCGTAGACGCGTCCGCGATGGAGGCGATTAAAGCTAATCCGGACCCCACGGACGTCGGGGTACCAGTTGTGTTCCAGGCAGAGATCGAGTCGGGGCCGGGCGGACTGACATACGATTGGACCTTTGGTGACGGTTATGCGAGCTCCACTGCGTCGCCGGTACACACGTATCAGGCGACAGGGAGCTACTTGGTGAACGTGACCGCGACCGCACCTGGTGGGGGCCAAATCAACGCGAGCATCCTGATTGGGGTCGCCCCCGACCTTACGACCCCAGTGGTCACGGCGAATCCGTTGACTCCCGAGCTCGGCCAGCTGGTCAACTTGACCGCACGCGAACTCGCCGGCGCCCCCCCCTACTCCTACTCCTGGGCTTTCGGCGACGGTGGCGTCGGCGGGAATATGTCAGCTATTTCTCACATCTTCACGACGAGCGGCCCATTCTCAACCGTGGTCACGGTGACCGACAGCACGGGGCAACGGACAGCGGCTCGCTGAACCTCAGCATTGCGCTCAACCTCACAATCCTCGGAAACTGGAGCGCGGGCGCGGCTCCGTTGGAAATCGGATTCGCCAGCCAGGCAAGGGGGGCTCCCCCGCGTATGGGTACGCTTGGAGTTTCGGGGATGGCGGGACCAGCACGGTGGAATCTCCTGTCCATACATTCTCTGAGGCCGGGGCGTATGTCGTTCGGGCCCATGTATCGGACGGGAGCGGTCATACCGCAGAGTCGCTATGGTCAGTCCTCGTCGCACCTGGAGGGGGGGCCCTGGCTACACAGCTGACTGTATCCCCACAACCGCCAGCACCCGGTAGCTCCGTCGAGGTGACATCGTCGGTTTCGGGGGGTGTGGGCGGATATTCCTACGCGTGGGGAAGCAGCGGCGGAGCCTGCAGTCCACAAACGATCGCGCTTGACATCTGCTCAATTCCGGCCGCCGGGGCCGTCTCAGTCACGTTGACTGTTACGGATGCTCAGGGTCATCGTTCGGTCGCTCAGGTGACCATCCAATCCTCAGGTTCCGCGGTTACGTCCCCAGGTCGGGCCAACCTCGGGGCGGATATCCCGTGGATCGTGCTAGGGTTGGTCGCAACGATTGCCGCAGTCGTCTCGGCGATCACGATTAGCAGGAGGTCCGCCCGCTCAGTGGAAGCTCGAGGCCCGCTGGCGAACCCGAGTACCGGGTTGGACAAGCCCGTCAGTCGGCAGGCTCGGTTTCGCCATCGGCCCAAGGCCAAGACGGCCAGGACGTAGACTCGGCGCCTGACCTGGTCTGAACCTGAGGAGTGAGTAAGGGGTGGCGGAGGCGAGGGTCGGCCCGGGTAGTTTACCTCAAGTCCGGTCGCGGGTTTTAGCCGGCTGAACGGCTATTGGTAAGGGGCTTGCTAGCTGGACACCCCCCCGTGGCAGGCGTGACCGGCCTTCCCAGAAGCACTCAGAACGCCGCAATCGCGCGAATGTACGTACGCGACTGGATTCGTGATCGATACATTCCGAATCCATCCGTCTCCGGATGGACTTGGGTCACATTTGCGATCGCGCTCCCCTACGCCGACAAGGTCACGGTGACCGCTAGGGGCTGGGGGGACCAAGAGGGGGCGGCTCTCCTGTGGAGCTCCCAACGGACCCTGTTCGGGTGTTCTTCTCCCGGACCAGCGCAGAGCGAGAGGGGCTGAGACGGATTTTGTCAGATAGGAGTGCCGCACCCGCTACGATTGTGCTCCAGCAGGACCTCAACAAGGCGCCAACTCCGGTTTACATCGACTTCGAGGCTGCTTGGTCCAGGGTCGCGCGAACGGAGTGGACCGTAGCGTACCCCCAGAGTCTCCCCCGTCGCAATCGGCCGGATCCAACCCACCCCCCGCCTTCGCCTCGGGAACTGATTTCCATGCAGCGACTTGTCACCCTGCCCTTCCTCGGGTCGCCCACGACGCGCCTTGGCCGAAGGTTTGGTTTACCATATCGCAACCTTGACCTGCGTTGCCTCAGGAAGGGGCTTGTGGAATTCCGCTCGTTCCTTAACCCGGTTGCCCTAGCAAAGGAGGTGGTTGAGTTCCCGAAGAATGTCGCGTTTGTTCATGGGACCCTCCGAAGCGGCGCGAAAGCCGAGGGCCTCTTCCGCGAGCTTGTCGAGCTTGGTGGGGCGTCCCCGTTTCTGTTCTGTACCGACGGGGTAAGTATGCTCCTTGGGGGATTGTCTACTGGCCACCAGCCAGCCGGCTCTCCGTTCGCCACGCGTGGCGAGGTCGTCATGTCAATATTCAAGAAGCATCTGGAGTCGATCGTTATTGTGGAAGACTACCTGCCCGATATTAGTGTCGCAGTGGACCACAGATATGACCGCCTGATGCCGACCTAGACACCAGCCCCGCCCACTTTCGCAAAACGGAGGGCAGCCAAGCTCACTGGAGCTGTTCTATCGCTGTACCTCGCGACTATCTGAGCACCCGTTCCCGTTTGGGACCCTTGGACCGTTATCGGAGTACCCCCCAAGACAACGATCGAGATGGTCGCGCTAGTCACGGCGCCCGTGGCCAGGGCACTACTGAGAATCGTAGCGTTGGAAACCCCAACATCGGGGTCTGTCCAGACGACCGTGATCGTAGGCGTGCCCGTTACAATGGCGGCAAGGGAAGCCGTAACTCTGTACTGGCGACTGGCCGCACCGCCGGTGACGTCGGGAGTCTGATAGGTAGCCAGGTTCTGGGCAATGCCCGTCAACGCCACTCTGAGCCCGGCGTACTGCTGGCCTGAAACCCAGAGCCCAGGACCCTGGATGATTGCTCGGCCCTCGCTTGTCGTAGGAAAGGACGAGAACGACCCGGGAAGCTGGCCGTCGAAGAGAACGAACCCGCTCGCATTGTTCTGCCATCTGAAGTTCATCCCGCAATTGTACCACTGGCATCGGCGGAATGTCAGGTTGTAGACGACGCTGATGCCGGCGCCGCCGTCGGTATCGTCCACGTATGCGCCTCCTTGGCCCCCCACCGGGGATCCTGACGAGGCACCTGAGTCAAAGACGCAGTCCTCCCACACAATGTCGTGGGTGTTCCCCCCTCCCTCCGCTCGGAGTATCAGCGCCCTCGGCCTCTAACACCGATCCGGGGATTGTAGCGCCCGCGCCGCCGCCGCTGTTGAAACGGCACCGCCGGAAGACGATGTTCTGGGTGTCGCCACCCCTCTGGCTCGACACGAAACAGTTTGACACGTCAGGACCAGTTCCGGACACCACGTTCGAACAGTCGATGATGCAATCAGCAACCTCGACGAGGTTGCAGCCACCGAAAAACACGCCGGTGCCGAAAGACTTTGGAGGGGGCTGATTGTACCCGTTTTGCGCCATGACCGCGTTTATTCGAGAAATCTTGACGTTCCGCCACTGATTTGAAAGCGGCCCGCCTGAGCCCGCTGCAAAGGCATTATTGGACAGCTGAACCGCGACTCCGCCAAAGCCGTTCATGGCGAACCCATCGACCTCAATGTTGTAGCTTGGGTAGACTGAGTAGGTCTGGATGTAGGCTTGAATCGCGATGACGATCTCCCCGTCGTTCCCGACAATCGTCTGGTTTACCCCTGTGTAGTTGAATCCGGAACAATTCACAACAACACCGTTGCCGTACCAGCGGCAGTCGTGGTAGCACGCCTGATTCCCAGAAGCACTCGCGAAGTTGCATCCCACCCAGATGTCGCCCAAGTCATTGTTGAAGTTTAGGTAGGGCGTCGCCGATGCGTTCGAGAAGTTCAGGGTGCACCCGGCCGCAAAGATGACGGTTTGATCGCTGCCAGTGTTGTAGATCGGGCTTGACAGCTGGTAGGTGCCTGCATTCATGAAAACGGTCCCACCTCCCGAAATTGAGTTCAGTGCTTCCTGGATCCCGTTGGTGGTGGTAGCGCCGCCGTTGCTGTCGGGCCCATAGTCGGCGCCGGCGTTCGGGATGTTTGTGAGGCCCGAGTTCTTCCCGATTGGAGAGACGGTGGCGAAGGGCTTGCCCGCGACTTGAGTCCAAGGGAGCACGGCTGGGGCGATGCCAATGCTTACGGCGGACCAAGACTTGGACGCGGTGATTGCCCTCGATGAACTTGCTGTCCCTGCTGAAGCTTGGGTTTGATAGCTTCCCCAGGCTGTCACATTCGTCGGCGGTGTCGGGTACGAGCTGATGCCGGTCTGTCCGCTTCCCCAATGGGAGAAAGTGCCAGCGTTGTCGGCTCCGAAGAAGAGTACGAGGTCATTGTAGACGGAGGTGAGGACCGACGAGGTTTCTGAGGTCCCTGATGACGTGTTGAGGCTGCTGATTGCGTCAACACCACCGTCGTTGAGCACTTCGATGCAGACTATTTCGATAGGGGCGGTAGCGGAAGACGGTGTGACGGTTATCGTGAATAGGATCGACTCGGCCAACGGCTCGATGCGCCGAAAAAGCCAAAGGTAGACTGACCCACTGGCGGAGTGCCCGGCCTGGAGGAGGTCGGTACGCACCCCCCTGCGCATCAGTGACCGTCGGCGTAGAGAGGGAGGTCCCGAACATGGCCACTTGGACGTACACAGTCGCTCCTGTAAGGACGGTTTGATTCCCCGTACTCAGGGTGGAAGCCCCGTTGGAAGAGTTTCCCTTGACCAATCCTACAGTTGGTGCAACAATCATCGTTCCACCCCACCTTCTTGAATAATATATAGAATTGGTCGATGGTAGAAACATCCTCCTACGTGGGGGGCTATGGGATTTTGGTCGGGAGAGACTCAGTTCGGGTTCCCCCTCGAACTCACCCTGGCAGAGCGGGAAGCTCGTATCGCCGCAAGCCCTGTGGGCTTAACGTCGATTCGGCTCCTTAGACCATCTGTCCGCCAAGCGGCTGCCCGCCGGCCTACCGACGAGAACGGAGCCGCGGGTCAGTCAAGCTCGGGGTGATGATGAGAATCGTAGGGTGTCCCCGGACGGTCCCTCCTGCTCTGTGCATAGAGAACCCGATGGCTGCCATCTCGATCGCTGAGGTTACGCCCCATCCCCGCTTGTCGGAGGAAAAGGTTGGCCACCGCGTTTTCCTGACCGGGTGCGCGCGGTCCACCCGGTGCCTATCCGGCTCCTTAGGGCATCACCGCCGACACGCCGAGCTGGAAGTTGTAGCCTCCGGACGTGGACGTCAGGACCGCGGTGTATGGCCCCGCCCCTGGCCAGTTGTGGATAACGACCTGACCGCTCAGGGATCCACTGCCGTCTCCGGGGTCCCAGCCGTAGGTGGTGGAGCGGAGGTAATGAGAACCCCATCCAAGATTCCGGGTGGGAGTTCGATCGGAACGCCGCACGGCTGACCTGGGAAACCGCCGACCGCAACCCCCTTGCACGGGAATGAGAATGCAAAGGACCAGAGGCTGGGGGCGAAGCCGCCGCCGCTACCTGTGACATAGGCCGCGTTCGCCCCGACTACCATGCTGGCCGACGCGTGGGAGGCTCCATTCGTCACGGTCAGACCGACCGTGAAGGTGCCTCCACTGGTCCAGCTGTGACTGGGCGAACAGCTCGTCGAAGTCCCCCCGTCACCAAAGGTCCATGAGCAGGTGTATGGGCCGTTCGACCCGGTTACGCTGGCCGTCATCGCGGCTATGCCCCACTGTCCAGCTGTAGTTGGGAGCGTGACCCCCAAAACCTCAATGCCTGCTGCGAGGGCCAGTGTCCGCGCGTGGCTGTAAGTTCGGCTCGAGTGAGTCGTCGCGAAACCCAGCCAGCCTCCCCCCGCGAACACAGCGGTGCCCGCCACTACGATCATCGCAAAGACTAGAACACCGACCACGGTCAGGCGGTCCACTGTTCTCTTTCTTTCAGGTCCGTTCATTTTCGGTGCTACCTCCCCCCATGACAGGGGCTAACACTGTATCGACATTCGATATATTATGGAATCGTTGTTAACAACAGATAGTATCATTCTGTTGGCACGCTCGACTCCTGGTGGTTTGGTCCATCCGACCAGGGCCTAATCACGTTCGAGTTGGTAGCTACCCGACCGAGAATCGATTCGTCCTAGGCACCCGGGGCCAGGCGGACCGCCGTTGGATTTGCCGCGTGTGGGTGGCGCATTCTCCAACGAGTTTCCAGCCGGCCGATCGCGATGCAATTGCGAGTAGACCAAAACGGTTATCTACTATTTTTCCGGAATCCCAGGCACCCGACGTCGACCGGTATCGGGTGCCGGTCGATACCGCAGGTTCGGGACCTGCGCGAGGGGAAAAGTGCCACGAAAAGCGAGGCCTAAGAGCGAGCGGCGAGCAGCCATCGCCGTCTACCTGCCGCCAAAGGTGCTGACCGAACTGAAGAAGGCAGCGGAAAAGGATCGTCGAACGGCATCGACCCTCGCGATGATCCTGATCGAGCGGGGACTCAAAGCCGGCGCGTAGCCGCGCAGGTCAGGTCGGCCTAGCCAGCGGGTTCAACCTCGACGGCGACGTAGGATGGCCTGAGCACCCGGCTGCCGCCCTGCACCGAGACCCGCCCTTCCCGCTCGAAGTAGCCGCGGTGGACGGTACAGAGTCTGAACTGCTCCCTTTGCTCCATCCTGGCCCACCTCGAGAGGGCGACGCGCTCGATGGACCCGCTACACGAGCTCACCAGGAACCCAACGGGAGGTTCGGATCCGAGCGTGTAGAGGTAGGCGTTGGGCATCTCGCACTGCGTCGCCAAGTTCCGCATGGGGGAGCTCCGCCCGGGGAGGAAAGGGTTTCGACACTCAGTCAGGTGGTCCTTACTGGATGACCAGATCCAGCACAGTGACGCCGCTCGCGGGTGGGTTGATGGCCCCGTAGTCCACGAAGACGTCCACGGTTTGGGTGAACGCCCCGGAACTGCCCGTTCCGAGCGTCACTGACTCGGTATTCGTCTGTACCGCGCCAGCGCCGACCTGGGTGGTGATGGTGATCGAGTTCGTCTGCGTCGTGATGGTCGCTGAGAATGCCACGACGAACTCCTCCGCGAAATTACCCGCCGTACAACTCGTGGCACCGGTGGTGGACGAGAGGATCATCGTGACGGTTCCTGCGGATGTGCCGCCGGTTATGGTCCCCGCCGTGCAGGCGCTGGTAGCGGCGGGTGTTGAAGCAACGACTAGCGAGGGAGCACTGTACCCGTTGGCTCCACTGCTACCGCCCTGGAAGAAGCTCGCACCTTGCGTCACCACCGTGGGGACCAAGACGGAGGCGGCAACGTAACCTCCGCTCATGGCGACTATCGCGATAATCGTACCCAGGTAGACCAGTCGGCGGCTTCCCACATTTGCCATGTCTGACGCCTGTGAGTACTGTTCATCCCGAGAAGCGATAGATAAGGCTGCCGCGGACGCGGTCTTTTGGACCGCGCGGGTAGCGAGACTTCGGACCCAGGGGTTTATCCCCCCGCTGCTAGGCCGTAGCATGGGCGCGATGGTCAGGTGCCCGTCCGGTGGTGCCAGGCTTGGGTCCCCCTAAATGGGGAGGAGGAGCGTCAGGTGGAGACCCTCCCGGATGACGAAGCAAAGGCGGACGTACTCTGCATCGCTTGTGGCCTGCATTCAGACTACACCCGGCGGGACCTGATCGCTGCCCAGGTGGAGGAGTTCTACTCCACTCGGACACACCCGAGGGGCTTCGACGTTGTCCCAGTGGTGGGAAGCGCTTAGATTATTAACCCCCTGGTTCGCGCGCCGCCTCCCGAGTTCCAAAGGATTAGGCGCCGGGGGTCGCGGCTGAGTGGTGGATCATGCGAGGCCGACCAGTGCGGGTCAGGCATCTTCATCGTGCCTGCCCGGGCGCTCAATCTGGAACGGATAGCGACGTGCCTCTTGCGTCCGTTGATCGATCACCCTGATCGCGACGTAGGTTGGGGTGCCTTCCTTCCTATCGCTAGACGCAGTCGAACCCCAAAGATCGTCTCTGGCGCCGACCGTTAAGTAGGGGGCACTTTCGCTAGGGTCGAATTCACGCGAATTCTCGTACGCCTCATCGGCGATGGACTTCTCTTTCCCGTCAGGACGCACCCAGAAGATGTCGATGACCGCGGATCGACTTGCCAGGTTCACGACCTCGTATCGGTACAGCCAGACTTCCCGGTCGCGGGCAAGCCGGCGTTTAACCGCCTTCACCCGGAATGGCCAGCGGCTCCAGTGGTCGACGTACCACTGGTAGACCAAGACCGCTATCCCAGCGAGCCCAAGTAGCCCGATGGACAGGTTCGCTATCCCCAGCCAGTCCAGAGTCACTTGGTCCAGCCCGCCATTGCCTGAGACCCGCCGAGGGATAACCCCACGGCGGGCGGCTCCGCCGCCCTTGGAAGTCAGCCCTGATCGACCTTGAACTTCCCGGTTTCGGAGAGATGTCGGACCTTCCCTTGTATGAGTGCATCCAATCTGTAGGTACCGGCGAGCACGCCCACTATCTCGCTTTTGGAGGCCAGGACGATTCTCGGGGCATGGCCTCTGGAGAACTCGGTAAGGGCCGGTCCGCTGAAGCGACCCATTGACACAAACAGTCCGCGAGAGAATCCACTCTTCGTGACGACCTTCGCTTGGAACGATTCCAGGTCACCCTTGGCGGTCTCCTTCGCACGCCACCGCGCCTCCAGCAGATAGGTCTCTCCAGCCAGCTCGAACGATCCATCGATCTCCTCGCCATAGACCCGGAACGGAGGCCTCGGTGCCAACCCGAAGAGGTCGAAGAGCCCGAAGAGGACGTCCTGAAGCTCGTAGCCACGCTCCTGCAGGTTCGGATTGGACTCGATCTGTCGGAACTTCTCCCGCAGTTTGGACAGGCGGACCGGATCGAGTTGGGTAGGGTGTTCCCGGCCGACCTGCCGAAGCGTCGGCGGGAAGCCGGAGAGGAAGTCGGGGGCGATCACCTCGGGCACTTTGGAGCCGAGTGATTCGAGCAGATGGAAGATGCCGATCAGTTCCTCCTGGGTGATCTCCGGCCCGCGACGGGCTCGGTACCGGACTCCCTCCCGCAGTATCACCAGCACCAAATCCCGAAGGCTTGCGCTGGCCAACGCAGATTCTAGGAGCGTTTCGATGGCAGGTCGCTTGCTGCCGCCCATCCAGCTTGTCCCCAGTCCTACTTCTCTTGCGGCATGGGCGAAGGTGAACGCCTTCCTATCGGGACTGGAACCAGGCAGCCAGTCGTAGAGACGGGCCGCGAGCTGACCGACGAGCTGGGACCGACGCAAGGCTGCCATCGGGGGCAGCAGGTCCGGCCGAAGATTAGGCTAGGTGCCGACTCAAATTGTCCTTTCCCCGACGGGGGCCCATCAGTCCGCGCCGGCGACCCGCACCCATCCCGTTCTGTGAGCGGGGTTATTCGCGATGAGATTTGGTCACAGGGGGACGAACCGCTTTGAGAAAGAGCTACAGCCGAGGGATGGCTGTACAACTTCCGTCGCAGCCGAACCGTCCGATCCATCGAGCCCCGAGAGATCGGGATACGTGCAAGATGTTGGTTAGAAGCGGTAGGATAGTCTCCCGTCGCGGCCCCGAGTCGTAACCGTTTCCGGTCGCCTCCGAGAGCTATGTGCCGGCGGGGTCGCGCACGGGTCCGCGCAGATCACTGGAGGTCGGTCCGCGTGGGTTCAAACATTTCCAATGATACGGCATTCCAGTCGGCCCTTGCTTTTAGGAACGCGATGCCCTCATCCGCGTGCTGACCTAGCAGCTTCACCTGAAACTGGACTTCGATGGGTCCCGTCTCAGGTGATACGCGGGCGAGGGCGGTTCCCGGCCGACCACCGTTGAAATAGAGAAACTTCGACCCCTCCCGCATGTACGCCAGGGGGAGGTAGGCCCACTCTCCCCGAATGATGTCGGCCCTGGGATTGCCCAAGTAGTGCTCCAGGAGAAGTTCCGGCCACTCGGCCAGCAGGCGCAGCTCTTTCGCGCTTTGGATGGCCGCGGGACCCACGGTTGGACTGTAGAGGCCCGAGACTTTCTGATCGGAGTGCCAGTTAGCTTCTCCTATCTCGATCCACTTCCCCTTCTGCAGGACGCCCTCCTCCCCCCTGAGTAGGTTTGCGGCGACGACCGCCTTGCAATCGGTGGCGTCCGCCCACCGCACGCGGACCTTGAGTGTGAGGAACTTGACTTGGCCGGCTACAGTGCCGCCAAAAGCCCCAGCCGCGTTAAGAACTACGATGGGCAGGCGAGTGTATCGCCCATCGGGAGACCGGGAAGGAACTGTCCTGGGAGGTTCCGCCACGGCAAGTCCGATTACCGCTTCCATCGCCCCGGCAGGCACGGGATACTTCGCAACCTCGGCCCGCACCCACTCGTCAAAGCTAGGCCCCCGAAGGATGTACTCCCCAGGATCTGCCTGGGCAATCTCCACCACAAACGTTGCACGACGTGTCAGGAGATCAAACAAGGCTGGACCCCCAGCAACCGGCAGGCCCACCACGCCGATCGTAGCTGTCAGATTGGAAGCCGTGAACAGGCCAAATTGTGCCGCTGCGCCGAACCCCATCATGCCAAGGCCCGTGACCAACGCCACCCGGCCCAGAACCCGGTATGTAGACGTCCGCAACATGCCACCCCCGGACGACTCCAGAGGGGCCGCCGGCTCTTAGCCCCGCACGTTTTCGGCCGTAACCGTCCGCCTCACGGTCATCTGAATCCCCGACCCAAGCCGAACCGGGAGGGACCGGCCAACTTCCGATCATTCGGTGAGTAAGGGTTTTCGGTCGGATGCTCCTCCGGGATGGTTTCTGTGCAGTGTGGTGAGTTCTTGTGCGCCGAGTGGGGCGCGCCTCGTTTCCGTGCAAAGCTCCGACCTAGGCAAAGCGTAAATAAGGCACACCAAGTGGCGCGTCCCTTGCCGGCCGCTGATCTGCTTGCGGCCCCGAGAAGTGCTATCGTGTCGGGAGGCGCCTCCGGGGCGGATGCGGGCGACAATTACACACGGTTCGAGCGGGCTCGCATTCTTGGCGCCCGCGCCCTGCAGGTCTCGCTGGGAGCCCCGATCCTGGTGGACGTCCCGGCGGGGACGATCGATCCCGTCGAGATCGCCGAGCTCGAGTTCGCCCAGAACATGATCCCGATCACGGTTCGGCGCGGTCCGCGCACGAACTGAGCCGGCGGACCGGTCAGACCCCCGCGTTGTCCAGCGCGTTGGCGCACGTGCAGGTGGGCGGTGCCGCCAGCCGGGGGATCAGCCGACCCAGGATCCCTCGCATCCGTTCGACGTTGCGGTGCATCGTTTCCACGATCTCGGTGGCTTCCACGGGCTTGTCCGCCCAGACGTCGAAGTCGGTCACCATCGCAAGGCACATGTAGCAGAGCCCCCGCTCCCGCGCGAGGGTCACTTCGGGCACCAGCGTCATACCGATGATGTCGGCGAACCCCCGGAAGAAGTTCGACTCGGCCCGGGTCGAGAACCTGGGGCCTTCGACGCAGACGTAAGTGCGGCCCTCGACGAACGGAGAGCCGACCTCCTGACCGGCCTCCGCGGCCCGACGGGCGAGATCCGGGCAGAACGGGTCGGCGAGCGACACGTGGTAGACCTTGCCCCCATCGTAGAACGTCGTCGGCCGCTGCTTGGTGAGGTCCACGAACTGGTTCGGCAGGACGAACGTCCCGGGCGACAGCTCCGGCTTCAGGGAGCCGACCGAGCTCACGGTGACGATCGCCTCGGCCCCCAACGACCGGAGCGCATCGATGTTCGCCCGGTAGTTCACGCGGTGCGGGGGGATCGTGTGCCCAGGTCCATGCCGAGGGAGGAACAGTACGGTAAGATCGCCGACGCGGCCCTCCTCGATAGGCCCTGAAGGCGCCCCCCACGGGGTCGCCACCCGGTGGGTCTTGGACGGGCCGCCCTCGAGGAAGCCCGTGATGCCGGATCCGCCGATCAGTCCGATGGTCTTTCGAGGTTCGCTCATGCTCGGTCCTGCTCCGGGGGGATCGGTATCCTCGCGCGGGATAGGACCCGCGACATGGTGACCTCGCCCCGGGTCCGCTCGAGCAAGGCCCGGGCGGTGTCCTGCTTCGGCTTGAGAGCAACGATGGCCCGGGTCGTCTCGAACCGCAGGAGCAACTGGTAGAGCTGCTCCATCGTTCGGAGCGTGGCCTCCGCCTCGTCCACCCGGCCCGCGGCCAGGTCGGCGAGGATGAGGCGCCGGACCTCTCCGACCGTGTCGCCGAGCCCTGCGAGGTACTCCTCGGGGTCGACGCCGAGCTGACCGGGGACGGGAGCCTCCGGTGTTCGTGGAGCGCCAGGAGGAGCGTCGCCTCGACCCCCTCCTGCAGGGCGTCGTGGGCGAGCCCCGCATCCGGTGCGGCCCGGCGCCGCACCCAGCGGCCAGCTGCCGGGTCTCGGCGCGGATCTTGGCGATGTCCGGGGCGACGGGCTCGCCCCCGTGGAGCCTCGACATGGCGTTCTGGGCGTCGCGCCGCAGCCGACGGGCCCGTTCGGACAGCTCCGTCCGCCGGGCCTCGCGGGCCTTCAGGTGCGCGTCGATCGCGGAGACGGTCGTCTCGTCGACGACGGTGTCCGGCCGGCGAGGCGCCCTACCGGTACGGCGTGAACCGGGTATCGTCGTCCCCCCCGTCCAGGAGCCCGAGCCGGACACCCGCGTCGAGCCATCCATGGGCGTAGCTGGCGGCGGCGAGGGCCCGCTCCGGGTCGCCGCTCGCCTCGAAATGGCGGGCATCGGAAAGGTAGGCCCTCGCCATGCCAAGGAAATCCTCCGAGGCCCCCGCGAGGAACGAACGGGACGGCGGCGCCGGTTTCACGCGCCGGAGCGCTTCGTCGGTGAGGGCCAGGTACTTGGCGAGGAGCGTCGGAGGCCCGGTCACGGCTCAGCCCTTCGGGACCTTCTCCCAGTCCTTCAGGAAGCGGGCGAGCCCCGAGTCAGTGAGGGGGTGCTGGGCGAGCTTCTCCATGACGCCGAACGGCATGGTGGCGATGTCGGCGCCGATCTTGGCCGCCTCCAGGACGTGGATCGGGTGGCGCACCGACGCGACCAGGACCTCCGTCTTGAAGTCGTAGTTCTCGTAGATCTGGACGATGTCCTCGATGAGCGCCATCCCGTCCTGGCTCTGGTCGTCGAGGCGTCCGATGAACGGGCTCACGTAGGCCGCGCCCACCTTCGCGGCCAGCAACGCCTGGGTCGCGGAGAAGACGAGCGTCATGTTGACCCGCGTCCCCTCCGAGGAGAGCTTCTTGGTCGCCTGGAGCCCGGCCCGGGTCATCGGGACCTTCACGTAGATCGACGGATGCAGCCCCCGGAGGTGCCGCCCCTCCTCGACCATCTTGTCCGCCGTGGTGGCCACGACCTCGGCGGAGACCGACGGGACCCCGAGGGCGCAGATCTCCCGGAGCACGTCCTCGAACCTACGCCCCTCCTTCGCCACCAGCGTGGGGTTGGTAGTGACCCCGTCGAGGATCCCCGCTTCCCACATGGTGGCGATCTCGGCCACGCTTGCGGTGTCCAGGAACAGCTTCATGGATCGAACGAACCCCTTCCGACTACTGGACCTTTCCCCGTAGCTTCAGAAGGTCCCACGCCTCTTCCATCGCCCGATCCTGCGAGAGCCCGAATCGATCGAGGAGCGCCCAGGGCTCTCCCGACTCTCCGAAGACGTCGGGCACCCCCAGGCGGCGCACCGGGACGGGGTAGGTCTCCCCGGTGGTGGAGGCGACGAGGGCCCCGAGCCCGGTGAGGACCGTGTGCTCCTCCATGGTGAGGATCGCCCCGGTGTCCCGGGCCGCGGCCACCAGGGCCTTCTCGTCGAACGGCTTCATGGAGGCGAAGTCGAGCACCCGCGCCTCCACGCCGACCTTGTGGAGCTCCTGGGCGACGTCCAGGGCCCGGGCCACCATCGCCCCGTTGGCGACGATCGTGAGGTCGGAGCCGGCTCGGAGCTCGGGGGCGCGGCCGAGCACGAACGTCCCGTCCCCGACGGTCGGGAGATTCTCCCGGGTGAGCCGGATGTACGCGGGCCCGTCGAAGTCGTTGACGGCGAAGGTCGCGGCCCGGGTGGTCCCGGCGTCGGCCGGCACGATCACCGTCATGCCGGGCAGGCTGCGCATCAGCGCCACGTCCTCCAGCATCTGATGGGTCCCTCCGTCCCCCCCGACCAGGAGGCCACCGTGGGTGGCGACGATCTTCACGTTCGCGTGGTTGTAGCAGACCGACTGGCGGACCATGTTGTACGCCTGACCGGCGGCGAAGATCGCGAACGTGCTCGCGAACACCGTTCGGCCCGAGAGGGCGAGGCCCGAGGCCATGGTGATCATCGTCGGTTCCATCACCCCGACGTTGAAGAACCGGTCCGGGTACTGCTTGCCGAACAGGATCGTCCGGGTCGATCCGGAGAGGTCGGCGTCCAGCACCACCAGGTTCGGGTCGCGGCCCCCGAGCTCGAGAAGGGCTTTCCCGTAGGCGTCCCGGAGGCTCTCGCGCGCCGGGCCCGTCATGGGAGGGCGCCTCCGCCCAGTTCCGTGAACGCTCGCTGGGCCTCCTCCTTCGTCGGCGGGCGGCCGTGATAGATGTGAGTGTTCTCCATGAACGAGACCCCCTTCCCCTTCACCGTCTTCGCGACGATCGCCGTCGGCCGGCCGCGGGTCGCCCGGGCGTGGGCGAGCGCCTCCAGGATCTGGGGGAAGTCGTGACCGTCGATCTCGAGGGTCTCGAACCGGAACGCGCGCAGCTTGTCGGCGAGCGGCTCGATCCCGAGGATCGACTCGGTGGAGCCGTCGGTCTCGAACCCGTTGCGGTCCACGATCACGACGAGGTTGTCGAGCTTGTAATGACCCGCGGCCATCAGCGCCTCCCAGGTGGGGCCGGCCTGGCACTCACCGTCTCCCAGGATCGCGTAGACCCGCCCCGGTCGCTGCGCGAGCCGGTGGTCGAGGGCCATCCCGACCGCCATTCCCACGCCCTGCCCCAGGCAGCCGGTCGACGCCTCGATGCCAGGGAGCTTCCGCCGGTCGACGTGCCCCTGGAGCCGGCTGCCCACGACGCGGAGGGTCCGGAGCTCTTCGCGGGGCAGGAATCCCTTCTGGGCCATCACGGCGTAGAGGGCCGGTGCCGCGTGTCCTTTCGAGAGGACCAGGCGGTCCCGATCGAGCCAGTTCGGCTGGGCGGGATCGACGCGCATCTCCTCGAAGAACAACGCGACCAGCAGGTCGGTTACGGAGAGACTGCCGCCCGGGTGCCCACTCCCCGCCGCGAAGGTCATCGCGATGATATCGCGGCGGACCTCCCGGGCCCGTTCGGCCAGCTCGGCCAACCGGGGAGTGGAGACCGCCACCGCCATCGCTGTTCCTCGACGAGGAAAGGGAGGCTATTAAGCCGTTGGACGCCGGGGGCGGGCCGCCCGCTTGGGCGGCGCCTCCGTCGGTCCGCTCAGGAGGCCGCGGAGCGTGTTCAGGTCGGCGACGTACGCCTCATAGTCGTCCTCGGTGAGCGGGGTCTCTAGGTATCCAGGGACCTCGGTCCACCGTGGATCGTTGACGAAGTGGCGGAACCCGTCGAGCCCGATCATCCCTTTCCCGATGTTCTCGTGGCGGTCGAGGTGCGAACCGAGGTCGGCCTTGGCGTCGTTCAGATGGAACGCCCGGACCTTCGCAACGCCGACCGTGGAGCCCAGCCGGTCCACCATCGTCCCGTAGTCGCTCTCGGACCGGAAATCAACGCCGGAGGCGAACAGGTGGCACGTATCGATCGTCACGCCGGCCCGTTCGGGCTCGGCAAGCCGCCCGAGTACCTCGGCGAGCTGCTCGAACGTCCGCCCGATGGAGGTCCCCTGGCCGGCGGAGTTTTCGAGGAGGACGCGCACATGGCCTCCCGGAACGGCCCGGAACGCCGCGTCGAGGCTCTCCACGAGGGTCTCGACGCCGGCTTCCGGGGTGCTGTCGAGGGAGGCTCCCGGGTGGAAGATCAGGTTCTCCACGCCGAGGAGCTCCGCGCGCTGGAGCTCGTCGAGGAAGGCGCGGCGGGAGCGGGAGAGGGTCGCCTTCTTCGGGCTCGCGAGATTCGCGAGGTACCCGTGGTGGATCGACGGAGCCTGAATTCGCTCCTCCGCGATCGCGCTCCGGAACAACCGAGCCGATTCCTCCGGGATCGAGGCCCCGGCCCACATCTGGGGGCTCTTGGAGAATATCTGGATCGACTCGCACCCGATCCGTCGGCCGGTCCGGGCCGCCGCGTCAAGCCCGTCGGAGATCCCCACATGGGCGCCGAGCCACACGGACCGCGGACCAGGACGCGGGACTTAACGGCTCGCGTGGGACGAGCGCGTCCGCTCAGCAGTCACGGAGGCTGACAGCTTTCCGCGCTTCCCGTAGGCTCGCGCACTTCAGTACCCGCGCGAAACGCCAGTGGGCTTAACTTCCGGGTTCGGAATGAGACCGGGTGTGACCCCACCGCTTTGGCCGTCAGCCGAGCGGGCCACCAAGGTCCGGTATATAACTTTGGTACGGGCGCGCAACTTCCTCCCCGCCGCCCGGGGGAAACCGTATCCGTCCGGACGCATCCCCGGCGATGGCGAGCTCCCGTGAGGGAGGCGAGGGGACGGTCGGTTGACCCATAGCCCGGCACTGCCGAAGGTAGCGGAGTACCGTCTCGATCTCGAAGTCGATTTCGCGGCCCTGGCGTTCCACGGCTCCCTCGAGGCGGACCTTCGTTCGGTGGAGGGACCCGTCGTCCTCGACGCCGTGGGGCTCACGGTCCGGGACGCGGCCGTCAATGGGGCGCCCACCCCTTCGGAGAGCCGACCGGAGCAGGAGGTGATCATCCTCCCGTCGGTCCCTGCCGGGGACGCCACGGTCCGGGTCGCGTTCGAGGGGCGGGTCGTGGCGGGGGGACTCATGGGACTCTACCGGTCCCGCTACGGGGACGGGTACATCCTCACGACACAATGCGCCCCGACGGACGCACGTCGGATCTTCCCCTGCATCGACCGACCCGATCGCAAGGCGCCGTTGCGGCTCACCCTTACGGTCCCCGCCGACCTCGACGTGGTGTTCAACACGCCCGTGGTGGAGGAGTCCCGGGCGGGGGACCACAAGACCCTGGTGTTCGCCCCCACCCCCCCGATGGCGACCTACCTGTTCTACCTCGGCATCGGCCACTTCGACCAGCATCCCGGGCCCCCGGGACGCGTGCGCATCACGAGCTATGCTCCTCGGGGTCGGGGGGCCGAGGGGGCGTTCGCGGTCGACCATGCGTCGCGCCTCCTCCCGGCGTTCGAGGAGTACTATGGACAGCCGTACCCGCTTCCGAAGCTCGACCTGGTCGCGGTCCCGGAGTTCGCGTACGGCGCCATGGAGAACTGGGGGGCGATCTCCTTCCGCGAGTCCCAGCTTCTCGTGGACCCGACCACCTCGACCCGGGTCCGCCGTCACACCCTCGACACCCTGGCGCACGAGATCGCGCACCAGTGGTTCGGGAACCTCGTGACGATGCGCTGGTGGGACGACATCTGGCTCAACGAGAGCTTCGCCACCTTCCTCGAGATGAAGATGGTCGACCGGCTCTATCCGGACCACGGGAGTCTCGAGAACCTTCTCACGTACTGGACGAACCGGACCCTGTTCGCGGATTCCCTCTCATCGACCCGACCCGTGGCCGCCGAGATCCGGGACCCCTCCGAGATCCCCCAGCGGTTCGACGACATCACCTACGGGAAGGGGGCCTCCATCCTTCGGATGATCGAGGCGTACCTCGGAGAAGAGCGGTTCCGGGCCGGGATCGCGGAGTACCTCGCCCGGTTCCGGTACGGCAATGCCACGAGCCAGGACCTGTGGGACGCCCTCGACCGGGCGGCGGGAGAGCCGGTCCATTCGCTCCTAGGCCCCTGGCTCGAGCGGCCGGGCCTCCCGCTCCTCTCGGTCCACCAGGAGTCCCCCGGCCTCGTGATCCGTCAGCGCCGGTTCCACCTGAACGGGGAGCACACCGCCGAGTCGTGGCCGGTCCCCCTCGTCGCCGAACTGAACGGGGAGACGCGACGGATCCGCTTCGAGTCGCCGAGGCTCGAGATCCCGGTCGCCGAGGTCCGCTCCCTCCACCTCAACCCGAACGCCGCTGGCTTCTACCGGGTCCTCTACGATCCCACCCTGTACGAGACCGTTCTCGAAGAGTTCCCCCGGCGGTCTCCGTTCGATCAATGGGCGACGGTGCAGGACCTGTTCGCGTTCCTGTTCTCCGGCGATGTGGGACCCGAACTGTACGCCCGATTCCTCCGGGCGAGCCAGGACCTACCGAACTACCTGCCGGCCCGGCAGCTGACGGAGGACCTGATCACGCTCCACCAGGTCATCGGCCGCCACCCCGTCCTGGCGCCGGCCGGCCAGGCGTTCCTGACCGCCCAGTACCATCGGCTCGGTCCGCGTCGCCGCCCCGGCGAGGCGGAGCTCGACGGGGTCCTGCGCGAACGGGTCACGTTCGCGCTCTTGACGTACGACGACTCGGTCCGTCGGGAGCTGGCGGCCCTGTTCCCCGTGCGCGCCTCGGTGGACCCGGATCTGCGACCCGCGGTCGCGGTGGCGTACTCGAGCGTGGAGGGCGCCGCGGCCCACATCGCGCTCCGGCAGGCGGCCGAATCGGCGACCTCCGATAGCGAGGCGCTCGAGATCTCCGTCGCGCTCGCGTGCTCGAGGGACCCGGCACTCGTCGAGGCGACGTTCCGGCTGTTGGACGACGGGACCCTGAACCGCGCCCATCTCCCCCAGATCGTCCGGGCTGGTGGCCTCAACCGGTACGGCCGGGAGGAGACCTGGAAGTGGATGCAACGGCGGCTCGAGGCGATCGGCCGGGAGAGCCGCGGGACCAACTTCTCCTCCTACGTGTTCGAGTATGCCCTGCCGTACGTCGGCCTCGGACGACGGGCCGAGGTCGAGGCGTGGGTCCGGGCTCACCCGGTCATCGAGGGCGAGCGTGGCGCCGCGAAGGGGTTCGCCCTCTTGGACGCGACCGAGGCGCTGCGGCGACGACTGGGGAGCTGACGGTCTCCGGCGCCCGGGCCACGGGCGGGCTCCCGGCCCACGTGCCGTCGTCGGCCGACCAGATGTACCACGTCCCGTGGGCCTGGCTCAACAGGGTGCCTTCGCCGTCGGTGAGGCGTCCCTGGACGAAGGCGAGATGCCGGCCGCGCCGCACCACCCGCCCCTCGGCCCGCATCGTCTGGCCCTCCCGAGCCGGCCGCAGGAATTCCACGTAGAGGCTCGTGGTCGCCGTCACCTCGTTCGCCCTCAGGATGGTCAGCACCGCGCCTCCCATCGCCGTATCGAGGATCGTGGCGTAGACGCCGCCGTGGACGACCCCGTTGATGTTGAGGTGGCGTGCCTCCACGATCCCGCCGACCACGCAGAGGCCATGCTCGCGGACCGTCGCATCGATCCGGAACCCGATCTCGTGGTGAAAGCCCCCGAGCTTGTCGGCGAGGGACCAGTCGAGCGGGGGACGGATCGGACGGGGCTCCCGCGGAGCATCAGGGGGCGGGGACGCCATCGCCCTCCGACAGGCCGAGGGATTAAGAGGTCCGCCCCCTCCCTCGATGCGGACAGGGGATGACGGCGCCGCCGACCAGAACTGCGACGTACGAGGCGGCCCCGAACATCGCCCTGGTGAAGTACTGGGGCGTCCGGGACGAGCGGCTCGCGCTTCCGTACAACTCGTCGATCTCCGTCACGCTGGACCGGCTCCGGACCCGGACCACCGTGTCGTTCGACCGCTCCCTGGAGGCCGACACGTTCCGGCTCAACGGCCGACCGGCTCCCCCGAAGGCCCTCGCCTCGGTGTCAGAACTGCTCGACCGGGTGCGGGAGGCGGCCCGGGCCCCAGACCGGGCCGCGGTCGACTCCACCAACAACTTCCCGACCGCGAGCGGACTGGCGAGCAGCGCCAGCGGGTTCGCGGCCCTCGCCGGGGCCGCGACGGCCGCCGCGGGCCTGGCGTGGACGCCGCGGCGGGTGAGCCAGCTTGCCCGGTTCGGATCCGGGAGCGCGTGCCGTTCGGTCTTCGGCGGGTTCGTGGAGTGGCGGGCCGGGGTCCGGCCCGATGGCCGCGACTGCTACGCGACGCCGTTGTTCTCCGAGCGGCACTGGCCCTCGCTCCGGGACCTGGTGCTCCTCCTCGATGACGCCCCCGAGAAACAGGTTCGCTCGGCCGTGGCGATGCAGACGACCGTGGCCACCTCCCCCGAGTACGGCCGCCGACAGAAGGAACTGCCGGACCGCCTGCGGCGGATCCGGCGGGCTCTTCGGACGCGCGACGCGGCGAAGCTCTTTCCCCTGGTCATGGAGGAGTGCGATAGCTTCCGCCTCGTCTGCGAGACGACCCGACCGTCGCTCGACTATCTGACCGTGACCTCCCGCGCATTGATCGAGTCGGTACGGGGCCTGAACGAGGAGGCCGGCCGGCCGGTCGCGGGGTACACCCATGACGCGGGCGCCCACCTGCACGTCTTCGTCCTGGACCGGGATCTGGCGGCGCTCCGTCGCCGCCTTCGAGCGGTTCGAGGGGTCCGGGAGAGCCTGGTCCTCCGGCCGGGTCCCGGCGGCCGCCGGATCCGGGCGACGCGTCGCTAGAGGATGTGCCGGTCGAACTCGGCCGGGGGAAGCTCGAGTCCCATGGAGCGCACCAGCGGCTCGATCTCCTGGATGTAGCGGGCCCGGGCCTCCTCGTTGGTCCACCGCTTGAGCCCGACCTCGATCGCCTTGCGGCTCGTCTCCGAGTCGGAGTGCCCGAACATGTCGAGGGCGCGGGGGTACCACTTCCGGATCGCCTCCTGCGCTTCCTCCTTGCTGCCCGCGTACGCCGCACCGTGCTTCGCCATCCGGCGGAGGACGTTGAAGCCGAAGTTGAGATGGAGCTGCTCTTCGGAGAGCATCAGCGGCATGGCCCGCGCAAGCGGCCCGTACGAGCACTCCTGGAACGCCCGCAGCTGGTAGACGCCGACCCGGTCCACGAAGCAGGTGAACGCACCGACGTCGCTCCAGCGGTCGAACTTCATGTTGAACGCCTCGAGCTTGTGGTGACCCTCCTCGGTGGTGAGGAGCTGGTCGATCAGCTTCTGGCCCTCCTCGCCGAAGTCCCGGAGGATGCGGCATGCCTGCAGCCCGTGCCGGGACTCGTCGGCGACGATCCGGGCCTCGATCCACCGGTCCTCCAGGGTCGGGGCCTTGTCGAGCCACGGTCGGTGCTGCTGGATGGAGGCGAACTCCGTGTCCGCCTGGACGACCATCAGCTTGACGATCAGCTTGCGCATCGCCTCGGGGATCTCCTCGGCGGTCTCGAACTTCCGCACGCCGATCGAGGCGCCCCAGAGGATCTCCCGGACGGGCTCGACGGTGCCGCCGTCCTTCAGGGACTTCGACGTCACGGCCACGGTGGGCGGAGGGGCGGAGGGGTCGTCCATCGTCAGGTTCCCTCGTTGGGTGGGGGTCAGTGCCCCTTGAAGACAGGCTTGCGCTTCTCGATGAAGGCGGAGATGCCCTCCTTGGCATCGTCCGTCACGAACAGGCGGTTCTGAAGCTCCCGCTCGAGGGCGAGGCCGGAGGAGAGCGGCTCCTCGACCCCCTCCATGACCGAGCGCTTGATCAGGCTCACCGCGCGCGAGGGGCCGTGGGCGAGCGCCTTCGCGTACGCCATCAGGTCCGAGGAGAAGCTCTCCTTAGGGTACACGTAGTTGACCAGGCCGATCGACAGGGCTTCCTCGGGCGTGAGGAGCCGGCCCGTGATCATCAGGTCAAGCGCCCGGGAGGTGCCGATCAGCCGCGGGAGCCGCTGGGTCCCCCCGGTGCCGGGGAGGACCCCGAGGGTCACCTCCGGGCAGACCGATCTTGCCGGAGCCGGCCGCCATCATCCTGAGGTCGCACGAGAGGGCGATCTCGAGCCCGCCGCCTACGCAGTGTCCATTGATGCCGGCGATCACGACCTTCGGGGTGCTCGCGAACTTGTTCAACGTCTCCTGGCAGTGGAGACAGAACATCGCCTTGTAATCGGGCTGGGCCCGCTTCAGCATCTCGATGTCCGCACCGGCGCTGAAGAAACCCGGGAGCCCGCTCGTGAGGAGAATGACCCTGGCGTCGTCGTTGAAGCGGAGCTCTTCGACGGCCACGTCCATCTCGGCCATCATCTCGAGGTCGTAGGTGTTCGCCTTGCCTTTCGCGATCTCGATGATGCCGACGTGATCGTCAACGCGGGTCCGGATGAACTTGCCTTCCATGGAATCCCCGGGGAGGAACGAGGCGCCCGAACCCCGCTCGGCCGATAAAGGATACGGACGGCTCAGTCCGAGCCGGCACCGGAACCGGGCAGGATCTCCTGCACGGTGCCGTCCGGGAACCCGACATACACCCGGCTGGCCAGCCCCAGGAACAGCCCGGTCTCCACGATCCCGGGGATCCCCCTCAGCTCCTGCTCGAGGGCGGAGGGGTCCTCGATCGGGCCGGGGGGCGTGAGGTCGAGGATCTCGTTGCCGTTGTCGGTGAGGCCGAGGGATCTTCCCGGTCCGGTGCGGAGGACGCTCGCGATCCGGCGCTCCCGCAGATGGCGGACCACGGCCGGACGGGCGAACGGCACCACCTCGACCGGGATCGCCGACCGGGTGCCGAGACGCGGCACGAGCTTCGTGTGGTCCACCAGGATGAGCACCTCCTTCGAGAGCCGCGCCAGGACCTTTTCTCGCAGCAGCGCGCCCCCTCCGCCCTTCGTCATGGCGAGCCGGGGGTCCACCTCGTCGGCCCCATCGAGCATGAAGTCGAACTCGTCGTCCTCGCTCAGCCCGCGGACCTCGAGCCCGAGGCTGACGGCCAGTTCGCCGGTCGCGGTCGAGCTGCTGACGCAGTCCAAGCCGCCCTTCGGGAACTTCTCCGCGAGGGCCCGGACCGCGTACGCTGCGGTGGAGCCGGTCCCCAGGGCGACCTTCGCACCGGCACGAACTCGCCGGATCGCCGCCCGGGCGGCGAGGTCCTTCTCCCGGGAGAGCTCCTCCGGGGAACTCATCGCGGGCACGGGGCCTTCCTACCAGATAATCTCTCTCTCTCGCCCGCCCGAAAGAGAGAAGCCCGCGGCCCGCGTCGGGCGCCCCCGTGCCTCCTGTCGCGTCGGCCTCCGTGCGTCCCGTGGTCCTCTCGGTCGGCGGTTCCGTGCTGGCGACCGGGTCGGAGGACGCCCGCTACTACGGCGACCTCGCCGAGCTGCTCCGTCGGATGTCGGAGCAGGTGCCGCTCGTAGTCACCACCGGCGGCGGACGTACCGCCCGGGAGTACATCGACCTCGGCCGCCGGCTCGGGCTCACCGAGGTCGAGCTCGACCAGGTGGGGATCGAGGTCACGCGCATCCACGCTCGCCTGCTCGCCGGGCGGCTCGGGCCGCCGACCCCGGTGGAGCCCCCCACGACGATCGCCGCTGCCGTCCACGAGGCGCACCGATGCCCGCTGGTGGTCCTCGGAGGCACAGAGCCCGGCCACACCACCGATGGGGTGGCGGCGTTGCTTGCCTCGCGGCTCCGGGCCGTCCGGCTGGTGAACGCTACTCGGGTCGATGGACTGTACGACCGCGACCCCCGCAAGGACCCGACGGCCCGCCGGAGGGACCGGATCGGCTGGCCGGAGTTCCGCGCCCTCGTGGCGGCCTCCACGGACGGCACCGCCGGCCAGGAGTTCGTCTTCGACCGCCTGGGCGCGGACCTCCTCACGCGGGCCTCGATCCCGTTGCTGATCGTCGATGGCCGGGACCTCCCGAACCTGGAGGCCGCTCTCCGAGGCGAGGCGTTCCAGGGCACGACGGTCGCCTGAGGCCCGAGAGCGCACAAGGGTTTTCTAACGGCAGGGGTCGGCGGGTCGATGCGGCGCGTCATCTTCCTCGGGCCGCCCGGGGCGGGCAAAGGGACCCAGGCCGCGAGCCTCGCGAAAGAGCTCGGGGTCCCGCATCTCTCCACCGGTGATCTCCTCCGGGCCGCGGTCGCGGCTCACACCGATCTCGGTCGGGAGGCCGAGGGTCACATGAAGGCGGGCCACCTCGTCCCGGACGATCTGGTCCTCCGCCTGCTCCGGGAGCGGCTCGATCATCCGGACGCCCGCCTCGGCTTCCTCTTGGACGGGTTTCCCCGGAACGTCGCCCAGGCCGTGGCGCTCGGCCGGATCACGCTCGTCGACCGGGTCCTGGACTTCCGCATACCTTCCGCCGCCCTCGTCGAGCGTCTCACCCAGCGACGGATCTGCCCGAAGTGCCACCGGGCCTACAACCTCGTGAGCCGACCCCCGGCGCGCCCCGGGGTCTGCGACGACGATGGCACCGCGCTGACGATCCGTCCGGACGATCGCGAGGATGCGGTGCGGACCCGGATCAAGGTGTACCAGACCGAGACGGCCCCGCTCAGCGAGTACCTACCGGGGCCGCGGGCTCCTCCGGCCCATCGACGCTCTTGGAGACCCGGCCGAGGTGGCGAAGAGCGTCCGTGCGGCGGTCGCCGATCTGGTGCGTCCGACCGAACCGTTATAGGCCGGGCCCGGCTCGGCCGGTCGTCCCGGCTTAGCTCAGTGGTAGAGCGGGGGACTGTAGGCGAGACCGCCGGTTACCGGCGGCCCCCGTGGATATCCTCAGGTCGCCTGTTCGAGTCAGGCAGCCGGGACCTGAGGTATCCGACCGCTCGGCCATCCGTAGCAACTGGTCGTTTCTTATACCCCCTCCCCCCCGTTGGATGGACATGGGTCACGCCGCTGGGCTCGCCAGGTCCGACCGACTTTCGTCCCGAACGCTCTCCATTCCGATCATCGTCCTGATCGCGGTCCTGATGGCCGGCCCGGGCGCGGTCGCCCTGGCCCCTCATGTACCATTGGCGGGCGCGGGCGTATCCGCCCCCACCGCGGCGCCGGGCGTCACCTCGCTCGCTTCGGTGTCGCCGCCTCTGGTAAATCCGCTGACGACCCACGTAGCGGGGGTCACCACCCCCGCGCTCGCGAAGGTCCGGGCGGAGCTTGGGTCCAGCGTCCATCCATCTTGGCTACCCAGCGTCGCCCAGGGTCCGGCCCGCGTTCTCGACGCCGCGGCCGTCCAGACCCAGATCCGGCTCGCCACCGCCTCCCTCGCGACGGGCGCGGGCCCGGCGCGTGGTGTCTCGCTCTCGTGCGCCCCCGTCGGGTCGGCGGCGGCGAAGTGCTCCATGACCGGCGCAGGCCCCCACCCCTCCATCTCCTCCGCCGAGCAGTGGCAGAACGCCAGCCTCGGCGACTACTTCGTCAACGGAGTTCCGCCGGAGGGATACGCGGGCTCCATGACCTATGATGCGTACGACGGGTACGTCGTCTACTTCGGCGGCTGCGACTACGCCGCGTGCCCGGACAACACCACCTGGGGGTACAACGGCTACTACTGGTTCGTGATCTCCTCGACGTTCAGCCCGCCGGCCGTCGATTTCGCCGCCATGGACTACGACGCGGTCTACGGCGTCGTGGTGCTGGAGGGCGGCTGCAACCTCTACGAATGCCCCACTAACTGGACGTACATCTACAACAGCGCGTTCGGATGGGCGAACATCAGCAACTCCCTCTCCTACAATTCGCCGTTCCTCCTCGGCGCCTCGATGGTCTTCTCGTCCGGCTCGGTATCCTACTCGATGCTGTTCGGGGGCTGCGACTTCTACTATTCGGGGTGCCTTTCCCTCTCGAACTCCACCTACGGCCTGAGCGGGTCCGGCTGGGTCTACATCCCGACGACGGGAAGTCCGCCGCCCACCGGCGCGATGGCGATGTCGTTCGATCCGACGCTGAACGACACGGTGATGTTCGGCGGCTGCTCGCTCACCGCCTGCGACCTCAACACCACCTGGGTGTACTACAACTTCACCTGGACGAACGTGAGCACCTTCCTCTCCTTCGCCGGCCCAACGCCGGGGGGGCGCGGGTACCAGGTGATGACGTTCGACGAGCTCGACAACGAGCTCGTGATGTTCGGGGGAGAGAACGGCTTCTCGATCCTGAACGACACGTGGGTCCTGACGTGCGGGTTCATCTTCTGCGCCTGGACCAATGTCACCGCGGCGGGGCAACAGGTCCCCGGCCTCTGGGCGGCGTCGGCTCCGTCCGATAGCAACGTCAGCATGGGCACGATGCTGTTCGGCGGCGAGTTCGCTTCGGCCGGCTTCTCCTACCTGAGCAACGGGACCTACGTCTTCGAGCCTGGTTTCCTGATCGCTCCGGACGTCCCCTCGACGGGGCCGGCGCTCAGCAACGTCACCTTCACCGCGAACCCCTCCGGCGGCTCGGCGGCGTTCCCCCGGTCCTCGATCTACGGCTACTTCATCGCCTGGCAGTACGCCGGGACCTACGCCTACGGTGACGGCGCGGTCCTGGTGTTCCCGTCCCCCGGAACGTACCTGGTGAACCTGTCGGTGTACGACTACTTCGACGTCCCCCTGTTCGCGCAGTTCACCTTCGTCGCGACCGGGCCGATGAGCTCGATCTCGGGGGCCACCACGACCGATGTCGGCGCCAGCGTTCCCTTCACGGCGACGGCGGCCACCGGTGGGAACACTCCCTACAACTACACCTGGTCGTTCGGCGACAGCACCCAGGGGTACGGTCTGTCGGTCTCCCACGCGTGGGCCGCGACAGGGTCCTACCCCGTGGTCTTAGAGGTCACGGATGCGATGGGCCTCACGTTCAACGCGACCACCACGGTCGCGGTGGTCGCCGCCCCGTCGGTCACCGTCGCGGCGAGCCATGCCACCATCGACGCCGGGATGTCCGTCGTCTTCACGCCCACGGTCACCGGCGGCACGGCCCCCGACACCTACGCCTGGTCGTTCGCTGACGGCACCGGCGCGTCCACGGCGAGCTCCCCGACGCATACGTTCGCGACCGCGGGGACGTACCACGTGGTCCTGAACCTGACCGACGCGGATGGCGTGGTCGCGAGTGGCTCCAGTACCGTCACCGTGAACGCCGCGCTCGGTGGCTCCGCGACGGCCTCGTCGCTCTCCGTCACCACGGGCACCTCCGATACCTTCACCGCGACCGTGACGGGCGGGACGCCCACCTACACCTACGCCTGGGTGTTCGGGGACACGAAGACCGGCACCGGTGCCTCGGCGAGCCACAGCTACACAACGGCCGGGACGTTCGTCGCGAAGGTCTGGATCAATGACTCGGTCGGCGGCTCGTACGCCACGACCGTCTCCGTGACGGTGACGGCACCGAGCGGTGGATCCGGGCCCTCGAGCTCGGGGAGCGGCCTCTCCGGCAGCACGCTCTACCTCCTGGTCGCGCTGATCGTCATCGTGGTCGTCGTGGCGCTCGCGGTGCTGATGATGCGGCGCCGCAAGCCGAGTGCCCCGATGTCGTCCCCGCCCAGCGGGGCCGCGGGCACCCCGACCCCCCCGCCGTCCGGATCGCCCGCGGCCTGGTCGGAGACCCCTCCGCCTCCGGGCGCCGGCGGCTCGCCCTGATCGGTCGGGACGGCCGGGACCAACCTTTTCCAACCCCCCAGTGGGGCGCGGGGTCTTTCTACGAACGCGAACGGTGGATGTCGGATGCCCGCACGAAGGCCGCTGGCCGCCCCTCTCTGGGGCGTGGCCGTGGCGGTTCTCCTCCTCTGCGTTCCGGCAGGCCCGCCGTCCGGGCCCGCTGGCACGCCCCCCCCGGTGGGCCTGGCGAGCGCGCGGGAAGCGGCTTCGGCCGCGGTGGCTCACGTCGCGGACCCCGCCGGTTCCTCGGGGCCGGCGGCCCTCCCGAACGCCTCGTGGCAGCTCAGCCTCTCCCCTGGCCCCGTGACCGCTCAGGGCTCCCTGACGGGGGCGGCAGTCGCCTGGGACCCCCGCGACGGGTACGACGTGTTGTTCGGGGGCAACGGCTCCCGAGGCCCCACCGGCACCACGTGGACGTTCGCGACAGGGGGGTGGACGAATCGGACGAACGCCAGCGCCTCGCCCCCCGCCATGTACGGAGCATCGATGGATTTCGACTACAACCTCGATGCCGTCGTCCTGTTCGGGGGGTGCGGCCCCTCCGCATGCCCGTCCTCCTCGACGTGGCTCTACGCGGGGGGTACGTGGGTGAATGTGACCAACCGATCGATCGACCGCCCTCCGGCTCGCTTCGATGCGTCCCTCGGGTTCGCCAACGACTCCTCCGACCAGGCGAGCATCCTGTTCGGGGGGTGTCTGACGGCCCGCTGCTCGAGCCGGGCGAATGATACTTGGGCGCTCAACACCACCCTCGGGTGGGTCCCGGTGGCCCTGGCCCTATCGCCCCCGGCCACCTCGGGCGCCTCGTTCACGTTCGACCCGCCGCTGGGGGCGCTCGTCCTGTTCGGGGGTTGCGTCGGCGCGAGCTGCCAGGCCTCGAACGCCACCTGGTCGTACGAGGCGGGGATCTGGTCCGACATCGGCACCTCGATCCCCCGCCCCTTCCCCCCGGCGGATCCTTCCCCGGTCGCCACGTTCGAGTCGGGGACGGGCCGGTTGCTCGTGGTGGCAGGTCCGCCACAGGGTGCCGGCTACAGCTGGGCGCTCACCTGTGGCGGGTCGTGCCACTGGGCGAACCTCACCGGTTCGCTCGGGCCGGCCGTCCCGCTCCCGGGGGGAGCGGCGGCGTTGGCCGCGGAGAGCGGGGCCCTCCCGCCGATCCTGGTCGGAGGCATGGGCGCGGCGGCAACTGTGTTCCCACCTACGTCCACCTGGGCCCTCGAACCTCTCTTGAGCCTCGAGGCCGCGGTCGCACCTTCGGTCGCTCCGGCCCGTTCTACGGTCCAAGGCACGGCGGCGGCCCTCGGGGGGACGGCTCCGTACGTTTACGACTGGACGGTCGGGAGCGAACAAACCTCCGCCCAGAACGTCACGCTCCAGTTCTCCGGGCCGGGGACCTACTCGATCGCGGTAGTGGTCTCCGACGCGTACCGAGTCGAAGCGCTCGCGAACCTCACCGAGCAGGCGACGGGGCCGTCGGTCGCCGCCACGGCCTCCCCCGGGACGGTCGACGAGGGGATCGCGGTCCATTTCACCGCCGCGCCCCCGATCGGAGGCACTCCCCCCTACACCATCTCATGGCAATGGCCGAACGGGACGACCTCGTACGGCTCCGACGTCGTCCAGGCGTTCTATCTGACCGGCCCTCAGAGGGTCGGGATCCTGGTGACCGACGCGCGAGGGGTCGCCAATCAGAGCAGCCTTGCGATCCTCGTGGTAGCACCGCCCGTCGTATCGATCACGAGCCCGCGTTCGGTCACAGACGTCGGCGGGGCCGTCGATCTGTCGGTCGTGGTCTCGGGAGGGGTCTCACCCCTGTCGTATAACTGGACGTTCCGGGGCGGGCCACCCAACACCAGCGGGGCCGCCGTCTCGCCACTGTTCCCGGCCCCCGGGGTGTTTCCCGTGGAGGTGCAGGTCATCGACGATGTCGGGGCCATCGCCGTTGCGTGGGCGAACGTGACGGTGAACCCTACGCTGACGGCCGGCGTCGAAGCGTCCACCTCCTCGGGCAGCTGGGGACCCCCCAGCCACGCGGTGAATGGGACGACCCTCACTCTCCGTGCGGTCCCCCAGAACGGGACCCCGAACTACACGGTCTCTTGGCGAGTGACCGGCCCTCTGGGCGACGTCCAGGCCTACAACGGCACCTGGCTCAACCTCTCCATCAACGAATTGGGCACCTACGCCGGGGTGGTCTACGTGACGGACGCCACCGGTGCCACGAACACCACGTCGTTCGAGTTCACCTCGATAGGCGGCCCCGTCACGACCTGCGGTTCCTGCGGGGGTAGTTCCGACCTCCTGATCTGGGAGATCGCGGTCGCCGTCATCCTCGTCCTCGCGGCTGTCGCCGGCGTCGCCGCGGCCGCGCGTTCGGTCCGGCGGAAGGATCGGGACCGTTAGGCGTGGGGCCGGCTTCCCGCGATCCCGGCCTCCAGGGAGGGTCGCTGACCGCCCCTTCAATCGGGAAAACCCTCGGAGAGGAGGCCGGTCAATAGCCGCTCGTGCTTCGCCTCGTCGTCCGCCATGCTCTGGGCGAGGAGCTTCATGACCCCGCCGAGCCCCACCTGGAGGCCGGCCCCACCTTCTCCCTCCGCCTCGTGCTCCTGACGGATCAGGGCCTGGATGTCGGACCGCGCGATCCCGCTGGCGAGGCTCCGGCTGGTCCCCGCCTCGAGATAGATCGCCAGCGACGCCACGATCTCCGCGTGACGAAGGCTGTCAGAGGCGATCTGTCGGAAGATCGCGCGGGTGAGCTCGTCCCGGGCTTTCTGGGCGAGCTCCATGCACGCCGTCACGGCGCCCTGTTCGGCCGCCACCCGGGCGCGCAGTTGCCGAAGCGCGCCCCGGTCGACGGAAGGTGCGCGGCCGCGTCCGACCGGGCCGGGGGCCGAACCCTCGACCAGCTCGGAGACCTGAGCGGCGGCCTCCAGGACGATCCGGACACCGGGTCCTCCGCGCGTCGGCACCTGGGAGAGCGCGAGGGCCGCGCGGTGGGCGATGGCGACGACCTCCGGTCGGGCCTCGAACTCGTTCAGGGGGAGCTCCCGGCGCTGTCCCCGCACGTACTGCGAGACGGCGGACGGGGCGAGCCCTAGGAGCTGAGCGGCCCGGCGGGTCGGCACTCCGATGTCCTCGACCAGCTCCCGGGCGATCAACGCCTGGACGAGGGCGACCCACCGTGCCCCCGAGGGATGGGAACCGGCCATGGCCCCTACTGCGGCCGGGGGATATCTGTTCTCCGCGTGAACAGTGACGCTTCGCGAATCACGAACAGATAGGATAAATACGCATGACCGGGTGGCTAAATCGAACCTCGGAGCGAATGAACGATCTCCTCACGTTCCTCCTCCTCGCGACCGCCATGGGGTTGTCGATCTTCCTCTCCCTGCCGATCATCCTGGCGAAGGGGATGCGAAGCCGGACGATCGTCTTCCTGAACGCCTCGGCGATCGGGATCCTGGTGTTCCTGCTCGCCGACATCTTCGGGGACGTGGCCCCGATCATCGCGGCAACGCAGGCGTTCCTGACGCTCCCCGGCCGGGACGTGCTGTTCGTGGTGGCCGTCGTCGGGGTCTACACCCTACTCTACCTGATCGACCAGCGGCGCCCGCTCCCCGCCGGCGGAGCGTCCACCCCTGCGGGGGCCGGCGCCCCCGATCGCAGCGCGAACCGCCTGGCCCTGATCATTGCCCTGGGGATCGGTCTCCAGAACCTCACCGAGGGGCTCGTCTTCGGAGCGGCGTGGACCGCCGGGACCCTTGGTCTCCTCATCGTCATTTTCGTCGGGTTCTTCCTCCAGAACATGACCGAAGGGTTCCCGATCGTCTCCCCCTTCCTGGGCGCCCAGAAATACAACCTGGGGTTCGTCGCGGCCCTGTTCCTGGTAGGGGGGGTGCCGACGATCCTGGGCGGCGCGATCGGCTACTTCTACTCGAATACCACCGTGGACCTGTTGTTCTACTCGTTGGCGATCGGCGCGATCCTCTACGTGATCGTGCCGATGCTGAAGGTCGCGTTCCGACCCGAGGCAACACCCTCGGAGAGCTACGCGAAGCACCGGCTGGTCTACTTCGGTCTCCTGACCGGGTTCGTGGTCGGCTTCCTGGTCAACGCCATCTGACCGCCCCCGGGATCGGGCGTCGTCGACCGGGGCGGCGCGCCCCGTCCCGGCCGAATGCGGTTGTCGGGATTTGAACCCGAGTAGGTAGCTTGGGAAGCTACCGTCCTAACCGCTAGACCACAACCGCGCGTTGGGCCGGGAGAGGGGGCGCCACATGAGGTTTGTGCGGGCCTACAGGAGCAGGCCGACCGACTCGCTCGGGATGCCGGGGGCCGCGGCGAGAAGGTCTCGGTTGTTCACCAGGCGCTCGGCGGACTCCGAGATGAACCCGCCGGAGCGTAACGTTTCCCGGGCCCGGGGGACGTCGTCGGCGGAGAGGGCCACGAGGCTCTGGGTGCCGTCGCGGACCACGAGGATCGCCACCGACTGGATGTTGACCCGGGCCTTGGCGAGAGCCTCCAGGACCTGGAGGAAGCTCCCTGAGCGGTCCTCGAGCCGGACCGCGATCAGCTCGTGGATCTCGACCCGGAACCCGCCCGAGGAGAGGGCCGCCCGCGCGCGCTTCGGATCGCTCACCACCAGGCGGACGTGGCCGTGCCGGCCGACGGAGTCCACCGAGATCGCGGCGAGGTTGATCCGCTCCTGGGCAAGGATCCGGGACACCGCCACCAGGGTGCCCGGCTTGTTCGGCAGCTCGAGGGCGAGCTCCTGCAGGGTCATCGTGCCGGGGCCTCAGACCCGCCGGACCTTTAGCATTCCGGCGCGGTGCGCCCTCCTCCGCATCTTCCACTGACGCGGGTATTTATACTCGAACTCGGCTAAATTCCCGTACCCGTCGGCGGTAAGCCGCGGGTCGGTCCGGCATGGGGGAGTTCCGTGTTCGAATCGGCGGCCGGTGCTATCGCCGGCGCCGACGTTTGTCCCGGCAACGCGAAGGCGTTGTCGCCGTGGTGGGAACGCTCCTCTCCCTGCTGGTCTTCCTCGCCCTGTTCGGGATCTTCATCACCCAGTTCCTCCCCCTCTGGATGAACGAGAACGAGGCCCAGTTCACCGGCCAGACCCAGGCGTCGTTCGCCGGCCTCAAGTCGGACGTCGACCTGCAGGCGACCCTCGGCGCGCCGGCCGTCATGGCGACGCCGTTCACGATGGCATCCGAAGGAGTTCCGCTCCTGGCGCAACCGACCCCCGGCGTCCTGAGCTTCATCCCGGCCCAACCCGGGGTCTACGCCAACGTCTCGGTGAACCCGGGACCCGCCAACAGCCACGCGTTCTTCCAGAACCTCTCTCTCGGGGTCGTCCAGATGACCCTCGCGAACCGGTACTACTCGCCCCAGACGTTCGAGTTCGAGGACGACGCCGTCATCCAGAGCCAGTCGGCGGTCTCCCAGATCGTCCTCTACCCCCCCTCCCTCGCCATCAACGCGACCGGGACCCAGGTCGGCGTCACCCTTACCCTCCTCCAGCTCGCCGGCAACGCCTCCCAGACGGTCTCCACGGGGACCCAGGAGGTCTACACCCACTACCTGTACACGCAGTCGTACACGAGCAACTCCACGATCAACGGCGTCACCTCGGTCGTCCGGATCGGGACCTACTTCCCGTGCGCCTGGGTCTCGTTCCTGACCAGCGTCTTCGCCAACGCGGGCGCGGGGGCGCACCTGTCCGTGAACCCTTCGACCTGCACGACGGCCACCCAGGTCCCGGCGCTGGTCGTCGCCACCATCAGCTCCCTCGCCTCGTTCACCCTGGTCGTCGCCGAGACGCAGATCGTCGTCGGCGTGGGGGTGGAGTGACGTGAGCGCCTCGGTCCGGGTCCGGATCCCGAAGACGGCCCCCGCTCCGGTGGCCAACCCGCTGACCCCGTCCGGCCGCCTCGAGGCCCCCACCGACGTCCCGGGGACGTTCATCACCGCCATGCCGCCGCTCCTGGAGCCGGACATGCAGGAGCTGGAGGTGACCCCGATCAACCCGCCGTACGCCTACTCGAGGATCACCTACTCCGAGTCGCGCAAGGAGTACCTTTACGAGGTCATCGAGCCCCAGCTCTCCCGGCACGAGCGCGAGCTCGTCGACCACCTGAAGGAGACCCTCGGGAAGATCCTCGGGAGCGAGTCCCAGACCCTCACCACCAACGAGAAGCGCGCCTACCTGCGCGGGGAGGTGGAGGAGTATCTGAAGACCCGCCAGATCTCCTTGAGCCCGCTTTCCACCGAGCGGGTGGTCTACTACATCCAACGCGATTTCGTCGGGTACGGCCCCATCGACGCCATGATCCTCGATGCGCGGGTGGAGGACATCTCCTGCGACGGCGTCGAGGTGCCGCTGTTCGTCTTCCACGGCAAGTACGAGTCGATGAAGACCAACGTGATCTTCGACGACGAGAACACGCTGAACTCCTTCATCGTGTCCCTCGGCCAGCGGTGCGGCAAGGCGGTCAGCGT
This sequence comes from uncultured Thermoplasmata archaeon, assembly GCA_963708255.1. Classification (GTDB taxonomy): domain Archaea; phylum Thermoplasmatota; class Thermoplasmata; order Lutacidiplasmatales; family UBA184; genus Lutacidiplasma. The sequence goes on from CAVPSE010000006.1 coordinate 34,881, forward strand.
CTCCGCCCCGATCCTGGACGGCACCACCCCCGAAGGCCACCGGGTCCAGGCCACGTACGCGCGGGAGATCACGACGCGTGGCGCGAGCTTCACGATCCGGCGGTTCAAGGAGCGGCCGTTCACCCCGGTCGACCTGGTGCTGACCGGGAGCGCCTCCGAGGAGATGATCGCCTACTTCTGGCTCGCCGCCGAGCAGGGGGAGTCCCTCATCATCTGCGGGGGGCCGGCCGCCGGGAAGACCAGCACGCTCAACGCCATCGCCCTGTTCATCCCGCCCACCTCCAAGATCGTCAGCATCGAGGACACCCGGGAGGTGAACCTCCCCCACGAGAACTGGATCCCGGGCGCCACGCGCAGCGGCACCGGCGACCGGGGCTCCGACGGCAAGGCCGCCGGCGAGGTGGACATGTTCGACCTCGTCCGGGCCGCCCTCCGGCAGCGGCCGAACTACATCATAGTCGGCGAGGTCCGGGGCAAGGAGACGTACACCATGTTCCAGGCGATGGCCACGGGCCACACCACCTACTCGACGATGCACGCCGACAGCGTGAAGTCGATGGTGAACCGGCTCGAGAACCCGCCCATCAACACCCCGAGGATCCTCCTCTCCGCGCTCAACAACGTCATCATCCAGATCCAGGCCCGGACCGAGAAGGGCGTGGTCCGGCGGTTGAAGCAGGTCCTCGAGATCGTCGGGTTCGAGCCGGAAACGAACGAGCTCATCACGAACACCGTCTACGAGTGGGACCCGGCGACGGACAAGTTCGTGTTCAAGGGCCACTCCTTCCTCTTTGACAAGATCATGGAGCTCCGGAACTACACCCACGACGAGATGGACGCGGAGTTCCAGCGCCGCGTCGCCGTCGTCCACTACCTCGCCTCGAACCGCATCACCGACTACCGCCAGCTCTGGCGGCTGGTCACGGCCTACTACAAGGAGCCCCTCGAGGTCATGAAGCGCATCGAGGCCGCGCCACCCCCCTCCTCCCCCGTCGCTCCCGGAGCCGTCTGATGGCCCGTCCCGCCAAGAAGCTCCCGGCCCCGGCCGCCAAACCTCCGGCCCCGAAGCCCGCCCCCCCGCGGATCACTCGCACGGCCGTGCCCGCGGTCCGGCCGGTGATCGCTCAGGACGAGCCCCGGCCGATCGAGGCCCCGATCCCGGAGGGCTCCCGGACGGTCCGGGTCACCAAGGGCGACCAGCCGCCCCACTCGTCGCTCAACCCGCTCCAGCGGTGGGCGTGGCGGACCTTCCAGACCCGGGTCCGCTCCAAGCCGATCGACCCGGCCATCGATGAGAACCTCCTGAAGGCCCACATGCGGATCCGGGGCGACGAGTACGTCGCCTACGTCTGGGGGGTGACGGTGATCGTCGGGGCCGTTGTCATCGCCGCGGCGGTCCTGATGTTCTTCCTGTTCTACGTGGTCGCCGGCGCCGGGATCATCGGGCTCGTGCTGCCCGTGATCCTGCCGATCATCGTCATCCCGGCGACGTTCTTCGTCCTGCTCGGAATGCCCGGGAGCGCGGCGAAGAGCCGGGGGACCAAGATCAACGCGAAGATCTCCTCCGCGATGAGCTTCGTCAGCGCCATGGCGTCGGCCGACGTCAACATCGACCAGATCTTCAAGGAGCTCGCCCGGCAGAAGATCTACGGAGAGGTCGCCGAGGAGGCGGCCTGGATCACCCGGGACACGGAGCTCCTCGGGGTCGACATCCTGACCGCCATCAAGACCGGCGCCCAGCGGACCCCCTCGAAGCGGTTCCAGGACTTCCTGCAGGGGGTCGTGACGACCGCCACCTCGGGCGGCCAGCTCAAGCCGTACTTCCTCGTCAAGGCCGAGCAGTACGAGCGGGAGAACAAGCTCGAGCGCCTCCAGAAGGTCGAGACGATGGGTCTCCTCGCCGAGACGTTCGTCACGGTCGTCGTGGCGTTCCCGCTGTTCCTGGTGATCATCATCGCCATCTTCGCCATCATCGGCGGGGGCGGCGCGTTCCTCCTGGAGATCCTCTGGGCGATCGTCGCGCTGATGATCCCGCATGTCCCAGTTCGGGTTCATCTTCTTCATCCATTCCCTCGCCCAGGATCTGTAACGATGGCTGCGGTCAACCAGAACTCCACCCTCGCCGCCCGACGTGCGCTCGCGCCGAAGATGGTCGTCGGGGATGAGGCGGCACGCCTCGCCCCCGAAATGATCGCCCTCATCGTGGGGTCGGTGGTGGCCGCGGTGTTCATCGCCCTCGGGGCCCTCGACTACATCGGCGCCCTGTCCGTCTACCTCCGCCCCGGCGAGGGGCCCGGTTTCGACGGCCTCAACCCGGTCGTCGACTTCCTCGTCCTCGCCATGATGGCGATCATCGCACCGTACGGGTTCGTGATGTCGGCGAAGCTCCGCCGCATCGCCAACATCGAGGACCGTCTCCCGGACTTCCTACGGGATGTGGCCGAGGCGGGCCGGTTCGGCATGACCCTTCCGGACGCCATCGTCGTCGCGAGCCGGGGCCGCTACGGCCTGTTGACGAGCGAGATCAAGAAGATGGCGAGCCAGCTCGAGTGGGGCGTCCCCGTGGCGACGGCCCTCAAGCTGTTCGAGGAGCGGGTGCCGACGCCGCTCGTCAAGCGGGTCGTCTCCATCATCACCCGCGCGAACGAGGCGGGCGGGAACGTCGCCGACGTTCTCACCATGGTGGCCCACGACACGCGGGAGGTCCAGTTCGCGGCCAAGGAACGGCAGACCTCGATGCTGACCTACGTGACGGTCATCTACATCTCGTTCTTCGTGTTCCTCGTCACGATCTACATCATGGCGGCGGTGTTCCTGCCGCAGATGGTCAACGCGGGCAAGGGGATCGCCTCCTCGAGCCTCGCGGGCGGCGGCGCCGTCAGCCTCAAGTTCGGCTACGCCCGGAGCTGTTCCTGGCGTTCATGGTCGCCGTCATCGTCCACGCGGTGGGCGACGGCATCATGGCCGGCGTCCTCTACAACGGAAAGATCGCGGAAGGGATCCAGCACGCGACGATCATGCTCGCGGCGGGCTGGGCGTTCATGCGCTTCGCCGTGCCGAACTTCAGCTGAGAGGGACAATGGCAGGCGAAGCGATCGAAACCCCCCGCACCACCCCCCGGACGAAGGCCTCGGGCTCGGCGTTCCTCCGCGCCTTGGCGCGGCCCTTCGAAAGGGGACCGACGAGCCCCGGCCGATCAAGCTCGCCCGGCTCGGCGTCTCAGGTCAGGGGTCCGAGGGCCCGGTCACCCCGGTCCCGCCCATCACGGACCCGAACCTCAAGGAGATCGAGACGGCCTCGATCCGCGAGAACTTCTCCTACGTGCGGATCAGCTACCACAACGCCCGCAACGAGCACCTCTACGAGGTCATCGAGCCCCCGCTCTCCCCGATCGAGAAGGAGATCCTCGACAACCTCCGTGTCGTCCTGGTCGGTCTGTTCGAGCCCCTGCCCGACCTCGAGTCCGAGACCCGCCACCGGGAGCTCCGCCGGATGGTCGACGACCAGCTCCACGAGTGGGAGATCTCCCCGAGCCCCACGACCAAGGGCCGGATCGTCTACTACCTCGAACGGGAGTTCATCGGCTACGGCGTCGTCGACGTCCCCATGACCGACAGCGAGGTGGAGGACATCTCGTGCGACGGCGTCGGCATCCCCCTGTACATCTACCACCGGAAGTACGGCTCCATCCGCTCGAACCTCAAGTTCGGGAGCGACGAGGAGCTCGACCAGTACGTCATCTGGCTCGCCCAGCGCTCGGGGAAGCACATCTCCGTCGCCAACCCGATGCTCGACGCCACGATCCCGGACGGTTCGCGTCTTCAGGCGACGCTCGGCAAGCACGTCACCAAGCGCGGGAGCTCGTTCACCATCCGGCGGTTCCGGGACAATCCGTTCACCCCGGTCGACCTGCTGAAGTTCAAGACGATGAGCGCCGAGATGATGGCGTACCTATGGATCGCCATCGAATCCGGGCCAGTCGATGATGGTCTGCGGGGGCACGGCCTCCGGGAAGACCACGACGCTCAACGCGACCCTCCTGTTCATCCCGCCCCAGATGAAGATCGTCAGCATCGAGGACACCCGGGAGCTCAACCTCCCCCACGAGAACTGGGTGCCGTCGCTGACCCGCGCCGGCTTCGGCGCCAAGAACCTGACCAGCGGCAAGGCGCCCGGGGAGATCGACATGTTCGACCTCCTGGCCGCCGCCCTCCGACAGCGCCCCCAGTACCTGATGGTCGGTGAGGTCCGGGGCGCGGAAGCGTTCATCGTCTTCCAGGCGATGGCCACGGGGAAGACGTGCTACACCACCTTCCACGCCGAGTCCGTCTCCGCCATGGTCCACCGGATGGAGAACCCCCCGATCTCGCTCCCCCGGTCCCTGGTGAGCGCGCTCAACCTCGTGCTCCTCCAGCGTCAGGTGAAGGTCGGGAACAAGATGACGCGCCGCGTCCAGTCCCTGACGGAGATCGTCGGTCTGGACCCGGAGACGAACGAGCTCATCACCAACTCGGTCTACTCGTGGAACGCGGGCGACGACACGTTCCTGTTCAGCGGCCACTCGTACATCTACGAGCGCGTGGCGATCATGAAGAACTGGACCATGCGCGAGATGGAGCGCGACGTCCGGAACCGGGTCGAGATGCTCGGGTACCTGAAGTGGCGCGAGTCCCAGGCGACCCGGCAGAGCCCGTTCACCCACCGGGACGTCGGCCGGTTCGTCGCGTTCTACTACAAGGAGCCCGCCGCCGCGCTCGCGGAGGCCCGGGGCGAGATGGAGCGGGCGAAGGTCGCCCCGCCGAAGACCCCGTGAGCCCGGGCCGCTCCCGCGGCGCCGCCGGGGGCTCCCACCCTCCGTTCTTCCGGGGTGCCACCGCCGGAGGGGCCCCCGTCGACCTCTACCTCGAGGACTGCCGGACCGGCCTCGTCGGACGATTGCGGGCGGGGTCGGTGGACGTGGTGGTGACCTCCCCGCCGTACAACCTGGGGGTCCGGTACGGCCAGTACGATGACCGGCGCCCGCGGGAGGCGTACCTGACGTTCCTCGGGGAGGTCGCCGGGGCGGTCGACACCGCCCTCTCCGAGAACGGGTCGTTCTTCCTCAACATCGCGGGCGCCCCGAAGGACCCGTGGCTGCCGTGGGACGCGGCCCGGGCGATCCACGCGAACTTCGAGCTCCAGAACGTGGTCCACTGGATCAAATCCGTGGCGATCGGACGGGCCCATCGCCGGCCAGCGCTCCGGCCTCACCCGGGACCTGGCCGTCGGTCACTACAAGCCCGTCCACTCGGACCGGTTCCTTCACGGCGCCCACGAGTACGTCTTTCACTTCACCCGGCGCGGGGATGTCCCGCTCGACCGGCTCGCCATCGGCGTCCCGTACCAGGACGAATCGAACATCGATCGGTGGCAGCGCTCCCGGGGCGGAGTTCGGTGCCGGGGGAACACGTGGTTCCTTCCGTACCCCACGATCCGACGGAGGGCCACGGACCGCCCCCACCCCGCGACGTTCCCCCCCGAGCTCGCCGAATGGTGCCTCAAGCTCCACGGCGTCTCTCGGGTACGTCACGCGGTCGACCCGTTCCTCGGGATCGGCGCCTCGGCGATCGCCTCGGCGCGCCTGGGGATCCCGTTCACGGGGTTCGAGATCGATGCGGAGTACCTCGCGATCGCCCGGGAACGGCTTCAGAAGGAGGGGGTACGGGAGCTCCCCGACGGGCCGAACGTCCCCTCGCCTCGGCGAGGTCAGGTCCCCCGGGACTAGTGGGACTCGGACTCCGCGTCGTTGGCCGGGGCGTGCCACTGGCGCATCGGCTTCCGGTTGACGCCGGCCGCGGAGGCCAGGGCGTTCTTGGTGGAGCTTCGGGCCTTGGAGCCCGCGACCTCGAAGGCATCCCGGGTGGCGGAGGCCACGCGAACGGAGGCACTGGAGATGGCGCTGCCGGCCGCCACGGCGCCGTCCCGGACCTGGCCGGGGAGGCGGGCGAGCTCGGCATCGACGGTGTGGCTCAGATCGGCCATGTCCGCCCGAAGGTTGGCCATGCTGTCCTGGAAGTTACGGCCGCTCTGGGTGGAGGCGCGTCGGAGCTCCTCCTCGGCGTTGCGGACCTTGATCTGGACGTCCTTGCCGAGCAACCGGGCCGCGTGGCTCATGTCGGCCAGGTGGCGGCGCATCTGGGCCTGCTCGTCGGTCTCCATCGGCTCCTCCTACGGTTCGAGGCCGGGAGGGGCCTTTAAAGTTCGTCCTCCACGGGAGAGAGGGGGGTCCGGAGGGATCGAGCCGCCCATCCGCCGGTCGCCTTTCCGGCGCTTCTTCCCGGGGGCGGGAGGCGGGCGAGGGGCCGAGGCGGGGGCGCCGGGTGAGGGGCTCTCCACCGCCTTCCTGGCCGTTTCGACCCCCCGTGCCCAGCGGATGAGGAGTTCTACGCCCAGCTGGTCGGGGTCGGTGACGATGAGCGAGCCCTGGAGGACCTTGCAGAGGGTCCGGGCGGCGGTCTCGGTACTCAGGGTGCTCGGACTTGAGGAGCACCATCGAGAACGTGAGGGGGCTCACGGTGGCGAGCTCCCGGGCTCGGGCGATGGCGTGGTCCATGGCGATCTCCAGTTGGCCGGACCGGACCCTGCCGTCGGTGTCCGTGTACGACTCCGGGAGGCCATCGGTCACCACGTAGACCTCCTTGCGGGTGGCGCGGGAGGCCCTCAGGAGGATGTGGGCGGTGTGGAACGCCTCGGCGGTGTTGGTGAACGAGCCCGGGGAGCACTCCCACAGCTCCACGAGGTCGAGGATCCGGACGTCGTTGTCGAAGGAGACCACGTCGATGGTCGCGTCCGGATACCGCCGCCGGATGGCGACGTAGAGCGCCAGGAGGGCCTTCTTCGCGGCCGGGAGCTTCGTACCCTCGGACATGCTGCCCGATTTGTCGAAGAGCACCACCACATGGACCCGCTCGCTCCGGACCTCTCGGAAGACGTAGCTCAGCGATTCGTCGATGTGGCGGAGCCCCGCCTGCCGGGCGGCCAGCAGGGAGGAGGGGATGTCGAGATGGGCGATCTCGTCCGGCTGGCGGAGCCGCGTCTTCTCGTAGAGGCCGGTCGAGGTGTCCCCCTTGAGGGAACGCCGGACGTCCCCCGGGAGCTGCCGGCTCTCCTCCTCGAGGACCAGCTTCGCGAACCGCTCCACGAGACCGTAGGTGATCGAGAGCTCCCCGGCCTTCTCCGCCACGAGCCCCCGTTCCTTCAGCTCGGCCTTCAGCCGGGCCTCCTCGGCCTGCCTCACCCGGTCGTCGGCCTCACGCTCCGCGCGTCGGCGCGCTTCCTCCCGCTCGGCCTCGAGCGCCCGCTGCTGCGCCTCGGCGTCCCGGCGCTTCGCCTCGGCCTCCTTTCGAAGGTCCCGGGCCTTCTGGTCGATCCCCCGGTCGACGTTGCGGCTCAGCTCCTCCTGCTGCTCGGAGCTCATCCGGGTGAGGATGTCCCCGATCTCCGAGGCGCCAAGCGAGCGGCCCCCGTCGGAGGGGATGGCGAAGGTGAGCGTCCGACCCTCGCGGGCCGGGGGTTCCGGCTTCGCCCGACCGAACAGCCGTCGGAGGGCGGCCAGGAGCCGCCGGAAGAACGCGCGGATCCGCGCGAGGAGGCCGGGGCGAGCCTCCGGTTCCATCCACGATGAGCCGGGAAGCAGGAGCGCGGAGCGGACATCCTCGAGGAGCGTCCCATCGCCGAGCTTCGAGAGGTCGATGCGTCGACCGGCCCGCCGACGGGCCTCCAGGGCCGCGATCTCGGCGTTCAGGCGGGCCTGCTCCTCCTGGCCGACCCGCTCGAGCCGGACCCCCCGCTGCTCGTACTCCTCCATGACCCGGCCGACCCGGCGCTGGGCCTGCCGGCGGAGCCGTTCGCGGAGCGCCGAGATCCGCTGGGCGAGCGCCGAGTCGCGCCCAGCGGCGTCCTTCAGGAGCGCCCGGGCCCCTTCGAACCCCTTCTCGGCCAGGGCCCGGATCAGGGCCGCCGAGTCGAGGAGGTCGGTAAGATCGTCGGACCGGACGTCGTCCGGGAACCGGGTGCAGTCCGGGAGCTCGATGTCGGCGCTAGAGGGGGGCGTCGTCGTCGCCTTCCCCCTGTCCGCAGGTGAACAGGGAGTACCGGTCCAACAGGTCGAAGGCGTTCAGGGCGGCGTCGACCGGCCGGATCGAGGCGGGCGGTTTTTCCCGCCCGACGACGAAGCTGATGAACGGCTGGAACTTCGGGAACAGGGGCGCGCCGGACGCGACCTGGGCCTGCAGGTCCGCGTCCGACTTGAGGCGACGGCCCTCCGCCACGAGGGCCTCGCCATCAGCCTTGTTCTCCTTGAGGACGGTGGAGAAGAACCGGCACCAGTACACCCCCGCGCTCCGCTTGAGCGCGGCCTCGGTGTGCCGGTCGAGGAACTCCACGACCCGGCGCTCGTTCTGCTGGAACGAGTCCCCGCTCCGCGCCCGGATCCGGCCCCGCATGGCGTGCAACAGCCCCGCGCGCAGGTCCTCGCTCGTCGGGAACGGATGGCCGGCGAGCTCCGCGATGGCGGCCGTCCGGGCCGAGACATCGATGAGCGTGCGGTTGGAACCGACCTCCCCGATGTCGGGGTTGTCGTCCGACATCCTCAGCCGCCACGCCTCCACGACCCGGACCCCCCCGTCGACGAGGATCTCCGGAACGTACGAGACGCCGAGGGCCGCCCGGCCCAGGTCCGCGATGCGGCGGTTCGCGGGGTGGTGGGGGTTGAACCCCACGTGCAGGCTCGTCAGGCGATCGGAGAGGGGGTCGTTGATGTTGTCCAGGTCCGAAAGGTTCGAGGTGCAGACCGCGACGAACGCGCCGGGGAAGCTTTCCCTCGATTTGGAGGGCGTGACCGTCCCCTCCTGGAGCGCCTGGAGGAGCACGTTCTGGGTCCCGATCGGAAGCTTCCCGATCTCGTCCACCAGGAGGACCCCGCGGTTCGCCTGGAGGAGCTTCCCGGGGTCCAGGACGAGCGGGCTCATCGCGTCGCCGATCTCCTCCAGCTTGCGGAGGTTGATGTTCCCGGTGAGGTGGTCCGGGAACACTTCGGAACTTCCCTGGAGCCGGGCGAAGCCGTACCCTTCCCGGAGGCGGACGTACTCGGTCGCGACCTGAGCGGGGTCGACCGAGGCCGGGTCGAACCGGGTCACGTCGTTGCCGGGGGAGTATTTGCGCTGGCAGATCGGGCAGGGAGGGAACCGGGCCGCCGAGACCGGGTCCATGACGCTGTACGGGTGGTCGAGGACCGGGCAGCCGGAGACGACCCAGGCCCCCTTGGGGTAGAGGTCCCAGAGTTCCTTCGCCAGGCTGGTCTTACCGGCGCCGGACGGGCCGAAGAACAGGAGGTGAGCCCCCGAGACCAACGCCGTCACGACGTCCTGGTACGTCTCGGGCTGTAGGACTGTGCCCGGGAAGAGGGCGGCCACGGACTCCTCGCGGGAGAGCCCCTTCGCCCGGAGGCCGGCGAGGAGCCGGAGGATCTCGCCCCGGAACCGCTCGCTCGGGCTCTCGAGGACCGCTCCGGACTCCTTCAGCTTCTGGGCGGTGGAGCGGGTGCCGGTCGGCGGTGCGCCGCGGGCGGGAGGCGCCGGAGGATCGGCCACGGGCGCGCCACCTGGGAGCGCCATATGTACTTTGGGGACGAAATGGTTCGCTCCCCTCGACCGCTGCTATCGCGCACCGTCAAGACGGGGCCGCGTTCTGGCAAGGCCGCGCAGGATGACCGCCATGACAGGGTCGGCCCCTCATCGCCTTCGGGTGGTCCGGGCGGAGCCGTCGGACCTCCCTATCATCGTGGATCTCCTGACCGAGGCCGCCCAGTGGAGCCGGGATGCCGGGATCGAGGGGCTCTGGAGGGTCCCCTACCCGGTCGAGTGGGTCCGTCCGAGCCTCGACCGAGGGGAGGTGTTCCTGGCGGCGTGGGCCGGTTCGACCGCCGGAACGGTCACTTTTCGCTGGGACGATACGGCGACCTGGGGGGACCGCCCACGGGACGCGGGGTACGTGCACAAGCTCGCAGTACGACGAGCCCTGAAGGGCCGCGGGGTGGGGGCCATGATCCTCGACTGGGCGGGGGACCGGGTCGCCCGCGAGGGTCGAACATGGCTTCGTCTCGACTGTCTTCGGAGCCACACGGCCCTCCGGTCGTACTACGAGTCGCTCGGTTTCCACCCGGCGGGCGAGGCGACGGTCGAAGGGAACCGGGTGACGCTGCTCGAGCGGCCGGCGCGTCGGCGCGGCCCCCTCAGGAGCGGCCCACCGAGCCCGCCCTCGACGGGCAATATTAAGTAGAGGGGCCCGGTGGGCGGCCCCACCCATGGCGGAGAAGGAGGGCCAGCCCAAGAAGACCACCCTGGCGCGCACCGTCAAGGACAAGTGGCGCTCCAAGCACTGGTACAAGGTGCGGGCCCCCGGGCTCTTCCAGCACGTGGAGATCGGCGAGACGATGGCCTCCGAGCCCGAGCAGGTCACCGGACGGACCCTCGAGACGACGCTGCAGGAGCTCTCCGGTGGCGCCGACATCGGGAAGGCGCACATCAAGCTCCGCTTCCAGATCGACCACCTCACCGCCGAGAACATCGCAGAGAGCCGGTTCATCGGCCACGACCTGACCTCGGACTATGTCCGGCGCCTGGCCCGCCGGAAGCGCTCGAAGATCGACCTCTCGCTCCTCGTCACGACCAAGGACGGCGTCCAGATGATCCTCAAGCCCGTCGCCGTCGGGGAGCAAAGGCTCCAGACCCGGCTGAGGGCGGAGCTCCGCCACCGACTACGGAGCCTTCTGGTCGATGAGGCCGCCAAGAAGACCGCCCCGGAGTTCATCCGGGAGATGCTCCAGGGCGAGCTCGGCAAGATCCTCGCCCACGGCCTGAAGAACCTCTACCCCCTCAAGAAGATCGAGATCCGCAGCTCGGTGGTCCTCGGCGTCATCGCGGACGAGCCGATGCCGGCCGAGAGCGCCCCCAGCGACGCCGGCCCCACCGCGCCCGAAGGCGACGCGCCGGCGGCCCCCGAGGCTCCCAGCGCGCCGGCCTAGCCCCATCCAGGGAGCGCCGTGCGCGGGGCCGGGTCTCCCATCCCTGTCGGAGTGGCTCAGCCCGGTAGAGCACGGGACTCATAGCGGAACGGCGCCCGCCGTTCCGGGAGAGATCCTGGGGCCGGGGGTTCAAATCCCCCCTCCGACACCCCCCCGGGGGGTTCAAATCTTCAAGTACGAGGGCGTTTTTGGTTACCTTGGGTAACCATGAAAAAGGGCCGAGTTTCGCGCCCTCCGGACGCACCTCCCGGGCTCTCCGGGCGGGTGATCGGGCGGCACAAGACGCTGCTCCAAGACCCTGCCGTTCGCTCGTGGTGGGAGGCCCGCTCGCTCCGGTCGCGGCTCTCCGCGGACCAGGACCTCCGCCAGTTCGGCCTCCTCCTGGAGCGGACCCGCCTTACCGCCACGGAGATCTCCGCCCTCGCGAAGGACCACCCCGACCAGCTGCGGGACCTCCTGGTCCGGGACGCGGCGAAGTTGAAATCGGAAGGCAGGCTCGACTCCTACGTCTCCAAGTTCTTCGAGGGGTTGAAGTCGGTACTTTCCGGTTCCACCGCATCGCCTTCGACGGGTTCCCTACCCTCTCCCCGATCAAGGGGGCCAGCCTCGCCAACGAGCGGGTCCCGACGCCGGAGGAGCTGGCCCGGGTCCTCGATCACCTCACCCTTCGGGGCCGCGTCCTGGCCCTGTTCATGGCCCACTCGGGAGTGCGGCCGGGAGTCCTGGGGGCGTACCAGGGAGAGAACGGCCTGCGGTTGTCCGACCTTCCCGACCTCAGGCTGGGCCGGAGCGGACCCGAGTTCGCCGAGGTACCGTTCGTGATCCGCGTCCCCGCGAACCTGAGCAAGACGCGGGTCGCTTACATCACGTTCGGCACGGCCCAGCTGGCCTCGACGTTCCTCGCCTACCTCGAGCAGCGCCGGGATTCCGGCGAGGTCCTCGGCCCTGCCTCCCCGGTCGTGGCGGCGAACCCGATGCGGGGGATCGCACGGCGGTCCCGCGACGAGGCGCCTCGCTCGAAGGGGTTCCTCACGACCAAGGTCGTGGTGGAGGAGATCCGGGCAGCTCTCGGGGATGGCCGTGCCCGATGGGGTGCGGTGGCGGCCGTACGTCCTTCGGGCGTACTGCAGCACGCGGCTCCTCATGGCGGAGGGCGCGGGGAAGATCACCCATGACCTGCGAGAGGCGATCCTCGGGCACGATGTGGGTGTCGCGGCCCGGTACAACGTCGGAAAGCGGTGGGGTGAGGACCTCCTGAAGGAGGCCCGCGCCTCCTTCCGGCGGTGTGAGCCATACCTCTCGACGGCGGCGATGCGGGACGCCGCGGACACCCAGGCCCAGATGACGAAGGTGATGCTACTGGGCCTGGGCTACACGGAGGAGGAACTCGCGAAGGTCGACTTCGCGAACCTCGAGGTCGCCACCTTCCGCGACCTCGTGACGAAGAAGATGGGGCGGGACGCGGGGGCGGACTCCGCGCGTCAGCGGGTCGTGGACGCCGGTGAACTGCCCGGCTATCTTGAGCAGGGATGGCGGGTCGTGACGGCGGTCAACGGGCACCAGGTCGTGGTGGACCCGCCAGGGCGGTAGAACAACTCCGCGCCGTGGCGCTCGGCCGGCGATCAGGTCGAGGCGACCACCCCGAGGAGGTCGACGGTGAACTCTGCGGTGAAGTTGAACGTCTCTCCGTAGCCTGGGAAGGGGCCGGCTTCGGCCCAAACCGAGTATGAGCCGGGATCGACGGCGACGTGCTGGAAGACGGTCTCGTTGGCCGCGTCGAGCACCCCTCGTTCATTGAGATTCGGGCTGTCCGCGTAGTTGTTGGCTAGGGAGGTCAGACCTACCAGGCACGGCCCACCCGCGGGCTTGCCGGACTCGCTGATCAGGCAGTCTCCTACCGTGAACTCGAAGTGGACCGTTTCGTTGACGACATCCAGCATCCCCAGGGGGGCCGATAGGGTGAGGTTGAACGACGCGTGCCCTTGAACCGAGATGAGTTTTTCGCTCGCCAACGTGATCATGGGGACAGAGCCTTCAGACCCTCCTCCCGACAAGGCCCCTGAGACCCCAGCGATCGCACAGACGGCTATGATCGCCACCGCCACGACGGCCTGCCACCATATCGGCCCCATCGAATTCACCCCCTGGTGGGTTGAGGGAGCGTCCCCCTCCTTGAGGATTAGCCCCGAACGGGGCCGCCATGCCTCACCACGGGCTCCCGACCTCCCCAGGAGCCGGTCCCACGCGACGACCCTCGACGCGAGCTAGCGCGTCCCGGTGCCGCCGCCGAGCCAGAGGAGGGTCTTCAGGTCCAGTATTTCCGACCGGTCCGTGTCGTCCTCGATCATCGGTTCGAGGGAGCGGCGGACCAGGCCCTCCGCCGTCGCTGCTTCAAGCGCGACCTCGAGTTCCTGCTGGCTCATCTTGGCCAGTCCCGTCATAACATCCTTGACGTCGAAATCAAGCCGGAGGTGGAGACCCAACCCGGCCGGGGAGACCCGGAGCATGAAGTAGTGGGCCCCACGCGGGCCTTCGACAAATGATATCGTCCAGTCGAGGCGCTCGGGGCGGAGCCGTTGGAGCTCCCAGCCCGCGAGATTCCCGATCGCCTCGGCCAATGCCTGGGATTCGAAGGGATCCTCTCCCAAGCTGAACCGAAACCGGATCTCGTGCGACATCCGTCCCCGACACCGGTTCTGGAGCTAAGTCATTGCTCCCGCTCGCAACGAGGAGTCGGGAGCTACGGGGATCGCGGCACCTCCCGC